>NZ_JBFUIM010000002.1:0-532127 GCF_056401875.1 Roseateles sp. P4_D2 | reverse complement strand
GTGGAGCAGGCCCTCGCACCGCGGGCGGCCGTCGCGCGCGGCGCCGTCGCGGCCAGCCTGCTCGAGCGCCTGTCGCGGCAGCTGGCCAGCGAGCGGGAGTCATTGCAAATGGTCGCCGCGCCGGGCTGGCTGGTCGTGCTCGGCACGGCCGACGCGCTGCCCTGGGTGGACGGCATCCGCTATGCCGCACCCAGCCCGCAGGCGCCTTCGCTGTGGCTGCCCACGCATGCCGAGCCCGATCTCGCCCATGACCTCGTCGACCGCGCGCTGCGCCGCCACCATGGCCGGCAGCCGCTGCTGCTGTGGCCAGATCCGACCGTCGCCCTGCCACTGGACGCGCCGCAGGCCGCCAGCGATGCCGTGCTGCAGCGCTGCGCGGCCCTGAAGCCTGCATGAACGCCCCAACGGAACTCCCTGCCCCGCTGCAGCCCTGGCGACCCTGGCTGGGCTGGTTCGAGCCCCTGCTGGCCGACGCCCTGGGCCAGCTGGTGCGCCGGCTGGCGGAGCTGGCCGGTCCCGCATCGGCCAACACCGGCCGCGTCGCGACCGAGCCCGACGGCCTGGGCGACCTGCGCCTGCGTGGCACCTACGAGCGGCTGCTGACCAGCGAATGGCTGCTGGCCGACGAGATCCCGGACGAGTTCCTGCGCCGGGCCGCGGCGGCCGAACATCTCTTCCTGGCCCCGCAGCTGCGCGCCATCCCGTCGGAGCGCATCGTCGTGGCCATCTTCGACGCCGGCCCGCGCCAGCTCGGCGCGCCGCGCCTGGCGCAGCTGGCGGCCTGGGTGCTGCTGGCCCGCCGCGCGGTCGATCTCGGCGGCACGCTGCGTTGGGGCCTGCTGCATCAGCCGGGCCAGCTGCACGAAGCCGACGCGCCGCAAAGACTGCTGCAACTGCTGAACGGCCGCTGCCTCGCAGCCGGCGGCGCGGCGCAGGAGGCCGCCTGGAAGGCCGCGCTGCTGGAGCAGGGCGATGTCGATGCCGAGGTCTGGTGGGTGGGCGCCGCGGGTGCCGCGCCGGCGCGCCGGGAGCGCCGCCTCGTGCTGCGCCCGACGCTGGCCGGCGACGCACTGGAGGCCGAGCTGGTCGCGTCCAGCACCACACGACGGGCGCGCCTGCCGCTACCCGCCGACGACGTGACCACCCGGTTGCTGCGCGGTCGCTTCGAGGTCGAGGCGGCCGCCGCCCCACGGCCCGTCAAGGCCGACGCGAAGTTGCGCATGGCACTGAACCGCGCGCCGCTGTTTTCCCGCTTTGGCAGCCATGTCGCCGTGCGGGCACTGACCGGCCACGCCATGCTGGTGCTCAAGATGCCGGCGCCCGGCCAGGGCGGCCGCGTCAGCTGGCGGCGGCAGGAATGGTCGTCGGCACGGCCCCTGGTCGCCGCGCAATTGCACAAGGGCCAGTCCTTCGGCCTGGCACTCGACGACGAGCAGCTCTACTTCTGGCAGGTCGACCGCTTCGCCGCACGGCCCCGGCCGTCGCGGGAGGATTTCGAACCCGCCGTGTCGGCCGGCCGCTGGATGCCACTGAGCCTGCTGGGCGCCGGCGCCGAGCGGCTGGTCTGCGTCATCGACCGCCGCAACCGCCTGCTGGCCTGGACGCCTTCGCTGGCGCCGGTTCACGAGATCGACAAGCAGGTGATCGGCATGGTCAACCTGGACCATGAGCGCCTCGCCTACGCGGTGTTCTGGGGCAATGGCGTCTGGCTGCGCGAGCTGGACAAGGACGGCGATGAGACCCCGCTGCGCCGCCGCCTGTGCAAGGTCGACGAATCCCAGGCCGCGGTGTTCTTCGCGCTGCAGGCCCTGCCCGGCGGCCAGGCGCGCCTGGGGGCACTCGCGGTGCGGCAGCAGAAGGCGCCGCATGAGAGCTGGCGGCTGTTCGCGGCGGCCCGACCCGAGCTCGCCCTGGATGCCGAGGGCGGTGCAGATGAGCGCGAGGTCGTGCTGCAGCCCGGCGAGCAGGCCGTCGGCGTCTTCCACGCCAAGGCAGGCGCGGCCAGCCTGGTCTTCCTCAGCGCCGGCCGCGGCATGCTGCGGCTGCAGACGCGCGAAGGCCGGCGCAACCTGTTCAACAGCACGACACCGATCACGCAATGCACCGTCTGCCCCCACACCGGTCGCGTCGCCGTGCTGACCCAGGCCCGTGAACTGATCGTGCTGTCGTCCGACGGCGGCCGCCTGATGACGGTGCAGGACGCCGGCGGCGAAGCGGCGGAGGGCCAAGATGACTGAGGCCCTGGACATCCGCAGCGCCGAGGTCAGCCACCCGACGCTGCTTGGTCACCACCCGGTGGCCGCGCTGTGGTGGCCCGCCGGCTGGCAGGGCGAAGCCGCGCGACAGCGGGACATGCTGGCCGCCTGGACCGCTGGCGCCAGCCTGCACCGCTTTGCCGAGGGCGACCTGCTCTGCCTGCCCCAGCCGCGGGCCATGGACTGCGACCGGCTGTCGGCCTGGCCGCTGCGCCGCGTGGCCGGCGCGCTGTGCAGCGCGGCCATCGAGCCCGCGGCACTGGCCGGCCGCGCCACGGCCGATGTCTGGTTGGCCGAGGGCGGCCGCCTGCGCCCGCTGCAGCTCGCCGCGGCCGAAGCGGTCGATCCGTCGACCTGGCTGCAGGTCGACGTGCCGCTGCTGCAGCCCCTGGACCTGCGGCTGCCAGAGCCGCCGCGCGAGCTCGTTGCCCAGCCCAAGGAGCTGCACGACATCCTCGGCCCGGGCATCCCGCGCGAGCCCTCGCCCGAGGCGCGCCGCCTGCTGCAGGCGCTGCGCGATGCGCCGGCGCGTGCGGCCTCGTCGTCCGGGCGCTCGGCGGCGCAGCCGGCCATCGGCGCCCGCCTCGGCAAGCTGCTGCTGGTCGCTCTCGCCATCGGGCTCGTCATCCTCGTCCTGGCCTTGCTGTTCGGCAGCGAGACCAGTCTCACGCCACGGCTCTGGTGGCTGCTTCCCCTTCTCTACTTCGCCCGGCGAGGCTGGCGGGACTCCGACGAAGGCGCGGCGCCATCGCGGCCGTTGCCCTCGGCGGCGAAGGCGACCGCGCCCGGCCTGCGCCAGCGCCTGACGCGCTCACGGGTCGTGCCCCAGCGCTGGCGCGAATGGGCTGCGCGGCTGGCCATCACTTCGGGCCTGAGCCGGCTGCTCGGCGCCCAGCACGCGGCCTATATGCGCCGCATGCTGGCGATGTTCGACGAAGGGCGGCTGGACGAGGCCCTGCGCCACGCCATCCCGCTGGGGGGTGAATCGCTGGGCCAGGCCTTCGGCCGCCTCGGGCCCCGCCAGGACCTGCGCCTGGGCGAGCGCGGTGGCGCCGCCACCTCCGTCGACTTCGGCGCCGACCTGGAGGCGCATCTGCGCAGCCTCTACCGGCGCAGCGCCCAGCAGCTGGAAACCGCCGGCCGCATCGACGAGGCCGTCTTCGTGCTGGCCGAGCTGCTGAAGTCGCGCCAGGAGGCCCTGGACCTGCTGGAGCGCCACGGGCGCGCCGCCGATGCGGCCGAACTCGCCTTCCGCTGGGACATGCCACCGGCCCAGATCGTGCGCCTTTACGCGCTGGCGGGCGACTGGAAGAAGGCCGTGCTGGTCGCGCGCCGCGACGGCGCCTTTGCCGCCGCGGTCGACCTGCTGCAGGCGCGCTGGCCCCAGGCGGCCGCCCAGCTGCGCCTGGCCTGGGCCGAGGCCCTGACCGCCAATGGCCGCTGGCTCGAGGCCGTGCAGGTGATCTGGCCGCTGAGGGTCGAGCATGGCCGCGCCGCGCCCTGGCTGGACGTGGCCGAAGCCGCCGGCGGTGGCCAGGGCGTGCGGGCCCTGGCCTGGCGCGCCCAGGTCTGGCCCGACTCACTGCCCACACGCAGCGCCTTGATCGAGGCCCTGCAAGGCGACGCCGATCTGCAGGCCGAGCGCTGGGCGCTGGCCGAGGAATTGCTGCAGCTGCCGACGCCGCCGACGCCCGCCGCGCGCCGGCTGGCGGCCCTCATCGTCGGCCCGCTGATGGCCGACCAGGCCGGCCCGCGGCCGCTGCCGCTGGATACCGCCAGACTGCGCCAGCTCGTCACGCTGGCCGGCGACGCGGCCCTGTCGGCCGACCTGCCTCCCCTGGCGGCCGACCCGGCGGCGCGGCCGCTGGAGAGCCGCCAGCAAGCCCTCGAAGCCGAGCTGCCACCGGTGGGCCTGCAGGCCATCGTCGATGCCATCCCGCTGGCCGACGGCGAGCTGCTGCTGGCCCTGGGCGAAGGCGGTGTCGTGCGCCTGGACGCGCGGGGCCGGCGGCTGGCGCATTTCGCGGTGCCGGCCCAGCGCCTCATCGCGGCAGACGACGGTGGCATCGCCCTCGCCCTGGCCCGCCGCGAGGTGGTGTGGCGCGTCAGCCGGCTGGAGCTCGCGCGCGGCCGCTGGAGCGACCTCGGCCTGCACCGCTTCGACACCTTCGCCGATGGCTTCGACGGCGTCGGCTGGAGCGTGGGCATCGGCAACCGCGTCGAGGTGCTGGACGTGCAGTCGCCCGGCCTGCGGGACGTGCTGTGGCGCGTCGCCGACCTGCCCGGACCCGTCGTGCAGATCGACCGCGGCGACGTCCGCGAGCGCTGGCTGCTGGCGCCGCCTTCAGAGCAGATCCCCGCCCAGCAGTGGACCTATCTGCTGCAGGGCCGGCGCCTGCAGTCCCGCGAGGAAGTGCCGCCCACCGACGGCAACACGCTGGGCCGCGCCTTCGTGCACGGGCGCGGCCTGGTCGATCTCATCACCGTGTCCGGCACCGAGACGGAAACCCGTGTACGGGCCCGGGAGATCGCGCCCGGCGGACCGGCGGGCGGAGAGATCGTGCTGTCCGGCGCCGAGGTGCTGAAGGGCGGTGGCGACTGGTTCGTGCTGTCCCGCTTCGACGGTGAACACGACCTGCTGGAGCTGGCCCACTGGCACAGCGGCCTCGTACATGCGCGCTGGCGCTGGCCCGAGCAGGACGAACCGCAGATGCGCCAGCACCGCGGCCGCTGGTTGGTGTTCGATGCGCGCGGCCGAGTCGCGGTGCTGGACACGCGCAGCAGCCATCTGCGCGGGGTTTCGGTACGCTAGCCACGGGGCCTCGCGGGTGTAAGACTTGGCAATGGCTCGGCGATTGCTCTTGATGACCTCGCACCCCCTTCTCCGTCACGGCCTGGCTTCGCTGGCGCTCGTCCTGCTCGGCGCCTGCGCTTCGCCTTCCGGCATCACGCTGCCGCGCCAGCAGGCATGGGTCGAGGGCAAGCGCGTCGAGTACGTGACGACGGACATCTCCGACGGGACGATGGCCGCGCAGGCGGGCATCCACCACGTGCCGCGCCTGGCCGGCGCCGTGGGCATGGGATCGGCCTCCCTGACCGAGCGCGTCTACAAGTTTGCCGACGGCGCGCAGATCAGCGTCTTCGCCTCCGGGCCGGCAGCCGTGGGCGCGGTCAAGCCCGACCCGAACTACAGCCCCCTGTGGCGGCTGGTGCTGGTGCGCTGGAAACCGGCCAGGCCGCCGCGCGAGTTGCGCTCCGAAGAGGCGGTGCTGGACGCTCAGGCCTCGGGCGACGTCGAGCTCGACGTGACGGGCATCGTCGTCAACTGCCCCATCACGCGCGGCGTGGACGGCAGCGCCTTGCGCGGCGTGCGCTGAATGCCGACCAGCAACGCCAGCCCCGGCACGCGGCGCAGCACGAGATAGGCGCCGCCGCTGATGGCAAAGGTCAGCACGATCAGCAGCACCGCCTCCAGCCCCCAGGGCAGGGCCAGAGGTTTGAGCCACTGGCTCAGCACGACGATGACGCTCTGGTGCAGGATGTAGAGGCAGAACACCGCCTTGCTCGCCTCGCGCAGCAGCGGCGACTCCTTCGTGAAGGCGCGCTGGGCCCATCCGCCCGCGGCGACGATGGCAAACCAGGTCAGCGAGCCCCGCAGCGTGCGGGCGGCGGTCAGGACGGCATCGCTCGGCGTCGCCTCGGCGTACTGCTGGCTGAAGACCATCAGCACGGCCCAGCCCGCCAGCGAGACGCCGAGGGCCACCCAGCGCAACCGCAATGCCGCCGCCCAGAAGCCCTGCGCCAACGGCGTGCGGCTGGCCCAGCCGATGGCAAACAGCCAGCCGTATTGCAGGTGGTTGTAGAGGTCATGCACCAGGTCGTGCTCGATCGGGAACCGCGGCTTGATGAAGATGCGCATCAGCGCCAGTGGCACTGCCGGAAGCAGCAGCCAGGCCCAGGTGGGCAGCCGCAGCTCGCCGCGCAGACGGATGAAACGGGCCAGCAGCGCCCCCAGCACCGCGTACAGCCACAGATAGGGCAGGAACCACAGGTGGTTCCAGGTCGGCACGTCCATGCAGTCCTGGCCGCGGCAGTATTTGCCGCCCTTCAGGTAGGCCTGCCAGAAGTCCAGGTAACCGCCGTCGCCCGGCAGCAGCTGGGGCGCCTTGGTCAGCACCTCGAAATAGGCCTGCGGCGTGACGATGACGGCCATGCCGAAGAGCAGCGGCAGCAGCAGGCGCAGCGAGCGGTCCTTCAGCGTGCCCAGGGCGCCGCGCTTGGTGAACAGCCCCTGGCAGGCCGCGCCGGCGATCAGGAAAAGCAGGCCCAGTCGCCACGGCGAGCTGAGCTGCATAAAGGGCTCGAGGGCGCCGCTGGCCGCGGGGCTCTTCACATGCCAGTCCCAGGTCACGTAGTACATGCCCACGTGATACGGGATCAGCAGGGCGAAGGCGGCAACGCGCAGACCGTCAAGGAAGGGGAGGCGGTTCGTGTTCATGGCCGCCAGCTTCGCGGTGGCACGGCGCGCGAGCCAGCGCGCTGGGGCGAGTGGCGCCGCCCCAGGGGCCAACGGCTCTCAGCCTCTCAGGGCAGGCTGCTGAGCCGGATGCTGGCCGCCGCGTCGGGCGCGCCGCGCAGCTCGGTCAGCAGCACCGCCTTGCCGTTGACACGATGGAAAACATAGCGGCCGACCTGCGCGAAGCGGTCCGCGCCCACGGTGACGGGCGCCAGCGAGGCACGTGCCTGCAACGCCATGTCGGTCGCGTTGAAGGTGCCGACCCGTGTGAAGCAGGCGTAGAGCATGTCCAGGCGAGGATCGCAATTGAACTTGTCCTGCTCCAGCACCACGAGCTGGTTGCTCACGAGGCTGTCGCTGATGGACAGCGCCGCATAGCCGAAGCTGGCCGTTGACGTTGCCGCCGACATCGCGAAGGAGCCGGCATAGCGCATGTCCAGGCTTGGATCGCTGGACGCCGTGAAGACCTTGCCGCAGGCGGTGTACAGCCGTGAGCTGGTTGCCGAGGTCCACACCTGGCCGCAGATTTCATAGTCGCCGTGATAGGGCGAATCGACGGCATCACGCGGGCCAGTGGCTTCCAGCGTGACGTTGTAGATGTCGTTGGGCGAGACGTCCCGGGTCGAGAAATAGATGCGGTCACCGGCGGCGTGCAGTACCGGCCGCACCGGGCTGTAGATGTTGGCCGTGGCGGTCTTGTCGATGCCGTTGGCCGTGTCCACCCAATGCAAGTAGGCCCAGGTCGGCGCCGAGCCGAAGGCGTAGATGCGGCCCTGGCCGTCCAGCACGACGGCGCCGACCGGCACGCTGACCGCAAACCGGCTGACCGCCATCGCCGCGCCCGGCGTGGCCGGCACGAGGTCGACGAATGAAACGGCGCCGTCATGCCCCACTGCCGCGCGCCGGCCGTCGGGCGACAGCGCCACCGAGGTCGGCACCGAGGCCAGCGCGACGCTGCGCGTCTGCCCATCGGCGAGCGAGCGCAGGTTCAGCGCGGCGGCCGGCGCCTTGGACACGGACACGACGGCATCCAGGCTCGCGCTGTAGGCAGCGGCAACGACGTCATGCGGCAGCGTGACGGCGTCAGCCAGCACCTGCGGCGGTTGGCCGGCCTCGGGTTCGGCGAAGTAGCCCACCTTGAGCTTGACCGGCACGACGAAGGGGCTGCCGCGCGCGGGCGAGGCGCATTTCGAGTCGATGCAGACCTCGACGGTGATCGTGTCGTCATAGCTGCCCAAACCGAGCACGCCGGGAGACGACAGCCCGACCTGCAGATCCAGCCCCGAGTCGGTGCGCGGTGATTCGCCAATGAAGTTCAGGGCCTTTTTTGTGTAGGTCACGCGGTAGTAGTAGCCCTCGGCGGGCGGACGGTCCACCAGCAGCGCGAGCTCGACCTTCTCGACCTGGTTGCGCCGGTAAAGGTCGCGCTCCACGGTCACGCTGGACATCGACATGTGGGCGCCGATGTCGTTGGACGGGGTCACCGGCGTGGTCGTGTCGCCCGGCGTGCTCGACCCCCCGCCACCGCCACCGCCACAGGCGGCCAGCACCAGGCAAGAGGCCATCAACGCCCACCGCACACGCCTGCCCATCGCGCCCCCCGGCCTGTGGCCTTTTGATTGGGCGACGATGCTAACCCGGTCAGCGGCTTGCTTCGTTAGCACACGTATCGACCGTCAGCCGGCGATCGCGTCCAGAACCCCGCGGTAGCCGCGTGACACGCGCAGCGTTCCGCCGCAACTCAACGTCAGCACGGCCTCGCCACTGGACAGGCGCTCGATGCGCCGCACATGCACCGGATTCACCGCGTGGCTGCGGTGCACGCGTACAAAGCGCGCGGCCCAGCCGGGGCGGCCCAGCGCATCGGCCAGCGTGGCGCGCTCCAGCAGGCTGCGCGGGGGCAGGTGCAGCTCGATGTAGTTGTCGGCTGCCGAGATCCATTGCACTTCGGCCAGCGCAATGCGCTCGCCTTCAACCCACCACTCGCCCACTGGCGCCGCGGGGCGCGCCAGCGACTCGCGCACGCGCGCCAGCGCCGCTGCCAGCCGCTCGGCCGTGTAGGGCTTGAGCAGATAGTCCAGCGCCGCCAGCTCGAAGGCCTGCAGCGCGTGCTCGGCGTGCGCCGTCGAGAAGATGATGCAGCGCACACCGGCCTCGCGCAGCGCGGCGGCCAGCTGCACGCCGTTGCCGCCGGGCATCTCGATGTCGAGCAGCGCCAGGTCGGGCGGCGTGGCGAGCGAGCGCACGAGGGCCAAGGCCGACGGCGCGTCGGGCGCCTCCATCAGCTCGGCCACGTCCGTCTCGGCCGCCAGCAGGCGGCGCAGCTTGGCGCGCGCGGCGGGCTCGTCGTCGACGATCAGCGCGCGCATGGCAGCTCCAACGTCAAGCACATGCCGCCACCGTCGGGCCCGAAATTGACGCTGGCAGCATCGGCATAGCGGGCTTCCAGCCGCTCCCGCAGATTGCGCAGCCCCAGGCCGCCATCAGGGTCAGGCGGCGAATCGGGCACAGGGGTGTCGCCATGGTTGCTGACCTTCAGATGCAGCCGCTCGCCGACGCGCTTCGCGACGACGCTGACCGTGACGCGGCCGCGATGCCGCGCCACGTCATGCTTGACGGCGTTCTCCACCGGCGCCAACAACAGCAGAGCAGGCAGCCGGCAGGCGCTCGCCGCCTCGTCGGTCTCGATATGCACGACCAGCCGCTCCGGCCCGAAGCGGGCCTGCATCAGCGCGAGGAAGGGCTGCACCAGCGCCAGCTCCTCGCCCACCGTGTGCTCGGCGCGCTGTTGGGCTGCCAGCGTCTGGCGCAGCAGGTCGGCGAGCTGGCACAGCAGCTTGTCGGCGCGCGGCACGTCCTCGTACATCACCGAGCTGATGAGGTTGAGCGTATTGAACAGGAAGTGCGGCTGCACCTGGTCGGCCAGGCGGGCCAGCCTCACCTCGGCGAGCTCGCGGCGAGCCCGGTCCAGCTCCTGCGCGCGCAGGGCCGCCGCCTGGGCCATCCAGACCCCGCGCGAGATCAGGCAGAAGCTGAGATAGCTGACGGCGTCCTTGCCACCCTCAAAGACAAGCACCGTGGCCAGATCGTCTGGGTGGTAGTCCACGCCTGCGAGGCCGTAGACCGCAAAACGCAGGCCGAACATGCCGGCGATGTGCAGCAGGCTGAACAGGGGCATCGCGGCCGCATGCGCCGCCAGCTGGCGCTGCCAGGACCGGCCCCGCAGTTGGCCCAGCAAGGCATGCACACCCAGGGCCAGCAGGCCGATGACGCTGACCGAGCTGAACTCCCACAGGAACGGCTCCCAGGGGTGGGTGCCGCCCGAAAGGCGGTAGGTCTGCAGCGCGGAGATGCTCAGCAGCAGGCCGATGATGGCCAGCACGGCGACATAAGGCAAGCGCCAGCGGCGCGGCAGGATGGTCATGCCGCGAGGTTAGCCCGGGCAGGGGCTGCGCCTCGGCGCTTCGCCCCGGCCAGGGCGCCATTCGTCCCAGGACCGTCAGCGGTTGGGCCGTGGTTTGCTGTCGGCCGCGCCGTGCTCGCCACCCTTCACCATGCCGCCGCGGCGATCGGCATCCAGCCCCGGCGTAGCGCGCAGGTCAGTGTCAACCTGACCCTGCTTCAGATCGCGCGCCGCACGATCCACCTGAGGGTCGGGCTTGGCATTGGTCGCCGAGTTCTGCTGGTCACGCTCGTGCGGCAGCGACGGCTTGCCCTCGGGGCGAGCGGCGTCGGGGTTGATGGTCTTGCTCATCGCCTGGCGTGGCTCTTGCCAGCCTGCTCGGCGTCGCGCATCTCGCGGGCCTCGTCGATGCTGCGCGGCGCGGCCTCGCGGGCGGCTGGTTCCACACCGCCGCTTTTCACGAACTTCTCGGCGGACTCGCGGTGGCGGCGCGCGGCGTCGTAATTGCCTTCGCCCTGCAGACCGTCGCCCTGGGTCGGGCTTTTGGAGGTGGATTTCATCGCGGGCTCCGGAAGAAGATCAGTTGAACAACTTTCGGCGACGAGCGCAGCGGTCGCGGTCATCCAGGCCGCCTTCGCCCTGTCGGCGCAGGCCGACAGGGCGGTCGCGGCGGCGCGCCGTCCTACAAAGCGCGCAGTCGGCGTCCGGGCCACTGGCAAGACGGCGCGGCAGAGCATGGGTCGTCATGTCCTCCACCCCTGCTGCCTCACTGCCTCCGCCCGCCGACACCGCAAGCACCGGCGAGGGCAAGGCGCATTGGGAAGGCGAAGGCCCGCAGTGGCGCCTGGTACTGGCGGGCGACGGCGCCGATGTGGCACTGCCCAAACCGCCCGCCGAGTTGCCGGTGGCGGCGGGCACGCGGCTGGGCTTTGACAGCTCGGCGCTGTCGCACTGGCAGCCACCACTGGCCGGCGCGCTGTGGCAGCTGCTGGCACCGCTGGCGCGAGGCGGCGTGCAACTGGACCTGGCAGGCCTGCCGCGCGGCCTGCAGCCGCTGCTGTCGCTCAGCCTGCCCAAGACCGAGGCCGCGCAGAAGAAGAAACCAGCCGCCGATGACGAGCCTCAGGCGGAGCCCGAATGGCGCAAGACCCTGGTCTTCGTCGGCGACATGCTGGGCGCCGTCGGCCGGCTGGCGCGGGGCAAGAGCGCTATGCGCATGAGCGACTGGCTGTGGCAGATCGAGCAGACCGGCCCGCGCAGCCTGCCCATCGTGCTGCTGGTCAGTTCGCTGGTGGGGCTGATCGTGGCCTACATGGGCGCCGAGCAGCTGAAGCGCTTCGGCGCGCAGAGCTACATCGCCAATCTCGTCACCGTCGGCGTGGTGCGCGAGATCGCGGCCCTCGTCGTCGGCATCGTGCTGGCCGGCCGCGTGGGTGCGGCCTTCGCGGCCCAGATCGGCAGCATGCGCGCCGGCGAGGAGATCGACGCGCTGACGACGCTGGGCGTGGACCCGGTCGAGCACCTGGTGCTGCCGCGCATGCTGGCCCTGCTGGTGACCGGCCCACTGCTGACGCTGTGCGCTGGCGCCGCCGGCCTGGCCGTGGGCTGCGGCGTGGCCGTCGTGCTCTACGACGTGCCGGCCGCGGCCTACCTGGCGACGACGCGCGAGGCGCTGGAGGGCTGGGACCTCTTCGTCGGCCTGCTCAAGGGCAGTGTGTATGCGGTGCTGGTGGCACTGGCCGGCTGCCGCCAGGGGCTGAATGCCGGTCGCAGCGCCCAGGCAGTGGGCGAGGCGACGACGGCGGCGGTCGTGCAGGCCATCGTCTGGATGGTGGTGGCTGCCTCGGCGCTGACCGTCATCTTCCAAAGGCTAGACATCTGATGGACAAGGGCGAGGTCCTGATGCGTGTCGAGAACCTCAGCCTGCACGCCGGCGGCAAGGAGTTGCAGCATGGCCTGAACTTCGAGGTCAAGGCGGGTGAGGTGCTCGCCATCGTCGGCGCCAGCGGCTGCGGCAAGAGCACACTGCTGCGCCACATGATCGGGCTGCAGACGCCGCAGACCGGCCGCGTGCTGTGGACGGCCGGCGGCAAGGAACGCGATGTGCACGGCGACGATCCGCCGCGGCGCGAGATCGGCGTGGCCTTCCAGGCCGGCGCGCTGTGGAGCAGCATGACCGTCGGCGAAAACATGATGCTGCCGCTGGAGCTGTACACCGAGCTGGACGAGGCCGAGCGCGAGCGCCAGGCCCGCTTCAAGCTCGCCCTGGCAGGTTTGAACGACCCCGCCACCTTCGACGCCGAACCGGCCGCGCTGTCGGGTGGCATGCGAAAGCGCGCGGCCATTGCCCGCGCGCTGATGCTGGACCCGCCGCTGCTGTGCCTGGACGAGCCCTCGGCCGGCCTGGACCCGCTGACCTCGGCGCGGCTGGACGACCTCATCAAGCAGCTGAAAAACGATGTCGGCTCGGCCATCGTGCTCGTCACGCACGAACTGGAGAGCCTGTTTGCCGTGGCCGACCGCGTGCTCTTTCTCGACGTCGAGGCGCACACGGCCACGGCGCTCGGACCGCCGGCAGAGCTGCGAGACCAAGGGCCCGAACCGGTGCGCGAGTTCCTGACCCGTGGCCAGTACGAACCGCAGAAGGAAGCCGCGTGAAGCGCCGCCGCGCCAGCCCCCTGGCCATCGGCGCCTTCGTCGTCGGTGCGCTGGCCCTGTTCGCCGTGGCCCTCGTCGTGCTGCCGGGCCAGCACTGGTTCAAGCAGCCGCAACGCGTCGTGATGTTCTTCTCCGGCTCGGTGTTCGGGCTGCAGAAGGGCGCGCCGGTGGTGTTCCGTGGCGTGCGCATCGGCGACGTGACCGACATCAGCGTGCACTACGACAGGGAAACCGACAGCTTCGCCATCCCCGTCGTGGCCCAGCTGGATGCCGACGCCGTGCGCGGCCTGAACGGCCGCAACGACAGCGACGACATCGGCCACGCCTTGCCTACCCTCATCAAGCGCGGCCTGAGCGCCCAACTCGGCACGCAAAGCCTGCTGACCGGCCAGCTCTACATCGACCTGGACATCCGCACCAAGCAGCGCGGCACGCTGCGCGGGGGCTTTCGCGGCGACATGACGGAGATCCCGACCGTCGCGACCGCCTTCCAGGCGCTGAAGAACCAGCTCGAAAGCGTGGACCTGCGCAAGATCCTAGATGACCTGAGCCAGATCGCAAATTCTGCTCGCTCGCTGATCGCAGCGCCCGAGCTGAAGCAGGGCCTGAAGGACTTCGCGGCCACCGCGGGCCACGCGCGCAAGCTGGCCGCGCAGCTGGAACAGCGCGCCGCGCCGCTGACGCGCAGCGCCGAACGCGCCATGGCCAGTGTGGATAGAGCTGGCGACAAGGTGTCCGGCGCGGCTGACAAGGTGGGCGTGGGCGCCGACAAGGCCAGTGCCGTGCTCGACCCGAACGGCCCGGTCATGCGGGACCTGCAACGGGCCCTCGCAGAGCTGAGCCGCGCCAGCGCCTCGCTGCAGGAGGCCGCGAGCAGCGATGGCCCCTTGCTGCAGCAGACCGAGCGCACGATGCGCGACTTGTCGCAAGCGGCGCGGGCCTTGCGCCAGCTCGCCAACACGCTGGACGCGCAACCCGAGGCGCTGCTGCGCGGCCGCAAGCCCGACACCACGCCTGCACCGGAGCCCGCACGATGAAGCCGATCGCCCTGCACCGCCGAGACCTGGTCCTGGGCCTGCTGGCCGCGGCCACCCTGGCCGGATGCGCCACGCGCGACGCGCCGCCGCGCCGCCTCTATGGCCTGACAAGCACGCCGCCCCTGCCGGCCAGCGCCAAACCCGGCCAGGATGGCCGCGCCTGGGTGCTGAGCCCGCAGATCGCGCTGCCCGAACTGCTGGACCGCGACGAGATCCTGGTTGCCGAGGGCAGCGCGGGCCTGAGGCCCTGGCCCGAGGCGCGCTGGGCCGAGCCGCTGCGTGACGCGCTGCCGCGCGTGCTGGCCGAGGACCTGGGGCGGCTGCGCCAGCCCTACCCGGTCACGTTGGGCGCCAAGTCGCAGCCCGACAACGGCGCGGAGTCGCTGCGCCTGGTCGTGCAGGTGGATGAATGGCTGGCTCGCCAGGATGGCGGTGGCCTGCAGCTGACGCTGCGCGCGCGCTGGCGCTGGGCACCGCTGCACGCGCCGATCAATACCGCCCTGCCTGCCGCCGGCGCCGCCGAGCTGACCGTCCCGTGCGCGGCGAACGCCGATGCACTGGCCGACGCTTACCGTCGCAGCATCCTGGAGCTGGCCGCACGCATGGTCGCGGCCTCCTGAACCCGTCACTTCAGGGAGACCCTGAGGTGATCGCGCGGCTGGCGCGTAAACAATAGCGGCCGCAGGGGCGGCTGCCTCGCTTAAAAAAGAACCGCGCCCGGGCCGCCCGAGGGCGCCTGAGGGAGTAAGTGATGCTGGAAAGTTTGAGGTCCTGGGTCTTCGTGCTGGCGCTGCTGATCGGTGGGCCTTATGTGATGTTCAGCGGCGCAAACGACTCGCGCGACATCAAGCGCCTGCAGGCCAATGGCCGCGAGACCACCGCCACCGTGGAAAGCATCGAGTGGCGCAAGAAGCGCAGCGGCTCGGAGAGCGGTTTCCGCGGCCACATCGTCTTCAAGACGGAGGCCGGCAACCTGGTCAACGCCGAGATCGGCCTGCCTCAACAACAGGGCCAGGCCATGAAGGACGGCAAGGCCGACCCCATGGTCAAGGTGCGCTACCTGCCCAATGAACCCAGCGTCGTGCGCTTGGCCGACATGCAGGACAACACCAGCGAAACCCGCTGGATCGGCGCAGTCATGTTCCTCGCCGGCCTGGGCCTGTTGTGGTGGCGCTGGCGCAAGAACTCGGGCGGGCCGGCGGCAGTCGCGGCTTGATGGAAGTGGGGCCGGCGATGCCGGCCCCGGATCACTGCGCCACCGTCAAGCGGGCCGCGAACGCCTTGTGCACGCCCAACAGGGCGGCGGCGCGCTGGGTCTGTACCTGAATCAACGCGTCCGCCGCCGCCAGGCGCTCCTGCTCGACGCTGAGCAGCGCGTAGAAGTCGGTCACACCGGCCTCGTAGCGCTTCAAGGCCAGCTCGCGGGCACGCCGCGTCGCGTCGGCGGCGGTGGCCTGGGCCGCGGCCTGAAGCTCCGTCTCGCGCAGCGTCGACAGGCTGCCCTGGGCGTCCTGCAGGGCCGTCAGCTGGGCCTGTTCAGCACCGGCGACAGCAGCCTCGTAGCCAGCGCGAGCCGCGCTCTCCTCGGCCTTGCGAGCGCCGAAGTCGAGGAAGTTCCAGTTCAGCGCCGCGGCCAGGCTGTGGATCTGCGTGCCGCTCTTGAACAGGTCGCCAGCGCTGCCGGCGCTCCAGCCGATCTGGCCGGTCAGGCCCAGGCTGGGCCAGCGCGCGGCCCAGGCGACATGAGCGCGTGATGCGGCAGCCTGGGCGCGCACGGCGGCGGCCTTCACGTCAGGGCGTTGGGCCAACAGGCCGGCGGGGTCAGGCAGCTGCCCCAAGCTGATGAGGCGGGGTTCGGGCATGGCAGGCAGGGGGTCGCTGTCGGCCTTGTCGCAGTCGGCTGGCGGCTGGCCGCGCAGCACGTCGAGCTGCAGCCGCGTGAGGCAGGCCGCGTTGCGCAGCGCCGGGACGCTGGCCGAGGTCTGCGCCACCAAGGCTTCAGCGCGGGCCTGGTCCAGCGCGGTGCCGCGGCCGGCGCCGACGCGGGCCTTCACCAGATCGAGCAGCTGGTTCTGCACGACCAGGGTCTCCTTGGCCAGATTCAGGCGGTGGCCGAGGCCGATGAGCTGGGTCTGCAGGTTCAGCGCCGTACCGGCCAGGCTGAGCTGGGCGGCGTCACGATCGAGCGCTGCGCCTTCGGCGTCATAGCTGGCGGCCCGGGCGTTGGATGCGGCGCGGCCCCACAGGTCCACCTCCCAGCCCGCCGTCGCATTGACGCCGTAACTGGTGAAGTTGTTGAACACGCCCTGCTCGTTGGGCGCGCGCTGGCGGCTGGCGCTGGCACCCAGGCCCACGGTCGGGAAGCGCTGGGCACCGGCGGCCGTCGCAAAGGCTTCGGCCTGCTTCAGCCGCGCGGCGGCGGCACGCAGGTCCCGGTTGTTGGCCAGCACCTCGTCGACGACGCGCTGCAGCTGGGCGCTGTCGACGAAGGCGGCGGTCATGGTCGCGGCGCCAGGATTGGCCCCGGCCTCGATGGCAGGCAACTGAGCGAAGCTCGCGGGCGCCAGGTTCTGCGGTCCGGAGGAGAGGCCGGGCGCGGCGCATCCGGCCAGCAGGACGGCGGCGGAAGCGGCGGCGAGAGGGGTCAGGCGGGCGAGCATTTCAGTGGCCCTCCTTCTTGGGTGCAGCATCGTCGATGCCGGGATGGAAGGCATGCGCGGAAGCGTCGATCTGGGCACGCACCGTGGCGGCGCGGGCGCGACGCTTCTGGGTGCTGGCGCGCAGCAGGCTGTAGAAGACCGGCGTCAGGAAGATGCCGAACAGCGTCACGCCCAGCATGCCGGCGAACACGGCAATGCCCATGGCACGGCGCATCTCGCTGCCCGCACCGCTGCCCAGGATCAGCGGGATGACGCCGGCGCAAAACGCAATGGACGTCATCAGGATGGGGCGCAGCCGCAGCCGGCAGGCCTCGATGACGGCCTCGCGGATGGTCTTGCCCTGCTCCTCCAGCTCCTTGGCGAACTCGACGATCAGGATGGCGTTCTTGCACGCCAGGCCGACCAGCACGACGAGAGCCACTTGCGTGAAGATGTTCAGGTCCCCCGCCTGCCCGAACGGCGGAAAGTGCGACAGCCAGACGCCGAACAGCGCCGACAGGATGCACATCGGCACGATCAGGATGATGGCCAGCGGCAGGCTCCAGCTCTCGTACTGGGCAGCCAGTACCAGGATGACGAGCAGCACCGAGAACAGCAGCACCGCGGCGAGCGTCGGGATCTGCACGTTGAGCACCGGCACGTTGACGCTGCGGGTCAGGCGGTCCTGGTAGCTGAGCTCGGTGAACTCATAGCCGAAGCCGCGCGGCAGGTTCTTCAGCAGGGTCTCGATCTCGGCTTCGGCCTGGCCGCTGGAGAAGCCCGGCTTGGGCGCCCCGTTGACGTCGGCCGACGGGAAGCCGTTGTAGCGCGTCACGCGCGTCGGGCCGAAGGTCGGCTCGACGCTCATCAGCGAACCCAGAGGCACCATGTCGCCGACACCGTTGCGGGTCTTGAGCTGGACGACGTCCTCGGCCTTGGCGCGGAAGGGCGCGTCGGCCTGCACGATGACCTGGTAGGTCTTGCCGAACTTGGTGAAGTCGTTGACGTACAGCGAGCCGAGGTTGATCTGCAGCGTGTCGTAGATGGACGCGAGCGGCACGCCCATCTGCTTGGCCTTCACACGGTCCACGTTGGCGAACAGCTGCGGCACGTTGATGTCGTAGTTGGAATACGGCTGGCCGATGGAGGTGTTCTGGTTGCCGTAGATCTGGCCCAGCGTGCCCCAGACGGCGCCGTACAGGGCCTGTTCGCCCTGGCTGCTGCGATCCTGCACCTGCACCTTGAAGCCGCCGGCGATGCCCAGGCCGTCGACCGGGGGCGGCGGCACGACGAACATGCGCGCGCCCTGGATCTGCTGGATGGCACCGTTGACCTGGCCGAGGATGGCCTCCTTGCTCTTCTCGCGCGAGGTGCGCTCGTCAAAGCTCTCCAGGCCGAAGAAGACGATGCCCTCGTTGGGCGCGGCCGAGAAGCCGGCGCTGGACAGGCCGGGGAAGGCCACCGAGTCCTTGATGCCGGGCACCTTCAGCGCGATCTCGCTCATGCGGCGGATGACTTCCTCGGTGCGGTCCAGGCTGGCGCCGGCCGGCAGTTGGGCAATGCCGATCAGGTACTGCTTGTCCGGCGCGGGCACGAAGCCGCTGGGGATGCGTGCCAGCAGCAGGGCCGTGGCGCCGAGCAACAGCGCATAGACGACCAGCGCGAGCGACTTGCGCTTCAGGATGCCGGTGACGCCACGGCCGTAGTCTTCCGAGCGGCGGTGGAAGAAGCGGTTGAACCAGTTGAAGAAGCGGCCGAACACCTTGTCCATGCCGCGCATCAGCGCGTCCTTGGGCGCGTCATGCGGGCGCAGCAGGATGGCGGCCAGCGCCGGCGACAAGGTCAGCGAGTTGAAGGCCGAGATCACCGTCGAGATGGCGATGGTGACGGCGAACTGCTTGTAGAACTGGCCCGACAGGCCCGGCACCAGGGTCAGCGGGATGAACACCGCGCACAGCACCAGGGCGATGGCGATGATGGGGCCCGAGACCTCCTGCATGGCCTTGACGGTGGCCGCATGCGGCGTCAGGCCGTCCTGGATGTTGCGCTCGACGTTCTCGACCACGACGATGGCATCGTCCACGACGATGCCGATGGCCAGCACGAGGCCGAACAGCGTCAGCGTGTTGATGGAGAACCCGAGCAACAGCAGCACGGCGAAGGTGCCGATGATGGACACCGGCACGGCCACCAGCGGGATGATGGAGGCGCGCCAGGTCTGCAGGAAGATGATGACGACCAGCACGACCAGGCCGACGGCCTCGAACAGCGTGTGCACGACCTTTTCGATGCTGGTCTGCACGAAGCGTGTCGGGTCATAGACGATGGCGTAGTCCACACCCTTGGGGAAGCTGGGCTTGAGCCTCTCCATGGTCTTGCGCACGTTGTCCGAGATGGCCAGCGCGTTGGAGCCCGGCGCCTGGAAGATGGCGATGGCCGCGGCTTCCTTGTTGTTCAGCAGGCTGCGCAGCGCATAGGTGTTGGCGCTGATCTCGACGCGGCCGACGTCCTTCACGCGCACCAGGGCACCGGTCTTGGGCTCGCTGCGCACGACGACGTCGCCGAACTCTTCCTCGCTGACGAGGCGGCCCTGCGCGTTGATGGCGAGCTGGAAGTCCGTGCCCTTGGGCGACGGCGAGGCGCCGACCACACCGGCCGCCACCTGCGTGTTCTGCTCGCGGATGGCGCCGACGACATCACTGGCCGTCATGTTGCGGGCGGCGAGCTTTTGCGGGTCCAGCCAGATGCGCATGGCGTAGTCGCCGGCGCCGAAGCTCAGCACCGAGCCCATGCCGGGCACGCGCAACAGGTCGTCGCGCACATTGAGCGTGCCGTAGTTGCGCAGGTAGAGGGCGTCGCGCGAGTTGTCCGGGCTGACCAGGTGGACCACCATGGTCAGGTTGGACGCGGCCTTCTCGGTCGTAACGCCGATCTGGCGCACGATGTCGGGCAGGCGCGGCAGGGCGCGGTTGATGCGGTTCTGCACCGCGGTCTCGGCGGCTTCCGGGTGGGTGCCGATCTTGAAGGTGACAGTCAGCGTCATGCCGCCGTCGCCGGTGGCCTGGCTGTCGAAGTAGAGAACGTTCTCGAGGCCGTTGATCTGCTCCTCGAGCGGCGTGGCCACCGTCTCGGCGATGACGCGCGGGTTGGCGCCGGGGTACTGGGCACGCACGACAACCTGGGGCGGCGCGACCTCGGGGTACTCGGAGATCGGCAGCAGCGGGATGGCCAGCGCGCCGATCAGGAAGATGAAGAGGGACAGGACGGTCGCGAAACGCGGCCGGTCGATGAAGAAGCGTGAGATGTCCATGGCAGGGGCCGCCTTTGTTTACTTCGAGGCGGCGGAGGCCGGAGCGGAGGCGGGAGCCGGGGCAGCGCCCGGTGCGCCCGGCGGCGCGGCGGGGATGGGCATGCCCTTGTCGTCGACCTTCAGCACCTGCGGCGTGACCGGCGCGCCGGGGAAGGCACGCAGCAGGCCGTCGACGATGACCATCTCGCCGGCCTTGACGCCATCGACGACGCGCATGCCGTCGATCAGCGCGCCCGGCGTGACGGGGCGGGGTTGCACGATGTTGTTGGGGCCGACGATGAGGACGATCTTGCGCGTCTGGTCGGTCGTGATCGCGCGGTCGGGCACGACGACGGCGTTGTAGTTGCCGCTGCCGACCAGCTTGATGCGGGCGAACAGGCCCGGCGTGAACAGGCCCTGCTTGTTGTCGAACACCGCGCGGCCGCGGATGGAGGCGGTGGCCGGGTTCAGGCGGTTGTCGACGAAGTCCATCTTGCCGGCGTGCGGATAGCCCTGCTCGTTGGACAGGCCCATCTGCACCGGGTTGGCGACGTCGCGCGATGAGGTGCGGCTGCCGTCGCGGGCGGCGCGCATGTACTTCAGGTAGGTTGCCTCGCTGGCGTCGAAGTAGGCGTAGACCTTGTCGCTGGAGACGACGGTCGTCAGCACCGGGTCGCCCACGCCGACGAGGTTGCCCGGCGTCACGTTGGCGCGCGAGGTGCGGCCGCTGACCGGCGCCGTCACGCTGGCGTACTCGACATTGAGCTTGGACTGCACCAGGGCCGCCTCGGCCGCCTTCTGGTTGGCCTCGGCCGAGCGCAACGCCGAGCGCAGCTGGTCGATCTCCTGCTGGCTGACGGCGTTGATGCTGATCAGCTTCTCGGAGCGGGCCAGATCGGTCTTGGCGAGCTCGGCCTGGGTCCGGGCTGCAGCGATCTGCGCCTCCACCCGCGCCACGTCGGCCTTGAAGGCGCGGGCGTCGATGGTGAACAGCGGGTCGCCCTTCTTGACGAGCTGGCCTTCCTTGAAGCGCACCGCGTCGACGGTGCCAGCGACGCGGGAGCGCACGTCGACGGTATCCGGCGCTTCCAGGCGGGCGGTGAACTCGTCGAACTCCTGCACTTCGCGCTGGGTGGCAGGTGCCACCGACACGGGCGGCGGGCCGCCATGAGCCCCCGGGCCGCCGCCGCCCTCCTGCTTCTGACCACAGGCGGCGAGCAGGGCGATGAGGACGGGAGACAGGGTCAGCGCCAGATTCTTCTTGGACATGGGGGGCTCCGAATGCAAGCGGGCGACTGTAAGCACATCGACCCGACGCCGTTACCCCAAAACCTAAAGCCCATTCAGGCTGCTGACATTCCTTGTCAACAGGCTGGAACTGTGAACAAAAGCCGCCGGGCGCGCGGACCCGGCGGCTTTCTGACGTAACGCACGGGTTTCATGACCCCGTGCAGATGATTTATTAGTGGACGCCGTGCATCTTCTTCTTCATCCACGGCGTCAGCAGCATCAGGATGACGCCAGCGCCGATGGGGATGGCGGTGAAGATCAGGAAGAAGACCGACATCGAGTAGTGGTTGGAGATGTCGTCGATGTAGGAGCCCGTCACGCCGGCCAGCTTGTTGGCGATGGCCGTGTTCAGGAACCAGACGCCGAACATCAGGCCTAGCAGACGCGCCGGTGCCAGCTTGGAGATATAGGACAGGCCCACGGGCGACAGGCAGAGCTCGCCCATGGTGTGCAGCAGGTACGCCAGGCTCAGGTAGAGCATGCTGACCTGGGCCGTCTTGGCGCCCTGGGGAATGCCGGCCGAGCCATAGGCCAGGGCCGCGAAGCCCAGGCCGAGCAGCACGAGGCCGACGCCGAACTTGACCGGACCGGCCGGGTTCCAGTGCTTCTCCCACATCTTGGAGAACATCGGCGCCAGGATGACGAGGAAGAAGGAATTCAACACGCCGAACCAGCTGGCCGGGACCTCGGACTGCTCCAGCGCGAACTCGCGCGCCAGCATCCAGATCACCAGGCCCCAGATGACGGCGAAGGCCAGGCCCAGCATGGTGTTGGCCAGCAGGTACCGGCTGCCGGTGCTGCGGTTGAGCTTCCACAGCAGCCAGGTCAGGATCACGGCCGGCAGCACGGTCATCAGCGAATTGACGACCTTGAAGACGAAGCCGCTGGTGCCCACCAGCGCGCGGTCGGTGTAGTCGGCCGCGAAGATGGTCATCGAACCGCCGGCCTGCTCGAAGGCGAACCAGAAGAAGATCGTGAAGAAGGAGAAGACGAAGATGGCCTTCAGGCGGTCGGCCACGACGTGGGCCGGCGCTTCGTCAGCCGCGGCCGCAGCAGCGGCCTTGGCGCGATCCTCGACCTTCGGGGGCGCGCCGATGTCGCCGAAGATGTGCTGGCTGAAATAGAACTGCAGCGCACCCAGGATCATGAACAGGCCCGCGAGGCCGAAGCCCAGGTGCCAGGACACCTTCTCGCCGATATAGCCGCACAGCAGGATGCCGAAGAAGGCGCCGGCATTCACGCCCATGTAGAACAGCGTGTAACCGCCGTCGCGGGCGTTGTCTTCCTTGGGGCTGTAGAGCTGGCCGACGATGGCCGACACATTGGGCTTGAACAGGCCCGTGCCCAGCACGACGAGGCCGAGGCCGATGTAGAAGCTCGGCACCGTGTTCAGGAACATCGAGATGTGGCCGGCCGCGATGACGAAGCCGCCGAACAAGACGGCGCGGCGCGTGCCGAGGTAGCGGTCCGCCAGGTAGCCGCCCAGCACCGGCAGCAGATAGGCCATGCCCGTGTACCAGCCATACAGCGACGTTGCCTCGGCACGGCTCCAGCCCCAGCCGCCCTTGGCGACCTCGGTCACGAGGAAGAGCACCAGCAGGCCGCGCATGCCGTAGTAGGAGAAGCGCTCCCACATCTCGGTAAAGAACAGCACGAAGAGCTGATTGGGCTGGCCGAGGATGGTCGCCGGGGTAGGCGCCGCTCGGCCGGCCGTGGCCGGGTTGGCCACGGGGGTGGTGGTAGTCACGTCAGTCGTTCCAGGTGAAACCGCGAGGAGGCGGGCGGGTAGCCCGTGCGGAAGCCTGGAATTGTCCCGCCAGCAGGGCGTTTTCCGCGGACGGGCGGCCCAGGGATTGCCCTGGGTCGGTTCAAGCCCGCGGTATGCCGAGGAACTCAGGGCGCAGCGGCATGCGGTGCGCCCGCGGCGGCGGCGAGAACGGGCTCACGCTCCGGCAGGATGTAGACCAGGCTCTTGCCAGCGCCCAGTGTGGGCAGCACGACCTCGTCGAAGAAGGCCGGTTCGACGACGACGCAGCCCAGCGTGATGCGGCGGTCCTCCAGCTTGGCCGAGGCCAGGCGCTCTGGGCGGCGCTGGCTGGCCGGCGCGGGACGCAGCCGGTGGATGGCAAGGTTGGCTTCGTAGTCGAACCAGACAATGCGCTCGCCGTTCAGGTTGACGCCCGGCTGGGCTTCGAAGCGGCCGGCCGGTGTCACGCGTTCGTTGACCTTGAGCGCCGCCGGCTGCTTGCCGCGCGAGCTCTGCGGCTCCTGGTCACCGGGCGTCAGGCCCAGCAATACGGGGGCGCGGCCGACGAGACTACCGTCCGCGGCATAGATCGACAGCGTCGCCTGGCGCTTGTCGACGATCGCAAAAGGGCGGCCGTCCCGGGCGTCACTGGCCACCGGCCTTGAGATGACCTGCGCGCCAGCCGAAGCCGTCGCAAAAAGGCTCCACACCGTGGCGATGCCACATACGACGGCCTTGGCCCGATCTGCCCAACTGCTGCCCACTCGACGCCCCTTGTACCGGGCGGCGCAACCATCGCGCCTGCCTTGGCGGGCAGTCTAGGAAAGCAGTCTTGTAACCAACAGACAAGGACTTCACGGTTTGGCGTTGTTACCTCGTCTTGACCCGGCCTGGGCCAGCACCTGGGGCGGTGCAGCGCCTGGGAAGAAGGCCATCAGGGACTTCTTTTCCGGCAGCACGTAGACAACGGCACGGCTCTGGCCCAGGTTGGGCAGGACGGTGCGCTCGAAGAAATCGACGGGAACGTTGATGCAGCCCCAGCTGATGCGGTTGTCGGCCGCCGTCTTGGTGGCCAGGCGCTCCAGGCGGCGCTCCTTGGGGTTGGAGTTGATCACGCGGTGCATGGACACGGCGGCGTCGTAGTCCACCCAGACGACCTCCTTGCCGTCGGCGTTGCGGCCAGGGGCCGACACGAAGCGGCCGGCCGGCGTCGTGCGCTCCTGCGGCTTGATCTGCTCGATGCTCTTGCTGCCGATGCCAGCCACCGTGAGGTCGCCGGAGGCATAGCCGAGCAGCACGGG
Organism: Roseateles sp. P4_D2; assembly: GCF_056401875.1. Lineage (NCBI taxonomy): Bacteria > Pseudomonadati > Pseudomonadota > Betaproteobacteria > Burkholderiales > Sphaerotilaceae > Roseateles > Roseateles sp. P4_D2. The sequence goes on along the minus strand of NZ_JBFUIM010000002.1, from coordinate 507,992 downwards.
GCTGGTGCCGAGCAGCCGACCCTCAGGAGCAAAGACATAAACCTGAGCGCGGCGCTTGTCGATGATGGCGAAGGCGCTGCTGCCGTTGTCGGCCTCGCGCACGGCCCAGGCGGCCACGCGGGTCACGTCCAGCGGCGCACGGACCTTGCCGAAGTCAAGCTGGCGGTCGATGACCGCGGGCGGCTGGGTTGGGGCGGGCGCCTTGGCGACAGCCACCGGGCGATGGGCGGACGCCACGGCGGGCTTGCGCTTGAAGCTGCCGCTAAAGAAGGTGAAGAAAACGGCCAGTGCCAGGGCAGCAATGACGCCACCCTGGCCGAGGCCGATGAGGATGTCACGCCGCCGGGCTGCGGCGGCGAGTTCAGCGCGTTCTCCGAAACGCATGGTTTGTGACGGAGGCAGCGCTCAGCCGACGACGATCAGTGACGGTCGGCGCGAGGGGCGGGCGCAGCCGGCTGGTCGTACGACGGGCTCGGCGTGGTCGTCGTGGTGGTGGTCGTCGTGTCAGTCGTCGTGGTGGTCGGCGTCGCGGCGGTGCTGTCGACCGGCGGCGTCACCTTGGCCGGGTCGTCGGCGGGCGGCTGCTGCTCGGCCATGGCGGCCGTGGCGGCGGTGCTGTCCGCAGGCGCCGCTGCATTCGGATCAGCCGGCGCCGCATTCGGGTCGGCAGGGGTCTGTTCGCTGGTGGGCGAAGCCGTGGCAGCGGCCATCGGGTCGGTAGGCTGCTTTTGATCTTCGGTCTGGGCGAAAGCCAAGCCGATGCTGGTCACGAGAACGGCGGCGGTCAGTGCACTGGTGGCGGTCTTGAGGGCGGACATGGGGGGAACTCCTTTTGAAAGCGGGAACCGGCCTGGAGCCGGGTGGCTGGGCCGGGCATTTCCACCGGCTGAGGTCCACTCTAGGCCTGCACCCTTGCGCCCGGCGTCGGCGCCGAGCGTCATCTCATGTAGGAGGCTCCCCCAGTCCGTAGCGGCCGGTTACGCCGTGTAGCTGTCGTGCCTCGCCGCTCGCATTCGCCTGAGCCTTCGCAGCCTCAGAGATTGAAGTCGTAGTCCACCGTCAGCGGCGCGTGGTCGCTGAACATCTGACCGGTGTAGATGGCCTCCCGCCGGGCCAGCGCCGCGATACCGGGTGTGGCGAGGTGGTAGTCCAACCGCCACCCGACGTTGTTGGCGCGCGCCGCGCCGCGGGCGCTCCACCAGGTGTATTGCTCGGCCTTGTCGTTCAACGTACGGAAAACGTCGACGACACCCCCGTCATCGAAAAGCGTGGTCAACCAGGCGCGCTCCTCGGGCAGGAAGCCGCTGTTCTTCTGGTTGCCGCGCCAGTTCTTCAGGTCAATCTCCTTGTGCGCGATGTTGACGTCGGCGACGAGGATGAACTCGCGCTCGGCCTTCAACGCCTGCAGATGAGGGTAGAGCGCCGCCAGGAAGCGGTACTTGACCGCCTGGCGCTCCTCGCCACTGGTGCCGCTGGGAAAGTAGACGCTGATGAGGCTGAGCTTGCGGCCGGGCTTGTCGAAACGCTTCTCCACCCAGCGGCCCTCGCAGTCGAACTCGGGCATCGCCAAGCCCGTGATCAGGTCGCTGGGCTCTTCCTTGGTGTACAGGCCCACGCCTGAGTAGCCCTTTTTCTCGGCGTAATGGAAATGGCCGTTGAGCAGGTCGCAGCTGCGGAACTTGGCTTCCACGACATCCGCCTGCGCCTTGAGCTCCTGCACGCCGACGGCATCGGCCTGCTGCTTGTCGAGCCAGTCGAAGAAGCCCTTGCTGGCGGCGGAACGCACGCCGTTGAGGTTGGCGGTGATGAAGCGCATCGGATTAGGGAGAGGGTTTGACCTGGAGAAGTATCGCAGTGCAGCAAATGCACAACACAGCGGCACGCTTTCATCACGGAACCGTCATGTGATCTTTACGATCCAGTAGGAATCAGAGGCGCCGCGAGCGCCCATTTCTTTACCCACTTGCCCGCGAACCCGTCAACCCGAGGATTTCTCATGCCCAAATACAGCCTTTCACCGACCCTGCTCGCGCTGGCGCTGAGCACGGCCTTCCCGATGGCGGCCCTGGCGCAAGCCACGCCGACAGCGGAAGCCAAGAAAGACGTCAGCCAGCTCGAAGCCGTCATCGTCACCGGCAGCCGCCGGGCCGAGAACCTGAAGGAAGTGCCGCTGTCGATCTCGGCGATCAAGTCCGAGGATCTGGACACCTACAACGCCAGCGGCCAGGACGTCCGCGCCTTATCTGGCAAGGTACCGAGCCTGAACATCGAGTCCGACTACGGCCGCACCTTCCCGCGCTTTTACGTGCGCGGCCTGGGCAACACCGACTTCGACATGAACGCCTCCCAGCCGGTCGGCCTGGTGTACGACGATGTCGTGCAGGAAAGCATCGCGCTCAAGGGCTTCCCAGTCTTTGACATGGCCCAGGTGGAACTGCTGCGCGGCCCGCAGGGCACGCTGTTCGGCCGCAACTCGCCGGCCGGTGTCATGAAGTTCGATTCGGCCAGGCCCACCAAGCGCCTGGAAGGCTACGCCAACATCGGCTTCGGCCGCTGGAGCGCCGTCAACCTCGAGACGGCCGTCAACGTGCCGGTGAACGAAGACCTGCAGCTGCGCGTGGCGGGCCTGGCCCAGCGCCAGAGTGACCGTGTCCACAACCCGGTGACCAGCGCGACCTCCGACCTTGAAGGTTACAACGACAAGGCGCTGCGCCTGCAGGCCCTCTACAAGAGCGGCAACTTCGAGGGTCTTTTCAAGGTCCAGGCCCGCGACTTCAAGGGCACGGCCACGACTTTCCGCGCCAACATCATGAAGCGCGGCACCAATGACCTCGTCGACGGCTACGACGACAGCTCCTACCCCAGCGACGGCTACAACTCGCAGACGCTGAAGTCCAGCGAGGTCAGCGCTCGCCTGCGCTGGGATTTCGACGGCGTGTCGCTCTACTCCATCACCGCCCACGACCGCGCCAAGTTCTACAGCCGCGGCGACGTGGATGGTGGCTTCGGCTGCCGCTTCTGCGGCATCCCGGACGGCCCGAAGTACTACCCCTCCGGCTCGAACACGCCCTACCCGTCCGTCATCCCGTTTGACGCGCAGACAGCCGACGGCATCCCCTACCTGCGCCAGACGACCCAGGAATTCCGCCTGCAGTCCAACACCAGCGCGCCGTTCCAGTGGATCGCCGGCCTGTACTACTTCAACGAGAAGCTGCAGGTCGACAGCTTCAACTTCGACAGCTTCGCCGCGGGTGACCCGCAGAACGGCTATGCCGTGCAGCACCAGGAAGCCAAGTCCTGGGCGGCCTTCGGCAATGTGAAGTACGCCGTCACGCCGGACTTCAAGCTCACCGCCGGCCTGCGCTACACCGACGACAAGAAGGACTTCGACGCCGTGCGCACCTGGACGCCGGGCAAGGCCAACAACGTCGACATCATCGGCCCGTTCTACACCCACCCCAAGTCCACGAACTGGAGCTGGGACTTCGGCGCCAACTACAACCTCGACAAGTCCACCAGCGTGTTCGCGCGCGTCGCCACCGGCTACCGCGCACCGTCCATCCAGGGCCGCGTGCTCTTTGGCGACTCCATCTCGGTGGCGAATTCCGAGAAGGTGCTGTCCGTCGAGGCCGGCTTCAAGGCCGACCTGCTCGACAACACCGCCCGCGTCAGCGGCACGGTGTTCAAGTACCGCGTCAAGGACATGCAGCTGACGGCCGGCTCGGGCTCGACCAATCAGAACCGCCTCGTCAACGCCGCCAAGGCCGAGGGCCAGGGCTTCGAACTGGACGCCCAGGCCATCATCGCGCGCGACTGGCGCACGACGCTGGGCTTCTCGTACAACGACACGAAGATCAAGGACGCCAATCTCTTCGTGCAACCCTGCGGCAATGCCAACTTCCAGTTCCTGGAAGCCAACACCGGCTGCACGGTGCTCGACCCGGCCGGCCCGCTGGCTGGCACGGTCAGCATCAACGGCAACCCGCTCCCGCGCGCACCCAAGGTCACCTGGAACTGGACGCTCAAGTACAGCGTCGAGCTGGGCAACGGCGAGCTGAGCGTGCTGACCGACTGGGCCTACAAGGACAAGTACAACATGTTCCTGTACGAGGCCGTCGAGTACAAGGCCAAGTCGGCGCTGGAAGGCGGCCTGCGCGTGGGCTACGGCTGGAACAACGGCAAGTATGAAGTGGCGGCCTACTCGCGCAACATCACCAACCACCGCCAGGTCGTCGCCGCCATCGACTTCGACAACCTGACCGGCATCGTCAACGAGCCCCGCAGCTACGGCGTTCAGTTCAAGGCTTCGTTCTGACCCCGTAAGACGTCATGCGGGCCCCGCCCGCGACTCGGTGAAAACCAGCTGATGGCCCGGCCCCTTCTAGGGGTCGGGCCTGTTTTTTTGACCCCTAGAATCTTTGTCACATGTCCGCCGCGCCCACCGACTCTCTCGCCCAGTCTTTTGTCGCCTTCGCCGTCGAGGCCGGCGTGCTGCGCTTTGGCGAGTTCAAGACCAAGGCCGGCCGGCTCAGCCCCTATTTCTTCAACGCCGGCCTGTTCGATGACGGTGCCAAGCTGGGGCGACTGGCTGGCTTCTACGCCGAGCGGCTGATGGCCTCGGGCCTGCAGTTCGACATGATCTTCGGCCCGGCCTACAAAGGCATCACGCTGGCCGCCGCTGTATCCATGGAGCTGGCGCGCCGCGGCCACAACGTGCCGTTCGCCTACAACCGCAAGGAAGCCAAGGACCATGGCGAGGGTGGCACCCTCGTCGGCGCGCCGGTCCAGGGCCGCGTGCTGATCATCGACGACGTCATCTCCGCCGGCACCTCGGTGCGCGAATCCATCCAGATGATCGAGGCCGCCGGTGCCGCGCCCTGTGGTGTGAGCATTGCGCTGGACCGCCAGGAGAAGGCGGCCGAAGGCGGCGTCGACAGCCCGCAGTCTGCCGTGCAACAGGTTCAGCAGCGCTACGGCCTGCCGGTCGTCGCCGTGGCGGGTCTTGCCGACCTGCTGGCCTTTCTTGAAGGCGCGCCGGAGCTGGCCGCCCACCGCCCGGCCGTGCTGGCCTACCGAGAGCGTTACGGGGTCTGATGCGCGTCCTGCCCGCCCTGCCCGTTCTTGCCGGCCTGTTCGTCGCCAGCACCGCGCTGGCGCAAGACGTCACGCCCGCCAAGGGCATCTACACCTGCACGACGGCCGATGGCCGCAAGCTGACCGGCGACCGCCCCATCCCCGAGTGCACGACGCGCGAACAGCGCGTGCTCAACCCCGACGGCTCGCAGCGCGCGACGCTGCCGCCCTTCCTCAGCCCCGAGGAGCGCACCGCCAAGGAGGCCGCGGACCGCCGCGCCGCGGCGGAACGCATTGCCCAGTTGGACGCCATCCGCCGCGACCGCACGCTGATGCTGCGCTATCCCACCGAGGCCGCCCACCAGCGCGCCCGCAACGCCGCGCTGGACGACTCCAACAAGGCCATGCGCATGTCCGAGCGCCGCATCAAGGACCTGAACATCGAGCGCAAGCCCCTGCTCGACGAGGCCGAGTTCTACAAGGGCCGCCCACTGCCGGCCAAGCTCAAGCAGATGCTGGACGCCAATGACGCGAGCATCGAGGCCCAGCAGGTTCTCATCGAGAACCAGAAGGCCGAACTCGTGCGCATCAACAAGACCTTCGACGCCGAGCTCGCCCGGCTGAAGAAACTCTGGGCCGGCGCCACGCCGGGCTCGCTGCCACCGCTTGGCGAGCTGCCGCCGACGGCACCGCCGCCGACGCCCAAGCGCTGAGTTCAGCTTCGGGCAAACCCTGGGCTAACCGAGCTTCTTCTTCAGCAGTTCATTGACCAGGGCGGGGTTGGCCTTGCCCTTGGTCGCCTTCATCGCCTGGCCGACCAGCGCGTTGAAAGCCTTGTCCTTGCCGGCCCGAAACTCGTCGACCGACTTCTGGTTGGCGGCCAGCACCTCGTCGAGGATGGCCTCGATGGCGCCGGTGTCATTCGACGTCCTGAGGTCCTTGGCGTCGATGACTGCATCGACATCCTTGCCCTCGCCGCTCCACAAGGCTTCGAAAACTTGCTTGGCAGAGTTGTTGGAGATCGTGCCGTCGGTAATGCGCACGATCAACTTGGCCAGCAACTCCGGGCCGACTGGCGCGGCATCAATCTCGCGGTCTTCCGAATTCAGCCGGCGCGACACCTCGCCCATAACCCAGTTTGCAACCAGCTTCGGAACCGCACCCGCGGCCTTCGCGGCCTCGTAGTAGCGCGCCGTCGCCAGGCTCTGCGTCATCATCGTCGCGTCATAGGCGGGCAAGCCATCGACGCTCTCGAAGCGCGCCGCCATCACGCGCGGCAGCTCGGGCATCTCACCCTTCACGCGCTCCACCCATTCCGGCGCAATGACCAGCGGCGGCAGGTCGGGGTCGGGGAAGTAGCGGTAGTCCGCCGAGTCTTCCTTGCTGCGCATCGCGCGGGTCTCACCCGTGTCGGGGTTGTAGAGGATGGTCGCTTGGCTGATTCGGCGGCCGTCCTCCAGCTCATCGATCTGCCAGTTGACCTCGTAGTTCACCGCGTCGACGAGGAAGCGGAAGCTGTTGAGGTTTTTGATCTCGCGGCGCGTGCCGTAGGGCTCGCCGGGTTTGCGCACCGACACGTTGACGTCGCAGCGGAAGGACCCTTCCTGCATGTTGCCGTCGCAGATGCCCAGCCACATCACCAGCGCATGCAGCGTCTTGGCGTACTCGACCGCCTCCGCACCCGAGCGCATGTCGGGCTCGGAGACGATCTCCAGCAGCGGCGTGCCGGCGCGGTTCAGGTCGATGCCGGACTGGCCGTGATAGTCCTCATGCAGGCTCTTGCCCGCGTCTTCTTCGAGGTGGGCACGGGTCAGGTTGACCTTGTGCTTGACGTCGCCGACGAAGAATTCGACCGAGCCACCCTGCACCACCGGGATCTCGAACTGGCTGATCTGGTAGCCCTTGGGCAGGTCCGGGTAGAAGTAGTTCTTGCGCGCGAAGATGGACAGCGGCGCCACCTTGGCGCCGACCGCCAGGCCGAAGCGGATGGCGCGCTCGACGGCCGCACGGTTCAGCACCGGCAGCGTGCCGGGCAGGGCCAGGTCCACCGGCGAGGCTTGCGTGTTGGGCGCGGCGCCGAAGGCGGTCGAGCTGCCGCTGAAGATCTTGCTCTGCGTGGAGAGCTGGACGTGGTTTTCGAGGCCGATGACGACCTCATAACCGCGGATGAGCTTGGAAGTTGGCATATTCAGAATCCTGCGGGCGCGGCCAGATGCCAGTCGGTGGCCTGCTGGAGGGCATGAGCGGCGTGCAGCAATTGCCCTTCCTTGAAGTAGTTACCGATCAACTGCAGGCCGACGGGCATGCCGCCGTCGCCCAAGCCCACCGGCACGCTCATGCCGGGCAGGCCAGCAAGCGAGCCGGGCAGCGTGAAGATGTCGGCGAGGTAGGCCTGGGTCGGGTTGTCCTTGCCCTCGCCATGCTTCCAGGCGACGGTGGGCGCCACCGGGCCGGCGATGACGTCGCACTGGGCGAAGCACTGCTGGAAGTCGTCAGCGATCATGCGGCGCAGCTTCTGAGCCTGCAGGTAATAGGCGTCGTAGTAGCCGTGTGACAGCACGTAGCTGCCAATCATGATGCGGCGCTTGACCTCTGGGCCGAAACCCTCGGCGCGCGTCTTCTTGTACATATCGAGAAGATCGTCGTACTTGGCCGCACGATGGCCGAACTTGACGCCATCAAAGCGGCTCAGGTTGGAACTCGCCTCGGCCGGCGCAATGATGTAGTAGACGGGAATGGCCAGTTCGGTGCGCGGCAGGCTGACGTCCACCAGCGTGGCGCCCAGCTTTTCCAGCTCGGCCAGACCCGCGCGCACGGCGGCGTTCACGTCCGCCGACAGGCCCGCCGGGAAGAACTCCTTAGGCAGGCCAATGCGCAGGCCCTTCAGCGGTTTGCCGGCAGAAGCGCCCTCGCGGGCTGCCAGCATCTGCGCATGAAAATCCTGTGGCGGCTGCTGCACGCTGGTCGCGTCTCGCTCGTCGAAGCCGCTCATGGCCGACAGCAGCAGCGCGCAGTCCTGCGCCGAGCGGGCCATCGGGCCGGCCTGGTCCAGGCTGGAGGCGAAGGCAATCATCCCGTAGCGCGAGCACACGCCATACGTCGGCTTGATGCCGGTGATGCCCGTGAAGCTGGCCGGCTGGCGGATGGAGCCGCCGGTGTCGGTGCCGGTCGTGCCGGGCACGAGGCGGGCTGCCACGGCGACGGCCGAGCCGCCGGACGAGCCGCCGGGCACGCGACTGACATCCCAGGGGTTGTGCGCCGGACCGTAGGCGCTGTTCTCGTTGGCCGAACCCATCGCGAACTCGTCGCAGTTCAGCTTGCCTAATGAAACCGTGCCGGCCGCGTTCAGCTTGGCGACAACGGTCGCGTCAAACGGGCTGCGGTAGCCGGCCAGGATCTTGGAGCCGGCCGTCGTCGGCATGTCGGCCGTGACGTAGATGTCCTTGTGCGCAATCGGCACGCCGGTCAGCGCAGCGGCATTGCCGGACGCCAGCACCGCGTCAGCGGCAGCCGCACGGGCCAGCGCGCCGTCGGCGTCCACATGCAGGAAGGCGCCCAGGCTGGCGTGGGCGGCAATGCGCTCCAGCAGGCTTTGCGTCGCCTCGCGGCTGGACAGGGCACGGCTTTTCAGGGCGGCGGCCAGCTCGGCCACGCCCATGTCGTGAACGGGCTTCATTCGATGACCTTGGGAACGAGGAAGAGGCCGTCCTCGACGGCCGGGGCGCTGCGCTGGTTCAGCTCGCGCTGGTTGGTCTCGGTGACGACGTCATCACGCAGGCGCAACTGCACCTGCTGGATGGCCGACAGCGGCGTGTACAGCGGCTCGACGCCGGCCGTGTCGACGGCGCTCATCTGGTCCACGATCTTGAAGAAGTCGTTCAGGTTGCCCAGCAGCGCCGCAGATTCAGCCGGTTGCAGTTCCAGCCGGGCCAAATTGGCGATGCGGCTCACGTCATCGGGAGTGAGGCTCATGAGTCGTTTTCAGAAGTAAGGATTGAGCCAGAAACCCAGTATTGGCGGGCTCAAAACGAAGGGGTTCGGTTATTATCGCCGTCCATCTTCATGGCCTTCGGGGCTGCCCTCTCAGCGACAGATTTCGTCGCGGTCCGGGCGGCCTTGCTGCTTTAAGCACCCCCCATTTTCAGAGCCGCGCCCCGCCGGCGAGGCTCCTTCCGCGCCCACCCATGTTCGCCTCCCTGCGCCGCTATTTCTCGACCGACCTCGCCATCGACCTCGGCACCGCCAACACCCTGATCTACGTGCGTGGCAAGGGCATCGTCCTCGACGAGCCCTCGGTCGTTTCCATCCGCCACGAAGGCGGCCCCAACGGCAAGAAAACCATCCAAGCCGTTGGCCGCGAGGCCAAGGCCATGCTGGGCAAGGTGCCCGGCAACATCGAGGCCATCCGGCCGATGAAGGACGGCGTCATCGCCGACTTCACGGTGACCGAGCAGATGCTCAAGCAGTTCATCAAGATGGTCCACGACTCGAAGACCTTCAAGCCGAGCCCGAGGATCATCATCTGCGTGCCCTGCGGTTCCACCCAGGTGGAGCGCCGTGCGATCCGCGAGAGCGCCCTGGGCGCCGGCGCCAGCGAGGTCTACCTGATTGAGGAACCCATGGCCGCCGCGATCGGCGCCGGGCTGCCGGTGGCCGAGGCCTCGGGCTCGATGGTCGTCGACATCGGCGGCGGCACCACCGAAGTCGGTGTCATCTCGCTGGGCGGCATGGTCTACAAAGGCAGCGTGCGTGTCGGCGGCGACAAGTTCGACGAGGCCATCATCAACTACATCCGCCGCAATTACGGCATGCTGATCGGCGAGCCCACGGCCGAGGCGATCAAGAAGAACATCGGCAGCGCCTTCCCCGGCTCCGAGGTCAAGGAGATGGAGGTCAAGGGCCGCAACCTCTCCGAGGGCGTGCCGCGCAGCTTCACGATCTCGTCCAACGAGATCCTGGAAGCCCTGACCGACCCGCTGAACCAGATCGTCTCCGCCGTGAAGAACGCGCTGGAACAGACGCCGCCCGAGCTGGGCGCCGACATCGCCGAGCGCGGCATGATGCTGACCGGCGGCGGCGCACTGCTGCGCGACCTGGACCGCCTGCTGGGCGAGGAAACCGGCCTGCCGGTGCTGGTGGCCGAAGACCCGCTGACCTGCGTCGTGCGCGGTTGCGGCATGGCGCTCGAACGCATGGAGCGCCTGGGCTCGATCTTCACGTCGGAGTGAACCGGCCTTCTTCCCACGCTGAAGCAATGCAACCACAGAGGCACAGAGGCACGGAGAACAGACCGGCTCCGCATTTCCTCTGTGCCTCTGTGCCTCGGTCGTTGCGTTTATCGTCGCAACCGCCACTGTCTGCCTGACCTCGCGGCGCCATGCCCCTCGGCACACTAGACCGCACCCCACCGCCGTTCTTCCGCCAGGGTCCGTCGGCGCTGACCAAGCTCGCGCTGTGTTCGGCGCTCGCGCTGCTGCTGATGGTGGCGGACGCGCGTTTCAAGCTCATGCAGCCGGTGCGCGGCGCCTATGCGCTGGTGCTGCACCCGGTGCAGCGCCTGCTGCTGACGCCGGTGGACGCCTGGGAGACGGCTGGCGACTACCTGCGCGGCACCAAGCGCGCCATGGAGGCCGAGGACCAGGCCAGGCGGCAGCTCAGCGCCCAGGCCGAGCGCCTGTCGCGCGCCCAGGCGCTGGAGGCCGAGAACGACCATCTGCGCAAGCTGCTGGGCCTCAAGCCCTCGCTGATTGCGCCCTCGATGCCTGCCGAGGTGCTGTTCGAAGCACCCGACCCCTTTTCACGCCGTGTCGTCATCGACCGGGGTGCCACGCTGGGCGTGGTGGCTGGTTCGCCGGTCATCAATGAGGCCGGCGTGCTGGGGCAGGTAACGCGCGTCTACCCGCTGTCGGCCGAGGTCACGCTGCTGACCGACAAGGAGGCAGCCATCCCGCTGTTGAACGCCCGCACGCAGATGCGCAATGCCGCCGCCGGCCGCGCTGACGGATCGGGCATGGAATTGCGCTTCCTGGCGGCGAACGCCGACATCAAGGTCGGCGACCTGATGACGACCTCCGGCCTGGACGGCGTCTACCCGCCGGGCCTGCCGGTCGCCAAGGTCAGCGTCGTCGAGCGGCGCGGCGATTCCAGCTTCGCCCAGGTGCTGCTGGCACCCATTGCCCAGCCCGACAGCGCCCGCCACGTCCTCATCTTGCTGCCGCAGGACCGTCATCTGCCTGCCAAGAAGGAAGCGGAAGCGGCCGCCGCCGATGAAGCCGCCTCCGCCGCGGCCACCAAGGCCGCCGTGCGCGCCGCCAAGAAGGCCGAGCGTGCTGAAAGAGCCGCCGCCAAGGCTTCGGGAGCCTCCCAATGATCATGCCGCGCGCCGCCGACCAGCTGCTGCTGCCGGCCAACCCCTGGTTCATCGGCTTCACGCTGATCGTCGCGCTGATGATCGACATGGTGCCGGCCGGCCGGCTGGCGGCCTCGCCTGACGTGCTGGCCGTCGTGCTCGTGTTCTGGGGCGTGCACCAGCCCCGGCGCGTCGGCGTGTTGTGGGCCTTCATCTTCGGCCTGGCCATGGACGTGCACGACGGCGCCCTGCTCGGGCAGCATGCGCTGGCCTACAGCGGCCTGAGCTTCGGCGCCATCACGCTGCACCGCCGCCTGACCTGGTTCCCGCTGGGCGCCCAGGCCGTGCAGGTGCTGCCGCTGTTCTTCGGCGCCCATGCGCTGGCCTTGATCGTGCGGATGATCATCGGTGGCATGTGGCCGGGCTGGGGCGTGCTGCTGGCGCCGGTCTTCGAGGCGGCGCTGTGGCCCGTGGCCAGCTTCCTGCTGCTGGCACCGCAGCGCCGTGCGCCGGATCGCGACGCCCACCGGCCGCTGTAGACGTCCGTGGTCGTCCTCAAGAACCTCCACCAGGAGCTGTCGCGCTTCCGGCTGCGCGTGCTGGCCGCGGGCGCCTTCGTGCTGTTCTGCTTCGGCCTGCTGGTCGCGCGCCTGCTGTGGTTGCAGGTGGTGCAGTACGACAGCTTCGCCGAACGCGCCGAGTCCAACCGCATCGCCGTCGTGCCCATCGTGCCCAATCGCGGCCTCATCAAGGACCGCAACGGCGTCGTGCTGGCGAGCAACTACTCGGCCTACACGCTGGAAATCAACCCCGAGAAGGTCGTCGATCTGGACGCCACCATCGAGGCCCTGGGTCAGGTCATCGAGGTTCAGGCCCGCGACAAGCGCCGCTTCAAGCGCTTGCTGGAAGAAACCAAGCACACCGACTCCCTGCCCATCCGCACCAAGCTGACGGACGAAGAGGTCGCCCGCTTCACGGCCCAACGCTTTCGCTTTCCCGGCGTGGAGATCAAGGCGCGGCTGTTCCGCTCCTATCCCCTGGGCGAGGTTGGCGCCCACCTGATCGGCTATATCGGCCGCATCAACCAGGCCGAGAAGAAGGCCATGGACGATTGGGAAGAAGAAGACCTCGCCAACTACCGCGGCACCGAGTACATCGGCAAGCTGGGCCTGGAACAGGCCTATGAAAAGGAGCTGCACGGCGCGACCGGTTTCGAGCAGGTGGAGACGAGCGCAGGCGGCCGCGCCGTGCGGCGCCTTGCCCACAAGCCGCCGACGCCCGGCAACACGCTGAACCTGTCCATCGACATCAAGCTGCAGGCGCTGGTGGAGCGGCTTTTCGGCGAGCGCCGCGGCGCGCTGGTCGCCATCGATCCGCGCAACGGCGAGGTACTGGCCTTCGTCTCCAAGCCGACCTTCGACCCCAACCTCTTCGTCGACGGCATCGACGCCGACTCCTGGCGCGACCTCAACGAGGACATCGACAAGCCACTGCTGAACCGGGCCCTGCGCGGCACCTACCCGCCGGGTTCGACGTTCAAGCCGCTGATGGCCATGGCGGCGCTGAACAGTGGCAAGCGCTCGCCCAGCACGGTCATCATCGACAACCTGACCTACAGCTTCGGCGGCCGCACCTTCGGCAGCCCCGAGACCGATCGCGCCGGCCCCAAGGACATGCGCCTGGCCATCGTCAGCTCGTCCAACGTCTACTTCTACAGCCTGGCCAACGAGATGGGCGTGGACCTGATCCACGACCAACTGGAGCCCTTCGGCCTGGGCCGCAAGACCGAGATCGACGTGCAGGGCGAGGTCACCGGGGTCCTGCCGTCGCAGGAATGGAAGCGCCGCTACTTCGCCAGGAGCCCGGCGAATCAGAAGTGGTTCCCCGGCGAGACCATCTCGCTGGGCATCGGCCAGGGCTACAACAGCTTCACCATGCTGCAGATGGCCACGGCCTACTCGACCATCGCTTCCGGCGGCCAGCGCTACAAGCCGCGCCTGGTGCGCGAGATCGAGGACGTGGTGAAGCACGAGCAGCGCCGCATCGCCAGCGATGCGCTGCCCGCGCTGCCGCTGAAGCCCGCCGACGTCGCCGTCATCCAGAACGCGATGAACGGCGTGACGCTCGAGGGCACGTCGCGCCAGGTTTTCCTGGGCGCGGGCTACCAGAGCGGCGGCAAGACCGGCACGGCCCAGGCCGTCGGGTTGAAGGCCGGCGAGAAGTACAGCAGCATCAAGGCAGACGAGCGCAAGCGCGACCATTCGCTCTACGTCGCCTTCGCGCCGGTGGACAACCCGACGGTGGCCCTGGCCGTCATCGTCGAGAACGCCGGCTGGGGATCTTCTTCCGCTGCGCCGATTGCGCGCCGCGTATTCGACTATCTACTGCTGGGCCAGTACCCCAGCGAGGAAGACATCGCCAAGACGCAGCTGGGCCAGACCTTCGCCCCCACCGGCACACCGCGCAAGGTGGCGGACGTGCCACTGTCAGGCTGGCAGCCGATAGCGCCCTCGGTCTCGGCCTCCGCAGCTTCGGCGCCCCCCGCACCCGCCTCGGGAGCCTCGCGATGACCGTCATCGAACGCCCGCCCCTGTGGCAACGCCTCAAGCCCTGGCTCAGCGGCTTCGACATCCCGCTGCTGCTCGCCGTGCTGTGGATGTGCGGCTGGGGCCTGCTGTGCATGTACTCGGCCGGCTACGACCACGGCACGCGCTTTGCCGACCATGCCCGCAACATGGTGCTGGCACTGGGGCTGATGTTCATCGTCGCCCAGGTGCCGCCGCAAAAGCTGATGGCGCTGGCCATCCCGCTGTACACGATCGGCGTGATGCTGCTGATCGCGACTGCCCTGTTCGGTGTCACGAAGAAGGGGGCCACGCGCTGGCTCAGCATCGGCGTCACGCAGATCCAGCCGTCCGAGCTGCTCAAGCTGGCGACGCCGCTGATGCTGGCCTGGTGGTTCCAGAAACGCGAGGGCCTGCTGCGCTGGCCGGACTTCATCGCCGCGTTCGCGCTGCTGCTCGTGCCCTTTTTGCTGATCGCCAAGCAGCCCGACCTGGGCACCGGCATCCTGGTGCTGGCGGCCGGCCTTTACGTGATCTTCTTCGCCGGCCTGCCGTGGAAGCTCATCGTGCCGGCCCTGGTGCTGGGCGCCGCCGGCGCGACCGCCCTGGTGCTCAGCGAGGACGCCATCTGCCAGCCCGACCTGAAATGGCCGGTGCTCAAGGAGTACCAGAAACACCGCATCTGCACGCTGCTGGACCCGTCAAAGGACCCGCTGGGCAAGGGCTTTCACATCATCCAGGGCGAGATCGCCATCGGCTCCGGCGGCATGACCGGCAAAGGCTTCATGCAGGGCACCCAGACTCACCTGGAATTCATTCCCGAACGCACCACCGACTTCATCTTTGCGGCCTTCGGCGAGGAGTTCGGCCTGATGGGGGCGCTGGCCCTGCTGGCCGGATTCACGGCGCTGATCCTGCGCGGGCTGATGATCGCCTCCGACGCGCCGACCCTGTTCACCCGCCTGATGGCCGGCGCGGTGACGCTGTCCTTCTTCACCTATGTCTTCGTCAACATGGGCATGGTCAGCGGCATCCTGCCGGTCGTGGGCGTGCCCCTGCCTTTCGTCAGCTATGGCGGTACGGCGATGGTGACGCTGGGGCTCAGCCTGGGCCTGCTGCTGTCGATCGCCCGCGTCAAGAAGCTGGTGAAGACGTAGCCGGAAACCTGATCGTGAACCGCGCCCCCGGCCCCTGGCCGTCGGGCGTCTCGCCCCCCACGGCGCGCCGCACGCGCGCGTCATCCAGGGTCAGCTCGGCCTCGTGGTGCTGCACGATCTCCTGCACGATGGCCAGCCCCAGGCCCGAGCCTTCCACACCGCTGCCGAGCGAGCGATAGAAGGGCTGGAACACCTTGTCGCGCTCGGCGGGCGCGATGCCCGGCCCGGTGTCCTCGACCTGCAGCACGACAACTTGGCCAAAGGGGTCCTCCACCACGCGCACCGTCACCAGGCCGCCGGCCGGCGTGTAGAGCAGCGCGTTGTCGACGAGGTTGCGGATCAGCTCCCCGATCAACACTGGCTGGCCATGCACACGCAGCCGGCTTTCATCCGGCACCACGCCGTCGTAGCCCAGGTCAATGCGGCGCTCCAGCGCGCGCGGCACGAAATCGCGCACCGTGTCGATGGCGATCTCGGCCAGGCTGACGGGTTCACGCCGCATGGCCTGTTCGGCGTCTTCTGCGCGAGCCATGGACAGCAGCTGGTTGACCATGTGGGCCGCTCGCTCGCTGGCGCGGGCAATCTGGGCCAGCGAACGTTTCAATTCATCGGGGTTGGAGCGGCCAGCATCGATCTCGCGCTGCATGAACTCGGCCTGGGTACGCAGGCCAGCCAGCGGCGTCTTGAGCTGATGGGCAGCGTCGGCCAGGAAGTGCTTCTGCCGGCTCATCGATGAGTCCAGCCGCGCGAGCAGGTCGTTGATGGCCTGCACCAGCGGCGCGACCTCATCGGGCACGCGCTGCTCGTCAATGGGCGACAGGTCTGAACTCTCGCGCGAACGGATGCGCCGCTGCAATTCATTCAGCGGCGAGATGCCACGCGCCAGCGCCAGCCAGACCAGCAGCACCGCCAGCGGCAGGATGACGAACTGCGGCAGGATGACGCCCTTGATGATCTCGTTGGTCAGCCGGGCGCGCTTGCCCAGCGTCTCGGCGACCTGCACCAGCATGGTCTTGGCCGACCCGGCCTGCCCCTCGGGCGCCACCCAGAGATAGGCCACGCGCACGGCGTCGGTGCCGACCTCGTCGTCGCGGAAATGCAGCTCCCAGGGCACGACGGGGGCATCCTCGGTCGGCACCGCCAACGTCGCATCGCCACTGAGCAGTTCGCCACGCAGGCCCAGCACCTGGTAGAAGACCGTGTCCGACGCGTCCGCCCGTAACAACGCCGCGGCCTCGGGCGCCAGCGCATAACGGTCCTTGCCCTTGACAGGCGCCGCCTCGGCCGCCACCTGCAGCCCGAGGCTGCGCGCCATCTCGCCCAGCTCGCGGTCATAGGGCCGGCTGGCAATGCCCTGCGCCACCAGCCAGGTCAGCGCGACGCTGATCGGCCAGATCAGCAGCAGCGGCGCGAGCATCCAGTCGAGGATCTCGCCGAACAGCGAACCCTGCGCAGCAGGGGCGCCCGCCCGAACCAGCGTGCCCTGTTCGGGGCTGGCGCCGTCCTTGTTGGGCATTTAGGAGTTGATCTTCTCTAGGCAGTAGCCGAGGCCGCGCACCGTCGCGATGCGAATCGGCCCCTGCTCGATCTTCTTGCGCAGCCGGTGGATGTAGACCTCGATGGCGTTGTTCGAAACCTCCTCGCCCCACTCGCACAGGCGCTCGACGAGCTGGTCCTTGCTGACCAGCCGCCCGGCGCGCTGCAACAGCACCTCCAGCAGCGACAGCTCGCGGGCTGACAGCTCCAGCATCTGCTCGTTGATGTAGGCCACGCGGCCCGTCGCATCGAAGGTCAGCGGCCCGTGCTTGATGAGGCTGCTGGCGGTGCCCAGGCCACGGCGGGTCAGCGCGCGCACGCGCGCCTCAAGCTCCTGCAATGAGAAGGGCTTGGCCATGTAGTCATCAGCGCCCAGGTCCAGCCCCTTGACGCGCTGCTCGACGCTGTCCGCCGCCGTCAGGATCAGCACCGGCATCGTCGAGCCCCGTGCGCGCAGCTTGCGCAGCACCTCCAGCCCATGCAGGCGCGGCAGACCAAGGTCGAGGATGACGAGGTCGAACTCATGCGTCGCCAACGCCGAATCGGCCTCGGTGCCAGAACTGACCCTGTCGACAGCGTAGCCAGAGGCCCGCAAGGCCCGCAGCAAGCCATCGGCCAGCACTTGGTCGTCTTCGGCAATCAGGATGCGCATAGGTTTTGTCTCCGCCGCCGATGTTAGGCGGTGGCACGCTGGCTCATGCCATGAGCCACCCCACACCTAGGATGCTCCTCAATCCTGATCCGCTAGCTGCCGTGGATCGGGGGACAAACCACTGTACAAACCCACAGCTTGCCCCATAATTCAGCCCATTCCCCACGGAGATTCGCATGGACGCCCCCGTCAAAGCCCTGAACACCGAAAAAGCCAAGGCCCTGCAGGCCGCCCTCGCCCAGATCGAAAAGCAGTTCGGCAAGGGCTCCATCATGCGGCTCGGTGAAGGCGAGGTCATCGAAGACATCCAGGTCGTCTCCACCGGCTCCCTGGGCCTGGACATCGCACTGGGCGTCGGCGGCCTGCCACGCGGCCGCGTCGTCGAGATCTACGGCCCCGAGTCCTCCGGCAAGACGACGCTGACCCTGCAGGTCATCGCCGAGATGCAAAAGCTCGCCGGCACTTGCGCCTTCATCGACGCCGAGCACGCGCTGGATATCCAGTACGCCCAGAAGCTCGGCGTCAACCTGCAGGAACTGCTGATCAGCCAGCCCGACACCGGCGAACAGGCCCTCGAGATCGTCGATGCGCTGGTGCGCTCCGGCTCGGTGGACCTGATCGTCATCGACTCGGTCGCAGCGCTGACGCCCAAGGCCGAACTCGAAGGCGAGATGGGCGACAGCCTCCCCGGCCTGCAGGCCCGCCTGATGAGCCAGGCCCTGCGCAAGCTGACCGCCACGATCAAGAAGACCAATTGCATGGTCATCTTCATCAACCAGATCCGCATGAAGATCGGCGTCATGTTCGGCTCGCCCGAGACGACCACCGGCGGCAATGCGCTGAAGTTCTACGCCTCCGTGCGCCTGGACATCCGCCGCATCGGCTCGATCAAGAAGGGCGAGGAAGTCATCGGCTCCGAGACCAAGGTCAAGGTCGTCAAGAACAAGGTCAGCCCCCCGTTCAAGACTGCCGAGTTCGACATCCTCTATGGCGAGGGCATCAGCCGCGAGGGCGAGATCGTCGACATGGGCGTGGTCGCCAAGGTCGTCGAGAAGTCCGGCTCCTGGTACGCCTACCAGGGCGAGAAGATCGGCCAGGGCAAGGACAACGCTCGCGAGTTCCTGCGCGAGAACGTCGACGTGGCCCGCGAGATCGAGAACAAGATCCGTGAATCCCTGGGGGTCGCTCCGCTGACCACGGCGGCCGAGGAGTAAGCCGCCAGCCCTCCCCATGGCGACCCGGGCGCCGCTGTCGTTGAAAGCCCGCGCCATCGGCCTGCTGGCCCAGCGCGAGCACAGCCGTGCCGAGTTGCGGCGCAAGCTGTTGCGGATCGAGCAGCAACGGCGGCAGCGTGCGAGCCTGGCCGCGGCGCAGGCCGCCGGCGAGCGCGAACCGTCGGCGGCTGTCGAAGAGGAAGATGGCGCTGAGGACGTTGCGGTCGCGGTCGATGCCTTGCTCGACGCCCTCGCGGCCGCCGGTTACCTGGACGAAACCCGTTTCGTCGAGTCCCGCCTGCATCTGCGCGCCAACCGCTTTGGCGCCCAGCGCATCCAGCAGGAGCTGGCCCAGCACGGGCTCAAGCTGGGTGCCGAACAGCAGGCAGCCCTGCGCGAAACGGAGATGGAACGCGCCCGTGAAGTCTGGCGCAGGCGCTTCGGCGACGATCCTTCGCGCGACGCCGCCGAACGAGCGCGTCAAAGCCGGTTCCTGCTGGCACGCGGTTTTGCCCCCGAAGTGGTGCGCCGCTTGCTGAGGGCCTAAGGGCCGCTTGACCGAGCGCGCAGGGGGAGTTTTCACCCTCCGTGCTACATTGCCGCCTGCCCCAAAAACGAGGGTTCACCCGGTTACAAGCCCCTTTGCCCCTCTGGCAGAGCGGTGCAAAGACCGGGCCGACCCCGTCCCGGCATCGGCCGGGGTGATTCGCCATTCCCCCGTTTCATGCCTGTCGCCCACCCGTCCGTCCCGCGCCGCCCGCTGCATCGCCGCGCCCTCGATGTGCAGGTGTTCGCGCGTGATGACGGCTTGTTCGACGTCGAAGCCAGCCTGACAGACACCAAGACGCATGACGTGCCACTGGCGGGCGTGCCGCGCAAGGCCGGCCAGCCTATCCACGAGATGCACCTGCATCTGACCGTGGACGCGACGCTCACCATCACCGCAGCCCGTTCCGAGACGCTGTGGATGCCGTATCCCGGCGCCTGCGACCACCATGGCAATGCCTATGCCCGCCTCATCGGCCTGAACCTGATGAAGGGCTTCCGGCAGGCCGTCGGTGAACGCCTCGGCGGCACGCGCGGCTGCACCCACGTCACCGAGCTGTGCCAGATCTTGCCGACGGCCGTCATCCAGGCCATGGCTGGCTCCGTCATCGATACACGTGAGAGCCCCCACGCGCCTTCGGCGCTGCCCCCCGAGGGGGCTGAGACGCCTAGGGGCGGCCCGTCGCCGTCTCGCGAAGGCGACGCCGCCGGCAATCCGCCCTTCCAGCTCGACCGTTGCCACGCACTGCGCCGCGACAGCGTGACCGTCGCCAAGTTCTATCCCCGCTGGCATCAACAAACCGCTGCCCAGCCGGCCACTTCCGAATCCTGACTTCCCCGACCCGAGAGACCCAGCCATGAAAATCCACGAATACCAGGGCAAAGAGATCCTGCGCCAGTTCGGCGTGCCGGTGCCGCGCGGCATCCCGGCCTTCACCGTGCAGGAAGCCGTCGAGGCCGCCCAGAAGCTGGGTGGCCCGGTCTGGGTGGTCAAGGCCCAGATCCACGCCGGCGGCCGCGGCAAGGGTGGCGGCGTCAAGGTCGCCAAGACACAGGACGATGTCAAGGCGCTGGCCGAGAAGATCCTCGGCATGCAGCTGATCACGCACCAGACCGGCCCTGAAGGCCAGAAGGTCCGTCGCCTGTATATCGAAGACGGCGCTGACATCAAGAAGGAGCTCTACGTCTCGCTGGTCACCGACCGCGGCACGCAGAAGGTCGCCTTCATCGCGTCGAGCGAAGGCGGCATGGACATCGAGGAAGTGGCCCACTCCACGCCCGAGAAGATCATCACCGAGATGATCGACCCGCTGACGGGCCTGAGCGAAGCGCAGTCGCGCAAGATCGCCGCGGCCATCGGCCTGACTGGCGCCTCCATCGACCAGGCCGTCGACATCTTCGCCAAGCTCTACAAGTGCTACATGGACACGGACGCGTCGCTGGTTGAAATCAACCCGCTGAATTGCGACAGCAAGGGCAACCTGATGGCCCTGGACGCCAAGTTCAATTTCGACGCCAACGCGCTGTTCCGCCACCCTGAGATCGTCGCCTACCGCGACCTGGACGAAGAAGATCCCGCTGAAGTCGAAGCCAGCAAGTTCGACCTGGCCTACATCAGCCTGGACGGCAACATCGGCTGCCTGGTGAACGGCGCCGGCCTGGCCATGGCCACGATGGACACCATCAAGCTGTTCGGCGGCGAGCCCGCCAACTTCCTGGACGTCGGCGGCGGCGCCACGGCCGAGAAGGTGACCGAGGCCTTCAAGATCATGCTCAAGAACAAGAGCGTGAAGGGCATTCTGGTCAACATCTTCGGCGGCATCATGAAGTGCGACACCATCGCCGAGGGCGTCATCACCGCCTGCAAGGCCGTGAACCTGTCCGTGCCGCTGGTTGTGCGCATGAAGGGCACCAACGAAGAACTGGGCAAGAAGATGCTGGCCGAATCCGGCCTGCCCATCATCGCGGCCGACACGATGGCCGAAGCGGCCACCAAAATCGTCGCCGCAGTCGCCTAAGCCCGCCCATAGGAATCAGACATGTCCATCTACATCAACAAAGACACCAAGGTCATCACCCAGGGCATCACCGGCAAGACCGGCCAGTTCCATACCCTGGGCTGCCAGGCCTATGCCAACGGCAAGAACGCCTTCGTCGCGGGCGTGAACCCGAAGAAGGCCGGCGAGAAGTTCAGCGAGATCCCCATCTACGCGACCGTCAAGGAAGCCGCTGGCCAGACTGGCGCGACCGTCTCCGTCATCTACGTGCCGCCCGCCGGTGCCGCCGCCGCGATCTGGGAAGCCGTCGAAGCCGACCTGGACCTGGCGATCTGCATCACCGAAGGCATCCCCGTCCGGGACATGCTGGAAGTGCGCAACAAGATGAAGGCCAAGGAAGCCGCTGGCGGCAAGCGCACGCTGCTGCTGGGCCCCAACTGCCCCGGCCTGATCACGCCGGAAGAAATCAAGATCGGCATCATGCCCGGCCACATCCACCGCAAGGGCCGCATCGGCGTCGTATCACGCTCCGGCACGCTGACCTATGAAGCCGTGGCGCAGCTGACCGAGATCGGCCTGGGCCAGTCGTCGGCCGTCGGCATCGGTGGCGACCCGATCAACGGCCTGAAGCACATCGACGTGATGAAGGCCTTCAACGACGACCCGGACACCGACGCCGTCATCATGATCGGCGAGATCGGCGGCCCGGACGAGGCGGAAGCCGCGCGCTGGTGCAAGGCCAACATGAAGAAGCCCATCGTCGGCTTCATCGCCGGCGTCACGGCGCCCCCCGGCAAGCGCATGGGCCACGCCGGCGCGCTGATCTCCGGCGGCGCCGACACGGCCGATGCCAAGCTCGCCATCATGGAAGAGTGTGGCTTCACGGTCACGCGCAACCCGTCGGAAATGGCCAAGCTGCTCAAGGCCCTGCTCTGAGCCTGCTCCTCGTGAGCAATTCGAGGGCCGTTCACTGAACGGCCCTTTTCCTTTGCTGCCTGCGTAGTTGCACGCAGACGCAGCCCGCCCGGGCGGACCGACACTCGGGCGACCAACACCGAGCCTGCCATGGACCTGCTGAACGCCGCCTTCTTCATCGCGCTGCTGAAGATCATCTGGGTCAATATCCTGCTGTCCGGCGACAACGCCGTCGTCATTGCGCTGGCCTCGCGCAATCTGCCGCACAGCCAGCAGAAGAAGGCCATCGTCTTCGGCAGCGGCGCTGCCATCCTGCTGCGTGTCGTGCTGACGCTGTTCGCCGTGCAGTTGCTGCAGCTGCCCTGGCTGAAGCTGATCGGCGCCGTGCTGCTGCTGTGGATCGGCATCCAGCTGCTGGCCGACAGCGAAGACGACGCCGACGTGCACGCCAGCGGCAATCTGTGGACGGCCGTGCGCACCATCCTGATCGCCGACCTCGTCATGAGCCTGGACAACGTCATCGCCGTCGCGGCCGCCGCCAACAGCGCGCCCGAGGGCGCCCGCCTGATGCTGCTCATCATCGGCCTGGGCCTGTCCATCCCACTCATCATCTTCGGCAGCACGCTGCTGTTGAAGCTGATGGAGCGCTTCCCGGTCATCATCACGCTGGGGGCCGCCCTGCTGGGCTTCGTCGCCGGCGAGATGGCGACGACCGATGCGGCCGTGCACGAGTGGTTCGAGGCGCATATGCATGGCCTGGACTACGCCGTCAGCATCAGCTGCGCGGTCCTGGTCGTCGTCGTTGGCATGGCGCTGGCCCGCCGCAGCAAGCGCGAGGCCGCCTAAGATCGACCGCATGGCAAGCGGCGGCAAATCCGGCAAGGCAGGCAGCTTTTGGCAGCGCCTCATCGGTCGGGTGCCCGATCCTGCTGGCTCACCGTACGGCGATCCGTCGGCCCTGCCGACCGTGCAGCAGACTCAAGGCCCCGGCGCGTCCACGCCGCAGGTCAGGGCCGCACAGCCGCCCCCCGACCTGCGCGATTTCGAACTCGGTGCCGAGATCGGCCGCGGCGCGATGGCCGTGGTCTACAAGGCCACGCAACGCTCAACGGGCCGCCAGGTCGCCATCAAGCGCCTCGCGCTGAGCCGCGAATTCTCGGCCGAAGACCTGGCGGACGTGCGCGAGCGCTTCATGCGCGAGGCGCGTGCAGCCGGCCAGCTGGAACATCCAGACATCCTGCAGGTCGTCGATGCCGGCCAGGACGGTGCTGACGCCTGGATCGCCCTCGAATACGTGCTCGGCCGCGACCTGAGCAGCTTCACCAAGGCCGGCCAGCTGCTGCCCGCTCGCGAAGTCGTGCAGATCGGCGCGCGGCTGGCGCGGGCCCTGGCCTATGCCCACAGCCAAGGCGTGGTGCACCGCGACATCAAGCCTGCCAATGTCATGCTGGACCGCATCAACGGCAGCCTGAAGCTGATGGACTTCGGCATTGCCCGCGTTGGCGACGGCAGCCGCACCCGCACCGGCCTCGTGCTGGGCACGCCGTCCTTCATGTCTCCAGAGCAACTTGCCGGCCTGACGGTGGACGGCCGCAGCGACCTCTATTCCCTGGGCGTGCTGCTCTACCAATTGCTCAGCGGCGCACTGCCCCACCAGAGCGAGTCCATGGCGCGGCTGATGCAACAAATTGCGACCGAGCCTGCACCCGATATCCGCATCCACCGCCCCAGCCTGCCCGAGGCCCTCGCCCTGGTGCTGGCCCTGGCGCTGGAGAAGCGCCCCGAGCTGCGCTACGCCGACGGCGAGCAGATGGCTCGTGATCTCGAAGCCGTGCTCGTGCTCGGCCTTCAGGCCGAACCCGCTGCGCCCGAAACGGCTGCAGCGGCTTCCCCCCAGGATGCGGCCTTCGCACAAACACTGCGCTTGGCGCCTGAGGAAGCAGGGCAGAATCCTTGCTCCTCTGCCGAGCCCCACGAGCCACCGCAAGCCTCATGACCCTGGAGTTCTTCAGCGCCACCGACGTGGGACGTGCGCGTGACAACAATGAGGATTCGGTCGCCCTGGACGAGGCCGCAGGCCTGACCGTGCTGGCCGACGGCATGGGCGGCTACAACGCCGGCGAAGTGGCCAGCCAGATGCTGACCAGCTTCGTCAGTTCCGAGCTGGGCCGCTGGCTCAAGGACGCCGGCCGCGAGGCCCGGGCCGGCGAGGTCAAGCGCGCCATGGACATCTGCGTGGACAACGCCAACCGCGCCATCTTCAACGCCGCCAACACCAACCCGCGCTATGCCGGCATGGGCACGACGCTGGTGCTGGGCGTCTTCCGCCCCGAAGGCCTGCTGCTCGGCCATGTCGGCGACTCGCGCGCCTACCGGCTGCGCGCCGGCCGCCTGACGCAGATCACGCGCGACCACTCGCTGCTGCAGGAGCAGATCGACGCCGGTCTGCTGACCGTCGAAGAAGCCGCGTTTTCCAGCAACAAGAACCTCGTCACGCGCGCTGTCGGCGTCGAGGACACGGTGCTGATGGAGCTGCATCTGCACGAGGTCCAGCCGGGCGACACCTACCTGTTGTGCTCCGACGGCCTGTCCGACATGCTCGACGATGACAGCCTCGCCAACCTGCTCAACGGCAATCCGGCCTTGCCCGAAGCTGCACGCGCACTGATCAACGCAGCCAATGACAGCGGCGGTCGCGATAACATCGCGCTCATCCTGGCCCGCGCAGAAGGACGCCAACGTACCGAAGGACGGGGCTGGTGGCCCTTCGGTCGACGCGGCGGCAACTGACTTGCTACCCCATGCAAAGTCAGGGCACGTACAACAGAACTTGAGGTCATAAATGGGCAAACTGGTGGTTTCGCTCGACGGCGTCGTGATCAAGGAGGTGCAGATCACCAAGGACAAGACCACCCTCGGTCGACGTCCCTACAACGACATCGTCATCGACAATCTCGCGGTCAGCGGCGAACACGCCGTGCTGCAGATGGTCGGCGCCGACGTCTTCATTGAAGACCTCAATTCCACCAACGGCACGTACATCAACGGCAAGGCGATCAAGAAGCAGCTGCTGGCCGACAACGACACCGTCGAAATCGGCAAGTACAAGATCAAGTTCCTGCTGAACGACGGCGGCGACTACGAGAAAACCATGATCCTCAAGCCCGGTTCCGGCGCACCGCCGAACCTGGGCCTGGGCTCCTCCTTCGGCTCACTGGGTGCCGCCGCCATCGGCCCGGCCTCCATCAAGGTGCTGACCGGCGCCGCCGCCGGCCGCGAGGTCGCGCTGACCAAGGTCGTCACCACGCTGGGCAAGCCCGGCGTGCAGGTCGCCTCCATCACCAAGCGCCCCACCGGTTATGTCTTCGCCCACGTCGAAGGTAACCAGCGCCCCAGCGTCAACGGCATCCCGCTGACGGGCGAATCGATTGCACTGCGCACCGGCGACCTGATCGAGCTGGCCGGCACGCAGATGCAGTTCATCCAGGGTTGATCGCCCGAAGTCCAGGCCGGCCGCGGCCTTCGCGGCTGCTGTGACTTCCTCACGATAGCGACACCCCCAACTCGGTAATCCGACCGTCCGACCCGCGGGGCGGGTGCGTACATTCTTGGCTCGGCCTCGCCTGATGCGAGCCACCCATTCCGAGCCACGCACCGCATGAACATCCGCGTCCTGGGCTGCTCCGGCGCCATTGCCGCCGGCTACAAGACCACTGCCTTCCTGCTGGACGACGATGTCCTCATCGACGCCGGCACCGGCGTGGGTGACCTGCCGCTGGATGCCCTGGCCGCGGTCGACCACATCCTGCTCAGCCACTCCCATCTGGATCATGTGCTCGGCATCCCGTTGCTGGCTGATGCGGTGCTGCGCCTGCGCGCCGCGGCGGGCCGTCCGCCCATCCAGGTCCACGGCCTGCCCGAGACGCTGGCCGCCCTGCGCCAGCACATCTTCAATGGCGTGATCTGGCCCGATTTCACCGTCCTGCCCAGCCGCGAGGCGCCGGTGCTGAGCCTGCACCCCTTCCAGATCGGCGACCGCGTCGACCTGGGAGGCCGCCTCATCGAAGTGCTGCCGGCAGCCCACACCGTGCCGGCCGTCGGTTTCGCCGTCGATGCCGGCACCGCGAGCGGCCACGCGCACTGGGTTTTCACCGGCGATACCGGCCCCAACCCGGCCCTGTGGCGGCGCCTGGCCGACCTGCGCCTGTCCCATCTCGTCATCGAGACGGCCTTCAGCGACGACGAGGCCGAGGTGGCCCACGTCAGCCAGCATCTTCATCCGGCGGAGCTGGGCCGCGAATTGACCCATCTGGCCGGCAGCGTCGACGTGCGCATCACCCACATCAAGCCCGGCGAGGTCGAAGCCGTCATGCAAGGCGTGCAGGCCTTGAACAGTCCCCATCGGATCAGCGCGCTGCAGGCCGGCCAGGAAATGGAACTTTGAGCCCGCCTTGCGATCGAGTCTGGCGCCCTGCGGCGCCATTTTTTCGCCTGACGTTTCTCGGCCCGCCACGCTGCAATGACAGAACGCGTCAGCTCGAAGTGACGTTTTTTGCCAGATCTGGCGACTCAACCACCTCAGCCGTGCGCTTTCGCACAGTTTGAGGGCCTGAAAAAGCTGGCACGGCCCCTGCATTCAGGGGGTGTGCCCTCCTCCCACCACTCACACTCGCTGGAGTACTGACATGAACCTGAAAGCACGCGCCCAACAAGGCTTCACCCTGATCGAACTGATGATCGTCGTGGCCATCATCGGCATCCTGGCTGCTGTGGCGATTCCGCAGTACAAGGACTACACGTCCAAGTCCAAAGCAGCGTCTGCCTTGACCAGCCTGGACAGCTACAAGACTGGCGTGGCCCTTTGCGCACAGGAAGCCGGTGGCGTGTTGACCACCTGCGATCTTGGCGCAAACGGCGTTCCTCCGACCATGGCCACTGCGCTGGTTTCCTCCGTCGCTGTCGCGGATGGCGTCATCACCGCCAACGTTCCCGCCAGCGCGATGGGCAACAGTTCGGCAGGCACCATCGTGCTCACGCCGACGGTGAACGAGGCGAACATTTCCTGGGCGATTACGTCCACGAACATGCCCGCCGCCGTGACCGCAGCCCTGATTAAGAACAACAGCTGATTTCCGAACCGCTGATATTGACAGGGGCTGCGGCCCCTGTTTTCGCTTTTACGCCGGATTCGCGATGCGCTTTTGAACAGTTGGCCCGCCACTTCCATTCGACTTTTCGAATGAGTGCGCCACAAGAGACTATTAAGCGTATCTGGCCCTTGAGCACAAACCAGCAGCGCGCATCTCGTGCGTCGCCCAGCCTGCTCTCGCAACCAGGATGCATTCGCACCTATCCTTGCCTTAAGAACTGGTAATGCTCACGCAGAGTCGTCTGTATTTGCTGTCTGCGGTGTTTTCCATTTTCGCCTGGACGCTTCTGGCGCATCCGTATCAAGGCCTGTGGCACGACGGCGTCTTGTATTTTGGGCAGGCGCTTTTGCACTCCCGCGCACCTCAGCTTGGCCACGACGTCTTTTTCGCTGCTGGCTCGCAGGACCAATACTCCATCTACGCCCATGTGATGGCGCCGCTCTATGTGCACCTGGGGCAGGCGGCCTCCCACATCAGCGTGCTGCTCACCAGCTGGCTGCTCATGGCTGGCGCAGTATGGATGCTGTTGAAGCGATTTGACGCCACCAAGGCCTGTCGCCTCTGGGGCCTGCTCGCGTTTTCAGTGATGTCGCCCATCTATGGCGGCGGCTGGGTATTCAGCTACGGCGAGCCATTTGTCACCGCGCGCAGCTTTGCCGAACCCTTGCTGCTCTGGAGTTTGGTGGCATTGCTGGCGAATCAAAAAGGCGCTGCCTTGGCATTGCAAATGTTGGCAGTGGTGTTTCATCCACTGATGACATTGCCCATCCTGGCGTTGAGCTGGTGCTATCTCGCCGCGGCCGACCGCCGCTGGTTGTGGCTTCTCTGTGCGATTCCCATCGTCCCCATACTGAGCGTGGCAGGCGTCTCTCCGTGGAATGGATTGCTGAAGGCTTATGACCCGTACTGGTGGTCGTTGGTAGACACAGGCAACAGTGAGGTGGCTCTCGGCAACTGGACGCTCGCCGATGGTTTTACCGTTGTGCTGGATCTCGGCGTCCTCGTCTCTTCAGCCCGGCTTCGCCCTTCCGATGCCTGGACACGACTGCTTTTTGCAGTCGTCATCACGACTGTGGGATTGCTGAGCCTCGCAGCGTTCGGGGTGGATGCCTGGCATTCGGTGCTTCTTACACAGTTGCAGGTCTGGCGTGCACATTGGATTGCCCACCTGATGGCCATGGCGCTGGCGCCGTGGTTGATTGCCAGACTTTGGCAACTTGGGGGGCTTTGGAAAGCAAGTTCCTGCGCCCTCGCACTTGCATTGCTCAACTCGCATATCGGAACCTCTCACGGTGGCGCAACGCTGCTGCTTTGGGCGCTAACCTCGGCGGCGGCATGGCGCTTGCGCCACGTCTCGCGCACCACGATTGTTCTGTCATGCTCAACCATCCTGCTTTGCACCATAGGCCTGTCCGTCTACCAACTGGACGACTTGCTGCAACAACAGGCTTGGCAGTTTCCCGATGCCGGCTGGGGCGATCGATTCATCAAGTTTGCGGCCTTCCCAACGGTGGTCGCGCCGTGCTTTGCAGCCTTGCTGTTCGTGGCAAGCAGGCGGCAGTCAGGAGCACTGCTCGCGGCAAGCGCCAGCGCTTTGCTGGTACTCGCATCGTTGATGAGCTGGGATCAAAGGCCCGACCTCGTGAGGGCCGTTGAATCACCTCCGACGTCCGTCCATCCCTTCAACGCGCACATCCCCATACAAGCAACCGTCTACTGGCCAAACCAACTGGTTCCGGTGTGGGGACTGCTTGAGCGATCCAGCCATTACTCCCAGCAGCAAGGGGCGGGCGTGCTATTCAACCGAGATACCGCGTTGATATACGGACCTCGCCGGGAGGCATATCGTTTGATCGACGAGGATCGCAAGAAATGCAGGACTGGTGCCGTGCTAGGCAGGGATCGTGTCGCTCTCTCTTACTGCGACATGCCCACGGAACAACGACTGGTGACCCTGTGCCTTCAACCAGACGCACCCGATTTTCTTGTCCTCATGAATCGACTCACGCCGCAGCCTCTTGCCACTTGGCAACCGCCAGCTCAACGGGACCTGCCGCAAACCTACGTGCTCTACACCTGCTCTCAGCTGACTGCTCACCAAGCCTGACATGCCCCCGACATTGCGAGAGCTTCTGATCTATTCAGTGGCCAGTGCTGCGGCGCTGGTGCTGGACACCTCGGTGTTCACATTGAGCTTGCACGCGGGCATCAATGTGCCCATCTCCGCGTGCCTGGGGTTCAGTCTGGGCCTCATGTTGGTCTACACCCTCAGTACACGGCATGCATTTACCCAGCATCGCCTTAGCAACCGCAGCAACGAGTTCTGGTTGTTTGCAATGATCGGCATGGCAGGCCTGCTGCTGACCGAAGTGCTGCTGTGGTTCCTGGTCCAGCGGCTCGGACTTTTTCCGTTGCCGGCGAAGCTCGCCACGGCTTGCGTCGTCTTCTTGTTCAACTTCGTAACGCGCAAGGCATTGTTGTTCACGGCCCGCGGTGCGGCATTCAGCGCGCCGCAATGACACAGCCTCGCACCCTCATCATCGGCGCCGGCCCCGCGGGCCTCACCGCAGGCCTGGAGCTGCTGCGCGCTGGCTACCCCCAGGTCACCATCCTCGAAGCCACCGACGCCATCGGCGGAATTTCCAAGACGGTCAACTACAAGGGCAACCGCATCGACATCGGCGGGCACCGCTTCTTCTCCAAGTCCGACTGGGTGATGGATTGGTGGCGCGACGTGCTGCCGGTGGCCAGGCCTGAAAACGGCGGCGATGCACTGCTGGCCTACCAGGGCCAGCAGCGCCTGCTGGGCAGCCACCAGGCCACGGCTAGCGAAGCGGACGAAACGGTGATGCTGATCCGCAGCCGCCAGTCGCGCATCTATTTCGGCGGCAAGTTCTTCGACTACCCGCTCAAGCCCGGCATGGGGCTGGTGCGCAACATGGGCCTGGCGCGCTGCCTGCAGTTCGCCGGCAGCTACATGGCCGCCGCAGCCCGCCCGATCCGGCCTGAAAAGACGCTGGAAGACTTCTTCATCAACCGCTTCGGGCGTCAGCTCTATCTGCAGTTCTTCAAGGACTACACCGAGAAGGTCTGGGGCGTGCCCTGCCGCGACATCAGCGCCGACTGGGGTGCACAGCGCATCAAGAGCCTGTCCATCGGCAGCGCCGCCAAGCAGGCGCTCAAGAAGATCGTCACCGGCACCACCGACACCCAGCACACCTCGCTGATCGAGAGCTTCCTCTACCCCAAGTACGGCCCCGGCCAGATGTGGGAAACGGCTGCGGCCGAGTTCGAGCGCTGCGGTGGCCGGCTGCTGCGCGGCTGGACGGTCGACGAGATTCACCGCCAGGACAGCAAGGTCGAGCGTGTCGTCGCCCGCGACGCAGCCGGCGAACATCAAAGCTTCGACGCCAGTGCGGTCGTCTCGACCATGCCCATCCGCGAACTCGCCCAGGCCCTGCGCCCTGCGCCCGATGCGCCGGCCCTGGCCATCGCTTCTGGCCTCGAGTACCGCGACTTCATCACCGTCGGCTTGCTCTACCGCCGCATGAGCCCCAAGGTAGCAGGCAAGGCACGCCATGTGAGCGACAACTGGATCTATATCCAAGAGCCTGGCGTCAAGGTCGGCCGCGTGCAGGTCTTCAACAACTGGAGCCCCTATATGGTGGCCGACCCGGAAACCGTCTGGCTCGGCCTGGAGTTCTTCGCCCGCGATGACGATTCGCTGTGGGCCATGAGCGAGGAGGCCCTCAAGGCGCTGGCCGTGCGCGAGATGCAGCTACTGGGCCTGGCCGACGAGGCCGAACTGCTGGACGCCACCGTGCTGCGCCAGCCGAAGGCCTATCCAGGCTATTTCGGCGCCGCCTTCCAGCGCTTCGATGAACTGCGTGGCTGGCTGGACGGGCTGGACAACCTCTACCTGTGCGGCCGCAACGGCATGCACCGCTACAACAACCAGGACCACTCCATGCTGTCCGCGCGCCTGGCCGCGCAGGCCATCCTCAACGGCGGCGCCTGCCGCGATGCGATCTGGGCCGTCAACATCGACGACGACTATCACGAGGAAGCGCCGACGAAGAACTGAGGCTGGCCCATGCCATCATCCGCGCCCATGTCGTCCCAGAGCACCCCCTTCGCTGAGGCCCCCGCCACGCCACTCGGCCTCGTTCTCGCCGCCGCCCTGCCACCGCTGCTGGCCTTCAACCAGACGCCCGCAGCCACGCTTTACAACCAGTTGCTGGCGCTTGCCGGCTGGGGTCTGGTCCTGGTGCTGTGGGCTCCTGCCACGCCAGGCTGGCGCGCCGGGCTGAAAAGCCCCGCTGCCATGGCGCTGGCGCTGCTGCTGGCCGCGCCGATGAGCTCCGTCGTGTGGCGTGCCCTGCCGCTGTCGCTGGGCCTGGGCGCCACGGCCATCATCGGTGCCGGCCTGGCCGTACTGCTGGTGGCGCAAGGGCTGTCGACCCAGTCCCGCCAACTCGCCGCCGAAGCCTTCTGCTGGGGACTGCTGATCACGGGTCTGTTGACGGTCGCAGTCTGCATCGTGCAGGTCTTCCTCCCGGCGGGCGCCGACGGCAACTTCATCGCTCGTTCAGGCGTGGTGGGCAGCGCGGTAGGCAATCTGCGCCAGCCCAACCACCTGGCCAGCCTGATGATGTGGTCGTCCATCGCTGCCGTCTTCATCACGGAAAAGCGCGGCTGGCGGCCGGCGCTGGCGCCACTGCTGTTTGCCTTTGTCTTCACCATCGTGCTCAGCGCCTCTCGCACCGGCTATGTCGGCATCGCGCTGCTGGCCTTATGGGGCGTGGTGGATCGCAGCCTTTCGCGCAGCGCAAGGCTGTGTCTGCTGGCCACGCCGTTGATGCTGGGCGTCAGCTGGTGGGGCATGTCGTTGTGGTCGGCCGAAAGCGGCCATGCCTTCCGCGCCGCTTCGCGGCTGTCGGAGGGTGCCGGCTCGCCGTCGCGGCTGGCCATCCTGCGCGACGCCTGGGCGCTGACAACGGCCAACCCGCTGCTGGGTGTTGGCTGGGGGGAGTTCAACTTCGCATGGAGCCTGACGCCATTCCCGGACCGCCCCATCGCCTTCTTCGACCACACGCACAACATCGCGTCGCAGCTCGCCGTCGAGCTGGGCCTGCCCTGGGCCGGCGCGGTGCTGCTGCTGCTGGCCTGGGCGCTGTGGAAGGCGTGGCGCAGCCCCTCCGAGAAGGCAGAAGACACGCCGCTGCGCCGCATGGCACTGATGATCGTGCTGACCATCGCCTTGCACAGCCTGGTCGAGTACCCGCTCTGGTACGCCTATTTCCTGCTGCCGGCCTGCTTTGCACTTGGCCTCGCTCTCCCTGCCGAAGCGCCGGCCAAGCCGGCGGGCGCCACGCCCTGGCGGATGATCGGCGGCCTGCTGATCGCCGGCAGCGCCTTCGCGGTGTGGGACTACCAGCGCGTCGTCGCCATCTACATGCCCAGCGAGGATGCCATGCCGCTGGGCGCTCGCATCGCCGATGGCCAGCGCTCGCTGTTCTTCAGCCACCAGGCGGACTACGCGGCCGCCACCAGCCAACCCCCCGGGCCGTTCGCGCTGGAGGCTGCACGCCGCACGGCCTTCAACCTCATTGACGCACGACTGCTGATGCACTGGTCGCAGTCGCTGGAAAAGACCGGCGACGTGCAAGGCGCGCGCTTCCTTGCCGACCGCCTGCGTGAGTTCCGCAACCCGACCGGGGACAACTGGTTCGCCGCCTGCGAGAACACGGCCTCGGCACCCGCCATGTCGCAATGCCTGCCGGCTTCAGCCGTCATCGATTGGCGGACACTGCGTTGAGAGACAAGGGGCCCGTGACCTTTGCGTCAGGCGATCGCGCCATCCGTTGCTTGGTTGTCGCGACATTGACGCTGGCATGTGCCGCACCGGTCATTACCCGGCTGTCGCGCATGGAGGGCATGCCGTTCGAGAGCTATCCCATCTACGAGCGGCTGTTTGCCTTCAATGACGTCTGGCAGTCACTGGCGATGCTCGCTGCACTGGCGGTGGCGCTGGCCTCGCAGCCGCTGCGCGAGATGGCATCGCGTTTGGCGGCGTGGATGAGTGAACGCCCGGTGCGGACCTCGCTGCTGTGTTTTCTTGGTCTGGCCTTGGGCGCCCAGTTGGTCTATCGAGCCCATCCGCTGTCGATGGACGAGTACGTGCCCTGGATGCAGGCCCACGCGCTGGCCAAAGGACAGGGTGCGCTGCACTACCCACCAGCGCTGCTTGATGCCATCGTGCCGCTGGAGTTCCAGGGTTCCTTCGTTCTCGTCGACCACGCCAGCGGCGCTGCCACATCGGTCTACTGGCCTGGTTTGGCTTTGCTGTTGACGCCGCTGGTGGCACTTGACCTCGGCTGGTGCCTGAATCCCGCCTTCGGCGCATTGACCCTGCTGCTGCTGCACCATCTCGCCCGTGATGCAGCCGGTGATGCACGAGCCGGTGGCTGGGCAATGTTGACAGCCTTGGCCTCGCCACAGTTCGTCGTGAACGCGATGTCCTGGTATGCGATGCCGGGCGAGCTGGCGCTGAATCTGCTTTTCCTGTGGTTGTTGTTGCAGCCACGACGTCGCGCCGCCTTCGCCGCAGGGTTCGTTGGCGGTTTGTGCCTGGTCATGCACAACCCCGTGCCGCATGCCTTGATGGCTGCACCCTGTCTTGTCTGGCTGGCTATGGACCGCAGCCGCTGGACGCGGCTGCTAGGGGTACTGGTGGGCTATTTGCCGCTGGGGGTAGGCCTGGGCCTGGGTTGGTGGCTGCTGAAGTCAGGCTTCGGCGACATCGTGACACACGCCGCAGCGCCCCACGGGCTGCTGGAAGTTTTCGGCCGCGTCCTCGTCTGGCCCGATTCGACGCTGCTAACAGCACGTTGGCAGGCCATCTGGAAGATGTGGATCTGGGCCAGTCCGGGCCTGCTGTTGCTGCCACTGATGCCACGGGCACGCCCGCTCGCGGAGCGCCTGCTACTCGTTGCCTTCGTGCTGACCTTCGCCTTCTATCTGTTCGTGCGCTTCGATCAGGGCCACGGCTGGGGCTTTCGCTACATGCATCCGGTCTGGGGTGCGCTGCCCGTTGCGGCCGGCCTATGGCTACTCGGCGCGCAGGGCTGGGCCCGGCAATGGGGGACGGCCACGCTCGCTGCCGGCCTTTTGGCGATGCCGGTCTTCCTGTGGCAGACCCAAGCCAGCATCGACCGGGCGCTGTCCTTTCGCATCGCGCCCGAAGGTCCCGGCGACTGGGTGGTGTTTGTTTCACAGACGACGGGCCGATACCGCGGCGACCTGGTGCAGAACGCCGACAGCCCCGCGCCGCGCCTGACGCTGATCAGCCGGGGCGAGCGTGCAGATCGCACGCTGATGGCACGACATTTCCCCGACGCAGTCGAAGTGATGCAAGACTCTCGCGGCTCGGCCTGGCGCCTGCCGGCAGGCCGGCTTTCGGGCGCTAACGCGCCCTAGCCTGTTCAGGGCCGAATGACGACTTCAATCTGTCTCAATCCGACGCTTTGCCACATGAACCCAGCGCAGGTGGTGCGCCATGCTGAGGACGCCATTCATGACTTCCAACTCCACGCATCCTTCTAACGCGAGAGGTCTGATTGACCGGCTCAGCACCAGCGCATACCGCCGCAGCATCCTGGACGGCATCACCGCAGCACTCAAGGATTCTTCACCGGTGAACCAGGCGCTCGACTTCGGGGCGGGCGACGGCTTCTTCGCTGCGAACCTGCCACAGCTGACCGCCATCGAGCAGGTGACGCCGATCGACGTGGTCGAGCGCATCTCCAGCTGGGTGAAGCCAATGCTCTACGACGGCGGCAGGCTGCCATTCGACGATCGCAGCTTCGATCTCTGCTACGCCATCGACGTGTTGCATCACTGCCCGGATCCGCTTGCCGCGCTGGCCGAGATGATGCGTTGCACGCGGCGCTACCTGCTCATCAAGGACCACAACCACAACGGGCCGCTGGGTCGGGTCGTGCTGGCCGTACTCGACGAGTTGGGCAACCGCCGGTTCGGCATCCCCTCTCCGCAGCACTATCAGCAGCGCTGGGCCTGGGTGGACTGGATAGAGTCCCAAGGCTTCGTGCGCCGGCACTGGTCTCACCCAATGGCCTGCCACCGCGGCGTGCTGGCGTCGACAAACTCGCTGCAGTTTCTCGGGCTATGGGCCCGCCAGCATGACTGAGCTCAGGCTGCACCCCAAGCTCGGCCGTCACGCAGTCGTCGGAGCGGGCTGCGCGCTTCTCAGCATTGGCCTCGTTCACATCGGCACTGCCGTGTTGCACTGGCAATACCTCGCGGCGGCGTGGCTGACTTGCTTCACCACGATTCCGATCAGCTACTTCCTGCACCGCCGCTACACCTTCAGCGTGGCCAATCGTGCCGGTTGGGCCGAGTTCGGCCGGTTTCTCGGCCAGCAGTTCCTGCAGTTTTGTGCGGGTCTGGTGCTGCTGGCGATCGGCGTCGAATGGCTCGATCTGAATCCGACACTGGCCATGGTCGCCGCGACTGCTGTCCTTTGGCTGTTTTCATTTCTTGTCCAATCGCGCTGGGTATTCCGCGCTGAGTTGCAGGCCAGACGCTGATGAGTGCCTTGCGCGTATTGCAGATCAGCGCGTTTTTTCCCGCGCATGGCGGTGGTATCGAGATAGTGGCCGGCGCACTCGCGACCAGGCTGCCCAACGCTGGTGTCGAAGTGCACTGGATGGCCGGTGGCCCGCGCGAGGAATGGCCCGACAGGTGGCCGGGTGCGACATTGGATTGCGAGCCGGCATGGGACCCGCTCGGGCGGCGTCTTGGCCTACCCTTCCCCATTTGGGGGGCCGCCAGTTTCGGGCGGCTGTGGCGGCGCGTCGGCCAACATGATGTCGTGCACGTGCACGACTTTCTCTACCTGCCGACGCTGGCCGCGATGCTGTTCGCGGCGCTGCGACGCAGGCCCGTCGTGTTGACCCAGCATATCGGCTCGATTCCCTACCGCTCGCGCTTTGCGCGCGGCCTGCTGACGCTGCTGAACCGCAGCCTTGGCGCCTTCGTGTTGCGCAGGGTGGCGCAAGTCGTGTTCGTTGGACTGCCGGTGCAGCACCACTTTGAGCGCTTCGTACACTTTCGTCGCGCACCACGCTTGATTCCAAACGGCGTGGACCATGCCCTCTTCTACCCTCGCCTGGCCGCGTCGGAAGGGCCGCTGCGCATGCTGTTCGTTGGCCGCTTCGTCGAGAAAAAGGGCCTGCCCTTGTTGCGACAATGCCTCGATCTGCCAGGCGCCTCGTGGACCTTTGTCGGCGATGGCCCACTGGCGCCGCAAGGCGGCCCCCGAGTACAGCTGACCGGCCGCCTGAATGCCGGCCAAGTGGCCCAACAGTTGCGTGAAGCCGACCTGCTGGTGTTGCCGAGCACCGGCGAAGGCTTCCCACTGGTCGTACAGGAGGCGCTGGCCAGCGGAACGCCGGTCCTCGTCAGCACCGAAGTGTTTGAGGCTTTTCCCGGCGTGGATGAAGGCTGCGTCTTCCACGTTGAGCTGCGCAACGGCGCGCCGGAGCGCGCATTGCGCGAGCGCCTGAGCCAACTGCTGGCGCAGCCCGAGCGCCTGAGGAAGGCCCGCGTTGCGGCGGTCGAGCTGTCGCGCCAGTGGGATTGGGACACCACCGTGCAGCGCTATGTCGACCTGTATCACGGCCTCGCCCGGCGCGCTGCGAAACCCACGACGTCTTCATGAGCGCTCCCCTCGAACTGACCATCCTCATGCCTTGCCTGAACGAGGCGCTGACCGTGGGCCAATGCGTACGACAGGCGCGCGCCTTCCTCGCGGCAAGTGGCATTCAGGGTGAGGTCGTGGTGGCAGACAACGGCTCCAGCGACGGCAGTCGCGAGTTGGCCGAGGCCGAGGGTGCGCGGGTCGTTGCCGTGCCTGAGCGCGGCTATGGCGCGGCGCTGCAGAGCGGCATCGCAGCCGCGCAAGGGCGCTTTGTCATCATGGGCGACTCAGACTGCAGCTACGACTTCTCGCGCCTGGACGCCTTCGTCGCCGCGCTGCGCAGTGGTCAGCAGCTGGTCATGGGCAACCGCTTTTCTGGTGGCATCGCGCCAGGCGCCATGCCCAGGCTGCACCGCTACCTTGGCAACCCGGTGCTCAGCTTCATCGGGCGCCTCTTCTTCAGAAGCCCGGTGCGCGATTTCCACTGCGGCCTGCGCGGCTTCGACCGCATTGCGATGTTGCGCCTCGGATTGCAGTCGCCCGGAATGGAATTCGCCAGCGAGATGGTCGTCAAGGCAACATTGCACGGACTGCACATT
Source organism: Roseateles sp. P4_D2 (assembly GCF_056401875.1). Lineage (NCBI taxonomy): Bacteria > Pseudomonadati > Pseudomonadota > Betaproteobacteria > Burkholderiales > Sphaerotilaceae > Roseateles > Roseateles sp. P4_D2. The sequence continues at coordinate 470,519 of NZ_JBFUIM010000002.1, read as the reverse complement.
GCCGAAGTGCCGACAACGCTCTCCCCCGACGGCCGCGATCGGCCGCCTCACCTGCGAAGTTGGCGCGATGGCTGGCGCCATCTGCGTTTTCTGCTACTGCACGCGCCGGCGTGGCTCTTCATGTACCCCGGCCTCGCGCTATTCCTGCTGGGTACTGCGGCAAGCGTCGCACTTGGCATCGGCCCGGTGCCACTTGGCTTCGCAACCCTGGATGTGCACAGCATGCTGTATGCAGCGGCATTTGCGTGCCTCGGCCTGCAAATGCTGCTGTTTGCCGGGACCTGCTCATTGCATGCAGTGCGCATAGGCGTATTGCCCCAGTTGCCAAAGGGCCTCGGCTGGGTTCATCGAGTTCAGCTGGAGTCCGCCCTGCTGCTGGCACTGGCGCTATTTCTCGTCGGGCTCGGGTTTGCGTGCGCGAGCGTTTGGCTGTGGTGGCACCAATCGCGCTTCGGAGCTGCCAACCCGGCGCAGCTGATGCGCGCCGTCATCCCCGGCGCCACTTTCATTCTCGCCGCCGGCCAGATAGCGATGAGCGCCTTCATGTTCGAGTTCATCCGCATGGCGCCGCAGCGCCCGAGTCAAGGCTGAGCCCAGTCGCCGCTCTTGCCGCCCTGCTTCTGCAGCACCCGCACGTTGCCGATGACCATGCCGCGGTCCGCGGCCTTGCACATGTCGTAGATGGTCAGCAGGCCGACCTGCACGGCGCACAGCGCCTCCATCTCGACGCCGGTGCGGCCCAGCGTCTCGACCTGGGCGCGGCACAGCACGCGGCCGCCGGCTTCGTCCAGATCGAAGTCCACCGCAACGCGAGTGATCGGCAGCGGGTGACACAGTGGCACAAGGTCGGCGCAGCGCTTTGCGCCCTGGATCGCCGCGATGCGTGCCACGCCCAGCACATCGCCCTTCTTGGCCGTGCCGCTGGCGATCAATGCAAAGGTCGCCGGCTGCATGCGAATCTCGCCTGCGGCGACGGCGACACGGTGGGTCTCGGCCTTGGCCGACACGTCCACCATATGGGCCTGGCCCTGGGCGTCGAAGTGAGTCAGCGGGGTCGACATACCAAGAAACATTCAGGAAACCGAGTTGCAGGCATCATAGACAGCCGGCTCCCGCCGGCCGGAGTCTCTGTTCGATGAAGAAGTCACCCGCCTCCCGCGCCCTGCTGACCCTGCTTGCGGCCGCCTGCCTCATCACCACCAGCCCGATCCGGGCCCAGGTCAACCTGCCCGCCCTGGGTGACTCGGTCTCGCAGGATCTCGATGTCGTGGCCGAGCGGCAGCTCGGCGAGCGCTACATGCGCATGATCCGCATCGACCCCGCGTGCGTGCAGGACCCCATCCTGCAGGAGTACATGGCCGGCATCTTCGAACCGCTGGTGGCCGCGTCGCGCAAACTCGGCCATATCGGCGAAGACATCCAGACCCGCTTCGCCTGGGAAAGCTTCCTCGTCGAGGACAAGAGCGTCAACGCCTTTGCGCTGCCGGGCGGCTTCGTTGGTACCCACCTGGGGCTCATCGCGATGACGGTGTCACGCGACGAGCTGGCCTCGGTGCTGGCGCACGAGATCTCGCACGTGACGCAGCGCCACATCGCGCGACGCATTGCCGGTGACTCCAAGAACAGCATGGTCGCCATCGCGGGCCTGCTGCTGGGCGTGCTGGCCGCGTCGCGCGGCAACATCGACCTGGCCAATGCCGGCATCGTCGGCGGCCAGGCGGCGGCCACGCAGTTGTCGCTGAACTTCTCGCGCGACATGGAGCGCGAGGCCGACCGCGTCGGCTTCAACGTGCTTGTCGAGGCCGGTTTCGCGGGCAGCGGCATGGTCAGCATGTTCGAGCGCATGGAGCAGGCCTATCACCTGATGGACAACGGCGCCTTCCCGTACCTGCGCTCCCATCCGCTGACGAGTGAGCGCATCGGCGACGCACGCACGCGCCTGGCCCTCGAACCGTTCGCGCGCCCACGGGGCCTCGCCGAGCATGCGCTGATGGCAGCGCGTTCGCGTGTGCTGATGGACCCCCGCGTCGAGGCCTGGAAGGTACTGGAGAACTACGACGCCGGCGCCCGCAACATCCGCGAGAGCGGCGGCTACGAACAGCTCGGGGCGCGCTATGCCGCGGCGCTGGCGTCCATCAAGCTGCGCAACTTCGACCGCGCAGAGGCCACGCTGCGCAGTGCGGAGGTGACGTTGCAGCTCGTCAACCCCAGCCCCGCCGAGACGGTGGCCGCCAGGCGGCAACTGACCTATCTGCGTGCCGAGCTCGCGCAGGCCCGCGGCCGCCCGATGGAGGGCACCGCCGCGCTGGACACGCTGTCAGGCGAGAAATCCCGCCCCATGCTGATGCAGCGCGTGGGCCTGGCGCTGGCGGCCGGCCCGGGGTCGCCGACCCTGCGCGAGGCCGCGGATGCACTGCAGACCCATGTCAGCCTGGAGCCGCGGGACTCCCTGGCCTGGGCCCAGCTCGCACTGATCTGGCAGAAGCTGGGCCAGCCGCTGCGGGCCGTGCGGGCCCAGGCCGAGGTGCATGCCGCCGCCGGCGACTTGAACGGTGCCATCGACCGCATGCGCTCAGGCCTGCGCCAGTCACGCGGGCCGGATGCCGACCAGGTCGAAGCCTCCGTCATCGACGCCCGGCTGCGCGCCCTGGTCTATGAGCGCCAGTCGCTCCTGGGCGAGATGTACCGCGGCCGCTACATCCCGCCGGACGTCGAACTGCCAAATTAAGAGGCCTGCAAACGCTGCTCTTCCTGGTACAGCGCGAACTCCTCGCGCAGCGCCCGTGCCACCGCCTCGCGCTGGCCGATGCGGCGGTGATAGGCCTTGACCGCGGGCCATCCGCCCAAGTCCACGCCGGCATAGGGCGCCCAGTTCAATACGACGGCGAGGTAGATGTCGGCGATGCCATAGCTGCCCTCCAGATATTCGTGCTGCTGCAGATGCGCTTGCAGGACGCCCAGGCGCAGCGCCGCCTTGTCCATCGAATAGGCCTTCACGTCGGCGCTGGCCTTGGGATCGAGCAGCGGCACGAAGACGGCCTTGTGCAGTTCGGTGCCGATGAAGCCCAGCCATTGCCGCACACGGGCGCGCGCATCGGCTTCGGCGGGCAGCAGGCCGGCCGCCGGGAAGGCCTCGGCCAGATATTGCAGCACCGCGGCGTTCTCGTTCAGCAGCCAGCCCTCGGGGGTGCGCAGCGCCGGCACCTGCCCCATCGGGTTGACCTGCCAGTAGTCGCGGCCGTCCAGCGTGCGCTTGGCCTTGCCGTCCACCTGCGTGAAGCGCGCATCGGCACCTACTTCATACAGCACGGTGCGGCTCGCCAGCGAACAGGCCATGGGGGAAAAGAACAGCTCCATCAAGATCTCCAACAGTGTTTTTGTACTGTATTGAATAGAATTCACTGTCGTCAATGAATTTCATGCGCCGTGGTACAAAAATCTGAAGATGAGGCCAAGCCAACCCCGCGCCCTCGCGGGCGGCCACGCAGCTTCGACACCGAGGCCACGCTCGCGCAGGCCACGCTGGCCTTCTGGCAGCGCGGCTATGCAGCGACGTCGTTGGATGACCTGAGCCATGCCACGGGCCTGAACCGGCCCAGCCTGTATGGCGCCTTCGGCGACAAGCACGCCCTCTATCTGCTGGCGCTGCGCCTGTATACCGAGCAATCCAATGCCGCCATCGCCGCGGCGTTGGCGGACCGTTCGCTACGCGATGGCCTGCTGCACGTCTACGAGTTGGCGCTGCAGCTCTACTACCCGCCCGACGAGGCCGCGCGGGGTTGCCTGCTGATTGGCACGGCGGCCACCGAGGCGCCGCGGGACGAAGCCATTCGCCAGCAGCTCGGCGATTCGCTGCGCGGTTTCAACACCGCTTTCGAGGCGCGGCTGCAGCGGGCAGTCAACGAGGGCGAGCTGCCGCGCGGCACCGATGTCGCGATGCGCGCCCAGCTCGCATCGGCGGTGCTGCATTCGATGGCACTGCGCGCCCGCGCTGGCGATGCGCGCGAGGAACTGGCCGCCTTCGCGGCCGCGAGCCTGGACTTCGTCTGCCGCTGAGTTTTCAGTTTGCGGGCCGAGCGCCGGGCCGCTCCCGAGCCGGCCTGCTGTGGCGATGTGCTTGCGGCTCAATGCTGCAAGCATCGCCGTCCCCTAGGGGGCTGAGGCCGGACACATGGCGCCCGGTGGGCGGCATGTGCCTGCCGAAGAGCTGCGGCACTGCCGCGGCGCGGTCTGCAAGACCGATCAGGCCCGCCCGCGTTCAGCGGGGCGTGCCTGGGCGAGGGGCCCCGTCTCAGTCGCCAGGGAAGACGCGCTCGACGACAACGTCGATGACCATGCCGCACAGGCTGTAGATCAGCGAGCCGATGAGCGCGGCGGCAAAGCCCGTCACGGCCAGGCCATCCAGCACCGTGGCGGCCATCCAGAACATCAGCGCGTTGATGATGAAGAGGAAGAGGCCCAGGCTGAGCACCGTCACCGGCAGCGTCAGCAGCACGAGGATGGGCCGCAGCAGCGTGTTCAACAAGCCCAGTACGAAGGCCGCAATCAATGCAGACGTGAAGCTCTTGACGATGACGCCGGGGTAGAGGTGAGCCACCAGCAGCAGGGCGCCAGCGAGCAGCAGCCAACGAACGAGGATCTTGGTCATGGCCGCGAGCATATCGGGCCACCGCCAGAGCGGTGTCGCATGACTGCAGCATCGCGACGCCGCATCAAATAGGAATCGTTCGCATTCGTGTTAAGATTTTTTCATCGAACACGGTCCTGTCTCGCTCGTGAAGCCCGCCCTCGCCTTTGTTGCCTCCAATTCGGCCCTTCCCGCGCCGGTCGCCGTCCCATCGCGACCGGCGGTGGTGCTGCCGTTGCGAGTGCCGGAACTGCGGCTCAGCTTTGCCGAGATGGGGCGCCCGTCGCGCAGCCGGCGCCTGTTGCTGGTGGGCATCGCGGCGCTGCATCTGCTGGGGCTGTGGGGCCTGAGCCAGGTGCAGGATGTGCACCGCACGGTGGCACGCCTGGCACCCGTCGTCGTGCGCCTGGTGGCACCGGCCGAACCGCCCAAGCCGCTGCCACCGCCCCCGGTGGCGATGCCGGAGCTGAAGGCGCCGGCGCTGACGATGGTGGATCCACCGCTGATCGCCGTCGCGGCGGCGCCCGCGCCCTCTCCCGTCGTTGCGGCTCTGCCGCCGCCGCCACCGACGGTCGTTCCGGTGCAGGCGGCGCCGACACCTGTCATTGCGATCACGCCGCCACCCGCACCGCAGATCAAGCAGATCCCCGCCAGTGCGGTGCGCTATCTGAAGGAGCCGCGCATGACGGTGCCGCTGATGTCCAAGCGGCTGCACGAGTCCGGCGTCGTGCACCTGCGCGTCATCGTCGACGTGCGCGGCCAGCCGCGTGAGATCACCCTGGCGAAGTCCTCGGGCTTCGCCCGCCTGGACGAGCAGGCGCTGCAGGACATGCGCAGTGCCCGCTTCGCGCCATACACCGAGAACGGGCAGCCCGTCGAGTGGGAGGTCATCGCGCCGATGTCCTACGAAGTCGACCGCTGACCCCACCTCCTTTCCCTGAGTAGCCATGCCGTGGGCGGCGCCTTGCGCCGCCGTGGGCAAAGCCATGCCCATTCAACACGATCCCTCGGAGAAATCCATGTCCCGCAAGAACAAATCGAACAAGTCGAAGACGCAGGCGCTGCTACCCCTGGGCGCGCTGGCCGCCGGCTTCGGCCTGGCCACGGCCACCCTGGCCCAGACCGCGCCCACACAGAAAGCGCCCGCCAAGGAAGAAAGCGTGCTGCCCACCGTGCGCGCCAAGGCCACTGCCGAGCCGCAAGGCAAGGACGGCTACCAGGCCACCGAGACGCGCATCGGCAAGGGCAAGCAGGACATCCGCGACATCCCGCAGTCCCTGACCATCGTCACCGAGAAGCTCATCGACGACCGCAACCTCGACAACGTCAAGGAAGTGCTGAAGAACACCGCCGGCATCACCTTCCAGGCGGCCGAAGGCGGCGAGGAAGACATCAAGATCCACGGCATCTCGCTGCAGAGCACCGGTGACATCTTCATCGACGGCATGCGCGACCCGGCCTTCTACGACCGCGACACCTTCTTCCTCGACAAGGTCGAGCTGCTGCGCGGCTCCGGTGCGCTGATGTTCGGCCGCGGCTCCAGCGGCGGCGCGGTCAACCAGGTCACCAAGCAGGCTGTGCTGGCCGACCAGAACGAGATCAACGTCGGCGCCTACAGCCACGGCGGCCTGCGCGTCACCGGCGACTTCAACAAGCGCAGCGGCGAGACGACGGCCTGGCGCATCGGCACCATGGTCAACCGCGCCGACAACGACGGCTCGGGCAACATGATCAACAAGGCCGGGCTGGCCGGCTCGGTGCGCACGGGCATTGGCGAAGACGACGAGTTCGCCCTCACGCTGTACGCCCTGGACAACAACAACGGCATGAACTACGGCATGCCGTGGATCAAGCCCACGCCCACCGCTCCGAGCAGCGCCACGACGCTGCTGCCGCTGGCACCGACCGCCTACTTCGGGCTGGCCAGCGACCGCAACAAGGGCACGGCCAACTACGTGATGGGCTCGCACACCCACCGCTTCAGCCCCAACGTCGAGCTGGTCACCAAGGCCCGCTATGCGTCCTACACGCGTGACCAGCGCGCCGGCACGGTGCGCTTCGCAGCTGCAGCCCTGCAGCCGGGCGGCATTGCCGCGTCACTGGCGACCTTCGGCCCCAACACCGTGCTGGCTCGCGGCACCCAGCTGAAGATCCAGGATCTGCAGACCATCACCGTGCAGAGCGACCTGAGCGCCAGGTTCAAGGCCGCCGGCATGGAGCACCATGTCATGACCGGCGTGGACTTCGCGCAGGAGAAGAAGCAGGTCTACAACGACAGCCCCGGCTTGACGGCCGCTCAGCGTGCGGCCTTCTACGCGGCGCTGGGCCTCACCAAGCCGAGCACGCTGGCCGGCACGCCCGACGATGGTGCCGGCATCGACGAGTCGCGCCGCCAGCCTCTGAAGGCGAGCGAGTACACCTCCCGCTCTGCCGGCGCCTACGTGCAGGACATGGTGTCACTCACGCCGCACTGGAAGCTGCTCGCCGGCCTGCGCTACGACAAGCTCAAGGGCGACTACGACAACTTCAACTACAGCTACAACGCCACCGGCACGCCGGGCTACGACAAGATCGTCCGCTCAACGACCGACAGCTACCAGATGAACGTGTCGGAGTGGAGCAAGCGCGCCGCCGTGCTGTTCCAGCCGAGCGCCCAGCTGTCCTTCCACCTGATGGGCGCAACGTCCTTCAACACCTCGGGCGACACCTATTCCCTGAGCGCCGCCAACGCCAACATTCCGCCCGAGAAGTCGGTCAACATCGAGCTGGGCGGCCAGTACGACAGCGCCGACGGCAGGCTGACGACGCGTTTCGGCATCTTCCGCGCCACCAAGCTGCACGAGCGCAATACCGACCCGCTGAGCAATCTGGTCGTGCTGTCCGGCAAGCGCCACGCCCAGGGCATCGACGTCGACATCACCGGCCGCATCACGCCGGAATGGGAAGTCTTCGGCACCTTCACCTGGATGCCGACGGCCATCATCGACATCGGTGCCGAAGGCGCGGAAGGCGAGGGCACGCGTCCGTCGCTGACGCCGCGCTACTCCGGCAGCTTGTGGACGACCTACAAGATCACGCCGCAATGGCGCGTTGGCGGCGGCTTCAACGCTCGCAGCGGCCAGCAGCCCAACCGCAACCCCGGCTTCTACGCGCCCAAGTTCATCATCGGCAACCTGATGGCCGAATACACCGTCATCGAAGACGAGCTGCTGTTCCGCCTCAACGTCGACAATGTGACCAACAAGCGCTACGCCGACACCCTCTACACGGGCCACTACATCCCGGGCAAGGGCCGCGTCGTCGCGCTGACGGGCACCTACAAGTTCTAACCTCCTCCCAAAAGGCCCGCGCCACGCCATGCTGCTGAAGATCCCCCAGATCCTCGACGCTGCCGGCGTGGCCCGGGCCCGCGAACTGCTGGCCATCGCTCCGTGGGCCGATGGCCGCAGCACTGCCGGCCGCCAGGCCGCGCAGGTCAAGAACAACGAGCAGCTGCAGCCCCTGAGCGAGAAAGATCGCGGACAGCACCGCGAGCTGCAGGCGCTGGTACTGCAGGCACTGGAAAAGCACCCGCTGTTCTTCTCCGCCACGCTCCCGAAGCGCGTGCTGCCGCCGCTGTTCAACCGCTATGCCGGTGCCAGCAATGCTTACGGCAGCCATGTCGACCAGGCCGTGCGCTATCTGCCCGGTGGCGCGCAGCGCGTGCGCACCGACATCTCCTGCACCCTGTTCCTGAGCGAGGTCACCGACTACGACGGCGGCGAACTCGTCATCGCCGACACCTTCGGCGAGCAGCGCGTCAAGCTCGCCGCCGGCGACCTCGTCGTCTATCCCGGCAGCAGCGTGCACCGCGTCGAACCCGTCACGCGCGGCGAGCGGCTGGCCAGCTTTTTCTGGATCGAGAGCATGGTGCGCTCGGACGATCAGCGCCGCCTGCTTTACGAGATGGACATGAGCCTGATGAAGCTGCGCGGTGAACTGGGCGAGACGGACGAGCTGGTGCAGCTGACCGGCACTTATCACAACCTCTTACGCATGTGGGCGGACACGTGACAGCGCCCCGCATCGAATCGCTGCCGGATGGCCTGGCCAATCTGGCCGACTTCGAAGCGCCCGCCCAGACCCGCGTCGATGCCAAGGCCTGGGCCTATCTGAACGGCGGCGCGGCCGACGAGATCACGCTGCGCGCCAACCGCGCGGCCTGGGACGCCATCAAGCTGCAGCCCCGCGTGCTGCGCGACCTCTCCGGCGGCCACACGCGCGTGACGCTGCTCGGCCGCGAGCTGCGCCACCCCATCCTGCTGGCGCCCATCGCCTACCAGCGCCTTTTTCATGCCGACGGCGAGCTGGCCATCGCCCATGCCGCCGCCGCCCAGCAGGCCGGCCTCATCCTCAGCGCCCAGGCCAGCGTGACGATGGAAGAGGTCGCCGCACCGATGCTGGCCGACCCGAGTGCCGGCCCGCTGTGGTTCCAGCTCTACTGGCGTGACGACCGCGACTTCATGCGTGCGCTGCTCCAGCGCATCGAAGCCACCGGCTACCAGGCCCTGGTGCTCACCGTTGATGCACCCGTGCACGGCGCGCGCGACCGTGAGCGCCGCATCGGCTTCAAGCTGCCCGATGACATCCGCGCGGTGAACCTCGGCGGCGTCAAGAAGCCGCTGAACCTGCAGCCCGGCCAGAGCGCGCTCTTCGACGGCCTGATGCCGCGCGCCGCCACCTGGCGTGAGATCGACTGGCTGCGCGCCGAGAGCCGGCTGCCGCTGCTGCTCAAGGGCGTCACGCACACCGACGATGCGCGTGAAGCCCTGGCCCGCGGCGTGACCGGCTTCATCGTCTCCAACCACGGCGGCCGCACGCTGGACACGCTGCCGCCCACCGCCGAACTGCTGCCACCGCTGCGGGTCGCCCTCGGGCCCGACGTGCCGCTGCTCGTCGACGGCGGCATCCGCCGCGGCACCGATGTGCTCAAGGCCATGGCCCTGGGTGCCAACGCCGTGCTGCTCGGCCGCCCCTACGTTCATGCCCTCGCCGCCAGCGGTGCGCTGGGCGTGGCGCATGCGCTGCGCCTGCTGCGCGACGAACTCGAGATCGCCATGGCGCTCTCCGGCTGCAAGACTCTCGCCGACGCCGGCCCGGCGCTGCTCTGGCCAGGCAACTCCCGTTGAAAGGCTCACCATGAAATTCCTCGCCTCCCTTCTCCTCGCTTTCACCGCCTCCGCCGCCTTCGCCCACGGCAACGTCTCCTGCCCCGCCGTGCCCAAGGAAGAGAAGAAGCCGCAGATGGAACTCCAGAAAAAACTCGAAGGCGAAGGCTGGAAGGTCCGCAAGGTCCAGAACTACAACGGCTGCTACGAGGTTTACGGCTTCGATGGCGCCGGCAAGAAGGCCGAGGCCTTCTTCAATCCCAAGACCTTCGAGCGCGTCTATCCGGAAGGCGAGCAGCCCGCCGAGAAGAAGTAGATCAGCATGCGCGTGCACGTCTGGGACGGCCTTGTGCGCCTGCTGCACTGGACGCTGGCGGCCGCCGTCGCGACCGCGTGGATCAGCGGGCACTGGCCGCCCAGCCACTTCGACGCCTGGCACCACACTGCCGGCTATGTCGCGGGCGCGGCCGTGATGCTGCGGCTGGTCTGGGGCTTCGTTGGCCATGGCTACGCGCGCCTCGCCCAGTTCGTGCGCCGGCCGCGCACGGTGCTGGCCTATGCCCGCGCGATGCGCGCCGGGCGCGAGCGGCGCTACGTCGGCCATAACCCGCTGGGCGGATGGATGGTGCTGGCGCTGTGGTCCACGGCCGCCTTGCTGACGCTCAGTGGCTGGCTCTACACGACCGACTGGCTGTGGGGCTATGAATGGCTGTCGGACCTGCACGCGGCGCTCGCCTGGCTCGTCGCGACCCTCGTGGTCGGCCATCTCGGCGGCGTCCTTTTGACGAGTTGGCGGCATCGCGAGAACCTCGTTGGCGCCATGTTCAGCGGCATGAAGCGCGCGCCCGGCAGCGACGACATCGCCTGACTGCAAGGCCCGTGAAGGCCCAAGTGATGCGGCCTAGCGACAAGCAGGGCCTCAAAGGCCCGATTTCATGGGCCTTTGCGGGTCATCCCCTCTATGAAAGCCTTCTCTTCCCCTAGGGAGCGCAGTACCATCGCCGCCGCAGGGTGCTAGAGAGTATTGAAGGCTTACGCGGCCTTCACCCGGACCCGGCACATCAACAACCTTTGATGGAGTGAATCGACATGGCAACTGCGAAGAAGGCCGCGCCCGCGAAGAAGGCGGCGGCACCGGCTAAGAAGGCCGCACCGGCGAAGAAGGCAGCAGCGCCCGCAAAGGCGCCTGCAGCAAAGAAGGCAGCTCCGGCCAAAAAAGCCGCGGCACCTGCGAAGAAGGCAGCTCCGGCCAAAAAAGCCGCAGCACCCGCCAAGAAGCGCACGCCCAACGCCGCCTTCATGAAGGCCCTCACCCCCAGCGCCGCTCTTGCGGCCATCGTCGGCGCAGCTCCCCTGCCGCGCACCGATGTGACCAAGAAGGTCTGGGAATACATCAAGAAGAACAAGCTGCAGGATGAGCTGCAGAAGCGTGTCATCAACGCCGACGCCAAGCTGAAGGAAATCTTCGGCAAGGCCAAGGCCGACATGTTCGAGATGACCAAGCTGATCAACAGCCACCTGAAGTGAAGCGGCGCCGCGCAAGCGGCCTCGTCAACACAAGCCCGGTTCTGCCGGGCTTTTTTTCGTCCATATCAGCCGACCGTGGCACAGCGGGTTCACTGCTATTACAGCGGCGGGCCGACCCTAGCCCAGCAGCTTGTGCAAGCCGGCCTGAAGGATCGGCACGTCGATGGGTTTGAGCCAGTAGTCGTCGAAGCCCGCCGCGCGGGCGGCGCGTACGAGGGCACCCGGGTTGTCGGCCGAGAGCGCAACCCAGCGCGCGCTCAAAGCTGTGGCCAGGCTGGCGTCCGCGGCCACGCGTTCGCGCAACTCCAGGCCGGTCATGTCGGGCAGGTTCATGTCGACCAACACCAGCGCCGGCTGGCATTCGGCCAGGGCCGCCAGGGCCTCGGCGCCTGTCTCGACCATGCGCAGCTCCCAGCCCTGCAGCAGCCGGAACACCTCCTCCATCAGGATCAGGTGGATGCGGTCGTCTTCGACGTAGAGCACCAGCGGCGCGGCGCGATCGGGCATGGAGGGTTCGGGGGGACTGCGGGAGGCGGTCGGCACGATAGCAGCAATGGCGGGCCGGACCAGCAAGCGATGACGGGCAATCGTTTTCAGCCTTTTGCGTGATTTATCTCACCCGATGGCCACCCCCTCTTTGCGGGTCTTCAACGCGGATAAACCCTAACCTTCCCTAATACTAGGGACATGCGCCCTGGTTCGGGCGCTTCCCTTTTGCGGGCCTTCCGATGTCCTTGATCGCCACCCTCGCCCTCGCCGTTTCCGCCGGCTCCACGCTGCCCCAGTGCAGTTGGGACCGCCCCGGCGCCAATCCATTCATGGGCGACGTGGTCGCGGCCGTCGATCGCTACCAGGACATCCCCACCGCGACGCGCGAGAAGCTCAAGGCCCGCATGAAGGCGCGCAGCTATGACGACATTGCCGTCATCGGGCGCGATGCCATCACAGGCAAGGCGAGCTACGCACCCGAGATTCGCGACATGCATTTCGGCCCCGGCGCCGTCTGCCGCACGGTGACGCGCAGCAAGTGGACGGCGACGACGCAGGAGCGCGGCCTCGTTTATTGCGAGGACGGCCAGTGCATCCTGGTACCCACCGTCTGCCGCAACGTCAGCCGCATCCGCCGCCTGGACAAGCCCAGCGCCGTGGCACCGGCCCACGCCAGCAACGTCGCCTCGTCGACTCGTGAGGGCGAAGAAACCGCGCCACTGGAATTCGAGGCCCCGGGCGCCGGCCCCGCAGCCGCAGCGCCGGACAGCTTTGCCACCGCATCCGGCGTGTCAGCGCTGTCGAGTTCGCCCGCTCAGGGCGGCAGCCTGCTGGCTGGCGGCGGCGCCAGCGGCCCTGCCAACGCCGGCGGTGGTGGGGCTCCCGGCCTCGTCAACCTCGGCATGCCCGCCCTGCCGCCCGGCACGATTCGCCCGGCCGACGGCCCCATTGATCTGCCCCACACGCCGGCCGTGCCCGAACCCGGCACCTGGGCCATGATTGCCCTGGGCCTGCTCGTCATCATCTTCCGCGCGCGCCAAAGGCGCCGTTGATCAGCGCCTGAGCAGCGGCGCCAGATAGCGCCCGGTGTGGCTGGCCTCACAGGCCGCCACGTCCTCGGGCGTGCCCGCCACCAGGAGCGTGCCGCCGCCGGCGCCGCCTTCCGGCCCCATGTCGATGAGCCAGTCGGCCGTCTTGATGACGTCCAGGTTGTGCTCGATGACGACGATGGTGTTGCCCGCGTCGCGCAGCTGGTGCAGCACCTTCATCAGCAGCGCGATGTCGGCGAAGTGCAGGCCGGTGGTCGGCTCGTCCAGGATGTAGAGAGTGCGCCCCGTGTCGCGCTTGGAGAGCTCCAGCGCCAGCTTGACGCGCTGGGCCTCGCCACCGGACAGCGTCGTCGCACTCTGGCCCAGCTTCACATAGCCCAGGCCCACGTCCAGCAGCGTCTGCAGCTTGCGCGCCAGCGCCGGCACGGCGTTGAACAGCTCGTAGGCGTCCTCCACCGTCATGTTCAGCACCTGGGTGATGTTCTTGCCCTTGTAGAGCACCTCCAGCGTCTCGCGGTTGTAGCGCCGGCCCTGGCAGACGTCGCAGGGCACGTACACATCCGGCAGGAAGTGCATCTCCACCTTCAGCACGCCGTCGCCCTGGCAGGCCTCGCAGCGGCCGCCGGCCACGTTGAAGCTGAAGCGCCCCGGGCCGTAGCCGCGTTCGCGCGCGGTGTTCATCTCGGCGAACAGCTCGCGGATGGGCGTGAACAGGCCGGTGTAGGTGGCGGGGTTGGAGCGCGGCGTGCGGCCGATGGGTGACTGGTCGACGTTGATGACCTTGTCAAAGGCGTCCAGGCCCTCGATCTCGTCATAGGGCGCCGGGTCGGCGTGGCTGCTGTAGAGTTTCTTGGCGACGGCCGCGTACAGCGTGTCGTTGACCAGCGTGCTCTTGCCTGAACCCGACACACCGGTCACACAGGTGAACAGGCCCACCGGGATCTCGACCGTCACGCCCTTGAGGTTGTTGCCACGCGCATTGACGATGCGCAACCGGGACTCCTGCACGGGCTTGTGCCGCTCGGCGGGCACCTCGATGCGTGCCACGCCGCTGAGGTACTGGCCCGTCAAGGAATTCGGGTTGGCCGCCACCTGATCAGGCGTGCCCTGGGCCATGACCTGGCCGCCATGCACGCCGGCGCCGGGGCCGAGGTCCAACACCCAGTCGGCGGCGCGGATGGCGTCCTCGTCGTGCTCCACCACCAGCACCGAATTGCCCAGGTCGCGCAGCCGCCGCAGCGTCGCGATCAGCCTGTCGTTGTCGCGCTGATGCAGGCCGATGCTGGGCTCGTCCAGCACATACATGACGCCGGTCAGGCCCGAGCCGATCTGGCTGGCCAGGCGGATGCGCTGGGCCTCGCCGCCGGACAGCGTCTCGGCGCTGCGGTCCAGGCTCAGGTAGTTCAGGCCGACGTCGTTGAGGAAACGCAGCCGCGACGCGATCTCGCGAATGACCTTGTCGCCGATCTCGGCCTTGTTGCCCTTGAGCTTGAGCGTCTCGAAATAGTCCAGGCACTCGCGCAGCGTCGAATGCTCGACCTCGAAGATTGGCCGGCCGCGCACGCCCGCCGGCGCATCGGCTGGCTGCAGCACGACATGCCGTGCTTCACGGCGCAGCCGCGAACCCTCGCAGGCCGTGCAGGGCTTGGCGGCCATGTAGCGGGCCAGGTCCTCGCGCACGGCGGCTGAATCGGTCTCCTTGTAGCGCCGCTGCAGGTTGGGCAGGATGCCCTCGAAGGGATGCTGGCGCTTGACCGAGCGCTTCTTGCCCGCGGCCGTCTCGGCCTGGTAGACGAAGCTGATGTCCTCGGTACCCGAGCCGCGCAGCAGCACCTCCTGGGCGGTGGCCGGCAGGCTGTCCCACGGGGCCTCGACGTCGAACTTGTAGTGCGCCGCCACCGACTCCAGCAGCGAGAAGGTGTAGGGGTTGCGCCGGTCCCAGCCCTTCACCGCGCCACTGGCCAGCGACAACGTCGGGAAGGCGACGACCCGGTCGGCGTCGAACACCGTCACCTGGCCCAGGCCCTCGCAGCTCGGGCAGGCGCCCACCGGCGAGTTGAAGGAGAACAGGCGCGGCTCCAGCTCGGGCAGCGAATAGGAGCAGACCGGGCAGGCGAACTTGCTGGAGAACAGCGTCGTCTGCTCGCTGTCCATGTTCATCACCAGGGCCCGCCCGTCGGCCAGGCGCAGCGCCGCCTCGAAGCTCTCGGCCAGGCGCTGGCGCAGGCTGTCCGCCGAGTCATGGCGCAGCTTGATGCGGTCGATGACGACGTCGATGTCGTGCTTCTCGGCCTTCTTCAGCGCCGGAATGTCGGGTGCCTCCACCGTGGCGCCGTCGACGCGAAAGCGCACATAACCCTGGGCCTGCAGGTCGGCGAACAGCTCGACGAACTCGCCCTTGCGGTCGCGCACCACCGGCGCCAGCAGCATCAGCTTGGCCTCGTCCGGCATGGCCAGCACGGCGTCCACCATCTGGCTGACCGACTGCGCCTCCAGCGGCAGGTCGTGGTCGGGGCAGAAGGGCGTGCCGGCGCGGGCATAGAGCAGGCGCAGATAGTCGTGGATCTCGGTGACCGTGCCGACGGTCGAGCGCGGGTTGTGCGACGTTGCCTTCTGTTCGATGGAGATCGCGGGGGACAGGCCCTCGATGATGTCCACGTCGGGCTTGTCCATGAGCTGCAGGAACTGCCGCGCGTAGCTGGACAGGCTCTCCACATAACGCCGCTGGCCCTCGGCATACAGGGTGTCGAAGGCGAGCGACGACTTGCCCGACCCGGACAGCCCCGTGATGACCACCAGCGCATGGCGCGGCAGGTCGACGTCGATGTTCTTCAGGTTGTGCGTGCGCGCACCGCGCACGCGGATGAATCGGGATTCAGGAGGCGCGGGCAAATCCGGGAGGGCCATGGCAGTTTTCACAAGCGAACCGGACATGATAGGCCGCCACAATCTGGCGCGTCCAAACCACGCTACCGCACATGAAGTACCGCCTCGCCGCTGCCCTGCTTGCAGCCGCCACCGCGCTGGGTGCCAGCACGGGCGTCAGTGCCGCAGAGCCGCCGCCCGCCGCCGCCTTCTTCAAACGCGCGGCGGTGCGCGCGCCCAAGCTCAGCCCCAGCGGCCGCTTTCTCGCCATCCAGGCCGCCGGCAAGGGTGACCGCATCTGGCTGGCCGTGCTGGACCTGCAGACCATGCAGCCGCCCAAATTCATCGCCGGCTTCAATGACGCTGACATCTCGACCCACCATTGGATCAGCGAGGACAGGCTGGTGTTCGACGTGTCCGACTCTCCGGACGGCACCACGCGCGTCAACGGCCAGGGCCTGTGGGCGGTCGACCGGGAAGGCGCCAACCTCCGCCAGCTGATCAAGACCGACAAGCCCTTCGTCACCACGGCGACGCTGATCAACGATCGGCGGCTGGACTTCAACTGGGTGCTGCACAGCGTGCCGCCGGGGCTGGACGGCGGCGAGGTCATCGTCCTGCGCCGGCCTTGGTCGAACGAACGCGAGGCCACGGGCGTGCAACTGGCGCGGCTGGACACCCGCACCGGGCTCACGCGCACGCTCAGCGCGGGCATGCCCGACCACACCAGGAATTGGCTGCTCGACTGGCGCGGCGAACCCCGCGTCATCGACACCGAGCACCAGGGCCGCAGCCAGCTGTTCAGCCGCGACGATGCGGGCCGCTGGCAGCCCTGGTACGACGACGACCCCCACGCGCGCAAGCACCCGTGGCCGATCTGGGCCGGGCCGGACGGCCTGATGCTGGGCGAACGCGGCTACGGCGGCTATGACGCCGTCTTCCGCGTCGACCCCAAGACCGGCAACGCGGACGGGGAACCGCTGATCTCCACGCCCGGCTACGACTTCGAAGGCCGCCTCGTCACCGAGCCCGGTACCGGCCGGCTGCTGGGCGTGCGCTTTGAAACCGACGCGCCCGGCACCGTGTGGCTGGACAAGACGATGAAGGCCGCCCAAGCCGACATCGACGCTCGCCTGCCTGGCAGCGTCAACCTGATCGAATGCCTGCGCTGCGTGCAAGCCAGCCACTTCATCGTCACCTCGCTGTCCGACGTGCGCCCGCCGCTGTACTACCTGTACGAGACGGCCGAGAAGCAGCTGCAGTCGCTGGCCGGCACCCGCACCGACCTGCCGGCCGCCGCCATGGGACAGCGCGACTACCACCGCATCAAGGCCCGCGACGGCCTGGAGCTGCCGGTGCTGGTCACGCAGCCGGCCGGCGGCGTCAAGGGCGCCACGCCTACCGTCGTGCTGGTGCATGGCGGGCCTTATGTCCGCGGCACCCACTGGTCATGGTCACCCTATGCCCAGTTCCTCGCCAGCCGCGGCTACCTCGTGCTGGAACCGGAATTCCGCGGCAGCACCGGCTACGGCTTCAAGCACTTCAAGGCCGGCTGGAAGCAATGGGGCCTGGCCATGCAGGACGACCTCGCCGACACCCTGGCCTGGGCCGTGAAACAGGGCTGGGCCGACCCCAAGCGCGCCTGCATCATGGGCGCCAGCTATGGCGGCTACGCCGCCATGATGGCCGCCGTCACGCAGCAGGACCTGTTCAAGTGCGCCGTCAACTGGGTGGGCGTGACCGACATCGGCCTGCTGAGCAGCATCAGCTGGAGCGACATGTCCGACGAGTGGAAGGATTACGGCATGAAGCGCCTCGTGGCCGACCCGGACAGCGACGCCGAGCAGATGCGCAAGACCTCGCCGCTGGCGCGCGCCAGCGAGATCCGCATGCCGCTGCTGATGGCCTACGGCGGCGAGGACCGGCGCGTGCCGCTGAAGCACGGCACCGAGATGAAGGCCGCGCTGCGCGCCGACCAGCCGCTGGAATGGGTGGTCTACCCCGACGAAGGCCACGGCTGGTTCAACCTGAAGACCAACGAAGACTTCTGGGGGCGCGTCGAGCGCTTCCTGGCCAAGAACCTGGCGGCGAAGAACTAGCGGTTTGTCGCGGCCGCATGCAGCTCGCGGCCCGCGTCTGGCGATTCATCGCAGCGCCATGGCGGCGCCCGTGTCCAGTGACGAAACTGCTTCCATCGACACAGCAAACCCGCTGAACGAAACCCCAAGGAAGCATCATGAAAGCCACCGTCCTGATCCAAGCCGCCGCCGTCGCCGCCTTCGTGTTCACCGCCTTCGCCGCCAGCGCCGCCCCCCAAGAAGTCACCAAGCTGCCCCGCGTCGTCATCACCGGCAAGGCCACGCAGGAAGTCGCCCAACTGCCGCGCGTCGTCATCACCGGCTACGCCGTGCGTGAAGTCGCCCAGCTGCCGCGCGTGACCATCACCGGACACCGCGTCTGAGTCCCACATGAGGATTCAAATGACCCAGGAACACCGAGCCGAGTCGCCGGTGCAGCAGGCCGGCGGCCCAGGCTGTGCCGACGACTCGGCTTGGCGTGAAAAAATCACGCGTCTGTGAAAGACAATCCAGGCTTCTGATTGGAGCCTGCTTGTGAAAGAAGAGCTGCGCAAACGCCGGTCCTGGCTGGATGGCTTCATGGCTTATCCAGCACCGGCCGGCCTGAGCGAAACCGCACTGCGCGAGAACATCATCCTGCTCGACCAGGCGCTCTACACGCTGTGGGGCCTGGGCGACAACCTGATCTACGCCTGGACACCCGAGCCGCGCGGCCTGCGCGTGCTGGTCGCGCCGCACCAGATGCTGACCGAGTACACGCTGGGTGACGGCACCTCGCCGCTGACCGAGGTGACGCGGCGCACGCGGCTGCTGGACAACCTGCTGTCCAACCAGGAGCACCTCGAAAAGCAGGCCTTCGACAGCGTGGCCGCCGCGCTGAGTGTGGTGCCCAAGCTCATCGAGCTGCCCTTCAACCCCGAGCGGGGCCTGGGCCTGCCGCTGATCGCGGCCATCGCGGCGCGCTACGGCATCCGCCTCGTCGAGGACCGCGCCGTCATCCTGTTCGACGCGGTCGGCTTCTCGCTGCTGACGCCGCTGCAGCAGGTGGTGCAGCTCAACAGCCTGTCCTGCTCGGTCAACGCGGCCTACGCCAAGTTGCTGGACCGCGAGATCAACATCAACTTCGCCCGCACAACGACCGGCGACGGTTTCTACATCTGGAACCGCATGCGTGGCGTCGAGGCCAATGTCGAGCTGTACCAGCTGATGCAGTTCATCCTCGCCGACAACGCGCTGGCGCTCGAGCGCGCGACGCGCCCCGAGTCGGTGCCCAAGCTGCGCGCGTGCTTTCACGTCGGCTCGCACTACGAGTTCTACCAATCCGAAGGCCTCAACCCCACGTCCTTCAGCTATTTGGTCGGCCAGGTCACGATCGAGCTCGCCCGCATGATCGAGCGCGCCGAACCGGGCCAGATCCTGGTCGGCAAATTCAACACGCTGATGCACGACGAGGTCAACGGCGAGGACGTGCACATCGACAGCCTGGACTTCGTCGAGCGCACGCGGGCGCCGCTGCGCAGCCTCAATGGCCTGAAGCTCGCCGGCTCCGAGGTCGACGAGATCGCCTGCTACCTGACCGGCCGGCGCGACTCGACCGGGCTTTGGGGCATCAGCGAATACCACATGGCCGACAAGCACGGCTTGATCCACCGCGTCTACAACGCCAAGATCAACATCCATCGCCGCAACGGCGAGCCCATCTATCTCGGCCTGCGCGAGGAAGACCTGCCTCCCGACGCGCCGCGCACCGTGGCGGACACGGATTTCGTGCCGCTGCAAGGTTGACGACGGTCAACAGGCGACAAGAGCTAGAGCAGAGCCCCCAGAACGGCCTGTTCATGCGGTCAGCTCCGAAGCGCAACGGCTAGGATGACCAGCGCCGTGACCGAGTCCTCCGCGCCCTTCGCTGCCCCCCCTGCGCCTGTCGGCCAGCGCCGACTGCTAACCCTGCTGTTCGCCGACCTCAGCGGCTCCACTGCCATGGCCGAGTGGATGGAGGCCGAGCACTATGCGGCGATGCTCGGGGGCTTGCGCGCGCTGTACGAGCGCATCGTGCCCCACCACGGCGGCGTCATCGCCCGCATCCAGGGCGATGGCATGCTGGCCGTCTTCGGCCACCCCGACGTGCGCGAGGACGACGGCCGCCGCGCCACCGAGGCCGCGCTGGAACTGCACGCCGCCGTGCGCGAGCTGCTGCCGCCCGGCCCCCGCCCCGCCGACTTCCCCGGCCTGGCCCTGCACAGCGGCATCCACGCCGGCATCGTCCTCGTCAACGATGGCGACCAGATGCGTGGCCGCTTCGAGCTGCTCGGCAACGCACCCAATATCGCGGCCCGCCTGTCCGAGGCCGCCAAGCGTGACGAGATCATCGCCAGCGAAGAGAGCCTGGGCCTGCAGAGCCAGTTTTTCGACACCGGCCCGCGCTTCTCGCTGCAGCTGAGGGGCCGTGCGACGCCGCTGGCCGCCTACCGTGTGTTCGGCCGCGCACCGGTGGGCCGGCGCTTCGAGGCCAGCATGCGCCGCGGCCTCGCCCCCTTCGTCGGCCGCGGTGGCGAGCTGGCAACCCTGGAGGCCACGCTCGCTCGCGCGCTGCAGGGCGGCACGCTTTGGCTGGGCATCCGCGCCGGCGCGGGCGTGGGCAAGACCCGGCTCACCGAGGAATTCCTGCGCCACGCCCAGGACCAGGCCGTCCAGATCCACCGCGGCTATTGCGAGAGCTACCTCAGCGCCGAGCCGCTGCAGCCCTTTTTGCAGATGCTGCGCGCCATGGACATGCATGACGGCGGCCTGCACGACGCACCGCCCGAACTCTTCGCCGCCCAGCACAGCCAGCCCGGCCAGCGTGCCGACGCCCTGCTGACCCTGCTGCTCGCGTTGGCGCGGCGCATGCCCCAGCTCGTCTTCATCGACGACCTGCAATGGGCCGACGACGCCTCACTGCGCCTGCTGCATCGGCTGCGCGCCGCTGCCGATCGTGAGCGCCTGCCGCTGCTGCTGCTGACCGCCAGCCGGCCGCAGCCCGCCTTGCCGGGGGCCAACGACGGCGATGCCGACCTCATCGAGTTGCCGCCGCTGACCGAGACCGAGGCCGCCCGCGCCGTGCAGCAGCTGCTGCCGCAGATCGACCCCTTCATCGCCGCCGAGGTGCAGCGCCACGCCGGCGGCAATCCCCTCTTCATCGAGGAGCTCTGCCACGCCGCGGCCGACACGGGTGAAGGCCTGGTCGCCGGGCCGAGCAGCTCGGCCTGGCTGGCCGCCCTCGTCGAATCCCGCGTCGGCCGCCTGCCGCCCGAGCAGGCCCAGCTGGTGCGCGTGGCGGCCGTCATCGGCAATGTCATCCCGTCCTGGCTGCTGCAGGCGTTGTCCGGCTGCGGGGAGCAGCACCCCGCCGTGCAGGCTTTGGCGGCCCAGGACTTCATCTTCCCGGACCAACGCCCCGGCCATCTGCGCTTCAAGCACGGCATCACGCGCGACGTCGTCTACGAGGCCACCGGCCTGCACCAACGCCAGGCCCTGCACCGGCGCATCAGCGTCGAACTGGCAGAACACGGTGGCCAGGACCTGCACGAACAGCTGGCCTATCACGACGCCGCCGCCAACGACTGGCCGGCCGCCGCCCACCACGCCGAAGCGGCCGGTGACCAGGCCCTGGCCGCCTCGGCACTGGACCGGGCCAAGAAGCAGTTCCGCGCCGCCCTGGCCGCGCTGGAGTTCCTTCCCGACGATGCGGAGCGCCGGCGCCGCTGGGTTGGCATCGCCCAGCGCCTGGGCATGGCCTGCGTCTTCGACGCCTCCCAGGACGACCTGCGCGTGCTCCGCCATGCCGCCACCCTGGCCAAGGCCGAAGCCGAGCCCGGCCTCATCGCCCGCACCGAATACTGGCTTTCCTATGTCGGCTACGCCCTGGGTGAGACGCGCGACAGCCTGCGCCATGCGCGCGCTGCCGTCGAGACGGCCCAGGACTGCGGCGACCATGCGCTGCTCGCCCAGCTGCCCGGCACCGTCGGCCAGCTGCAGGCCGCCGCGGCCGACTACGCCAACGCCCTGCCCATGCTGGACCTGGCCATCGCCCGCCAGCGGGCGCGCGCCCGCAAGAGCGCGGTCAACCAGATCGGCCTGTCCTTCTCGCTGTGCTGCCGCGCCTATGTGCTGGCCGACCAGGGCCATTTCGACCAGGCCCACGAGATCTTTGCCGAGGCCCTGACGCCCTTCGATGGCAGCGGCCATGCGGTCGAAGCCAGCATCCAGGGCTGGCGCGCCGCCGTGCTGCTGTGGCAGGGCCGCTGGGCCGAGGCGCGCGAGGCCGCCCTCGTTGCCCACCGCGTCGGCGCCCAGGTGCGCAGCATGTTCACCTGCGCCATGGGCCACGCGGCCGGCGCGTATGGCGCCTGGATGCAGGAGGCCGACCCGACCGCGCGCCAGCACATCCTGGACGCCACCGCCTGGCTGGCGCCGCGCGGCGGCGGCCTGTACAGCAGCTTCCAGCACGGCTGGCTGGCCGACATCCTGGCCACCCAGGGCGACGCCGGCGCGGCCCGCCACCACGTCGCGCTGGCCCTCAAGCGCGGCCGCCAGCATGACTGGATTGGCGGCGCCATGGCCTACCGCGCCGCCGCCCGGCTGGCAGCGCGCATGGGGGACAGCGAGCGCGCCAAACGCTATCTCGGCCTGGCCCGCGGCGCTGGCGAGCAGCGCAACTCGGCGCATGAAGCCGCCGTCACGGCGCTGCTGGAAGCCGAGCTGCGGCTGGACGACCGCTGGCAGACCGCACGGGACCGCGCCGGGCGGGAGTTCGAGCGCCTGGGCATGAGCGGCTTCCTGGAGCGGGCCCTCCAGCTCTGAGCGCAGCAAAGTCGCACTCATCGGCTACGTGAAACCACGTATCCATAAAAACAGAACGCTGTTTCATAGTTGCCTCGCGATGCGCGGCGATGCCGCACCGACCTGACGTCGCCGCGCCCCAGCGCGCGGATCGACCGGTAGTGACCTGACGTCGGCACCGGTTTTCTTCTCCCTTGCCCCGACAGCCTTCGTGGCGGCCGCTCCTCGGCCCCGACGACGGCCCGCTGCGCGCATCCGGACGGAAACCGCGCGCCCACACAACGACCGGAGACAAACAAACCATGATCACGAAGAAGCTCACACCCCCGCCCCTGCCCGTCATCCGCACCGCCGGCACGGCCCTGTCGCTGCTGCTGGCCGCCTCGGCCGCCCACGCGGTGGACTGGCCCTCGGGCTATTCCAAATGCGCCGACGAAGGCGAGACCTGCAAGGTCGGCACCAGCACGCGTGCCGTGTCCTATGGCATCAAGGACAAATGGGTCATCAAGAACCTCAGCGGCAACATCGCCTGCACGACGGCCACCTTCGGCTCCGACCCCAACCCCGGCATCACAAAGAAATGCGCCATCGGCCCGGTGGCGTCGCCGGCGCCAACACCTGCTCCAACCCCCGCACCAACACCGGCGCCTACACCTGCTCCCACGCCGGCCCCTTCACCCGCTCCGACGCCAGCACCCGCTCCGGCCGGCAGCAGTGACGGCTATGCCGGCACCGTGACCGGAGGTGGAACCAAGACGGCGGTGACGGTCAGCACCGCCGCGGCGATGCAGGCCGCCCTCAATGCCTATGACGGCAGCTCCGGCCTGGTGCTGCGCTACACCGGCACGTTCGACTTCGGCGCCATCCCTGACGCCTGCACGCAGTGGCAAAAGCCCGCCGGCGCCATCGTCGAGATCAAGAACAAGAACAACGTGACCATCGAAGGCGCCAACGGCTCGGCCGCCAACTTCGGCCTGGCCATCAAGGCCGCGGCGCAGAACATCATCATCCGCAACATGACCATCGGCCTGCTGCCGGGCTCCATCGACGCCATCGGCATCGAAGGCCAGAGCGGCGGCATCCCGGGCTACATCTGGATCGACCACAACACCCTGTTCAGCAGCCTGAAGGAATGCAGCGGCGCCGGCGACCTGGAGTTCGACGGCCTCGTCGACAACAAGGCCGGCGCCCACCACATCACCTACTCGTACAACCACATCCATGACCACCACAAGGTCGGCCTGATCGGCTCCAGCGACAGCGACGCCAGCGACCGCTTCATCACCTTCCACCACAACTACTACAAGGATGTGGGCTCGCGCCTGCCGCTGCAGCGCGCCGGCTATACCCATCTGTACAACAACCTGTACAGCGGCCTGCTGACCTCGGGCGCCAACATCCGCATGGGCGGCTACTCGCTGATCGAGGGCAACTGGTTCGAGAACTCGCAGAACCCGGTGACCTCGCGCGACAGCCCGTCCATCGGCTACTGGCAGCTGCGCGGCAACAACATCACCAGCCCGGCCGACTTCGCAACCTATGGCATCACCTGGGTGGCCAGCGGCTCGTCACCGTCGCGCGATGCGACGGACTGGGCCAGCACCGCGACCTTCCCGCTCGGCATTCCCTACGGCTACACGCTGCAGGCGCCGTCGTGCGTGAAGCAGAAGCTGCCGGCGGCGGCGGGGGCGGGGACGGGGTTGGCGAAGGTCAGCTGCTGATGGCGTGGCCGGTCGGCGCCCCACAAAGCGAGCCGACCGGCCACCCGCTACCGTCATCCCCAGGTCATGCTCCACTCGACTCGGACATGGGGCCTGAGCTGCAGCTCGCAGAACTTGATGCGCTCATCGTTGAACGCCACGCGCAGAACTTCCCTGCCTCCAGCCGATTCGATGTGCCAGGTATGGGCCATCACCGAACTGAACCGCAGCCGCAGCAAATCGCCCTGCCACCATTCGACAGCGAACTCCATGTCATCCGGTGCAACGGTAGCGACGACCCGGTCGTCCCCGCGCAGCGTCGCGAATCTGGCACCGTAGTACCAACCTTCGGCGTGAGTCCACTCGGGCTCCGTCTCGAAGAACACCACATAGTCAAGAAGCTCGAGCCGATCGGTCATCCATTCTCTCCACCCCCATCGCCACCACCGTCGGCGCTCCCGTAAACCGCAGCACCCCCGCATCCAGCACCGCCGCGATCACCCCCAGCATGACGCCCATGCCCATGCCATAACCCGAGCAGGCATGCGGCGAGCGGCCCTGGGGGTCGGCGCAATCGCCACCGAAGGCGACGTGGTGGCGCAGCGGGTCTTGCTGGGTGGCCGAGCCCAGGCCGACGACGACGACGCGGCCGAGATCAATGTGCACCGTGCCCAGCTGGTGCGCCATCTTTGCCTTGCGCCAGACCTGGAAGGGCGTGGGGCGCCGGGTCAGCGTCGCGACCATCGTCGGGCGCAGCCGGGCCACGGCCTCGGCGTAGGGGCGCATCTGGGTCTGCGGATCGGGCACGACTTCGTGCCACAGCGGCTGCAGCTCCCACAGCTTGCGCGTCTGCACCCAGGCGGCCAGCACGGTGATCAGGTTGGCATGCGTGGTGGGCGGAAAGCCCAGCATGATGCCGGCCAGCGTGCATGCGGGCAGGTCGGGCGTGGCGTCGGGCAGGGCTCTGGCGGCGGCGACGATCTTCTGCGCCAAAGGCGGCAGCACGGTGCCCGGCTCGGCCAGCCAGGCCTCGACGGCGGCCGTGAAGCGGCGGCCGGCGGCGCGGCCCTCGGCCTGCACCGCCTCGGTCGGGTAGGGGCCGAAGACATGGCGCGAGACCTTGAAGAGATCGCGCGGGCAACGCGCGGCCGCTCCTTGAGCCGGCGCCTCGGCATGGAACTCGGTGCCCCAGATGTGGCGCCCGTCGGGCTGGCCGAACCAGAGCTGGCAGAGCTTGGCCAGCACGCCCTCGCTCAAGCGCTCGAAGTCCAGCGGCGTGTCGGTGGGCAGGTCCTTGGGTTTCTGCGAAGCCGGAAAAGCGTTCAGCAGCCCATGGGCCTCTTCCTTCAGCTTCGCCAGGCCGGCCTTGGCGACCTGGTAGGCGGTGGCATAGCAATCAGCCTCGCTGAAGGCCTCGATGGCCGCATTGATGATGGGCGCCAGTGCTCGATGACCGCTGCTTTCGTCCTGACCCAGAAAGCCCAGGCCGATGGAGTCGTGCATGCGCTCGCCGTAGCCGCTGACGGAGTAGCGGTCGGGGGCGTTCCTCAGCACCTCGCAGACGCGCTCGGGCGCGCCCACCAGCACGCCATAGGCCGTGTCGACGACGCCACCAGGCTGGGCGCGCACCCAGGCCCAGGCGGCATCGCGGGTGTTGGTGTCTTCCAGCCAGAGTTGCATGGCCGCCTTGTCCTGCAGGTCGGGCACGCGCTCGGGCACCGGCGTGGGAGGCGGCAGCGGCAGAGGCAGCTCGGTCAGGCAAGGCAGGGATTTCAGCGCGGCGATGGAGGGCACGAAAAAGTACGCGCCCCATTGCAGCGTGACGAAGGGCTCGGGGCCGAGGTCGATCTCGTAGGGCTTGCCGGCGTGCTCGAAGGGGAAGAGGCGCGGGCCGCCGCTGCCGTCGACGACGCCCAGCAGCGGGTCGCTCTGCGCCGCATAGCCGCCGCTCGCGTTGCCGCCGGCCACCCAGCGCTGCACCACTTCAAACTGCTCGGCCAGATGGGCGTTGTAGGCCATGAAGACCAGGCCGCGGTCCTCGTCGTCCGGGGCATCGGCATGCACCGGCGCGCCATAGCTCATGCCGCGGCGCAGGATGCGCGGCATGCGGTTCCTGGAGAAGGCCGTGCCGGCCAGGTCGCGCGGGTTGGTGCGGCGGATGTGGGCGTGGAAGGGGCAGGCCGAGCCTTGCGCGTCCTTGGCGAAGTTGAAGTCGTTGCTGCTGCCGGATGCCTCGGGCGCCGCGAGCGGCCGGCCGTCCTGCCAGCGGCCCATCAGCTTGGCAAGCACCAGCTCGTGGTCCAGGCCGATCTTCCTGGCCTCCTGGTAGGTGCGCTTGGCAAAGCGGCCGGTGTACTGGCGCAGCTTGCGCACGACCAGGAAGCTGCCGCGGTCCAGCAGCGCATCGGGCTGCTCGGGCACGGTGTAGCCCTTGTCGCGCTCGGTGGGGAAGCCTTGCAACACCTCGCCGTACTTGACCTTGTCGTCCCAGGCCAGGCCCGTGGGCGGTGCGTCGTCCGGCGTCGGCACAGGCTGGCTGATGCCGTCCTTGAAGCCGAAGTGCTCCTTGTCGGCGGCGTTGCTGCGCATGGGCTCGATGGCCATCAGCGCCAGGCCCGTGTTGACGGTCAGCGCTTCAGCCAGTTCATGCAGGCGCTTGTCGTCAGCGGCCGTGAAGTTCTCGCCCGGCTCGGCGGCCGCAAAGCGCAGCTGCACGAGGACATGGGCGTTGGCGGGGTCAATGCGGTCGATCTTGTTGACATGAGGCGCCAGCACCCAGTGCGAAGGGTGGTTGTGGCGCACGTCGCCCAGCAGGCCGGCGCGCGCGGCCATGCCTTCCTTGAAGGCCTGCGGGAAGCGTTCCAGGCGCGAAGCCGGGACGCCCAGCGCCCTCAGGCCTGACAGGGTCAGCGCCACCTGGCGCCAGACGGCGAGCTGGGCGCCGTCTTCGTTGTCACGCTGCACCGACGCCGTGCTGAGCCAGGCGACAGCCTGGGCCGGCTGGGCCACGCGCAGCAGCACCAGGCCGCCGCGGTTGCCGGGCGGTTTGCTCAGCAGGCAGCACTGCAGGTCGCCCGGCAGCAGCGACAGCTCGCGCGCCCGGACTGAGGGCTCGGGCAGCGGCTGCTCGAACCAGGCCAGCATCTCGTGATGGCGCTGGCGCAGCTGGCCGCCGGCGGTCTTGCCGCCGTCCTTGGGAAACTGTTCAGCCGTGCCCAGCTCGCGCAGCTCGAACAGCACATCGTGGGTGGCGCGCAGCAGGCAGTCGCGGTCGGGCGCCCCGGCGCCGAAGTAGCGCTGCAGCGTGTACAGGCCCGCCAGCGGCAGCAGGCCGCGCGCCGCCATCGCGAAGCGCTCCTTGTCGCCAGCGGGCAGCGGCGGCGTCTCGCCGGAGGCCGGCGCGCGCAGGCGGTTGAATTCCAGCTCGTTGGCACGGCCGCGCTGGGCGGCCTCCAGCCGGGCGAGGTATTCGCCATCGCCGACGCTGCGGCCGGAGGCGATGAACAGGAAGTCGGCCGAGATCTCGTGCTCGCGCACCCAGCGCGCATAGGTCTCGAAGCTGCAGTCACGCGACAGCGTGTAGGCCTCGGTGTGGCAGAGCATCAGATCCAGCGTGGAGCCGAGCTGGTCCCAGATCACCCGCATATAGGGCTCCCAGCCGCCGTCGAAGCAGACGTTGAGCAGCAGCCGGTCGGGCGCTCCGTCCTTGCCGTCGACGATGCTCCAGCGGAAGGAATGGACGATGCGCCAACGGGCGACGATGTCGGTATAGGGCGAGGCCGGCGCGCTGGACTCGCGCGAGCCCAGGCGCAGGCCGTTGAGCGTCTTCAGCACCCTGCGCAGGCGGTCCACATAGGTGACGACCTCGAGCGCGTCGACAAAGCCGCGCTTGATGTCAGCCAGCAAGTTGAGGTCGGTGATGCCGCCGAGCTGAACGTCGTTGCCCCGTGCCATGACTCTTCTCCCTAGCTTTTAGGGGAGAAGTATCCCGGCACCGCATGACGCCGGGGACAGGGTCGGCCCTCAGGTTTAAGGAGGGATTCCGTTGATCCCTGCCGGACGCATTTCATCCGCGAAAAGCCGCAACCTATCGCAAACCCTTAGATCGGATGACCCCTCAAGAACACACTGGCGGCACACCAGAGAGAAAGAAGTCCGCCATGAACCGCATCAGCACCACCACCGCCGCCGCCCGCACCCGCCTGCAAGCCGTCAGCGCCGCCATCCTCGTCGCCCTGGTCGCCCTGACCGGCGCTACCTGGATGACGCTCACCGTGCCGGCCGAAGCGCCCGAAGTCGTCAAGCTGGACCGCGTGGTCATCAGTGGCGTGAGCACCCCGGAGCCGACGATTGCCCAGCTGCCCCGCGTCGTCATCGAAGGCCGCCGCACGCCGGATGCGACGCAAGTTGCCAGCGCCGAACTGACGGCCGCCGTCCGCTAAGCGGGCCGAGCGCCGGGCCGCTCCCTAGCCGGCCCGCACTGGCGATGTGCGTGGGGCTCAACGCCATACGCATCGCCGTCCCCTCGGGGACCGGCCAGACTGGCCTGCCTTCAGCAAGGCGAGACTGGACGAGGGGCTAACGCCCCAACACGCGAAGGATCTCCCGGCCGTAGGCTTCGAGCTTCTTCGCCCCCACGCCGCTGATCTCCCCCAGTTCGGCCAGGTCCCCCGGCAGGACGCGGGCCATCTCCGCCAGCGTCGTGTTCTGGAAGATCACATAGGCCGGCAGGCCATGCTCCTTGGCCACCTCGGAGCGCCAGGCCTTCAGCGCCTCGAAGCGCTCGTGGCCCTCGGCGTCCAGGCCGAGTGCCGGATCGGCCTTCGGCTTCGCGCCGCCACGGGCGGTCTTTGACTTGCCGCGCGGCTTCTTCTCCTCGGCCTCGCGCAGGCGCAACTCCACCTCACCCTTGAGCACCGCCCGGGCGCTGTCCTGCAGGGCCAGCGTGTTGAACTCGCCCTCGGCGGCCACATGGCCCAGCGAGATCAGCTGGCGCAGCACGGCACGCCACTGCTGCTCGGACAGGTCGGCGCCGCAGGCCCAGGTCGACAGGTTCTCGTGGCCGTATTGCTTGGTCTTGTCGGTCGCCTTGCCGCGCAGCACGTCGATCAGGTGGCCGGCGCCGAAACGCTCGCCGCGCTGGTGGAAGCGGTAGATGCAGCTCAGCAGCTTGCGTGCCGCCTCGGTGCCGTCCCAGGTCTGCGGCGGGTTCAAGCAGTTGTCGCAGTTGCCACAGGGCGTTGACGCTTCGCCGAAGTAGCCCAGCAGCCGCACGCGCCGGCAGTCAGTCGCCTCGGCCAGCGCCAGCAACGCATCCAGCTTGCCGCGCTGGCCCTGCTTGAAGACCTCGTCGGCCGGGCTGTCGTCGATCATGCGGCGCTGGTTGACGACGTCGGCCAGGCCATAGGTCATCCAGGCCTCGGCCGGCGCGCCATCGCGGCCGGCGCGGCCGGTCTCCTGGTAGTAGCTCTCGATGTTCTTGGGCAGGTCCAGGTGGGCGACGAAGCGCACATCGGGCTTGTCGATGCCCATGCCGAAGGCGATGGTGGCGACCATGACGATGCCGTCCTCGCGCAGGAACCGGTCCTGGTGGCGGCGGCGCACGTCGGCGTCCAGGCCGGCGTGGTACGGCAGGGCCTTGATGCCCTCGCTCTCCAGCCACACCGCTGTCTCGTCGACCTTCTTGCGGCTCTGGCAGTAGACGATGCCGGCTTCGCCCTCGTGCTCGTCGTTGATGAAGCGCAGCAGCTGGTCGCGCGGCGAGGTCGTCTTTTCCGCGATCAGGTAGCGGATGTTGGGCCGGTCGAAGCTGCTGATGAAAACGCGGGCGTCCTGCAGTTGCAGCCGCTGGATGATGTCGGCCCGCGTCAGGTCGTCGGCGGTGGCCGTCAGCGCGATGCGCGGCACATCGGGGAAGCGCTCGTGCAGCAGACTGAGCTGCAGATACTCGGAGCGGAAGTCATGCCCCCACTGGCTGACGCAATGCGCCTCGTCGATGGCGAACATCGACAGCAGGCCGCGTTCGTGCAGCGACGCGAGCTGGGCCAGGAAGCGCGGCGTCGTCAGGCGCTCGGGCGCGGCATAGAGCAGAGTCAGCCGCCCGCTCATCATCTCGCGCTCGATGCGGCTGGCCTCCTCGCCGGTCTGGCTGGAGTTCAGGAAGGCGGCGTGCACGCCGGCCTCCTCCAGCGCGCCGACCTGGTCGTGCATCAGCGCGATCAGCGGGCTGACGACGATGGCCACACCCTGCTGGCGCGTGTGGCGCACGATGGCGGGCACCTGGTAGCACAGGCTTTTGCCACCACCGGTGGGCATCAGCACCAGCGCGTCGCCGCCGGCAGCCACCTGCTCGACGATGTCGGCCTGCTGGCCGCGGAAGGCGGTGTAGCCGAAGACTGCTGACAGGACCTGGTGAGCTGCGGATTGCAGGTCGTCGGTGGGGCTTGGAAGATGCAGGGGCGGATTCATTCAACCCGCATTGTCCCAGGAGCCTTCCGATGACCACACCCGCCGAGTTGCGTGAGCGACTGATCCGCAATTTCAACGATGCGCCGCGCGAGCGCTTCCTGCGCGCACCGCGCTACGACAGCGAGACCGCCTCGATGACCAAAGGCACGGCCGCCCAGCAGATGGGCGCCAGCTTCGACATCGTCGCGCCCGGCCAGCAGAGCTGCCCCTATCACTACCACTACGCCGAGGAGGAGATGTTCATCGTCGTCCAGGGCCAGGGCACGCTGCGTGTGGCCGGCGAGTTGGTGCCCATCAAGGCCGGCGACGTCATCTCCATCCCGGCGGGGCCGGAGTACCCGCACCACATCATCAACACCTCGGACGCGCCGCTGCACTACCTGTCCATCAGCACCCAGAAGGAGCCGGAGATCTGCGTCTACCCGGACTCGGGCAAGGTCGGCAGCTTTGCGCCGGGGCTGCGCCTGTTGCAGCGCAAGGAAGCGGGGCTGGATTACTGGGACGGCGAGGCATGAATCGGTCGAGGCCGGAGCTGCCCCGGACGTTCCGGGTCAGGTCCAGCCCCGAAGTCATCAGTAGTGCGGCGGCAGCTCGTCACGCAAGCCGCGCATGCCGTCCGGCTCGGCCGCCGTGGCGCGGTTGCGCAGCTCGACGAGCTCGCGCACCAGTCGGTCGATCTGCTCCTGCTGGCGCACGACGACCTGGTTGAGCTGCTCGACCGTGTCTTCGGCGAAGCTGGCCTTGATCTCGAGGTCGGTGATGCGTTGTTCGAGGGCTTGCAAGGTGTCCATGACGATATGGTGGCGCATTTCGGCGGGGTTGCGGGCCGAGTTGGGCGACGTACGCGCGCGGTGGAGCGGCTGGTTTGCGGCGGCGGAAATCGGCACAGCCTGAGCAAGCCTTCGGAAAGCGGCCGCTCAACGTTTGAACTTATCGGTAGTCACAATGGGCGACGCCCGCTTTCGCCTGTCCGTGCGATGGAAGGGCTAGGCACCATCGTCTTCCTCACAAGACAGGTACTCAGCTACTTGGCCAACGCCTTCCACTTCAAATCCAACTTTCTGGGCCACCCTCCCGGGGCCCGCACTTTCGGGGATGGGAAGAATGAACCTGATGTCGAGGCTGGTCTGCGCCAGCATGTGTTTGTTTGCCGGCACTGCCTTGGCAGCCGGCAACACGGCGAACGCCGCAACATGGAAGCTCATCTTCAACGGCAAGGATCTCAGCGGCTGGTCGGCGCACTACGCATCCAAGGTCAGCGCCGATACGCCGGCCGCGTCCAGCATCTTCGAAGTGAAGAATGGCGAGATCCACGCGTATCCCACGCACGTGGCGGGCACGCCCCAGCCGTTCGCGTACGTCGTCACCGACGCTGACTTCAAGGACTACGTGATCAGCCTCGAATACAAATGGGGCAATAAGAAGTTTCCGCCGCGGCTTCACGAAGTGCGCGATGCGGGCCTGCTGTATCACGTGTATCGCGTGCGGCCGTCAGACTGGCCGGCGAGTGCCGAAGCCCAAATCCAGGAAGGCGACACCGGAGATTCGTGGGCGATATCGACGCAAGCCTCGAGCTTCGTCGATCCGAAGACCGGCCGTTATGCACTGCCCGAAAACGGCGGTGTCCCCATCACGGGCGGCGAGAACGAGGGCTACCACCGTACGCGCCACGGGCGTGTCAACGAGCGTCCGGGCTGGAACACGCTCGAAGTCATCGTGCACGGCGATCGCGCCACACACGTCGTCAACGGCGTCGTGAACATGCGCGTCAGCGAACTCAAGTCCTGGGATGCCGGCACGAGCAGCTGGGTCAAACTCGACCACGGCAAGATCGTGCTTCAAGCTGAAGGCGCCGAGGTTTTCTATCGCAACATCAAGGTTCGGGCGCTCACGGAGACCGACGACATGCTGCCTGCGCCTGCACTCAGCGAGGTATGGTTCCCGGTTCCACCCAAGGTGACGCCGGGCGCGGCGCCAGGTGCCGCACCGTCGGACGCCATCGTGCTGTTCGACGGCAGGAGCCTCGACGCATGGAAAAGCGCGAACACCGGGGCAGCCGCGGGCTGGAAAATTGACAACGGCGAATTGGTGGTCGGCCCGGGCACCGGCGACATCCAGACCCAACAGTCCTTTGGTGACGTTCAACTGCACCTGGAGTGGCGCGCGCCCAAACTTCCCGCCGACAAAGTGAGTCAGGATCGCGCCAACAGCGGCGTATTCCTGCAGGATGTCTACGAGGTTCAGATTCTCGACAACTTCGAGAACCCGACCTACGTGAACGGCATGGTGGGGTCGATCTACAAGCAGTTCCCGCCGCTCGTCAATGCCACTTGGCCAGCCGAGAACTGGAACACTTACGACATCATCTACGCCGCGCCGCGCTTCGCGGCTGACGGTTCGCTCATTTCACCGGCGCGACTTACGGTGTTGTTGAATGGCGTGCTGGTGCAGAACAACTCCGCGCTCAAGGGCGGCACCACCTACATCGGTACGCCCAGCTATCGAGCACATGCCGAAATGCCGCTGCGCCTGCAGGATCATGGGCATCTGGTCCGGTACCGCAACATCTGGGTGCGCAAGCTTTGATGGGGACGTTGCTGGTTTCCTGACAAGAGGGAGACCGGTTCGAAGTGCCCTGTTCTGCCCGGTACTGCCGTCCTCGGGCTACTCACCGAAGTGGTGAACGGCGCAAAGTGCGCAAGGTGTTGAGGCATCGAGACTTTCAATGAGTCGCGAGCGGTCAACTGCCGGATCTAGGTTCAATGACCGTTGCCGCTGGTATCGGCCATTAGGTCGCGAAATCTGGGTGACAGCAGCCAGCCTGAAGCACGCGCCTGTTTACGCTCGCTGACGCCCGCGATCCAGCGCGGCGGCCGCCATGCTGCCTATGTGCCTAAACACCGCGCTATGGCGCCATCTGAAACTCGACCCGCGCCCAGTGCCCCAGCCCATCCATGACAGTGAGCCGGTGCGCGCCCGCGCGCTCCACGTGCAGCGTCTGTGCCGCGCCAGCCGTCGTGCTGGCCGCCATCCATTGACCATCAAGCAGCCACGTCAGCCCCTGCTGCGCGCCGATCGCCTGCAGCTTCAGCACGACCTCGCGCTGGCCCGGCGCCGGGCGCAGCACCGTGCCCGGCTCCAGGCCCACGACGCGCAGCCGGTTGGCTGCCAGCTGCTGGCTGGCGCAGCCCGGTCGCCAGGCCAGGCGCTCCAGCGGGTGGCGCTGCTCGGCATCGAGGAAAGGCCCGAGCAGCGCAGGCCAGCGCACAGCCTCAAAACGCTCGGCCTCGGGCGCGCAACCGGGTTGCACGCGCTGGCCCGCCGCCACCCAGACAGGCTCTGCCAGCGGCCCCGGTCGCAGCCGGTCGGGCAACGTCGGCGGCACGGCGCCGTCCAGCGTCCAGGCGATGCGACGCTGCAGGCACAGCGCGGGCTCGGTGGCGGCTTCGGCCAGGCCCATCGGCCAGCAGATGGGCACGGCCGCCACGCTGTCGGGCCGGCGGCGCGGCGCGAGCTGCTGGCGGGCCTCGTCGGGGCCCAGCGCCGCCGCCAGGTCGCGCAGCAACGGTGCCGCCGAGTTGGCGCCAAAGTGGCCGGGGTTGGGTGTGCCGTCGGGCCGGCCTATCCACACGCCGAAGGTGTAGCGGTCCGTCACACCCAGGGCCCAGGCGTCGCGAAAGCCAAAGCTCGTGCCCGTCTTCCACGCCACGCGCTGGCCGCTTTCGCGGAAGGGCGAGCCGGGCCGGCCGCCGTTCTCCAGGATCTCGCGCACGATGTAGGCGGCGCCCTCGCTCATCAGCCGCGCCTCCTTCAGCGGCTCGTCGGGCATCAACCGCGGCCGGGCCGCGATGCCGCCGCGCGCCAGCGCCGTGTAGGCGCCGACTAGCTCCTCCAGCGAGGTGCTGCCGCCGCCGAGGATGAGGCTCAAATTGGGCGCCGCATTGGCCGGCATGCGCAGCCTCAGGCCCGCGTGGCGCAGCCGGCCGGCAAAGCGCTCGGGGCCGAGGCGGTCCAGCAGGTCCACCGCAGGCACATTGAGTGAGCGCTGCAGCGCCTCGCTGACGCTGACGGGGCCCGAGAAATCGGCCTGGAAGTTGCCCGGCGCATAGCCGCCGAAGTTCTGCGGCGCGTCGATGAGCAGGCTTTCGGAATGGATCAGCCCTTCGTCCAGCGCCATGCCGTAGAGAAAGGGCTTGAGCGTCGAGCCCGGCGAGCGCTTCGCGCGCACCATATCCACGTGCGCCCCGCGGCGCGCGTCTGTGAAGTCGGCCGAGCCGACATAGCCACGCACTTCCAGCGTGCGGTTGTCGACGACGAGGGCCGCGAGCGACACGGCATCGGGCAGGCTGTTGAGCCGGTCCGTCAGCAACTGCTCCAGCCGCGCCTGCAGGCCGGCGTCCAGCGTGGTCTGGATCGTCGCTGCCGTCTGACCGTGGCGTTTGGCATCCTGGCGCAAGCGCTCGGCCGCCAAGGGTGCCAGCCAGCGCGCGCGCAGCGGTGGCGCAAAGACGCGCTCCTGCTTGGCGTCGGCCACGTCGGCCGCGCTCCAGATGCCCAGCGTCTGCATGCGCGTCAGCACCTTGTCGCGCGCCGTCTGCGCAGCGGCAACGGCGCGGTCCGGCCGCAGCCGTGTCGGTGACTGCGGCAGCGCGACGAGCAGCGCGGCCTCGGCCTTGGACAGGTCCGCCGCGCCCTTGCCCAGGTAGGCCCGGCTGGCCGTCTCCACGCCCTCCAGCGGCCCGCCCATGGGCGCGAGGTTCAGGTAGAGAGTCAGGATCTCCTGCTTGCTGCAGTGCAGCTCCAGCTGCAGCGCACGCGCGATCTGGCGCAGCTTGGCGGGAATGGTCCGGCCCGCCGCTCGCTCGTCCACCAGCCGCGCGACCTGCATGGTCAGCGTCGACCCGCCCGACACGATGCGCCCATGCCGCGCCCACTGCCAGGCCGCGCGCACCAGGGCCACCGGGTTCACGCCCGGGTGCCAGCGAAACCAGCGGTCCTCGTAATGCAGCAGCGCTTCGGTGTAGTTCGGCGACACGGCCTCGGGCGTCGTCGGGTGGCGCTGCGCACCGTCGTCACCCGGCCAGGCGCGCAGCGGCGTGCCGTCGGCGGCCAGCACGGTCAGCGTCGGCGAGTCGCTGGCAGGCGTGGGCAGCGGGCAGGCGAAGTCCAGCACCAGCACGACGGCGAGCAGGCCGGCAAGCGTGAGTTCGATGTGTCGACGGGTGATGCGCATCGGCATGCCGAAGACGATAGCCGAACCTACCCCCTAGCTTGCATTGCATCCAGACTGCCCGCGCTGCGTAGAGACAAGGCCGCAGCGCTGGTTGTGTCCATCTGTTTGCGGTTCCACCCACGACCCGTCCAACAGGAGATGCCATGAAACTGCCCACCCGCGCGCCGACCCTCGCGCTCATCACCGCCAGCGTCCTCGCCGGCCTGGCCGCTTTGCCGGCCCAGGCCTCCAGCCACCGCGAGGCCCCGTCGATTGGCGGCATGCCGCGTGTCGATGGCACCGACTTCTACCTGTTCAACAGCTACGAAGGCGTGGCCGCCAACGGCAGCGGCGGCCGTGCCGGCTATGTGACGCTGATCGCCAACTACCTGCCGCTGCAGGATGCCTATGGCGGCCCCAACTACTTCAAGCTGGACCCGAACGCGATCTACGAGATCCACATCGACAACAACGGCGATGCGAAGGAAGACATCACCTTCCAGTTCAAGTTCATGAACACGCTCAAGGGCATCACCCTGCCCATCGGCAACCAGGTCGTGCCCATTCCGCTGACCCAGGCCGGCACGGTGAGCGCGCCCAATGCCGCAGCCCTCAACGTCAACGAGAAGTTCGCCCTGACCCTGATCCGCGGCGACCGCCGCACCGGCACGGCCAGCCCAGTAGCCAACCCGGCCGGCGGCACCTGGTTCGACAAGCCGGTGGACAACATCGGCACCAAGACGATTGCCGACTACCCGGCCTATGCCGCCCAGCACATCTACAGCGTCAGCCTGCCCGGCTGCGGCTTCCCGGCCAAGGTCTTTGTCGGCCAGCGCCAGGAGGCCTTCGCGGTCAATCTCGGCCCCATCTTCGACCTCGTCAATGCCGACGTGGGCGTCATCACCAACCGCAGCCTGATCAACGCGGCGGCGGTCAATTCCATCCAGGACAAGAACGTCACCTCGCTCGCGCTGGAGGTGCACAAGAGCTGCCTCACGCAGGGCAACGAGACCGTCATCGGCGGCTGGACAACGGCCAGCGTGCGCCAGAGCCAGATCGTCAACGCCGCACCGCCCAGCGGCTACGACACGGCCGTGAAGACCGGCGGCGCCTGGGTGCAGGTCTCGCGCCTGGGCAACCCACTGGTCAACGAGGTCGTCATCGGCCTGGCCGACAAGGACAGGTTCAACGCCTCGGTGCCCACGGGCGACGGCCAGTTCGCCACCTATGTCACCAACCCGACGCTGCCGGCCCTGCTGTCGGCCGTGCTGCCCATCGGCAACGCCGCCCCCACCAACCTGCCGCGCCTGGACCTGGTGACCACCTTCCTGACCGGCATCCCCGGCGTCAACCAGCCGGCCAATGTGGTGGGCTCGGAGATGCTGCGCCTGAACACGGCCATCGCGCCGCGGCCGTTTGCGATGCAGAACCGCCTGGGCATCGTCGGCACACTGCGCGATGGTGAGAACCCGCCCGACCTGGCCGGCTTCCCCAATGGCCGCCGGCCCAAGGATGACGTCGTCGACGTGTCGCTGGCCGCCGTCATGGGTGGCCTGTGCTGGCTGAACAACGGCGGCGCGCTGTTCGGCCCGGCCTGCACCCGCGCCGTGGTGCCGCTGGGCGCCACCTCGCTGGAGCTGCACGACGGCGTCGACCAGGCCGTGGTGCCGCTGCTGCCCGGCTTCCCGTACCTCAACACGCCCAAGCCAGGCGCGAAGTGAACCCTTCCAGGAGCAAAGCCATGAATCGATTCCTCGGCGCCGTGGCCCTCGCGGCCGCGATGTGCAGCGGTGGGGCGGCACACGCCGGCCTCATCACCTTCGACAACCCCGGTGTGATCGACATCGACAACAACACCGGCATTGCCACCTACGGCGAGGCGGGCTTCGTCATCAGCGGGTCGGCCACCAGCTTCCTGCCGCTGGACGGCGCGATGGTGGGCGGCTTCGACACGACGCCCTTCATGCTCAGCCTGCTCGGCGGCGGTGGCTTCGGGCTGCAGTCGCTGGACGTGGCGGCCTACGACCTGGGCTTCGGTCCAGGCACTCTCGCTTTGGTCGGCCTGCTGGGCGGCACGCAGGTGGCCTCGCTCAGCGTCGACCTGGCCAACCCGGGCAGCGTGGTGTTCGACAGCAGCTGGGCCAACCTGACGTCGGTCAGCTTCTCTGCCAGCGGCGGCTTTGCGCTCGACAACATCAGCGCGGTGCCGGAGCCGAACAGCTTTGCGTTGGCGGGCGCAGGGCTGCTGTTGATCAGGGTGGCTCGCCGGCGGCGGCGCTGATCGGCGCGGCAAGGGTTGGGGCCGGCCGCGTTGTCTGGACGAGCCGGCGCAAACGCACGGCTTGAGCTTTCTCGTTGACCCATATATTTTGGTCAACCTGACCAGAATTGGAGCGCAACGTGAACCCAGCGAAACCCGAAAGACCAGCCAACCCAAGGCACTGGGTATTGCAGGACGCCAAGGCCCGCTTCAGCGAGCTGGTGCGGCGCGTCCACAGCGAGGGGCCGCAACACGTCACCGTGCACGGCCGGGACGAGGTGGTGGTCATCACCCTGCAAGACTTCCGCCGCCTGCAGGGTGAGCGCACCGGGCGCGACCTCATCGAGGTCATGCAGGCCTCGCCGTGGCGCGATGTCGATCTCGACGTGAGCGGCTCGCCCATGCCCGTGAGGGATGTGGAGCTGTGACCGGTTACCTGCTGGACACCAACGTCATCTCCGAGCTACGCAAGCCCCGGCCCGAGCTTCGCGTGCTGGAGTTCGTGGCCGCGCAGGCGTTGGAGAACCTCTACGTCAGCACGGTGACGCTGGCGGGAATCCGCTTCGGCATCGAACGAGTCCCCGATGCCGGCCGCCGTGCCGAACTGAGCGCCTGGCTCACGCACAAGGTGAGGCCGATGTGAGGCCGATGTTCGAGCACCGCGTGCTGCCCGTATCGGAAGACGTGATGCTGGTGTGGCGCCTGCTTGTGGACGCCGGGCGCAAGGCCGGGCACACCTTCTCCCAACCCGACCTGATCATTGCCGCCACCGCAGCCCACCACGGGCTCACCGTGGTGACGCGGGACGTTTCGGAGTTCGAACACGCCAAGGTCCCGGTGCTGAACCCCTGGTGATAGCGGTCGAATCTCGCCGGACGACGAGCTAGCGAGCGCTGGACGCCGCCCGCGCCGCACGCACCTGCTGAAGTTCGGCCTTCAGCCACTGCGCGCTCTCCACCGGCGCCTTGCCGGCACAGCGCACCAGATACGGCTTGCCGCTCATGCTGCTGGTGGCCGCGCCGCGTTCGATGAACTGCTCGGCCGTCTGCACCATGTCCTTGCCTTCGAGGACCTCCAGCTTCTTCAGCAGATGCGCCCTAGCCTCGGCGCCGGCATACCAGCTGCCGTTGCGGTTGAACTCGCAGCCGGAGGCCTGCAGCCGCGTCAGCAGCGCGTCGACCTCGGCGCGAGCGACGGGTGGCAGCGGTGCGGCGTGGGCCAGGCCGGCGGCCAGCGAAAGCAGAAGGGTGAAGGCAGTGCGCATGAGCCGGATGCTACGAGGACAAACACGTGTCCGACCATAGCGGCCGCGAGGGTAAAACTGCCTCATGAACGACACCTCGCAACGCTGGCAGGTCCACCCCGAAGTCGCACGCGCCGAGACGCTGGACAAGGCCTTCTACCTCGACCCCGCCGCGCAGCGCCTGCAGTACGAGCGTGTGCTCGCGCGCAGCTGGCAGTGGCTTGCTGACCTGCAGGGCGTGCGGGCGCCGGGCAGCCTGCAGCCGGAGACGCTGCTGCCAGGCAGCCTGAACGAACCCCTGCTGCTGTCGCGTGACGCGGCCGGTGCGCTGCGCTGCCTCAGCAACGTCTGCACCCATCGCGGCAATCTGCTCATCCACCAGCCCTGCCAGGACGCCGCCCAGATCCGCTGCGGCTACCACTCGCGTCGCTTCGAGCTGGACGGGCGCATGAGCTTCATGCCCGAATTCCAGCAGGCGCTGGACTTCCCCCGCCCTTGCGACAACCTGCCGCAGTTGCCGCTGCAGGACTGGGGCGGCCAGGGCTTTGTCGCGTTGGAGGAGCCGCTGGACACGTTCGACGCCTTCTTCGGCCCGGCCATGCAGCGCCTGCACTGGCTGCCGCTGCAGGACTTCCGCCTCGACGCCAGCCGCAGCCGCGACTACGAATTCGATGCGCATTGGGCGCTCTACGTCGAGAACTACCTCGAAGGCCTGCACATCCCCTTCGTGCACCCGGGCCTCACGCAGACGCTGGACCTGAGCCAGTACCGGTACGAGCTGCACGAGTGGAGCAATCTGCAGCTGGCGGTGGCGCGGGCCGACGAGCCGGCCTTCGAGCTGCCGCCCGAGGCGGCGGAATACGGCCAGCGCATCGCAGCCTACTACTGGTGGGTGTTCCCCAACCTGATGCTGAACTTCTACCCCTGGGGGCTGTCGCTGAACCAGGTCACGCCAATCAACACGACAGGCCCGGCGCGAACGCGCGTGCGCTTTCGCAGCTACGTCTGGAAGCCCGAGCTGCTGGGCAGCGGCGCCGGCGGCGCGCTCAATCAGGTCGAGATGGAAGACGAGGCCGTCGTCATGACCGTGCAGCAGGGGCTGCGCTCACGCTTCTATCAACGCGGGCGCTATTCGCCGACGAGGGAGCAGGGGGTGCATCACTTTCATCGGTTGATTGGGCGGGCGATGGGGGCTTGAGGCGATCACCTGGCCGCATCGAAAGCCACGAATCCCGCCTGCGTCAGACGAGGATGACCGTATCCGTGTAGCGCGCCAACGTGGCGTCATGTGTCAACAGCCGCAGCGGCTCGGTCAACGCTTGGGCGGCCAGCAGCCGATCAAACGGGTCCGCATGATGGGCCGGCAATTCGCCCACCGCCGCCGCATGCTCACCCGATACGGCCAGCAGCTGAAAGCCGGATTCCTCGAAGTAGGCCAGCGCTTGGGCTCCCGAGACCGGCATGTCACCGCGCCCCAGCGAGTGCTTGATCGAAATCTCCCACACCGACGCAGCGCTGACCCAAGCCGTATTGCCCGGCGCCAGGATGAGTTCGCGTGCCCTGGCCGGCAGGCGCGGGCTGTCCGCGATGGCCCACAGCGCGATGTGGGTGTCCAGCAGCAGGTTCACAAGCCGGACACGCCGAACAGTTTTGCCACCTCGTCGTTGTGGGCGTCGATGTCGTCGGGCACCTCGATCAACCCCTTGGCGACGCCGATGCGCGCGGCCGGCGGACGAGCTGACATCGCCACCAGCCTGGCCGCAGGCCTGCCGTTGCGCGCAATGACGATCTCCTGCTCCGCGCCGCTTTCCACGGCCTCCACCAGCCGGGAAAGGCTGGACTTGGCTTCGAGCATGTTGACGGCGTTCATGGGTGCAGCTTGGTTGGCTAAGTCTGGCTAATCTAGGCTAGTAGCTGAGTGGCGT
Source organism: Roseateles sp. P4_D2 (assembly GCF_056401875.1). NCBI lineage: Bacteria > Pseudomonadati > Pseudomonadota > Betaproteobacteria > Burkholderiales > Sphaerotilaceae > Roseateles > Roseateles sp. P4_D2. The sequence continues at coordinate 429,108 of NZ_JBFUIM010000002.1, read as the reverse complement.
CAAGCTCGGTAGCTTGGGGTAAGCCACGCGAGCCCCACGCATGCTTGGCGGTCAGAACCGTTGGGGTTCACTGCGTTCACCCCGACCTACCGCGCTTGGCTGCAGCTTCTGTCGGGATTCACTGCGTTCATCCCATTAACCTACCGGGCTCAATCGCCACCATCATGGATCCGCCTGGTTTGAGCCGTCGGGCGCGACAGCTTCATTTGCCGTTTTGTCAGGCAATGGCGCACCGGGCTCCGCTGCACTGGGCGGCCGCGGATTCGAGTCGTGAAAACCATAGGCTGAGATCCACCACACACCCACGACAAATACAAGAAGGACGAAAAGTACCACCGGCCAATGCAAGATCAAAAACAGCAAGCCATCCAGATCCACAGGAGATGACGTTCCCGCCCGGCAAGTCCGCGGAAACGCCGCCGAAAACGTAAAAACACTTGCCGGAATGGTGACGGCAACAAACCAAGAGGCCAGACGAAGCTTCGCGTTCATTTCTTGTCCACCACCGTGATCTCCCCTTCGGCCTTTCCAATCCCTCTCACCTCCGGCCGATACATATCCTCCGCAAACGTCGCCGGCACCACGTACTTGCCCGGAGTCACGGCTCGCACGAGGTAGAAGACATCCAGCGTCTGCCCCAGGGACGCGGCGGCGACGAAGCGGTCGTCGCGGTACTCCATGTGGACGATACGTTCGTTGGCGTTGGCCTGGGCGATGTTGACCCCCTCCACCGTGAACTCGCCGGCCTTGGGGCCTTGGCTGAGGTTGAGGTTCTCGATCTCGAAGCCCGCTGGGATGCGGTCCACGATCAGGCCGTCCTTGATGGACTGCGGCGCCTTCACGCGCAGGCGCACGACGAACATCTCGCCGGTGGTGAACTGCCGTGCCGTCACCGGCTTGCCGTCAGTCGTGAACATGGCGCGCTCGACCGAGATGCGGTCGCTGGTCGGCGCCAGTGGCTTGGTCGGGTAGCCCTGGGCGGTCACGTCGAGGTACAGCGGCGCCGCGCCCTCGTTCTTCAGCGCGATGCCCGACTTGAGCTTGGCGAGCTCGAAGCTCTGCTGGCCCACGCCGCTGCCGGTCCAGGCGTCGGCCTTGGCGCCCACGTTCAACGCTGTCTTCCAACCGTCGTCCTTGCCTGCGCCGTTGGTGGCGGCCTGCACGGCCAGGAAGAGGGCCAGGCGCTCCTGCGTCGAGTAGTAGTTGCGGCGGCTGAAGTCGTCGGACAGGTCGAACAGCAGGTTCTCGCGCTTCTCGTGCGCGACCTTGTGGCGCAGCAGCAGCGCGTAGGCCAGCGCACGGTCGCGCACGCGTGAGCCGTAGTCGCCCAGCCACTGGCTCCACCAGTAGTTGTTGGGGTCGTCGGGCTGGTAGCCGTAGCCGCGCTGCATCGCGTCGTCCAGGGCCGCCTTGGCGCGGCCTTCGTCGCCCATCAGCTTCAGCGCCAGGCTCAGCTGAACCAGCGGCAGCGGCGACAGCGCATGGCTGCGGTACTGGTCGTGCAGGGTGCGCAGCGTGGCCAGCGGCGCCTTCTGCTCGCGCGCCAGGATGTAGCCGGCGTGCGCGGCCTCGGCAAAGCGCTGGTGGGCGATGCGCAGGGTCTCGGCGTCGCGCCAGTCGGCGATGCGGCCCTTGTCGTCGCGCTTGGGCTCCTTGGCCGGCGTGGTCTGCTGGGCCGGGGCGCGCTGGAACTGCTCCAGCAGGTTGTCCAGCGAGCGCTTGAGCATGGCCTCGGGCACGGCAAAGCCGGCGTCGCGCGAGTCCTGCAGGAAGCCGGTCACATAGGCGCTCAGCCACCCCTCGTACGGGCTGCTGGACGCCCACAGGCCATAGCCGCCCTTGGGTTGCTGCATGCTGGCCAGGCGAGCGAAGGCGCTGTCCAACCGTTTCGCGCGTTCTTCCCGAGGGACTGGCGTCATGCCCCAGCGCTTGGCGGCCTCGTCGTCGATGAAGACCAGCGGGTAGGCGCTGGACGTCGTCTGCTCCAGGCAGCCATAGGGGTACATCAAGAGGCCCTTGACCTGGTCCTTGATGTCGATGGGCGGCGTGTTGGACACACTCAGCGCCACACTGGCCGTGCCGGCCCAGAAGGCGTCGAGCAGTGCCTTGTCCAGCGTCTGCGTGGCGCCGGGCTCCAAGCGGATGCGCCGGCTCTCGCGCACCAGTGGCGTGATGGGCTGCACCTGCAGCGCCGCCTCGCGCGTGATGCTCAGCGGCCCCGCCGTCACCTTGACCTCGATGGGCGCCAGCCCCGAGGCATCCAGGGCCTCGGCCTGGAAACGCAGGATCTGGCGCTGCTTGTCGGCCAGCTTCAGGCTCTCGGCACCGCCGGTGATCTTCAAGGGCCCGCTGGAAGTGACTGACACCTTCACGTCCTGCGCCGCACCACTGAGGTTGGTCACATCGAGAGCGATGGTCGCCTTGTCCCCCGGCGACACAAAGCGCGGCATGTTCAGCTCGGCCACCAGCGGCGCGGCGACAACCGTCTCCGCCTGGGCCGACGCATAGCTGTCGGCACTCGACACCACCGCCATCACGCGCAGCGTGCCGTTGAAGTCCGGCAGCTTCAGGTTGATGGTCGCCTCGCCCTTGGCATCGAGCTGCACCGGTCCGCTGAACAGGTCCACCAGCAGCACCTTGCGCGGCATGGACTGCGAGTCGCGCTTGCCGGCGTCGCCGCCGAAACGCTGCTTGGCCACATTGCCTTCCATCTTCTCGATGAGGCGGCCATAGAGGTCCAGCATGTCGGCGCCGTAGCGATGCTTGCCGAAGAAGAAGTCCTGCGGATCGGGTGTCTTGTAGTTGGTGATGTTCAGGATGCCGACGTCCACCGCCGAGACGGTGACGATGGCGGGTTTGCCGGCCAGGGCCGGCACCTTGACGCTGACGGGCAGCGACACCGACGGCTGCGTCTTGGCCGGTACGGTCAGTGCCAGCTTGGGCTTGCGGTCCTCGCGGTTCAGCGGCAGGTGCACCAGGCCCAGCGCGCGGGCCGGCGTCACCTTGTCGCCCTGGCTGCCGGGGCGGAAGGCGGCCACCGTGATGTAGAGGTCGTGGCGGGCCCAGCTGGCATCGACGGGGATGTCGATGTCCGTGCCGCTGGCCTTCACGCCGATGCGCTTGGTCCACAACACGCGGTCGCCTTCGACGGTGACGATGGCCTCGCCGTCATGCGGTGGCTTGATGGCCAGCTTGGCCACGTCGCCCGGCTTGAAGGGCGCACCCTGCAGCTTGAGTTGCACGCGGTCGGGCCGGTTGCCGATGTCGTCGGCGTCCTGGGCGCCATAGCCGGCGTAGAAGCCATAACGCATCGTCAGGCCGGTGTCGGGGTCTTTCACCTCCAGGCGGTAGCGGCCCCAGCGCACGGGCAGTGCGATCTTGGTGCGGGCCGTCAGCGCCAGGCTGCGCGCCTCCACCAGCTCCTCGTTGACGTTGAAGCCCGAGTTCCAGCCACGGCCGTCGTCATAACGCCAATACCACTGGCGCTCCTCGTAGATGAGCTTGAGCTGCACTTCCTTGCTCGGCTTGAAGTTGCCGCTCGAGTCGACGCGCGCCAGCTCGAACTCGGCCAGGCCGTTCTCGGCCGACACATTGCGGTCGAACAGCGGCCGCGCGCCGACCAGCACGGGCGCCGGCCACCACGTGCGCTCGATGGCGCGCACGACCGGCCGGCCGCCGGACTCCAGCAGGCTGAAGGCCGCGCGAACGCGCATCGGCGACTTGCGCTCACCGAATGCCGTCGCGATCTTCATGCTGGCCTTGCCTTCGGCGTCCAGCTCCTGCTCTTCCAGGTCCTGCCGGTTCTTGGCCTTGTCGTCGGCCAGGTCGCCAAAGATGAAGCCGGGCAGCTTGGCCGGCAGCGGCATCAGGAGGCGCTCGGAATAGGCGCTGCCCTGCAGCCGGTTGCCGCCGGCGGGTGCGCCGTAGAGGTAGTCGCCCTGGGCCTGCACCGTGATGCCGCCGTCACCGTTGAGGGTGCCCTCGGGCGCGGTCAGCGTGAGCTTCATGCGCTCGGGCAGGAACTCCTCGACCTTGAAGGCCCATTGCGCATCGGGTTGCTTGGCACCGGGGTCGACGCGGGCCTGGATGGTCCAGCCACCGGTGGGTGCGTCGGCCGGCAAGGTGATGCCTTGCTGGTAGTAGCCGGTGCCCGTCTTGCCCGGCTGCACCAACTGCTCGACGAGTTTGCTGCCGTCGGGCTTCTTGACCGTCAGCGTGATGGGCAAGGGCTTGGGCAAAGGCTTGCCGTCGGCGTCTCGCGCCAGCACCGAGACCTGGAAGTTCTCGCCCGGCCGATACAGGTCGCGGCCGGCGTAAACGAACAGCTTGTTGCTGCGCGAGGGGTGGCCGGTGGCGTCGAACTCGCTCAGGTCCAGCGCCGCGTCGCGCAGCGACAGGATGGACATCTCCTTGCCTTTGCGCGCCAGCACGGCGCGGGCCTTGTCACTGCGGCCGGTGAACACGGCGTGGCCGTCGCCATCGGTCTGCGCCTGGGCCAGCGCCTTGCCGTTCTCATCGACCAGGCTGAGCTCCACCCCTGACAGCGCTCCGCCGCTCTTCAGGGACGTGGCGAACACATCCATCTGCTCGGCATGCCGGCGCAGGTGCAGGCCGACGTCGGTGACGTAGTAATGCGTGACCTGGTAGTCCCAGCCGAAGCGGCCGGGCTGGTTCATGATGGCCACGTAGATGCCGGGCTCCTGCAGCTCCTTGATGCCTTCCACGGGCAGGAAGCTGACGTTGCGCCGGTTCGGCCGTGCATCGGTCGTGAAGCGGCCGAGGTAGACGCTGTCGCTCATGGCGCGCAGCTCGTCCAGCACCCAGCCGCCCACGGTGCCCTTGAGCCGCCGCTGGTTGTCGTTGTAGCCGTCGTAGTAGTAACCGCCCTCGCCGTCCTCTTCGCCAGAGTTCACCTGGCGCTCGCGCCGGCCGCTGACCTGCTCCAGGAAGGCCGGCAGCGAGGCCGGCTTGATGCGCAGGAACTGCACGTCCACTTCGGGCGTGTTGATGGTCACGACCGGCAAGCCGCCGTTCTGGCCGGCCGGCAGCACCAGGCCGCGGCTGGCGAAGTAGTAGCTGTCGGGCATGGTCTCGCTGACAGCCTCGCACTTCTGCGCGGTCGCGAGCTTGGCGCCGGTTTTCGCCCCCAGCTGGGCGTTGAACGCGAAGCGAAAGCTGCGGTCCGGCGTCACGAAGGGCAGGTAGAGCACGCGGGGGTTGTCGCCCAGCACCCAGCGGGCGGCCAGCGGCTTGAAGCTGGCGTCCGGCGCCGGCTCCTTCTTGCCGTCGGTGGTGGTTGGCGCGGCGCCTTCCTGCGCGCTGACGAGGGCGCCGAAGTCCTGCTTGCTGTCCAGCGGCTGCGTGAAGCTCAGCGCGATGGCCGGCGAGCCGTCGAAGAGTCGGGCCTTGCAGTCCAGCAGCGCAAAGGCCGCCTGCTCGCCACCGATCTCGGCGCTGCTGGGCAGGGCCGGTTGCCCGAGCTTTTGCGACGCCCACCAGCCGCCGCCCACCACCGCCACCACACCCACCAGGGCCGTGACGGCCTTCTTCCACGCAACCATCGAATTCCTCCCCGCAATTTGGCGAGGAGTTTAGGTAGCGATCAGCGGCTGTCCACGGAAGGTTTCTTCTCGCCGCGGGCGCTGATCGAACCCTTGGTGCCGCGGTTCGTCATCAATAGGTAGCTCGCCGTCCTAGGGGGATCGGCGCCACATCGATTGACCCTCCCCAAGCGCAGGCGTAGAAAAGCCTCGGCCCGCAGTTCGCCGGGCGGTCAAGGAGTGGCTTCATGAAATTCCGGCATCTTCTGGTGGGCCTGACCGCCCTCGGCTGCGCCTTCGCAGCATCCGCAGGCTCGACCATCGCCAGGACGTCGGCCAGCGCGCTTGGCACGCAATTCGACCCGCCCGTGGACGATTTCGACAGCGGCACGTTCAGCGCCTCGTCATCAGCCGCCGGCAACGGCGCTGGCGGCACGGCTGATGCGTCGGTGGCCCTGGGTGTCATCAAGCTCTACGCCTCCAGCTTCGCCGGCGCCGGCAACCACCTGGGCACCGCCTTTGCCGAAGGCGCGTACGGGGAGGACATCACAATCAGCTCGGCCGGTCTCAACGGTACGCAGGCGCGCGTCACCATGGGTGTCACGCTGCAAGGCATGATCGACCCGACCGGGGGCGGCTATTCCTCGGTGAACTTCTCTTTGAACGGAGCCGGTTTCCTCGGCAGCTGGGGCGCCCACTCGAACCCTGCATTCCCGGGCGGGTTCCCAGTCGACTTCGTCAGCGCCGTGGCTGGCGGCCCGCTGTACTACTCGGGCATCCACAACATCAAAATCACCATCACGCTGGGCACGCCCTTCACCTTCACGGAGCGGCTGACGGTGTCTGCGGGCAAGATCGACTGCTTGAGCGACCCACAATGCAGCACCAGCGAAGCAGCCTCGGTCACTGCCGATTTCGGCCACTCTTCGTACTGGAACGGCATCTCGGCGATCTCGCTGCTCGACCCCAACACCGGCCTGTACGTGCCTGCGGACATGTCGCTGTTCACGATCACGTCGCCCTCGGGGCTGAACTGGGCCCAGTCCTTTGCTCCGGTGCCGGAGCCGTCCTCGCTGTGGCTGATGTCCCTGGGCGGGCTGCTGGCCGCCTGGCGATACCGTTCGCTCGCCCGATCCCACCCGCGGTAGGCGCGTTTCCCCGCCGGATAGGAGCTTGGTGCTGTGCTTGATGCCCGGCTCTTGCATATCCTGGCAAGCAGCTTGACACGGTAGGCGCTGCCGCGCGGCGCTTGGTCGTGCGCAACGCTTGAGCGCTTGAACGGCACCAACCCACCATGCTGGACACAATATGGTGAAAATGTTCATAATGGTGGACATTTTCGAACCGGATTACCTGTCCGATGCCCAGCAAACCGCCGGTCGTTTTCCCCCAGGAGCAGCGTCTTCTTGCTGCTCTTGGTGAGCGGCTGCGCCTGGCGCGGCTGCGCCGCAAGCTCAGCTCCATGACCGTTGCGCTCCGGGCCGGGATCTCGCGCTCCTCCCTTTACAACGTGGAGGCTGGCGATCCCGGCGCGACACTTGGGACCTATCTGAGGGTGCTCGCCGTACTGGGCCTCGAGAAGGACATCGAGTCGCTCGCGGCCGACGACCAGGTGGGCCGCAAGCTTCAGGACCTGGCGTTGGAGCCCAAGCCCGCTCGAAAGCGCGGCGCCATGCCAGCGTCCTCGCCGAGAGGATCTTGATGAGCGGCTCGAACCTGGAGGTCTGGCTCGACTGTGATCTTGAAGACGCGCGGCGTGTAGGCACGCTGTCTCACGATCGCGGCCAGGTCCGTTTCGTCTACGATCGGGACTGGCTGAAGGATCCGATGGCATTTTCGGTCGATCCCGATTTGTCCCTCGGCGACCAGCCCTACTTTCCGAAGCCAGAGCTGGGCAACTTCGGCATCTTCCTGGACTCGTCCCCGGACCGCTGGGGCCAAACGCTCATGAAGCGACGAGAAGCTCTGCAGGCGAAGGACGAAGGCCGAACGCCCCGGAACCTTTATGCCTGGGATTTCCTGATCGGCGTTCAGGACTTCACGCGTCAAGGCGGGCTGCGATTCCGCCTGGAGGGCGCCGAGGAATTCCTCGGCGCCGAAAAGATGGCCGCACCCCCCGTGACCAACCTGCGCGAGCTCGAGGCCGTGGCCACGTTGCTAACGAGCAAGCGCATCGACGATCTTGACGCGCTGCGTCGGTGGCTGGCCGTGCTGGTGGCGCCAGGCGCTTCATTGGGCGGGGCCAGGCCGAAAGCGAACTTCGCCGAGCAGGACGGCTCGCTCTGGATCGGGAAATTCCCATCGCGTGACGATGACCGGGACATAGGCGCCTGGGAGGCCGCTGTCCACACCATGGCCAAGAGGGCCGGCGTCAGTGTTCCAGCCGCCCGCGCGGTCAGGTTGAACAGCGAGTTCCACACCTTCTGCGTCCAGCGATTCGATCGCGAGAATGGCAAGCGGCAGTTCTATGCGTCCGCCATGACGCTGCTCCGGCGGGAACAGAGTGAGGGCGCGAGCTACCTTGAGCTCGCCCAATTCCTGAGTGCCGGTGGAGACCCTGCATACGTCGCCAGCGACCTCAAGCAGCTGTTCCGGCGAGTGGCTTTCAATGTCGCCGTCGGCAATCGAGACGATCACCTGCGCAATCACGGGTTCCTGCTCGGCAAAGATGGCTGGCGGCTGTCTCCTGCCTTCGATGTCAACCCGAACGTCGATAAAGCGGAGCATGTGCTCAACATCGACGATGTCGACAACCGCCCGAGCATGAGCACGGTGCGGTCGACAGCTGCGTTTTATCGACTCACAGACGCCGAGGCAGGCGCCATCGTCGAAGAGGTGGCGACCGTGGTCGACCAGTGGCGCGACGTCGCCCGTGGAGCGGGCATTTCCGGCGCGGACATCGAGGTCACGGCCGGCGCCTTCTCGGCTCACCGGCAGTACAGGGCAGATGCACTGAATGCCACGTCGCAACCGATGGCCGCGGCCAAGTCTCGGCGGTCAATGATCCGGTAGCAAAACTCACTGGCTGGCATGGTGTTCGCGGCACCGAGCCTGCTTGTCGAAATACCTAGTTCCGCCGTTCGCCGCGTGCGCTGATCGAGCCCATGCCCGACACCGAGCGCTGCACCGACGGGTTGCCGAAGTAGTCCACCGAGCCGATGCCCGAGATATTGGCCGCCAGCTCGTCGGTCACCCACAGCAGCACATTGCCGATGCCGCTGACGCTGACACGGGCGCGCTGGGCCTGCAGGCGGTCGGCGACCACCTTGCCCTTGCCGGAGATCTGCAGCGCCAGGTCCTCAACGCGCCCGCCGAGCTGGCCGTCACCGGCACCCGAGATGACAAAGGTGAGCTGCTTGGCCTGCAGCTGGTCCAGCCGCACCAGGCCTGCGCCGCTGATGAAGAGCTTGAGCTGGTCGGCGCGCAGGGGCAAGGGCGCGTGCACGTCGCTGGCGCCGGACAGCGACAGCCCCTTCAGCTGACGCATCTCCACCTGCACGAACAGCTTTTGGCTGTGCCAGAACTTCCAGCCGCCGGTCGGGCGAATGATGAGCTGGCGGTCGGCCAGCTCGACCTCGACGCTCTTCTGCACCTCGGCGTCGCCGGCGATGAAACATTGGTCGCGCTCGCCCTGCACGAGGATGACGCGCGCCGCGCCGGCCAGCTCCAGGCGATCGAAGGCGCCGGGGGCGTAGATGCGGCCGGGCATTGCTGGGGTGGCCGGCGTCGCTGGTGTCGCTGGTGTCGGAGGAGTGGCCGGCGTCGCTGGTGTCGCCGGCGTCGGAGGAGTGGCCGGTGTTGCTGGTGTCGCCGGCGTGGCGGGAGTGGGGGGCGTCGCTGGCGTGGGGTGCGGGTGAGGCTGGGCCTGCGCCAGGCCGAGGGCTGCCAGCAGCAACGCCGGCAGGAGGCGCCTCTTCAAGGTGTTGGTCTTCATAGCGACTGCTCCCTCAACATCTTGGACACCTCACGGTTGGCCGTGATGCGCGTGCCGTCACGCAGCTGCACGACGAGCTGGGAGTTCTCGTCCGGGGTCATGCTCTCGACGAAATCCAGGTTGACGATGCAGCCGCGCTGCACGCGCAGGAACTTCGCCGGGTCCAGCCGCGTCTCGAAATCGGCGATGGGCAGGCGTACCAGGAAGCTGCGGCCCTTGCTGGTGATGGCGGTGTATTTGTTGTCGGAGCGCAGGCACTCGATGGCGTCCACCTGCAGCGGGAAGATCTTGCCCTGGTCGCGCACCAAGAGGCGCGTCAGCGGCGCGTCGGCCGGTGCGCCCAAGGCCTGCGCCACATCGGCAGGGCTGGGCGATGCGTCCCGCAGCACGTGAGAGATGGCCTCGTCGAAGCGCTCGCGCGAGAAGGGCTTGAGCAGGTAGTCCACCGCATGCAGCTCGAAGGCCGTCAGCGCGTGCTGGTCATAGGCGGTGGTGAAGATGATGCGCGGCTGGTGGGCCTCGCCTTGCAGGGCCTGCACCACCTGCAAACCCGTCAGGCCGGGCATCTGAATGTCGGTCAGCACCAGGGCGGGCTTGAGCGCGCGGATCTGGGCCAGCGCGTCGTCGCCGTCCTCGCACACAGCCACCAGCTGCAGGCCCGGCGTGGCCTTGACCCAGTCGGCCAGGGCTTCGGCGGCCAAGTGTTCGTCTTCGGCGATGAGAACGGTGGTCGTGTTCATGTCTGAGGAATGAAAAGGTCGACGCGAAATCCCGCGCCGGGAGCGGTGTGGATGCGCAGGCGCGCCTGGCCGTCGTAGTCCAGCGCGAAGCGCTTCTTCAGCGCCGCCAGGCCCACGCCGCGGCGCTGGCCGGGCTTGGGCTCCAGGGCCTCGGGCTCGCAGCCCGGGCCGTCGTCCGCCACGGCCAGGTCCAGGCCGTGGTTGAGGGCATTGCGGCGCGCGGTGATGGTCACCTTGCCGCCGCCCTTGCGGGTGGCCACGGCGTGCAGGATGGAGTTCTCGACCAACGGCTGGAGTGTCAGTGGCGGCAGCTCGTCGGCCATCACGCGCTCCTCCAGGTCCCAGTCCACGCGCAGGCGCGAGCCCAGGCGCAGGGCTTCCAGGGCCAGGTAGTCGCGCAGGAAGTCGATCTCGTCGGACAGCATCACGCGGTCCTCGGCGCCGCGCTTGGTGTCCAGCACATAGCGCAGCATGGACGAGAACTTCAGCAGCGAGGCCTCGGCGGCGGCCGGGTCCTTGCGGGTCAGGGCGATCAGCGAGTTCAGCGTGTTGAACAGGAAATGCGGGTTCAGCTTGCCGCTGATGGCCGACAGCTCGGCCTTGGCCAGGGCGCTTTCAGCCTGGGCGGCGTGCACGGCCGCCGAGCGCGCCGCGCGCGACTGCAGCACGGCGGTGAAGGCGGTGGCTATTGCTGCGTAGACCACGAAGCCCCACACCGAGCGCCACAGCAGGCCGGCCAGCAGCACGGCGCCGGCGTGGTCGGTGCCGAACAGGGCGGCGTTGACGGCGAACTCGCCCGCCTGCCACAGCGCCGAGAAGGACAGCGCCGCCATCGCGTGCGCCAGGGCGGTCGCGGCCGCGCCGGCGTCGGTGCCATGCAGGCGGCGGGCCACCGGCCAGACGGCGATGCCCAGCAGCATCGGTGCCCAGAGCATGGTGGTGGCCTGGTAAACGGCCAGCCAGAACGGGTCCAGGCCGCGGTCGAACTCGCTGCCGGCCAGCACGAACAGGCACCAGGCCAGCGCGCAAGTCCCGGCGTACGCCAGCCACAGCCGCACATTCGGGCGGCGGTTGCTGGAGCGAGGGTCGGGGGAGTTCATGGCTTCATCTTAGGGAGCCCCATCGGGCGGGCGGCGAGTGGAGAGACGAAGTGCGGGCCCCGGGGTGCGGGATGCGGTCTACGTGGAGTTGCTGACGGGGTTCGGCGAGCCCCTCGGCATAATTCGCCCCTTCCCCATCGAATTCGGACGAGCGTCATGGCCAGCGTCAACAAAGTCATCATCATCGGCAACGTCGGCAAAGACCCCGAGGTTCGCTACAACCCGAGCGGCGGCGCCTGGGTCACCCTCAGCCTGGCGACCACCCGCAACTGGAAGAACCGCGAGAGCGGCGAGCGCCAGGAAGAGACGGAATGGCACCGCGTCGTCTTCAACGACCGCCTGGCCGAGATCGTCGGCGAGTACGTCAAGAAGGGCCGCCCCCTCTATGTCGAAGGCCGCCTGAAGACCCGCAAGTGGCAGGACAAGGAAGGCCGCGACACCTACACGACCGAGATCATTGCCCAGGAAATGCAACTTCTGGGCGGCCGTGATGGCGCCGGCGGTGGTGATGAAGGCGGCGGTGGTGGCGCCAGCTACGGCCGCGGTGCGGGTGGCGGCGAAGGTGGCGGTGGCGGCTACAGCCGTGGCGGTGGAGACGAGGGCGGTGCCCGCCCGGCAGCGCGCCCGGCTGCGGCCCAGCGCCCGCCCGCTCCGCGCGCGCCGGCTGCGGCGCCCAAGGCGGCGACGGGGTTTGACGATATGGATGACGATATTCCGTTCTGAAGCCGATCATTTTAAGCTTGTGAAATAAAGGCCCGCAGCTAGTCGCTACGGGCCTTTTTACTTGTTTGCGGAATATTTTCTACTCACGTCTAACGCAGCGCAACACGGCGCCCCTGGGAGGAGCTGATGGAAGTTCAGAATATTTTGACATTAGCGAGAGATGCATCTTGGGGTTTGGTCGGCGCGATTGCGGCGGTCATAGGCCTCATGCTGACATGGCTTTATCGACAAAACAGGCCAGTACGAGAGCTTGCCTTTGGAATCGTTTCATCTAGACGCCTTTTATCGGTACATGAGGCGTTGTCAAATAGAGTGACCATGTTTCTCGATGGGCAACCTGTTGATAACGTTCATTCGATACTGTTCGCATTAAAGAATTCCGGCAATCAACCAATTCGACCAAATGAGTTTCATCGCTCTCTAGAAATTACTTTTTCAGCAGGGGAGATAATTTCTGTGGAGGGATGGGGTCACCCCAAGCAGGTCGAATGCATTGTTTCTCTCAATAGCGAGCAATCCATCGTTTTGGAGTCTTGTCTTGTAAATCCGGGCGAGGAGTTGCTAATTCATGTGCTCTTTAGCGCCCCCAAAGTTGATTATCAACTGCACTATCGCATTGAGGGGATAACTAACCTCCATTGCCTGAATCGATCCCAGCCCCTTCCTCCATATTGGCAGTCGGGTGCGCCATTAATGCTGGTCATAACGGCGGTGATGTTTTTCAGCACCTATATGCAGTCCCGTCAACCAGATGTTCTCTGGTACTTGGTCGGCATTTCTGTGATCGCGCTAGCCGCCAGCCTCTATCAACGTGGACGTGACCTAATTTCGGCGCGGCGGCGAATCTCGAGCGAGGCCGCCAAGTATGGCTAAGTGCAGAAAGCTGCCTCAGACCGGTTGGCGCGCGCGGCGCTGCCGGGCCTCAAGACAGCTTGCGCGGCGTATTGGCAGGCCCCACCTGGCGCACCAGCATTGCCCTGAATTCACCTTGAGCTTCCACCGAGCCAAAGCATCGCTTGGGGATCAAGTTGAACAACACGTCCGATTGGTAGAGAACAAAAACCACCTTGGTCTCTCTCCACCGGTAGACGTTCCCCCAAGGCAGAAGCCCTTCACCATTCACGGTTCTGAACTGCAGGCCGGCTTCGCCAATCTCGACCGATGCCGGCTGGTGAAGTGAGCGCTGCTGCGCATACAGACGCCGCACCTTCCATGGCAGATAAAGCCAATACCAGGCGGGGAAGTAGCAGATCGCCAGCACGCCCAGCACATCAGACCAGGAGCCTTCCCCTCGCCACCACGAACCCAGCATGAAGACCAATGCGGCCAGGGCAAGGACGACGATCAAGATGCCGAGCACTGCAAATGCAGGGCGAGGCTTGAAGCCGGCGCGAATCGCTGACAGATAGTCGTCGGAACTCAGCTGGATCTGCATGGCGAGCTCAGGCGGCTCTGGCGTTCTCCACCCGCCGCCGGTAGCGCAACGCAAGCGTGATCAGCAAGCAATTGGGGGCCGTGAAGAATGCCATCAGCGCCTTCGGCATCCACCCCGAATGCTGCGCCAGGGCGCTTCTAGAATCGCCGCGCCCGCATGCGGGACGACATCAAAAGCACGGGGAGGACGGATATGAGGGCCACGGGTCTTTGCGCAGCCTTGGTTTGCGCTGCAATTTCCATCGGCTGTGGCGGTGGGGGCGGCAGCAGCACGCCGACGCCGCCAGCACCGACGCTGTCCTACGCCGCACCCCAGGCCTACGTGCAGGACCAGGCGACATCGACGCTGGCGCCGACCACATCAGGCACCGTGACGTCGTTCAGCGTCGCACCCGCGCTGCCGGCCGGCCTTGCGTTGAACACCACCACGGGCGCCATCTCGGGCACGCCTACCGCCGGCACCGCTCCCGCCGACTTCACCGTCACGGCGACGGGGCCCGGCGGCTCGGCCAATGCAAAGATCCGCCTGGCTGTCCAGCCTGCCGCCAAGGTCACTCGCATGACGGTGGCGGGCACCTCGGTCTTTCCGCTGGTGACGCTCGACGGCGCGGCGCTCGGCCTCACTGGCACCGTCTACGCCAAGGCGAGCGACAAGGACGGCGTGATCGGCTCGACCGTCGCAGTCACCGCCAGCGGTGGCAGCTATGCCCTGGAGTTTTCGACCGCCGGCTCCGCCACTGCAGGCGTCCATGCCGGGCAGGCGGTGGTGAGCCTCTGCCAGGACGCGGCCTGCGCTGCGCCGCAGGCGACGTCGACGCTGTTCGTGAACTACAGCGTCAACGTCCTTGCCGCAGGTGGCGCCTGGCCGGGCAATCACCTGACGGCGCTCTCGCCCGTCGCGGGCGCACCGGAATGGGCCACGTTCCAGGGCAACGCCGCCCACACCGGTTACGTGCCGGTCACGCTCGACGCCAACAAGTTCGACACCCGCTGGCAAATCACGGTGCCGTCCTTCATCTATTTCAACGGCCGCTTCAACCTCGGCACGGTCACCACGGCAGGCGGCAACTTCTACATCGCCGGAGACAACGCCGTTTCGGCTCGGCGTGAGCATGACGGTGCCAGCGTCTGGAGCTACAGCTTCGGCGAGCTGCCCTACCCTTCCACAAATCCCCCGGCCGTCAGCAACGGGGTCGTCTATGTCGCGGCCGGTCAGCAATCGTCGACCTATATGTTCGGCCTGGACGCCAGCAACGGCACCGTGCTGTTCAAGTCCCGCATGTCATCTCAGTGGGAGCACTATCTCGCGCCCACCGTGGGGCCCTCAGGCGTGTACACCAACGCGGGAACCTACGGCGGGCTGTATGCATTCAGCACGCAGGGCACCGAGTTGTACTTTGCCGGAGCCGCACAGCAATCTGCGTGGACCCCAGCCGTCGACGCCAACGCGGTGTATGCCTATACCGGCAACTCCCTGCAGGTGTTCGACCCTGTTTCCGGCGCGCTCAAGATGAGCATCGCCGATCCGTCCTTCACGAACTACATCTACGAAATCGGCGGCTCCCCCGTCCTCGGCGGCGCCAACTCCGTGTTCGCCGCGGCCTATGCCAACAGCTTTCTGAATGGCGGAGGGATCGGCAATTCACTCCTGCACTTCAACCTCCAGTCGCGGACCGTCGACTGGTCCATCAGGGGCGTCTACCCCTCGACGCCGGCCTATGACGCGGGCGTCGTCTACGCGGCCAATAACAACCCCTTGCGACTCGAGGCCCGCTCGGAAGCCGACGGCTCGCTGCTCTGGTCCTGGACGCCCCAGGCGTCTGGCGATACGGAATTCGTCAGTGAGGTCCTGCTCACGAAGAACACCGTGATCATCAGTACCAACACCTCGACCTACGTCATCGATCGCTCGGCACACCGAACGATCTGGAGCTATCCAGCATCGGGCAATCTCGCGCTGTCACCGAACGGCATTCTGTACATCGTGTCGCAAGCCGGCTGGTCCGGCTCGACGGCAACGATCACGGCCATCAACGTTCAATAAGTCAGCCAAATCCGGGCGAGAGCGCAGTGCACCTGCGTGCGGCGGCCCCGGGCGCAGCCCGGTAGGTTGGGGTGAACGCGGTGAACCCCAACACTGACGGCGGCAGAGCGGTATTGCCGGGGCGCGGCATCGTCGAAGCTGGGGTTCGAGTGGCTCCCCCAACCTACGGAGCCGTGACCGGCACGCGACGAACGCCAAAGGACGAGGCGGAGATCTGGCGGACAGGCCGCCCGGCTCGCCGCTTAGATGGGCTCCAGCTTCACCGTGATTCGATGGCCATCCGTCAGCGTCGGCGGGCAGATCCCGCGGCTGGAGGCGTACGAGCCTTGGGCGGTCACCTTGAGCGGCACGTAGCCGGGGGCCGAGACGGTGAAGGACTGTTCGCCCGTTGCCGACGAGAAGCCGCAAGGCAGCGTGCATTCCAGCGTCTTGCCGACCGTGCGTACGTTCAAGCTCTGCGTCGGTGAATACAGCTCCGCCGAAAAGCTCAGGCCGTTGGCCGTCATGTCGCTCAGAATGACCACCGGAATGGATGCAGACGTGGCGGCGCTCTGCACGGAAGCGAGGATGAGTGCAGGCCCGTCGCTCAGGACGATCGCCGGGCAGCCGACCGACTCCGTGTTGTCGCCTCCGCCCCCGCAGGCGGCCAAACCGAGCAGCAGGGACGCCAGCGTGATAGCCGGTGACAGGAGTGAGTGATGGCGCATGCCGGCGGGGAGGCTGCACCGGAGAAGCCAGCGCTCGCCTAACGATTCAGATGGGCGGCCATGTTAGTCGCCTTGCCGCCGCTCGACTCAGGCCGCCTTCGCGCCCTTGACCCGCTTGCGGTAGCGCAATGCCAACGTGATCAGCGGACTGGTCATGGCCGTCGTGGCCAGGGCCATGATGAGCAGGATGGTGAACATGTCGGGCCCGATGAGGCCGACGTCCAGGCCGACCTTCATGACGATGAGCTCCATCAGGCCGCGGGCGTTCATCAGCGCGCCGGTGGCCATGCTCTCGGCGCCGTTGAGGCCGGCCACGCGGGCGCCCAGCCAGCCGCCCACCAGCTTGCCGACCGTCGCCACGCCCACCACCAGCAGCATGGCGCCCAGGGCGCCGCCGGCAAAGGCCGAGCGCGTCGTCGACAGGCCGGCCAGCGCGAAGAACAGCGGCATCAGCAGCACGATGGACAGCGGCTCGATGCGCTGCATCAGCGACTGCAGCAGGCGGTCGTCGCGCGGCAGCGTGGCGCCGAACAGGAAGGCGCCGAACACCGCGTGCAGGTGCAGCCATTCGGTCGCGGCGGCACAGCCCAGCAAGCCCAGCATCAGCGCCGCCAGCACGCCCAGCGACGGCTCGCCATCGGGCGCCCGGGCGGCCAGCAGCCGGGCATAGACCGGTCGCACGACGAAATAGAGGACGGCGAGGATGGCCAGCGTGCCGGCGGCGATCCGGGTCAGGCCGGCATAGCCTTCACCCACTCCCGCAAGGGCGACGACAAAGGCCAGCAGCACCCAGGCGAACACGTCGACGACCGCAGCGCCCGCCAGGGCCAGCTGGCCGAAGCGGGTCTGCGTCATGCCGCGGTCCTTGAGGATGCGCGCCATGACGGGGAAGGCGGTGATGGACACGGCGGCCGTCATGAACAGCGCAAAGGGCCAGAAGCCCACGCCCGCCGGCGCCAAGCCCGGGTAAACCGAGTAGAGGGCCGGCGTGATGGCCAGGGCCAGCGCGGCCGGCGCGATGACGCTGAGCAGGCCGACGCTGCCGGCGGCACGCAGCTGCAAGCGCAGGCCGCCCGGCGCGCGGATCTCCAGGCCGACGACGAACATGAACAGCACCAGGCCCAGCGTGGCCAGCGCGTTCAGGCCACCCAGCAAGGGCTTGGCGAACAGCTGGGCATGCAGGTCGGGCAGGTAGAAGCCCATGACAGCCGGCCCGAGCACGAGGCCGGCCGCCATCTCGCCCACCACCTGCGGCTGGCCCAGATGACGCAGCAACCAGCCGCAGCCGCGGGCCACGCCGAGGATGACGATGAGTTGCAGGAGCAGGGTGGTGGTCGTCATCGGATCGTTGAACGGCGCCTGAACGGCACGCTGGGGCGGTGAATTTTAGGTGGCCACCCCGCAGCGCTCATTCGGCCCGCCAACAGGGGCGCGACGACCCTTGCCCGGCTCGACTGTGGGTCATCCGTGGGTGGAGCGCCGTCGGACGGGCGCGCAACATCGGCGGCTCCAACCCACGATCAGGAGAGCCCCATGACCTCTGCGACAAGCCAGCGTAGTCCCCTTGCCACGCTGCTGGCGCCAGCCTTGGCGCTGGTGCTGTCGGCCCCCGCGTCTGCCACGGTCTGCCCGACCGCGACGTTCGACCAGATCCTCGCGCTCGGCAACTGCACCATCGCAGGCTCCAACTTCGATTTCACCCAGCGGCAGCTGCCCTCGCACCCGGTCTGGAACAACGGGCCGTTTGCCGGCAACACGAAGCTGGCGCCGGACGCTGCGGCAATCGTCTTCACGCCCGACAGCAGCCCCGGCAGCATCGGCTTCACGCTGGCGATGGACTTCGGCGTCGTGGGCCAGGCCTCCCGCTTCGACCCGTTTGCCCAGACGGTCAAGACCGGTAACTACATCGATGCGACGCTGGCCTACTTCAGCATCACCAACGCGGCTGGGATGGGCCTCAGCGGCTACTCGGTGGCGATGGGCAACGTGGTGGTCACGCAGACCAGCTTCGACGCCATCGTCTACGCCAATCTGAACAGCGCCACCGCGGCGGTCAACAACGCCGGGTTCACGCGGATCACCGACGCCGTTGACTATGGCGCCGTGCTGCCGGGCACCTTGATCTACGCCGCCAACCTCAGGGCCTACGAGTACTCGCCCGACGCCGCACATGGGGCTCGCTTCGGCACCGTCAGCTTCGAATTCGCCCAACAGGCATTGGCGGTGCCGGAGCCCGAGACGGCCCTGTTGTGGTTGGCCGGGCTGGCGGGCATCGCCTGCATCGCGCGTCGTCGCAGGGCTGAAATCGCACGCGGCTGGCGTTGACCTCAGGCCGCTTTCAGCCTGCCCGCGCCGCACTGGGCGCATGCCCGATCACCCGCTTGAACGCCCGGCTGAATGATGCCTCCGATTCATAGCCCAGCCGGTCGGCGGCCGTGGCCACGCGCATGCTGTCCTGGGCGATCCAGCGGCGCGCCTGGAACATCTTGATCTTGGCGACGTAGCGGGCCGGGCTCTCGCCCACGGTGCGCGTGAAGGCGTCGGCAAAGCTGGAGCGTGAGGCGCCCATGACGTCGGCCAGCTCGGGCAGGCTCCCTTCGCGCTCGGGCTCGGCGTGGATGGCAGCGACGACCGTGCTGATCTTGGGGCAACGCAACTTGCGCCCCGATGACGGGCACCTCGCGCCCCCGCCTGTAGGCGCATCGGCCAGGTCTCGCCTGCCCGCACATCCCTTGTCCGCTTTGTGCCCGGCAGCCCGTCTGGAAGAGCAGGACCGGTGCGCTGTGCGCCGGCCCGACCCCGTCGGAGGACCCATGCAACGCTCTCTCTATCGCCGCCTCGCGCTCGCCCTGGCCTGCGCCGCCTTCCTGCCCCTGGCCCAGGCCGCCCCCGTCTCGTCGGCGGGCGGGCTGACCGACTTCGGCCTGTTCGCCGCCGGCAGCTACACGCTGATGGGTTCCGGCACGGTCGACGTCTGCGGGGGCGGCAGCGCCTTGATACGGCCGGACGGCTCGCCCGCCGCCACCATCACCTGCCCGCCGCTGGTGGCGAGCTTCAACCCGAACGGGTCCTACACCGCCGACGACCACTACGGGCGGGCCGGCCTGAACGCCCGGATCGGCGCTCTCATCGGCACCCTCAACGCCGGCGCCTTCCTGGGCACCGACCCGAGTGCCGCGCAGGCGGACGACTGGTTCCTGATCGGCGACATGCTGACGCTGACGCTGGCCACCGCCGGCCACATCTACGCCTCGGTCAATGACACCTTCTACCGCGACAACTTCGGCGCCTTCGACCTGCGTGTCGAGGCGGTCAGCGGCATTCCCGAGCCCGCCAGCGTGGCGCTGGTGGCCGTGGCCATGGGCGGCCTGGGCGCGGCGGGGCGGCGGCGCGTGTCCGCCTCGGCGCCGGCGGCACGTCTGTCAGGGCAGGGCTGAACGAGGTGTCCGGCCCGCTGTCAGGGAGACCCACCATGCGCTTGTTCTCCATCGCCACACTGCTGGCCATTCCCGTCGCCGCGGCCCAGGCTGCGGCCATCACCGTGCCCATGCACCTGATCGACAGCACGGGCGCGGCCCGGGCGATCGGCGAGGTGATCGTGACCGAGTCGGCTTACGGCCTGGTCTTCACACCGGCGCTGAGCGGCCTGCCGCAAGGCATCCACGGCTTTCATGTGCACGAGAACCCGAGCTGCGCGCCGGGCCTGCGCGATGGCCAGCCCGTGCCCGGCCTGGCGGCGGGCGCCCATCTGGACCCGCTAGGCAGCAAGCGCCACGGCACGCCCTGGGGCGACGGCCACCTGGGCGACCTGCCCGCGCTGGTGGTGGAAGGCGACGAGCGCGCCAGCCATGCCGTGCTGGCGCCACGGCTGAAGCTCGACGACCTGCGTGCACGCTCACTGATGATCCACATCGGCGGCGACAACCATGCCGACCACCCGATGCCGTTGGGCGGCGGCGGGGGTCGCATGGCCTGCGGCGTGACGCCGTCGGGGGCGCGGGAGCAATGAGGGCGGCGCCGGGCCGGTGCTTCAGGGCGACGGCCCCCGCGCCGCACTCGGCGCATGCCCGATCACCCGCTTGAACGCCCGGCTGAACGACGCCTCCGATTCATAGCCCAGCCGGTCCGCCGCCGTCGCCACGCGCATGCCGTCCTGGGCGATCCAGCGGCGGGCCTGGAACATCTTGATCTTGGCGACGTAGCGGGCCGGGCTCTCGCCCATGGTGCGCGTGAAGGCGTCGGCAAAACTGGAGCGTGAGGCGCCCATGACGTCGGCCAGTTCGGGCAGGCTCCAGTCGCGTTCGGGCTCGGCGTGGATGGCTGCGACGACCTTGCCGATCTTGGGGCAACGCACCGCGGCAATCCAGCCGGTGGCGTCGCTGCAGCCGCATTCCACCCAGGCGCGGATGATGCTGGCGGCCAGCGCGTCGGCCAGCCGCGCCAGGATGCCGCAGGCGCCGATGCGGTCCAGCGCCACCTCGCGCTCCATCGCGTCCAGCAGCACGGGCACCGTCGCGTCTTTCTGCGCCAGGTCGCCGGCCAGCATGACGGGCGGCATCATCGCGATGAGGGGGTGCAGCGGGTCGAGGTTGAAGCGCAGCGCGCCGCAGAACATCACGTCGGTGGCGTCGTCCACCACCGCGGCGGCGGAGCCGGGTGCGGCGCCGACCAAATAGATGTTCTCCGACACGGCGACCCGCGACAGCGAGTCGATGTCCACCGCCGGCACGTCGGGCGCGCTGGCCAGCACGTGAAAGCTGCCGTGCGGCAGCAGCACCGCGTCGCCGGCGTTCAGCCGCACCCAGTCGGTGGCTGCGGTGCGCAGCCAGCAGCCGCCGTGTCCAACGAAGTGAAAGCGCGCCGAGCGCTGCGCCGGGAAGGCCACGGCCCAGGGCGCGCGCAGGATGCAGCGGCCGTACTCGACGCCGTCCAGGCGCAGGCCCAGCAGGATCTCGGTCAGGGTGTCGCGGCCCTCGGGTCTGGACGAAAAGTCAAGCATCTCGGCGTTCCTGGCATTCAATCGCCGGCAGCCTATTCCTAGCATTCAGACCTCGCTGACAAAGGGACTTGCCGCCGTGACTTCCTCTTCCTGCACTGCCTGCCCCACCGACCCCGGTGGCCGCGCCATCGCCGCGCCCGCCCCGGCCCACACCACCGCCCGCTGGCCGGCCGTCGCCTCGCTGACGATGGGCGTGTTCGGCCTCGTCATGGCCGAGTTCCTGCCGGCCAGCCTGCTGACGGCCATGGCCACCGACCTCGGCATCAGCGACGGCGCAGCCGGCCAGGCCGTCACCGCCACGGCCCTGGTCGGCGCCGTCGCCGCGCCCGCCCTGCCGCTGCTGACGCGCCGGCTGGACCGCCGCCTCGTCATGCTGGCGCTGAGCGCGCTGCTGGTGCTGTCCAACCTCCTGGCTGCCACTGCCGGCAGCCTGGCAGCGCTGCTCGTCGCGCGGGTGATGCTCGGTGTCGCACTGGGTGGCTTCTGGTCGATGTCGGCGGCGCTGGCGATGCGCCTGGTGCCCGAAAACCTGTTCGCCCGCGCCATGTCGGTCATCCTGACCGGCGTGTCGGTCGCCACCGTCTGTGCCGCGCCCATCGGCGCGTGGATGGGCGACGTGTGGGGCTGGCGCAGCGCCTTCATCGCGGCCGGTATGGTCAGCCTCGTCACGCTGGCCGTGCAGGCGGCCACGCTGCCGGCCCTGCCGCCGCGCGACAAGCCGGATCTGCGTGTGCTGGCCGAGCTGCTGCGCCGCCCGCCGGTGCGCGTGGCGCTGCTGGCGGTGCTGCTGGTCATCTCCGGCCACTTTGCCGGCTTCACCTACATCCGGCCGCTGATGGAGCAGGTCACGCACCTGTCGGTCGGCGCCATCTCGGGCGTGCTGCTGGGCTATGGCATCGGCGGCTTCTTCGGCAACTTCGCCGGCGGCTGGCTGGCCGGGCGCAGCGAGCGCCACGCCATCGTGTTCGGCGGCGTGTTGATCGCAGTGCTGGCGGCCTGTCTGCTGGTGGCCGGCCAATCGGCCGCCGTCACCGCCGTGGCCATCACGCTGTGGGGTTTTGCGTTCGGCGCCTTCCCGGTGGGCTTCCAGACCTGGATCGTGCGCGCCGCGCCCGACCAGGCCGAGGGCGCCGGCGGCCTGCTGGTGGCAGCTTTCCAGATCGCCATAGCCAGCGGCGCCATCGGAGGCGGCCTGCTGGTGGACCGCATTGGCGCGCTGGGCGGCCCGGCCTTTGCTGTCGTTGCGTTGACGCTGGGCACGCTGCTGACGCTGCGCCATGGTCCGCGCGCCGTCGCCCGAGGTGCGCAATGAACCGCCGCCTCACTCTCGCCGCCTACCCGCAAGGCTTGCCCGGGCCGGAGCACTTCCACCTCGACACCCAGCCCGTGCCCGAACCCGCCGACGGCCAGGTGCTGCTGCGCACGCTCTACCTGTCAGTCGACCCGTATATGCGCAACCTGATGGCGCCGGTGGGGCCCGGCTATGCACCGCCGGTGCCGCTGGGCGGCGTCATGGTGGGCGGCACAGTCAGCCGCGTCGTCGCGTCACGGCACCGGGCCTTCAAGCAAGGCGAGCTGGTGCTGGCCAACGCTGGCTGGCAGGAATACGCCGTGAGCGACGGCAGCGACCTGCTGGCTCTGGGCGACGTGACGCAACCGTCGCACGCACTGGGTGGCCTGGGCATGCCGGGCTTCACGGCCTATGTCGGGCTGCTGGACATCGGCCAGCCCAAGCCGGGCGAGACCGTCGTCGTCGCCGCGGCCACGGGTGCGGTCGGCGCTGTCGTCGGCCAGCTGGCCAAGCTCAAGGGCGCCCGCGTCGTCGGCATTGCCGGCGGCGCCGACAAATGCCGCCACGCCGTGGAAACGCTGGGCTTTGACGCCTGCCTGGATCGCCACGCGCCAGACCTCGCCACGCGGTTGGCGGCGGCCTGCCCGGAGGGCATCGACGTCTATTTCGAGAACGTCGGCGGTGCGGTGTTCAGCGCCGTGCTGCCGCTGCTCAACCTGCACGCCCGCGTGCCGGTCTGCGGCTTCATCTCGCACTACAACGATGCCGCGCCGCCCACCGGTCCCGACCGCCTGCCTGGCCTCGTCGCCACGCTGCTGGCCAAGCGCATCCGCATGCAGGGTTTCATCATCCTGGACCACTATGGCGAACGCTTCGACACCTTCCGCCGCGAGATGAGCGCCTGGCTGGATTCAGGGCGCATCACGCTGCGCGAGGACATCGTCGACGGGCTGGAGCAGGCGCCCGCCGCGCTGGCGCGGCTGCTGCAGGGCGGCAACTTCGGCAAGACGGTGGTGAAGGTCGCTTGATTCACGCACCTCCCCACGGCAGCAGCCGCGGCAGCAGCAGGCCGGCGGCACCCTCCAGCGCGGCGTAGATGAACAGCAGGCGCAACGCCTCCAGCGTCTTGTTGGCCGGGCGCGGCGCCAGGCCGCGCATCCAGCGCAGCGCGTAGAAGAACGCCGCCAGCACCACGGCCGCCACGACGCTGCCGTGCCAGGCCAGCATCGCGTAGACCGTCGCGCCCTGGCCGCTGGCATCGCCGCGCAGCCCGGCGTGCCACCAGTCGAGCACGTCCACGGCCAGCGCGGCGGCCAGGCAGGCCGCGCTCAGGCCCATCAGCACGGCGCTGGCGCCACTGCCGCGCTTGAGCCGGGCCATCAGCGGCCGGGCGGCGTAGGCCATGCCCGCCGATGCTGCGAGCAGCACCAGGCCGGGCACCAGCGCACCGCGCGGTGCCTTGAGCAGCCACCAGTCGGGATGCGCGGCGTACAGGTAGAGGTAGCCGAACATCGCCATCAGGAAGATCGTCCCGAGCACGATGTCGAGCAGCACCGCAGCCCACCAGCCGTGCGCCTGCGGGCCGGCCACATAGGTCGGCAGCAGGATGCCGGCGCCAGCGTCGACCTGGCTCTGCTGCGGTGGCAGGTGCCGGTCGTTGCTCCACACCCAGCGCATCAGGCAGAACACGGTCAGCACGCCGCAGACGGCGCTCAACGTCATGGCCTTCACCGTCAGCAGCAGGAAGAAGCCGGCCGTGAACAGCGCCGACAGCAACGGCCACCAGGACGGCCCCGGCATGATCTGCACGTACTGCGGCTCGGCGCGCGCGGGGCTGGTGACGAGCGTTTCGCGCTGGCCGGTGGCCGTGTTGGGCAGGAAGTAGCGCCCGGCTTGCGCGTCGTTGGCCAGTTGGGGGTCGGCCCACAACGGCTCCAGGTCGTTGACCACCGGGATGGAGCGCACGCCGTAGTTGCCCGCCGACAGCCATTCCAGTGTGCCCCCATGGAACGCATTGCGGGCATTGCCGCTGCTGCCGCCACGGGCGTAGCAGCGCACCGCGTCGATGACGAACAGCAGCGCACCTGCGGCCATGATGAAGGCGCCCACGGTGGAGATGAGGTTCGGCAGGTCCCAGGCCCGGTCGGGCAGGTAGGTGTTGACGCGCCGCGGCATGCCCATCAGCCCGGTCAGGTGCATGGGCAGGAAGCAGACGTGCACGCCGACAAAGCTGAGCCAGAACACCCAGCGCCCGAGCCGCTCCGACAACTGCTGGCCGTTGATCATCGGCGTCCAGTAATAGAAGCCGGCGAACAGCGGGAACAGCATGCCGCCGATCAACACGTAGTGGAAATGCGCGACAACGAAGTAGGTGTCGTGCGCCTGGCCGTCGAAGGCGACCATGCCCACCATGACGCCGCTCAAGCCCCCCATCACGAAGATGAGGATGCCGCCGACCAGGAACAGCGACGGCACGTTGCGCTGCACACGGCCAGACGCGAGCGTGCAGATCCATGCGAACACCTGGGCGCCCGCGGGAACGGCCACTGCCATCGACGCGGCCGAGAAGTAGCCCGCCGCCAGCTCCGGCATGCCGACCGTGAACATGTGGTGGGCCCACACGCCGAAGCTGATGAAGCCGGTGGCGATCATCGCCAGCACGACGAGCTCGTGGCCGACCAGCTTCTTCTGCGCGACGGTGACGACCATGGTCGACACCATCGCCGAGGCCGGGATGAAGATGATGTAGACGTCGGGGTGACCGAAGAACCAGAACAGGTGCTGGTACAGCAGCGGGTCGCCGCCGCGGGTGGCGTCGAACAGCGGCCAGTTGAAGGCGCGCTCCAGCTCCAGCAGGAAGGTCACCATGATCATGGCCGGAAAGGCCAGGATGATCATGACGCCGAAGATCAGGATGGCCCAGGCGTACACCGGCATCTTGGCCAGCGTCATGCCCGGGGCTCGCGTGCGCAGCACGCCGACGATGAGTTCGATGGCGCCGGCGATCGCGCTGATCTCGATGAAGCCGATGCCCAGCAGCCAGAAGTCGGCGTTGATGCCCTTGGCGTAGACCCCCGAGCTCAGCGGCGGGTACATGAACCAGCCGCCCGAGGGCGCCAGGCTGAAAAAGACCGAGCCGAAGAAGACGATGCCGCCAATCGCATAGGCCCAATACGAATAGGCCGACAGCCGCGGGAAGGGCAGGTCGCGCGCGGCCAGCATCTGCGGCAGCAGCAGCACCGCAATGGCCTCGACGGCCGGCACGGCGAACAGGAACATCATCACCGAGCCGTGCATCGTGAACAGCTGGTTGTAGGTCTCCTGCGGCACGACGCCGGCCAGCGGCGCGGCCAGCTGCACGCGCATCACCAGCGACAGGATGCCCGCGGCAATGAAGAAGCCGAAGGCCGTGGCGATGAACAGGAAGCCGATGAAGTTGTTGTTGACGGCGCTGAACGCGCGCCAGCCGGTCGGCGTTTCCCAGGTCTTCTCCAGCGCCTCGAGCTCGCCCGCGGGCAGGCCGCCCTGGGTCGGAAAACGCGCGTAGAGATCCGTGTTGAAGCCGGTTTCGGACGGCTTGGATGCTGCTGCGTGGATGGCGCCTTCGACGCCTGGGGCGGCGGGGTGCGTCATCTCTGTTGCTCCGCTGACTTTGGAACACAGCCACAGAGGCACAGAGACACAGAGGAGCCGAGATGAAAGCCTCTCCGTGTCTCTGTGCCACTGTGGCTTTGTTTGGAGTTCATTTCAGTTGTCCATTCCGCGTTCGCGGCACCCGCGACGCATGAAACCGGCGCATTTCGGGCCGAGCGCTGGGCCGCTCCCGAGCCGGCCCGCGATGGCGATGTGCTCGCGGCTCAACGCCGCGGGCATCGCCGTCCCCGCGGGGGACCGGTCAGATGCACCGCGTTCAGCGGTGTGCAGCTGGACGAGGGGCTTCATTTCAACGACTCCATGTAGCTGGCGAGCGCGTTCAGCTCGTCGGCCTTCAGCGAGCGGTAGGCGGGCATGCGGTTGTTCGGCTTGATGGACTGGCTGTCGCCGATCCAGCCGATGAGCGTGCCGCGCGTGTTCGGCAGGATGCCGGCGCCCAGCGACTGGCGCGATCCGACGAAGGTCAGATCCGGTCCCGACACGCCTTGCGCCGAGGTGCCGGCGACGCGGTGGCAGGCCGCGCAGCCGACCTCGTTGAAGAGCTGCTTGCCGCGCAGCGCCTCGACGCTGACGTTGCTCTCAGGGGCCGGCTTCAGGCGTGAATCCAGCCACCGCTGCCAGTCCGCCGCCTCATGCGCGACGACGACGAAGCCCATCAGCGCATGCGCGCCGCCGCAGAACTCGGCGCATTGCCCGCCATAGACGCCCGCCTTGTCGGCCTGCAGCTTGAGCCGGTTGGTGCGGCCGGGGATCATGTCCATCTTGCCGCCGAGCTTGGGCACCCAGAAACTGTGGATGACGTCCTCCGAGACCATGTCAACCACGACGGGGCGGCCGACCGGGATGTGCAGCTCGTTGGCGTCGGCCAGCGTCTCGCGGCCCGCCGCATCGAGGTAGGACACGCGCCACCAGTAGATGTTGCCCGACACGCGCATGCGCAGCTCGTCGCCTTTGATGGTGGACATGCCGGCAACCAGCGTGAGGCCCCAGGCCAGCAGCAGCAACAGCACGCCGGCCGGGATGATCAGGCCGAACCACTTGACGACGCGCTCGCCGCCGAGCCGGGCGCGCAGCTCGTCGCTGCCATACAGCGCCACCCACATCGCCGCGCACACGCCCAGGAAGATCAGCGTGAAGAGGGCGATCAGCACCCAGGCCAGCGTGGTGACCGAGTTGGAGAACGGCCCGTGCGGGTCGAGCACCGGCGGCGGCCAGCCGCTCAGGGCCTCAGCGAGGTTAGGGCCTGCCATCCTATGAATCTCCCCCGCGCCGGGGCTGCAAGGGGTGCAGCGCTAGGCGCGAGCCGACGGTCGGGGCCCTTCCCCGACCTAGGTTCGCAACGACGCGGGGCGCCCCTTGCAGCCCCGGCCCTTCGGGTGGCGCCCCACAGAGCCTGCACTCGTCGTTGCAAATCCTCGCCGGGGCCCCACCCCGGCTGCGGTTTGCGCCTAGATTGCAGGCTCTGTGGGGTGCCACGCGGGGGGGATTCATAGGATGACAGGCCCTATAGCGTGAGGAGGTAGGCGGTGACATCGCGAGCTTCCTGGTCGGACATGGGAATGGCCGGCATGGCCGTGCCGGGCACCATCGACGGTGCGTTGCGAACGAACTGCATCAACAAGCCGGGCTGGTTCGGCAGCTGCCCTGCGATCAGGCCTTGCCTGCCGAAGTTCTCGAGCGACGGCCCGAGCCCTCCACGCGGCCATTTCACGTCGGGGAAGGTGTGGCAGGCCACGCAGCCCTTGTCGGCCACGAGCTGCCGGCCCCGTGCGGCGTCCGCGTCGCCCAGGGTCGGCGTGCGGTCGGGCGGGCCATCGCAGGCGGCGAGGAAGGCACAGGCGAGCACGAATAGGAAGCGCCGAACAAGTCTCTCGCGCGCAGCGCATCGCTGGGACTTGCTCGGCGCTTCCTTTGCCAGGGATGATGATTCACCCGCCATGCGCCACCTGTCTCTTCTCACTCTCATCATCCTCACGCTGCTGGCCGCCGCCTGCACCGATCGCATGAGCCCGAGCGACGACCGCTTCGGCCGCGGCGGCGAGCTGATCGCGATGAGTGGCGGCGAAGGCGGCGCGCGCTACGCCTGCGTGAGCTGCCACGGCGCGCGCGGCGAGGGCAATGGTTTCGACGCACCTCGCCTGGCCGGCCTGCCGGCGGGCTACCTGCAAAAGCAGATGGAGGACTACGCGGCGGGGCTGCGCGCGCACGAGGTCATGCGCGACGTGGCGCGCTTTCTCGACAGCGACGAACGCGTGCGGGTGGCCAACTACTACGCCGGCCTGCCGCCCCAGGCCTTGCCGCCCGCCACCGCCGAAGCCATCGCCGCGACGACCCCGGCGCTGTACGCCGCGGCCTGCCAGCAATGCCACGGCGCTGAAGGGATCGGCAGCGCGAAGGGGCCGCCGCTGAACGCCCAGCCGGCCTTCTACCTCGCCCAGCAGCTGCAGGACTGGCAAGTGTCGAAGCGCCGCAATGATGGCAATCATGAGATGCTGACTGCGGCCCAGCGGCTCAAGCCCGAGGAGGTTCATCAGCTGAGCCTTTATCTGGCGCGGATCCCACCACGCCCGGCGCCTGCGGCCCGTTGAGGTCGAACATCGAGGGCAGCACGCGGTCGCGCTTGATCACGTAATGCAGCACGGCCGCCCCGGCGTGGCCGGGAATGGCCAGCGCCGTGATCCAGACGATCCAGGCATGCGCCGTCGCGGCCCACTCCATCAGGCGCTGCTGCAGGCCCTCGGACAACTGGTCGAAAGGCAGGTTGGGGAAGGGGATGACGCCGGCGATCGACAGTGGCAGGTCGCTGGGCAGCGTGGACCACATGACCCAGCCGCTGATCGGCAGCGCGAAGAAGCTGAAATAGAACCAGACCTCCAGCACATGGCTGGCCCTGCCCGAGAACGATGACTCGTCGACGTTGTCGGGCGTGCCGATCTGGCTGCGCCACAGGAAGCGCAGCGTGCCCAGCACCATGATGGCCAGCCCGACCTCCGTGTGGGTCTGGTAGCCGATGTACTTGTCGCCGCCCGCCGGCTGCCAGCCGAGGTACCAGCCGTAGCCGAGCTGGAAGATCATCAGCGCCGCCATCGCCCAGTGAAAGGCCACGCCGATCGGCGAGTACAGGCCCCGGCGGTGGTGGCCCTCGGCCCATTCGATGGCGGCAACGAGATTCATGCCGCTTCGGCACGCAGGCCGCGCGCACGTTCAGCGCGCATCCAGCGCCAGCCTATCCACATGGCGGCCGCCAGGTAGGCCATGCTGCCTGGCGCCCACATCACGATGCCGGCGAGCTGCTGGTCCTGCAGCGGCGAGACGCCCCAGCTCAGCGCCGATGCGAAGTGCGGCGCATACAGCGGCCGCGCGGCGAACGTGATCAGCGCACCCAGCAACCCCATCAGCACCGTCGTGGCGAGGATGGCGCCCGTTGCAGCGACCGCGCCGGAGCGCCGCACCGCGATCCAGAACGCCGTCGCGCTGGCCAGCAGCGTGAACTGCATCAGTGCGTACAGGGCCACCGACGACAGGGCCGCCGCGTAAGGCGCGGGCGCATGCCAGGTCCAGAACGTGACGGTGGCGACGGCGGTGCTGGTCCACAGCGGTGTCGGCAGGCGGCGCAGCCAGCGTTCCAGCCCGATGGCCAGCAACGGCGCCATCGCCAGCACCAGGGCCATGTGATGGACCACCCGTATGGTGAAGAACGCCGAGCTCAGCGCACACAGCGGCGACACGTAGAGCAGGGCCGCCAACGCCCAGGCGCAGCGCAGGCAGCGCAGCTGTCTCGGCGTTGCAGCCTGCGCCGCTGACGGCCGCCACAGTGCCAGCGCCAGCAGCACGAGGCCCGTGCCGAGCACCGGGTCGAGGTTCCATCGGCTCAGCCAAGCGTCCGGGCCGGGCGCCTCGCCGCAATAGGGAATCCACCGGCCGTCCATGGTCGTCTTCCGCGTCTAGTTCAACGCTGCACGGGCACACGACTTGCCCGCGTTCGTGGCCGCCCCACGAGAGGGGGCCGGTCCGGGAGCGCAAGGCTTTGCGGCAACTTTTGCCGTAGCCCGTTCAGCCCTTGAGCGCCGTTTCAATCGCCGAGATGGCGAGCTTGCGCATATCTACGGCGCGTTCGCTGCCAGCCAGGCAAACGTCGTGTAGGCGGCGACGTTCTGGTTCAAGGACGCGGGGTCGATCTTGTCCAAGGTGTCATTGGCGCTGTGATGATGATCGAAGAGGTCCGTGGCATCCTGTGCGAGCTGGATCCACGGCACGCCACGCTTGGCCAGGAAGCCCAGATCCGGTCCCGGTGCGCCAGCGGCACCGTCGAGCGTGATGCCCAGCGGAGCCAGCGCGCGTGACAGCCGTGCCGTGAGCTCAGCGTCCAGCGGCGGATGACGCAACGCGTAGATTGGCCCTGCGCCCCAATCGCTTTCGATCGCCAGATAGTGCCGCGACAGATCGCCCGCATCGCGCGCCGCATAGGCGCGTGCACCATCGAAGCCGTTCTCCTCATTGGCGAACAACACCACGCGGATCGTGCGGCGGGGTGCCTGGGGCAGCTGCTTGATCAACGCCCCGGCTGCCATGGTCAGGGCCACGCCGAACCCGTCGTCGACTGCGCCCGTGCCCAGATCCCAGGAGTCGAGATGCGCAGACATCATCACGATCTCCCCCTTGGCGTCTTGCCCGGTGATCTCGCCGATCACGTTGTACGAGGTGCTGTCGGTCTGTGTTTGCGTCGCGATGTTCAGGCGCAGCCGTACCGAGGGATATCGAAGCCCCAGCCGTTCAAGGAGATCCGCATCCGGGCCCGAGATGGCGGCGGCCGGAATCGCGTTCCCGGGAGCGTAGTTCACGCTGCCGGTGTGCGGCAGCCGGTTGTCGTCGGTTCCCAAGGATCTGATCAGCAGCGCCACGGCGCCCTTGGTGGCGGCCAACGAGGCAGCACTGCTGCGCATCTGCAGGACCCGCGCGTATCCCGACCCATCGCGGTCGCGTTCCATGCGCCGGGTGAGCACGACGATCCTGCCGCGCACCGATTCGGCCGGCGCCGACTGCAACGCTTCGAAGTCTTGGAATCGCACGATCTCGGCATCGAGCGGGCCGTCGGTTCCCACGCTGTTGCCCAGCGCGGTCACGGCAAGGCGCTGCGTGAGCGGCGCAATCACCTCGGCGCTCTCGGACAGCCGGCGCCAAGCCGTGAACTTGACGGGCTCCGTGTAGACCTTGTCGTAGCCCAGCGCACGGAACTTCGCCACGGCCCACGCCACCGCGCGGGCGTCGGCCTCGGACCCGGCGGGGCGCGCGCCGACCTCCGTGGTCAGCGATGCGACGATCTTGTACGCCCCGCTGTCCGCCAGCGCGCGTTCCCTCAGGAGCCCGGCGGTCGCTTCGTTCGCTGCGGAAGCCGGCAACGTTTCAGCGCCCGCGAAAGGGCTTGCAAGACACGCGGCCAGCAGCAGTGCCGCGGAGTGATTCAGCAACCGCTGGGCCATGGTTCACCTCGCCTCGTAGTGGTCGTTCACGTAGGTCATGGGGACCCACCGGTAGCCTGTGCCATCGCGGCGCAGATGGCCGACGCCGGGGAACGAGATGTGGTCGGCCGCGACCCAGTACCGGCCCTTGACCGCGTCGGCGAAAGCCTTCTTGCGCGTTGCTGCGGCGGCCTTGGGATCGACGTCGAAGACGATCGTCACGCCCGGGTTGGGCATCTGGACTTCCGCCACGTGAACCAGGTCGCCCCAGAACACCAGCTTCTCGCCCTTGCTCTCGAGCGCGTAGAACGTGTGGCCCGGTGTGTGGCCCGGAGCGGGGATGGAACGGATGCCGGCGAACAGCTCGGTCGCGCCGGAGAACGTCTTCACCTTGCCGGCATCGACATAGGGCTGCACCTTGGCCGAAGCCTCGTCGAAGTACTTCTTCGCCGCCTCCGGCGCCCGCGCGCGGTTGTCGGGATTCAGCCAGTGCGCGACCTCCTTCTGCTCGATGTGGACCGTGGCGTTGGGAAACACGATGCGCTGGCCATCCATCAAGCCACCGGTGTGGTCGGTGTGGATGTGCGTGATCAGGATGTCGGTGATCTGCGCCGGCGTGACGCCCACCGCCTTGAGACTGGCCTCGAGCTTGTTCAACGTCGGGCCGTAAAGCTCGCCGGTGCCGGCGTCCATCAGGATCAGGCGGTTGCCGGCCCGGATCAGGTAGGCGTTGATCGAGGCATCGACCTCGGTCGTCTGATACGTGTCCGCCAGGCGCGACGCCACCTCGCCGGGCTGGGCGTTGGTCAGCAGCTTCAGCGTCGGGATCGGCAGTGTGCCGTCGGAGAGTGCCGCGATCTCGAAGTCGCCGAGCTTGAAGTGGTAGTAGCCGGCTTGATAGCGGCTCACCTTGGTCGCAGGCGCCTCGGCCGCGGACGAGACCGGGGCGACCAGGCTGGTGGCGACAGTGGCGGCCAGGAAGGCCGCAAGGAAGGTGCGTTTCATCGTGAGGCTCCTGTTAAGCGATGAAAGCCACTATATTTATCGCCATCTTGTTTATAAAGATCGATATAGCTATTTCACAATCAACGATATGGAAACAATGATCGACAACCTGGCCGAGCTGACGATCTTCGACAAGGTCGCCAGTGCCGGCAGCCTCACGGGGGCCGCGAACGCGCTGGGCCTGTCGCTGGCAGTGGTCAGCAAACGCCTGGCCGCCCTCGAGGCGCGCATGGGCGTTCGCCTGCTCAACCGGACCACGCGGCGGCAGTCCATGACGCAGGAAGGCGAACGCTTCCACCTGCATTGCGTGCGCATCCTTGCGGAGGTGCAGCAGGCCGAGGTGGTGATGCAGCACAGCCGCACCGACATCAACGGGCACCTGCGGGTGACGGCACCGCGCATGCTGGGCACGCGCTATCTCGCCCCCCTGGCGGCGCAGTTCCAGGCCATGCATCCGGCGTTGCGGATCGAGATCGTCTTGAGCGACGACGTCGTGGATCTCGTGGAACAAGGCATTGACCTGGCGCTGCGCTTCGGGGTGCTCAACGACTCGACGATGACGGCACGCCACATCGCCGACAGCGAGCTCGTCCTGTGCGCCGCGCCGGACTATTTGCTGCGCTTCGGCTCTCCCGACACGCCTGCTGCGCTCTCAGCGCACAACTGCATCCTCTACGGCACGCGAAGCACGCGGCACTGGCTCTTCCAGCATGAAGGCAAACCGGTCTCGGCCGAGGTGAACGCGACCTTCCTGTGCAATGACGGCAACGCGGCCAAAGCACTCGCGCTCGCCGGCGGCGGGATCTTTCTCAAGTCAATATGGGATGTGGGCTCGGAGCTGAGGGATGGAACGCTGGTGCGCGTGCTGGGCCGATACGGCATCCCCAGCGCACCGCTGCATGTCGTGTACCCGCATGCATTGCATCTGGCCCCGCGCGTACGCCACTTTGCCGACTACGCGCTCAAGAGCCTTCGCGGCGAATGGGAGCTGCTGACCGATCAGGCCTCCGCCAGCTCTTGACTTGCCGTCAGCGGACCAGAGCAGAACTCGGCGACGTCTTCGGCGGCGCAGTCGAACCACCGGCGAAAGGTGTTCCCGCAGGACGTCGGTGCGCCTGAATTCACGCGGCCTTCCTGCCGCGGTTTGCCGCGCCACGCTTGGCCGCGGGCTTGGCTGCCGCCTTCTTCGCCGGCGCCTTATCGGCCGGTGCCTTCGCCGCCTTCTCGGGCTTGCGCGCCTTGCCGCCCAAGCTCTGCTTCAGCAGCTCGGTCAGGTCGACGACATTGCTGCTGCTCGTGTCCGGCGCCTCTTCGAAGGGCTGCACGGTCGCCGTCTTGCCGGCCTTGGCCTTGCGCTTGACCAGCTCATGGATGGCGCTCGTGAAGTCGTCCTTGAACTTCTCGGGCTTCCAGGCCGCAGTCATCTGGCTGATGAGCTGCTGGGCCATCTTCAGCTCGGCGGGCTTGACGCCCGCAGCGCCAGCGGCTCCCACCTTAGGCAAGTCCAGCGCATCGGGCGAGCGGATCTCCTCGGCCCAGCGCAGCACGCCCAGCATCAACGCCGGGCCGGCCGGGATCAGCGCCGCGAGGTGCTCCTTGTTGTGCAGCACGAAGCGCGCGATGCCGATGACACCGGCTTTCTCCAGCGCTTCGCGCAGCAGCGCATAGACGCGGTCGGCCCGGCCATCCGGCGCGAGGTAGTAAGGCTTCTCGATGTAGACGAAGGACACGTCCGCCGCCTTGACGAAGTTCTCGATCTGGATGGTCTGCGTGCGCTTGGGGTAGGCGGCCTTGATCTCGTCGTCGGACAGCACCACGTACTCGTCGCCCTCGAGCTTGACGCCCTTGACGATGTGTTCCTTGTCGATCTCCTTGCCGGTGCGCTTGTTGATGCGCTTGTAGCCCACCGGGTCCATGCTGCGCTTGTCCAGCCAGTCGAAATCGATCTCCTGCTCCTGCGTGGCGCTGTGCAAGGACACGGGCACGTGCACAAGGCCAAAGGAGATGGCGCCCTTCCAGATGGCGCGGGGATTGGCGCTGGGGCCTGCCATGTCTTTGCCTCGGTGCTTGCCTCAGCGGCCAAACCGCGCATATGCGGTGGGCAAGGCATAGGCCGAAGAGGCCGCCGCCTTGGGCCTGGGCACCTCATCGGGCCTTGGCGGTGGCGGCACCTCCTTGCGACAGGCGGTCAGGCCAGCCACGGCGACCAGGACGGCCGCGGTCAATTGCTGGAATCTCTGTCGGGGCGGCATTTCGGGATCGGTCCAATGTGACCCCGACACTATGGGCGACCCGCTGCGGCCGCGCCGTCGGCGGCCGGACCGTTCGGTTGTAGGTCTGCGCCGACCAGGGCCTGTTAACGCTACGGCAATGGGTCGCGAAGGCTCGCTGCCAGGGGCCAATCAAGGCGCAGCACGCCGCCCGCACTGATGTGCGGGCAAGCGGTGCAACGCCGAGTGGCCCCTGGCGACGGGTCTTCCCGAAGGGTTGAGGCCAGAAAGGCCGCGCGCGGCGTTGCAAGTGCTCGCCGGGTGGCCAACCCGGCTCCGCTTTGCGCCTTGCTCGCGGCCCTTCTGGCCTCAACGCGACCCATTGCCGTAGTGTTAGCAGGCCCTCGTCCCCGGAATCCGCGATGCGAAAGGTCAGGCCGGGCTTGCGGGCGCAAGACTGCGGCCGACCTGACACCGAAAGACCGCCATGAAGGCCCTGCTGGCCCTCGCCATCGCCGCCACCGCGGCAAGCGCCCCCTCGCGATGGACGCCCGAGCGCGTCTCGACCGACCAGTACGAGTCCTCGCCGAGCTTCGCCCCCGACGGCCGCACGATGATCTTCATGCGCGCCAACCCGCAGTTCTCGGCCTACCGCCTCATGCAGTCGAGCTGCGGCCCGCGGGGCTGGAGCGAGGCCGTGCCCCTGGCCATCGCGGCGCCGCTGCCGGCCAGCGAGGCCGACCCCTTCATCACGGCCGATGGCCGCCAGCTCTGGTTCGTGTCCAACCGGCCCTTCCCCGGCAAGCGCGGCGACGACCTGGACATCTGGGTCGCCGACAGCGACGGCCGCGGCGGCTGGGGCGCACCACGCCGGCTTCCCGAACCCATCAACTCAGCGCAGTCCGAGCTGCTGCCGCGCCGCCTGCCCGACGGCCGCCTCTTCTTCGGCTCCGACCGCCCCGGCGGCCTGGGCGGCAATGACGTCTACGTGGCCACGCCCCGAGCCGACGGCGGCTGGCGTGTCGCCAACCTGGGCGCGCCGCTGAACACGCCCAGCAACGACTATGAGGTGGAGGTGTCACGCGACGGTAGCCAGGCCGTCGTCGTGTCCGACCGCGAGGGCCGCTCCCATCTCTACCGCTTCGCCCGCAGCGGCGACGGCTGGCGGCCCCTGGGCCGGGTGCCGGCGCGCGACGACGTCTTCCAGGTCGGCCCGCTGCTGTCGCCCAAGGCCGACCGGCTGCTGTTTGCCCAGGCCGACGGCGAGCGTTCGGGCGAGCTCTTCGTCATCGACCTCCAAACCGGCGCCGACTCCACCTGGCCGCCGGCCTGCCCCGGGAGCAAGCCATGAATCTCACCCGCCGCACCCTGGCCCTGGGCCTGGCGACAACGACATCCACCGCAGGAGCCGCCATGGCCAAGACCCGCGCCATCAATGCCGCCGAAGCGCCCGCCCCGTCGGGTGGCTATGCCCAGGCCCTGGAGCTTCGGGCGCCGTCGCGCCTGCTCTTCATCAGCGGCCAGATCCCGGTCGACAAGGCGGGCGCCGTGCCCAAGGATTTCGCCGGGCAATGCCGCCTCGTCTGGGGCCACATCGACGCGCAGCTGCGCGCGGCCGGCATGACGCTGGACCACCTCGTCAAGGTCACGACCTATCTCGGTGACCGCAAACACGCCCTGGAGAACTCCGCCATCCGCCGCGAGGTGCTGGGCGCGCGCAGCCCGGCGTTGACGGTGCTGATCGCCGGCATCTACGACAGCGACTGGCTGCTGGAGATCGAGGCCATCGCGGCCGACTGACGCCAGGCATGTGTCCCGCCAGGGGCAGATCTGCGTGGACGAGAACGGACCGCCGGTCGGCCGGTTCCTACAAGGGCTGGGCGCCTAGCCCGACTGCCAGGCCCCGCCATAACAAGCATATTCAACGCATGGTGCACAGCACCTGGCGGAGCGGGTTAAAGCCTGCCCCGTGACCCGTGTTCAACTTTCCAGGAGTTCCATCATGGCCAGCGTCACTCCCACCATCTCTTCCTCCAAGGTCGAAGGTACCAAGGTCTACAGCCCCAGCGGCGACAAGCTCGGCTCCATCGACGACCTCGTCATCGACAAGAAGTCCGGCCAGGTGCGCTACGCGGCGCTGGAGTTCGGCGGTTTCCTTGGCATGGGCACCGACCGCTACCCGCTGCCATGGGATCAGCTGAAGTACGACACCAGCAAGGACGGCTATGTCGTCAACGTCGACAAGGCCCAGCTGGAGCGCGCACCGCGCTACCCGAGCGACGAAACGCCCACCTACAACGACGAGTACGGCCGCAAGGTCTATGACTACTACGGCTCGACCTGGTGGATGTAAGCAGGCCCTCGCCGCTTGCTGATCGAAGGGGCGGCACTGCCGCCCCTTTTCATTGAACTCCGGAGGCCCCATGCCTGACCCGACCCGCACCCCGCCGATCCCACCCGAGCCCGCACCGGCCGCCCCACAGGCTGGCGATGTCGAGCGGCCCACCGCCAAGCAGCGGCCCGCGCGCGACGTGAAGAACGGCGCCTTCGATGACTCCGTGGCCGGTGAGGAAGACCCCGGCGCGGGCATCGACACGATGACGCCCCGGCCGGGCCGCTAACCGCCCAACAGGCGCATCAGCGGCGCCGCCGTCGCCGCGTGCGGCAGGCCGCGTTCGTCCTCTTCATCCTTGAGCCCAATGCCGCTCACTTGCCGTGATCGCGCGAGGCCTAGCAGCACGTGCAGCTTGGCCGCGGCCGCTGGCGGTGGCAATCCTTCGGGGCGCACGTTGGAGATGCAGTTGCGCTCGGCATCCGCCAGCCCGAGGTGCGGTGCCCAGCTGAAATAAACGCCCAGGCTGTCCGGCGCCGACAGCCCCGGCCGCTCGCCGATCAGCACCACGACACAGCGCGCATGCAGCAACGCGCCGATCTCATCTCCAAGAGCCACGCGAGCCTGCGTCGCGACGACCGGCGGTCCCCAGGTCCAGCCGCCCTCCTGCATCAGGCGCTCGCGCAGCGCCGTGAACAGCGGCAGGGCCTGGCGCTGCAGGGCCAGCGCCGAGAGGCCGTCCGCCAACACGAAGGCGAGGTCGCTTGCCGGTGCGTTCAACTCTTGCAGCGCTTGGGCGTCGGCCTCATCGAGCCGCCGGCCGAGGTCGGGTCGCTGCAGATAGCTCGCCCGGTCCGCCGCGCGGCTTTGCGCCCGCAACGGCGCCTCGCCCAAGGCGCGCAGCCCGGCCAACAGCGCCTCGGCGTCCAGCGGCGCATGCACCGCATCGCGCGCCTCGGCATGGGCCTGCTGAAAGGCGAGGTGGGCCGTGGTCGGCACGCTGATGCCGGCGCGGCCCAGGCCGATGCGCGCGGCCGTGTAGCGGCGCAGGCGGGCCCAGGGTTGCTCGATGACGCTCACTGGTGCACCCTTCGGCCTGCGGCCTTGCCTGGCCGACAGCGCGGCCAGGCGTTCGCCAGGCATGCGATGCCCACTGGGCATCCCATGCCCGGGCTCACTCCCGCCAAGCGGGAGCGAGCTTGCTTGGGGCGGCCCGGCGCGGCGCTCACGTCTGCTCCAGCAAGGCCGCAAAACGCGCTGGCAGCCCAGCCGCCAGCCGCGGCACATCACCGCCCTCGAAGATGCCCATGCGCTGCAGCCAGGCCTCGAACTCCGGCGCCGGCCTCAGGCCCAGCAGGCGCCGCATCGCCAGCGCGTCGTGAAAACTCGTGCTCTGGTAGCCCAGCATGATGTCGTCCGAACCCGGCACGCCCATGATGTAGTTGCAGCCGGCGGCGCACAGCAGCGTGAGCAGGCTGTCGACGTCATCGACATCGGCCTCGGCATGGTTGGTGAAGCAGACGTCCACACCCATGGGCAGGCCGAGCAGCTTGCCACAGCAATGGTCCTCCAGGCCGGCGCGCAGGATCTGCTTGCCGTCGAACAAATACTCCGGCCCGATGAAGCCGACGACGCTGTTGACCAGCAGCGGCTCGAAGCGCCGCGCGACGGCATAGGCGCGGCATTCCAGCGTCTGCTGGTCGCAGCCGTGGTGCGCGCCGCTGGACAACGCGCTGCCCTGACCGGTCTCGAAGTACATGACGTGGCGGCCGCCGCGCCTGAGCGCCAGCGCCGCCTGCCGTGCTTCTTCGAGCAACGCCAGCGTGATGCCAAAGCCGCGGTTGGCGCCCTCGGTGCCGGCGATGGACTGGAACACCAGGTCCACCGGCGCGCCGCGCGCCATGGCCTCGATCGTCGTCGTCACATGCGTCAGCACACAGCTCTGCGTCGGGATCTCGTGGTGAGAGATGACGGCGTCCAGCATCTGCAGCAGGCGCATCACCTGCGGCAGGTTGTCCGTCGCCGGGTTGATGCCGATGACGGCATCTCCCGCGCCCATCAGCAGGCCGTCGAGCAGGCTGGCCGCGATGCCGGCCTCGTCGTCGGTCGGGTGGTTGGGCTGCAGCCGCGTGGCCAGCCGGCCGCGCAGGCCAATGGTGCTGCGGAACTGCGTGACGACCTCGCAGCGCTGCGCAATCAGCATCAGATCCTGCACGCGGCAGAGTTTGCTGACGGCAGCGGCCATCTCGGGTGTGAGGCCGGGAGCGATCAGCGCGGGGTCGGTCGCATCAGCCAGCAGCGCGTCGCGCAAACCGCCCACCGTCAAATGCGAGATCGGCGCGAAGGCGGCCGCGTCATGCGTGTCGACGATCAGCCGCGTGACCTCGTCGCTCTCGTAGGGCACGACGGCTTCGTTCAGGAAAGTCGTCAGCGGCAGGTCGGCCAGCGCCAGCTGCGCAGCCACCCGCTCGCGCGCCGTCGCCGCGGCCACGCCGGCCAGCTCGTCCCCCGAGCGCCGCGGGCTGGCGCGGGCGAGCAGGGTGCGCAGGTCCGCGAAGCTGTAGCGCTCGCCGCCGAGGGTGTGCGTGTAGGCCATGGCCCTAGTTTGCGCTGCGACCGCTTCGCTTGCATGACCAAGGTGTGACGCGGCCAGCTCCGCAAAGCTGAGGATGCCCGGCCCGGCCATGGCGGTTAGCGTCGCGATCCTGCATATCAGCGCGTGAGATTGCCATGGACGACGAGAAAGTTTCCCGGCGGGTCAAATGGGGCGTCATCGGGCTGCTGGCGATCTGCGCGGTCCTGGCGCTCACCTTGCTGGCGCCGAACCCGAGAGGCGATTCCGCGCTCTGGTTTGTCGGCCTGCTGGTGCTGATGGCCACCGCGCTGACGCTGACGGCCATCGTCTTCGGCGGCCTCAACCTCAACGACGCCAACGAGGCTTTCGGCCTGCCCTCGGGTTCGGTGCGCACGCTGCTGGCCGTGGGCGTGATGGTGCTGTTCGCGGTGTTCGGCCTCAAGTTCTTCAGCGAAGCGCAAGAAGAGGCCCGCATGCCCCGCCCCGGCGACAAACCCTTCGAGCAGATCGAGGTGCCGCTGGCACGGCTGCCGGACGAGATCACGCGCTACAAGCAGGTGCCTTCGCTGCTGGTCGTCGTCGCCTCACCCGGCCGCGCCGCCTCGGGCACCGATGCCGGCGCCAATGCCAAGCTCAATCTCTACACGCTGGAGTCGCGCCCCTCGGCCAGCGCGATGGATGCGCAAAAGCAGCTGCTCACCGCCATCATCACCCTGCTGACGACGGTGGTGGGCTTCTACTTCGGCAGCAAGAGCGCCGGGGACGGCCTGCGTGCGCGCAACGAAGGCACGCCCGCCGACCCCGCGGCCCCGCAGCGCCAGCAGGCGGCCCTGGCCACCGAGCGCGATGCGCTGGAGGCCCACATCAAGAGCGATCGCGAGACGCTTGAGGGCTTGCGCAACGCGCCGGGTGACGTCGACGCGGCAAGGCGCCAGAAGCTGGACGAGGCGCAGGGCCTGTCGAGCCGCCTGGACGCGCTGCGCGACCAGCTCGCCCGCGCGCTGACGGAGGCCCAGACCCGCCTGGGCGCCATCGCCGCGGCGCCGGCCGGCGGCGAGGCCGCTGCCCGTGACGCAGCCCAGAAAGCCCTGGGGCGGGCGGCCACCGAGCTGGATGCGCTGAAGCAGGCCGCCCAGCAGTTCGAGGCCGCCGTCGCCCAGCTGCGCGAGCCCGCGGCCAAGACGCCTTAAACCCAGGTCAGCGCCACCGCGTCCCGCACCGCTCCCACGGCCGGCACGGCCAGCGCCGCCGGGCTGCTGATCCAGCAGAACCAGGTCGGCGCCGACCAGCCCGGCCAGATGCGGGCCTGGCCGGCGTCTTCCA
Source organism: Roseateles sp. P4_D2 (assembly GCF_056401875.1). Taxonomy (NCBI): domain Bacteria; kingdom Pseudomonadati; phylum Pseudomonadota; class Betaproteobacteria; order Burkholderiales; family Sphaerotilaceae; genus Roseateles; species Roseateles sp. P4_D2. Next base: position 388,038 of record NZ_JBFUIM010000002.1, on the reverse strand, counting down.
TCAGCGTGGCCTGGTCGCGCCGCACCATGCCGGCGCCCATGCCGGCCGCCACCATGCTGCGCACCGCCACCTCGGTGTCGGCCTGCAGGCCCACCTCCAGCACGGCGCCGGCTTGGGCGAACAGCCTTTCCTGGTGGCTGCGCAGGCCGCAGTCGGGCGGTGTCGTCACCCAGGGCAGGGCGGCCAGGCCGGCCAGGTCGGGCGGCAGGCCACCGTGTATCAGCAGGCGTTGCGGCACCACGGGCACGATCTCGGCTGCCTGCAGGCGCCGCACTTCCAGGCCCTCGATCTCGGCGTGCTCGTGCAGCACGCAGGCGCAGTCCAGCTCGCCGCGGCGCACGGCGGCGATGGCGCGCAGCGACACCAGCTGCTGCAACTGCAGCTGCACCAGCGGGTGGTGCTCGGCCAGGTGCACGAACACCTCGCCCAGGCGCAGGGCCACCGCGTCGCTGACCGTGCCCATGCGCACCTGGCCGCGCGCCTCGCCGCGGATCTGCGCGGCCGCCGCCTGCATGCCCTGGGCCGCGGCCAACGTGCGGCGAGCCTCTTCCAGCAGGCGCTCGCCGGCGGCCGTCAGCGCCATGCCGCGGGCGCTGCGCTCGAACAGCTTCACGCCGAACTCGTCCTCCAACGCCTTGAGCTGGGCGCTGACCGCCGGCGGGCTGGTGAACACGCGCTCCGCGGCGCGCGTGAGGTTGCCCTCGGTGGCCACGGCGACAAAGGTCTTGAGCTGGTAGATCTCCATGGCCGCCATTCTGCTCAGGGGCGGCGGGGCGGGGGTGTGGATTTTCTGAACGGGGCGGTCGGCCGAAACGAATGGATGAAATTGCGCCAGGCGCCGAGAGTGAAGGCATCGACATTCGTCTGGAGACCCTCCATGACCGCCAACACCCGGCCCGGCGCCATCACCGCCCTGCTCTTTGCCACCTCCACCTGGGGCAGCCTGTTCCTGATCGGCAAGACCGTCGTCGCCCAGCTCGACCCCGTCTGGTTTACCTTCTCCCGCTACACGCTGGCCACCGCGGTGCTGGCCGTGCTGGTGCACTTCGCCGGCAGCCACCCCTGGGCCAAGCTGCGCCGCCACGCGCTGCGCCACAGCCTCGTCGGCCTGGCCGGCTATGGCGTGTTCAGCATCATGGTCTTCCACGGCCTGCGCCTGTCGCTGCCCTCGCACGGCTCCGTCATCATGGCCACCATGCCCTTCACGACCATGGCGCTGCGCTGGGCACTGGACGGCCAACGCCCGCCGCTGCGCGCCCTGCTCGGCGCCGCACTCGCCCTCACGGGTGTGGCCACCGTGGCCAACCTGCTGGGCCAGGCCAGCGAGATCAATGCCCGCATGCTGCTGGGCGACGCCATCACGCTGGCCGGCACGCTGGGCTGGGTGCTCTACACCCGCGCCATGGCCAAGGTGCCCGACCACAGCCCGCTGGAGTACACCGCGCTGACAGCCATCGCCGCGCTGCCCGGTCTGGCACTGGTGGCGCTGCTCGCCACGCTGCTGGGCTGGGCCCAGGCGCCATCGGCCGAGCTGCTTCTGAGCCTGAGCCCGAAGCTGGTCTACATCGCCCTGGTGCCCACCGTGGCCGCCGTGCTGGCCTTCAACGCCGGCGTGAAGAAGCTCGGCGCGCCGCTGGGGACGCTGTTCCTGAACATGGTGCCGGTGTCGGTCATCGCCGTGCACGCCGTGATGGGCGAGGCGCCGCACGCCAACGAGATCATCGGCGCGGCGCTGGTGGGCCTCGGCCTGGCGCTGACGGTGTGGGCGCCCAAGGCCGCCGCGGTGCCGGCGCCGCGCGTGGCCCTGGGCAACGCGGCGCCTTGCACACGCTGAAGCCCGCGCTCACCACGCTGTCATGCAGGCGGCCTAGCCTCGGCCCATGCCACCGCTGACCGCTCTCCTGCCCTGGGCCTGTGCCCTGCTTCTCCTGCTTGCCCTGCCGGCCGCCCTCATCGCCCTGCAGGGCAAATTGCTGTTCGGCCGCACCTGGGTCATCCGCCGCACCGACCCCGGCCCCGCCGCCGCGCGCCGGCGCAGCGAGGCCGTCTGGCTGGCGCGCCCCGGCGGCGTGCGCCTGCAGGGCTGGCTGACCCAGCCCGTGGGCGAGGCACCCCGCCGCCTGCTGCTGTGGTTTGGCGGTCGCAACGAAAACGTCGCCTGGACGCCTGACCTTGCCGGCTGGCTGCCCGACGACTGCGCGCTGCTGGCCTTCAACTACCGCAGCCTGGGCGAGAGCGGCGGCTGGCCGTCCGAGGCCGCCTGCGTGGCCGACGCCGAAGCCGCCGCGGCCTGGGGGCTGGCGCGGCTCGGCTTGCCGCCGGGCGCCCTGCACCTGGCTGGCCGCAGCCTGGGCACCGGCGTGGCCATGCAGCTCGCGGCGCGCCTGGCCGCGGCCGCCCGCCCGGTGGCCAGCGTCGCGCTCATCACGCCGCTGAAAAGCCTGCGCGCGGTACTGCGGCGCAACCTGCTGCTCGCGCCGCTGACGCCCTGGCTGCGTTCGCCGCTGGACAGCGTCGCCGCCGCCCGCGCGCTGAACTGCGAGGTGCTGGTGCTGCTGGCCGAGCAGGACCGCCAGGTGCCGCACGCGCATTCGCACACCCTCGTGCGCGCCCTGCAGCGCGCCGGCTCGGCCGTCACCGTGCATCAGCTCGCCGGCACCAACCACCGCAGCCTGGCGCGCACGCCCGCGGCGATGCGGCAGCTGGGCGGGTGGTTGCTGGAAGAATCGGCCGCACGATGAAGAAAACCCTGAACGCCCTCGCGGTGGCCGCCGCCGTGGCCAGCACGCCGGCCCTGGCGGCCGACACCCAGTTCGCCGTCCTCGTGCTGGCCATGCCCACCAAGTACCACTACGAGTACATCCCGGTGGCGCGCGAGAGCTTCGAGAAGCTGGCCAGGCTGCATGCCTTCGAGCTGACCTGGACGGCCCAGCCCGGCGCCTTCGAGGGCGACCTGAGCAAGTACGCGGCCGTGGTGCTGCTCAACAGCTCGGGCGAGGAGTTCAACGAGGCTCAGCGCGCCGGCTTCGAGCGCTACATGCGCTCGGGTGGCAACGCCGTCGTCGTGCACCGCGCCATCATCAGCAAGCCGGGCCTGTGGCCCTGGTACGAGAAGCTGGTGGGCCGCTCCTTCGTCATCCACCCCATGCTGCAGACGGCCGTCGTCACCAAGACCGACGCCAGCCACCCCGCCACCTTCGGCCTGCCGGACCGCTGGATCTGGAGCGACGAGTGGTACGAGTTCAGCAACCCGCACGGCGTGAATGTGAACCCTGTGCTGGCCGTGGACGAGCGCAGCTACGACCCCACCAAGATCTGGCCCGGCCAAGTCGCCAAGGGCATGGGCGCCGACCACCCGGTGAGCTGGTGGCAGGCCTACGAAAAGGGCCGCGTTTTCATCACGGCGCTGGGCCACAACCAGGCCATGTACCGCGACGAGCGCTACCTGGACCACCTCTGGGGTGGCATCTGGTGGGCCGCCACCGGACGCTGACGACCCGGGTTCGGCCTATTTCGAGAACCAGCCGGAGATGCGCTGCTTGATGCGCAGGAAGAAGCCGGCGCGCTCCACATCGGCCAGCGCCACGACCGGCGCCTCGCCCAGCGTCTTGCCATTGGCCACCGCGACCGCCTTGCCGATCACCGCGCCCTTGGCAATCGGCGCCTCCAGGCCCGGGTTCAGCGTCAACTCGGTCTTGACCGCGGCGGCCTGGCCCTTGGGCACCACCAGCGTCCACGGCTTGGCCAAGCCCGCCGCCACCTCGGGGGCCACGCCGTACACCACCTTGGCGTTGGCCAGCGCAGCGCCCGCCTGGGCCGGCGTGGCTTCCTCGAAATTGGCGTAGCCCCAGTTGAACAACACCCGGGTCTGGTCAGCGCGGGCCTGCTTGCTGTTCGCGTTCATGATGACCGAGATCAGGCGCATGCCATTGCGCTTGGACGAGGCGGTCAGGCAATAGCCGGCGTCCTCCGTATGCCCGGTCTTGAGCCCGTCGACGGTCGAGTCTGTGTAGAGCAGTGCGTTGCGGTTGCCCTGCTTGATCTTGTTGTACGTGAACTCGCGCTCGGCGTAGATCGGGTAGTACTCGGCGCTGTTGCGGATGATGGCCGCGGCCAGCACGGCCAGGTCCTTCGCCGAGGCCTTGTTGTTGGGGTCGGGCAGGCCCGCGGCGTTCGCAAAGTGCGTCTTCGTCATGCCGAGCTTGGCGGCTTCGGCATTCATCAGGGTGACGAAGCCGGCCTCCGAGCCGCCGACGTGTTCGGCCAGCGCCTTGGAGGCGTCGTTGCCGCTGGCGATGACCACGCCGCGCAGCATGTCCATCAAGGAGGCCTTCTCGTTGAGCGGCACGAACATGCAGCTGTCGCCGTCCTTGCCGCCGCGGCACCAGGCGCTCTCGCTCATGGTGACCATCTCGTCGGGCTTGAGCTTGCCGTTCTTCAGGCCCTGCTCTACCAGATAGCTGGTCATCATCTTGGTGAGCGACGCCGGCGGCAGCGGTTCGTCCGGGTTGGACGACGCCAGCAGCTGGCCCGTGTTGAAGTCCATCAGCACCCACGCCTTGTTCTCGAGCACCGGCACCGACTGTCCGCTGGCGTCGGTCGTCATCTCGGGCGCGGTGGATGCGGCAGCCTTCTTGGCCTTCTTGGCCGCAGCGTGGGGCTTGGCATGCGATGCGGCGCTGGCGAGGCCGACGGAGCCGATCAGGATCGCGCTGGCAAGAACGCAGGGGAGCAGATGGGAGATGCGCGGTGTGCGGGTCATGGAGAGATGCTTGCTGAGGAAGCCAATAGGTAGATTCGGTCGCTCGCGATCAATTGTCTGATCACTGAGATGGGGCGGTTCGTTGTGCTGGCGCGAAGCGCACCCCAGTTTCCGGTGGGCCGGCCAGGGGCGGCGAAATCGCGCGCGGGATGTCATCGACACGAGGTCGTGCCAAGCGATTCGGGGCCAATTGTGTCCTCTGGCATGCCCACAACCGCCCTGGCGACGGAGAACTCACGAATCTCTACAACTGCGCCGGCCCGCAATTCACTCAAAGCCATGAGCGCGCACCGCAGGCAAACTGCACCGCAACAAACCTGAGCACGGGCGACCGAGCCCGCCCAACGCATGCAGCGCCGCCCGTTGATCCTGTCGCCCTTGTTGACCCTGCTGCCGTCGCTCAGCCGGGCCGCGCCCTCGCCGAACGTGCTGCCGCTCTGGCCCGAGGGCGTACCCGCCGCCGTGCGGGCGGATGCGCCAGCAGCGCGCGGGGACCTTGGCGCCGAGCGCGTCGACGCGAACGGCAGCATCGCCAACGTGTCGCAGCCCACGCTGACCGTGGTGCCGCCTGCCGTGGATCGACCGAACGGCACGGCCGTGATCCTGTGCCCGGGCGGCGGCTACCGCTACCTGTCGTGGCAGCACGAGGGCCAGCAGTACGCCGCCTGGCTGAGCACGCTGGGCATCACCACCTTCATCCTGAAAAGCCGCCTGCAGGAGTGGGGCCACCCCGCGCCGCTGCAGGACGTGCTGCGCGCGCTGCGCCTGGTGCGCTCGCGCGCGGCCGAGTTCGGTGTCGACCCCCAGCGCATCGGCGTGATGGGCAGTTCCGCCGGCGGCCATCTGGCGGCCAGCGCCAGCACGCTGTTTGACCACCCCGACGGCCGCACCGGCGCCGCGCTGGACAACAGCGTCAGCGCCCGGCCCGACTTCGCCGTGCTTGTCTACCCCGTTATCACCATGACCGACCCCGCCGCCCACCCCGGCTCGCGCCGCGCGCTGCTGGGTGATGCGCCCAGCCCGGCGCTGCTGGCGCTGATGTCCGTGGAGCAGCAGGTGACGGCCGCCACCCCGCCCACGGTGCTGCTGCACACGCAGGGCGACAAGACCGTGCCGGTGCAGAACAGCATCCTGTACTACCAGGCCCTCACCCGCGCCGGCGTGCCGGCGGAGCTGTACCTGTTCGAGCAGGGCGGGCATGGCATTGGCATGCGTGACGGGCTGGGCACTGCATCGGCGTGGCCGAGGCGAGTGGAGGACTGGCTGCGGCAGCGGGGGTTGTTGGGCTCGGCGGGGCGGTGAGGCGCGGGGCTGCGGTGGGCGGGCGTTCCGTCGAACGCCTGAAGCAAACAGCTAAGAACGCGGAAACGGCGGCAGGGCCGCAGCCACGTCCCGAAACGCTGATAGCGCTGCTTCCAGATGCTCAATGATTTCCTGCTGCAGCACATCCGGCATCGGCAGGTCATCTAGGTTGTCCAGACTGTCGTCCTTCAGCCAGAACACATCCAGACTGGCTTTGTCGCGAGCGACCAAATCCTCATAGGCGTAGAACTTGAAGCGATCCGTCGCCACCCGCTCATGCCGGTTGGCCGGGTTGTAGCAACGGATGAAGTCCTGCAGATCGGGCAGCTTCAGTGGCCGTGTCTTCAGCGTGAAGTGCTGGTTGGTGCGCAGGTCGTAGAACCACACGCCCTTGGTATGGGCCCGGCCGTCCTTCGGCGCGTTGTCGAAGAACACCACGTTCGCCTTCACGCCCTGCGCGTAGAAGATACCAGTGGGCAGGCGCAGCACGGTGTGCACGTCGCAGGTCTCCAGCAGCTTCTTGCGGATCTTCTCGCCGGCGCCGCCCTCGAACAGCACGTTGTCCGGCAGCACCACCGCCGCGCGGCCATTCACCTTCAGCATGCTGACGATGTGCTGCAAGAAGTTGAGCTGCTTGTTGGACGTGGTCTCCCAGAAGTCCTGCCGCTCGTAAGTCAGCGCGTCGCGGTCCTCCTCGCCATCCTCGTTCGTGATGGTCATGCTGCTCTTCTTGCCGAACGGTGGGTTGGCCAGCACCATGTCCACAGCCAGGCGCGGCTCGGCAATCAGCGCATCGGCCCGCTCCACCGAGGGCTCGCCCACCAGGTCACCGATGCCGTGCAGCACCAGGTTCATCAGGCACATGCGGCGCGTACCGGCCACGATCTCGTTGCCGTGGAAGGCCTCGTCGCGCAGGAAGTGCTTCTGCGTTTTTGTGAGCCGCGGCGTTTCGTGGCCCAGCCAGTGGCCGTGGTCGCGCAGCCAGGGGCCGGTGCCGGTCAGCCACTCGTTGGCCGCCAGGAAGAAGCCGCCCGTGCCGCAGGCCGGGTCGGCAATCGTCTGGCCGGGCTTAGGCCGCATGCAGGCCACCATGGCCTGGATCAGCGCACGCGGCGTGAAGTACTGGCCGGCGCCGCTCTTGGTGTCCTCGGCGTTCTTCTGCAGCAGGCCTTCGTAGAGGTCGCCCTTGGTGTCGGCATCCATGCCCACCCAGGACTGCTCGTCGATCATCTGGACCAGGCGACTCAGCTTGGCCGGGTCCTGGATCTTGTTCTGCGCCTTGAAGAAGATCGCGCCCAGCATGCCGCCCTGCTGGCCGAGCTTGTGCAGCGTGGTCAGGTACTGCGACTCCAGCGGCTCGCCGGTCAGCGGGCGTAGCGTGGCCCAGTCGTAGCCCTTGGGGATGCGGGTGTCGCGCTGGTAGGGCGGCGCGGCGTACTCGTGCGCCATCTTCAGGAACAGCAGATAGGTCAGCTGCTCCAGGTAGTCGCCATAGCCCACGCCGTCGTCGCGCAGGGTGTGGCAGAAGTTCCAGACTTTCTGGATGAGGGTGGAGGTGTTCATGGATATGGGTGCCGGGTCGATTGGTTCTATCAACTGACCTGCAAGTACTCGGAATCTTGGCTAAGTTGTTGATTTTTCAGATGCCGCACGACCACGTCCTGGCGACTCTTCTGAGGAGCGACACAGCGCCATCAAGTAGCGATTGGCGTGCTTGGAAAATAACTGCATCGCTAAGTCTTTGATTTGTTTGAAAAGAATGCCGATGCGGCCATTGTTTTCCACGGCCGCGAATAAAGAAGTTACCGCTCAAACGACCTGCGGTGGCGACACCCAGAAACACGCCCAGACAGAGTCCATCAAGTGACCGTCAAGTACCGAAGTCGTCGCTAAGCCATTGATTTCTATGAAGCGAGTGGTCGCAACCACCGCCCTGAGCCGATCTTCGTCAAGTACAGCCCCCTCACGCCCAGAACGGCACGTACTTGCGGTACTTCGGCGGAGCCGTTGCATCGTGGAGGCGGATCATCTGTTGACCCAGCGCCTCCTTGATCAGCCTCGACGCCACGGCACTGTTCTTGACATCGAGCCCCAGCCGCCCGCGCAAGCTGGTATTGGTCATGAAATCGCGCTCGACGTAACGCAGGCAGGCGTGCAGATAGATCGCCCGCACGCGGTCACTGGCATCCATCTTGGTCAGTGATCGGGGCGCAAACAGCGTGCTCCGCGTGGACTCCCCCACCACCTCGAAGGCGGGCGCCGGCAACTGGTAGTACTCGGTCTCAAAGACAACCTTGTCCACGCCGCTGCCGCGCTCTTCGCAAATGCCCACGCGCCTCATCACCGATGCCAGCGCCTCGTTCCGTGATCGCGGAGGGTGATCCAGCAGGCGTTGCGTGTCCACCAGCGGCGTACCTGGATTGGTGATCTCCAACCGATCACCAAACAGCTCCACCATCGGCCCACTGCCCGTGACCGAGAAGTCCTGATGAATCAAGGCATTGGCCACCAACTCACGAATGGCCAGCTCCGGGTACATCGGCACGGACTTGCGCAGCGCCTGCCCCATCACCTCGCTGCTCGGCAGCAGCCCGTTGATGAATCCCACCAGGCCCTCGAAAGCTGCTGCGTAACCGCGGCCGCCTTCCTGTTCGCGCAAGGCGCCTTCGGCGCGGCCGTTGCCCTTGTAGGCAATGACGCGCACGGCCTTGCGCTGCAAGCTGCCGAAATCAGTCAGCCGACGGGCGAACAGGATCGCACCCAGGTTGCGAACGGCCCAGCGACCGCCGTCTTCCCGGACGATCAACTGATCAGCCGCAAGCGCCGCCAACACGCCGCTGCGCTGTTCCGGCAGCGGCAAGCCCATCAACTCGAAGTAGGCCGGGTAGTCCAGCAACCGCAACACCTCGTCTTCACCCAGCTTTTCGGCCGCCAGCAATTGCTCGAAGGGCGTCGCATCAAGAATGCGCCATAACGACCGCTCATGCTCCGGGTGATCCTTGAGCTTCTTCTTGTAGGAGCCGATCCGCAGGTATTCCTGCCCGCCGAACTTCACTGGGTGGCGAAAGGCCCGATCAATCTCCAGCAGCACCAAAGGCTTGCCATCGATCACGGGGCGGTGAAAGCGAAAACCGATCTTGGGCTCCAACTGTCGCAACAGCCAGCTCTCCAGCTCTTCTGCGCCGACCCGCTTGCGCGCAGGGTCGAACTCCGTGCCCACCACGGCATGGCTGCCGTCATCCACACCCCACAGCAAGTAAGCCTTGGCCTTGCCATCCAACGCGGCCGAATTGGCCAACGCAGAGATGTACTCCCCCAACGCCTGCGGGTCGCTGTTGTTGTGCTTGAACTCGACCCAGCCGGTTTCGGCAGGCAGGGCGACCAGTTCATGCACCAGACTGCGCCAATAGGTTTCATCGCGCGTCATGCAAGCTCCGGCAGCAGTTGGAGGTAGTCGGATGGCAGGCTGGTCAGGCTCATTCGACGGCTCCCACAAGAATTGTCTCAACGCTGTTGAGACGATTGGCCACATGCGCCGGCTTCGCTCGCGGCCTCCTGGCGGAACCCTGCGCGGGCCGCTCAGCGCGGATGCGGCCCAACAACTCGGCGGCGGGCTCGTCGGCCGGCTCCTGGGGGACGAGCTGGCCGGCGAAGGCGGCGCGGAGGAGGTTTTGGCGTTGGGCGGTGGATTGCTGGACTGACGTTTCGAGAGCAATCGTCAAGCATCGCTCCTCCTGTTCCGCCGCATGGAGCTTTTGCAAGATCGCAGCCTGCTCTTGCAGCGGCGGCACAGGAACGGCGAGCCTTGAAAATCGTCCGAGGCTCACCTTCTTCTGCGCCACACCCTGGGTCATTGGCTTGACTTGACCCTTGCCAATGTGGGAGTTCACGACGGCCTCCAAGAACTTCGGAAGCATCAAGCCTTTCGCACAGCGGACCTTGATGCAGTCCGCTGTGATGATGGCGAGCGGCTGATCGTCTGGATACACGCACGCATCACCGGGCGGCTCACCCATCTTGGTAACGAGTACATCTCCAGCGGCGACCTGGTGAGCTAAGAGTTCCTGCGCCTTCTCAGTAGCGACATATCGAGTCGACTTCCCGCCAAACTGGCCCGAGCGGATGTTGCGAACGAAAACTAGCGGCACACCTTCGTCGCGATAGTCGGGCACCGTCAGGTTGCTACCGAATGGGCCGATGGCGAGGCTGTACTTTTCTTCGGCGGCTACCTGCTCCAAGCTCGCCCATGTCCAACCCAAGGGAAGCAAAGGTAGTCCCTCAATCTCAGGACGGCCACGCTCTGCGGAGTTCTCGCGCCACCCCTTCGGCGGCGCCTTGCCCTGGGCCTCGAACTTGGCGAGTTGCTGGGCTTCCCAGCGGGCGCGGCGTTCGCGCAGGATGCGGGCGAGCAGGTCGGCGCCGGTTTCCTCGGGTGCGGGGTGGGCCTCGCGCCACGCGGCCGTGAGCGAGCCCTCGACGGCGGCCTTCAGCAGGGACTGGCGGTACTGCTGCAGTTTTCTTTGCGCCGCCTTCAACTCCGCCACGCCGGCATCGAGGTCGGAGAGCAGTTCTTCGAGCTTGGCGACGATGCGGATCTGTTCGGCTAACGGCGCCACGGGCAGCTCAGCCGAGCCAAGCGTCTTGAGGTAGATGCCTTTCTGGGCTGTACCTTTGGCATTGCTTTGCAGCCAGCGCTGGACTGAATCCGAGGTCAAGGCATGCGCGAGGTAGCGCGAGTCCACGCCGCGTGGTTTTAGTACCGCCACGCTGCGCTGCAAAGCAAAGGGGGTGTCACGTTTCGGCACCACTGCCACGCGACCAATCGTGCCCACGATGGTCAAAAGCACGTCGCCCGCTGCCACTTTCGTTCGGGCGTGCTCTTGCTGGAACGCTTCTTCTGAGATGAGACGGAAGTCGTCAAACTGGATGTCGAAAAAGTTGATGTTCCTGGCGCTGAGCATGGGATGCCCCGATGCCTGGGCGGGGGGCGGGTTGTGGGAGCCGTCAACAATCCGAGAGCACAACTCGTCGAGTTGCGCAGTTGCCCACCCTGTCGGCAGTTCATTCGTCACGCCACCAACTCCTCATTCATCTCCCCCATCAGCGCATCCAGCTCCTCGCCAAACAGCCCCCAGGCCTTTTGCAGCCCGCCGCGCGCGGCCAGTTCGGCGTAGTCGAAGTCGTCGCGCCCAATCGAGCACGACCCGGCGATGTGCTCCTTCATCAGCCGCAGGAACTCGGTCTGCTCGGGCGTGAAGGCGCTGGCGCGGCGGCTGTTGTGGCGCCAGATCCAGTCGGCAAAGCGTTGGTTCACGGTGTCAGCAAAGGGTCTGAGTTCGGTGTCGAAGCCGAGTGCGAAGCGCAGCAGCGCGACGAGGTCGGTGAGCTGGCGATTGAGGTCCGCGCCCTTGACCTGGCTGGCCTGCACCCGCGCGTAGGCGGCCCACAGGCGCTCGGTGGTGAGCATCAGCGGCGGGCGGGCCAGGGCTTCGTGCAGTTCCTCGATGGCCTCGACGGTCAGCGCGCGGCGCTGGTAGGGCTGCTGGTAGAAGAAGCTCAGCGCGGCGAGTTCGTCCTTGTGCGCTTTAGCAAAGTCCACGAAGGCCTGGACGGTCTTGCGGGCCTGGTCTTCGGCCTCGGCGCTGAAGTCGCTCACCAGCACGGTGTCGAGGTTGACGTGGTCGATGAGCTGTTCGCGGTCGCGGCGGGCGTGCTCGATCTGCTCGCGCAGCTCGGGCGCGTCGAAGGGCGCGCAGGCGGCGGCGACGCGGGCGGCGCGGGCCGCCTGCAACTCGGCGGGCAGCAGCGTGTCTTCGCTGCGCGTGATGCCCTGGGATTGCGCCGTGGCCAGCGCGGCTTGGGCGATGGCGTCGGGGTCCAGCGCCTGGATGAGCGCCTTGCCCAGCTCGCGCACGGGGACGCCGCCGCTGGTTTTCTCGATGCGAGCCAGGGCCTTGGGGTCGAGCTGCTTGCCCAGGCGCACCAGGCGGTTGGCCAGCGTCAGCAGGGTGTCGTCGTCGCGTTGGTTCAGGGCCACGGCCTGGAGCAGGTCCTTCAACGGCACGCCGGGCTTTTTCTCCAGCGGGCGGCTTTCGGTCTTGAGGGACTTCTCGACGCCGACCGCGTCGATCAGCACGAAGCGGGTCTTGGCGCCGTCGGCGCTGGCGCTGACGCGCTGCAGGCCATCGGCGCCCAGGCTGCGCACGCCGCGGCCCTTCATCTGCTCGTAGTAGCCCTTGCTGCGCACGTCGCGCATGAAGAGCAGCACTTCGAGCGGCTTGACGTCGGTGCCGGTGGCGATCATGTCCACGGTGACGGCGATGCGCGGTGCATAGTCGTTGCGGAAGGCCTGCAGCACGGCGTCGGCGTCCTTCTCGCTGTAGGTGACCTTGCGGCAGAAGGCGTTGCCCTGGCCGTAGACCTCGCGCACGAGCTGGATGATGTCGTCGGCGTGGCTGTCGGTCTTGGCAAAGATGAGGGTCTTGGGAGTCTCGCGGCGGGTGGGGAAGATGCGGGTCTCGACGGCCTGCTTCATGGCCAGCAGCACCTGGCGGATCTGGCTGGGGTTGACGACGGAGCGGTCCAGCTCCTTGCCCGTGTAGGCGGTGTCTTCCTCGGTCTCGGCCCAGCGCTTCTTGCGGGTCTGGCGGTCGCGGTGGTCTATCCACTCCTGGGCCTTCAGCTCGGCGCCGCGGGCGGTGATGTCGGTGACGATCTCGTAGACGTCGTAGCCGACGTTGACGCCGTCGGCCACCGAGTCCTCGTAGCTGTACTCGGCCACGACGTTCTCGTTGAAGAAGCCGTAGGTGCGCTTGTCGGGCGTGGCGGTGAGGCCGATGAGGAAGGCGTCGAAGTAGTCGAGCACCTGCTTCCACAGGTTGTAGATGCTGCGGTGGCATTCGTCGATGACGACGAAGTCGAAGGTCTCGATGGGCAGCTCGGGCTGGTAGCTGACCAGGCGGCCGGGCTGGACGACGCGGGCCACGTCGGCGGCGGGGATGTCTTCGGCGGCCTCATCCAGCGTCTCGCCACTGAGCGCGGAATACATGCGCTGGATGGTGCTGATGCAGACCTGGGCGTGGCGGTCCACGCCGTTGGCGCCCACGCGCTGCACGTTGTAGAGCTCGGTGAAGGTGCGGCCGTCGTCGGGCGGCGTGTAGGCCATGAACTCCTGGTGGGCCTGCTTGCCGAGGTTGCGGGTGTCGACGAGGAACAGGATGCGCTTGGCACCGGCGTACTTCAGCAGGCGGTAGACGGCGGTGATGGCCGTGAAGGTCTTGCCTGCGCCGGTGGCCATGTGGACGAGGGCGCGGGGGCGGTTGGCGGCGAGGGACTGCTCCAGGCCGGTGACGGCGCTGACCTGGCAGTCACGCAGGTTCTGCCCGGGCAGCGGCGGCAGGGCCTCGCGCAGGCGGCGGCGCAGCGTGTCGGGCTGGGCCACCCAGGCGGCCAGCATTTCGGGGCGGAAGAAGCGGAAGACCTCGCGTGAACGTGGCGCGGGGTCGCGGCCGTCGGTGAAGCGGGTGATCTGGCCGGTGGCCTCGAACAGAAAGGGCAGCGGCTGGTTGTTGGTGCGCCACTTGAGGCGCGAGTGGGAGTAGCGCTCGGTCTGGGACTCGGTGACGACGAGCTGTTCGCCGGCGTCGTCGCGCTTGGCCTCGATGACGCCAACCGCCTCGCGGTTGACGAACAGCACATAGTCCGCCGGGCCGGTGTCGGTGGGGTACTCGCGCACCGCGATGCCCAGCGCCGCGCCGAGGTTGAGCTGGCGGTAGTCCTGCACCAGCCAACCGGCCGCCTGCAGGCGTTCATCGATGACTTGTCGGGCCTGGGCCTCTGGGGTCATGGGGGCTCCCTCGCCGCGCTCGAGCAGTCGTGGCTTGCTGTCGTTTCGCTAGAAGCTGGATTGTGTGCCCACCATGAAGCTTGCAAAACGTCGCCTTTATGGCAACAACCGTCGCCCAATGAACAACGACTCGTCCATGATGGACCTGCTGTTTCCCGCTGCATGGCGGCCTTACTTAGGAAGAAGTCCGCTTGGCGCCAGAGCCGATTTGGCGTTCGGGACGAAGTTGGTGGGACTGGCCTATGGCAGCGCCACAGTTGCTGCGACGGGCGTGCGTGAGTGCCACCGCAGCAGGAGCGGGTCATGACCGTTGCCGCCGACTCCAGAGTGACCCACTTCAGCCCGTTGTGCCGACGGCCCACCGACCCAACGCAACTGCTCCAGGTCTTTGCTTGCAAACGTGAATCCGGACAAGCGTCGGTTCATCGCCTTCTCGGCACCGAGGATCAAGATGGCGTCGGCGCCAACAGACAGCATCGCTGGCGCGCGGGAGACGCATCGCGGCGACAGCCGCCGAGCCCGCCGCGCGCGGCGCCACAATCCGCCGCATGATTTCACGACCCGTTCCCGATGAACGCGGCGGCAAACCGTTGCCACGCGCCGCAGTGCTCTGGCTGACCGGCCTGCCCGGCGCCGGCAAGTCCACGATCGCACAGGCGGCGCGTCTCGTCGCGAGACTGGCATGAAGCGCCCCGTGTCGAGCGATCCGCTGCAGGGGCTGAAGCCTGCCGACGTGCAGCAGCTGGCCCGCGCCACGCAGGCGCTGCAGGCAGGCGACCGCATGTACGCAGCGGTGCTGCTGCTCGATCTGGCGCGCAGCGCGCCGGAGCACCCGGAGGTCTTGCGCCTGCGCGCGGTCTGCCGCGCGGGCGACGACGACTGGGAAGGCGCAACGCAGGACCTCGCGCGGGCGCTCGCGCAGCGGCCCGGGGACTTCGACCTCCGCTCGCAGCTCGCGGCCGCGCAGGAGCACGCGCACGACCACGCTGCGGTGGTCGCGACGCTGCGCGAAGGCGAGGCACACGCGACGACATCGGCCGACTGGCTGGCGCTGTCGTTCGAGCACGACAACGCCGGCGAGCCGGCGGCGGCGTACGACGCCGTGCAGCGCGCCGTCGCGCTTGACCCGGCGGCGCCGCTCGCCCGGCTGCAACGCGCACGCTGCGCCACGGCGCTCGGCCATGGCGATGTCGCGGCCGCGGATTGCCGGCACCTGATCGCGCGCGGCGAGCTGGTCGCGCACGCGTGGTTCACGCTGGCCGACCTGAAGGTCGTGCCGATGACCGCCGACGAGCTGGCGCAGCTCGAGGCGAAGGCCGCCGCGCCGCCGGCGACGATGCCGGCGGAGGAGCGGCTGTTCCTGCGCTTCGCCCTCGGCCACGGGCTGGAGAACGCGGGCCGGCACGCCGACGCGTTCCGGGTCCTGTGCGCGGCGAACGATGCGGCGCGCGCGTCGCGGCCGTGGGACACCGCGGCGTTCGCGCGCCACGTCGACGCGATCCGCGCCGCGTTCGCCGGCGCGCCGCCGCCGCCGCAGGACGGGCCGGGGCGCGAGGTCATCTTCCTCGTCGGGCTGCCGCGGTCGGGGACGACGCTTGTCGAGCAGATCCTCGCGAGCCACTCGCAGGTCGAAGGCGCGAGCGAGCTGCCGTACCTGCCGCAGCTGCTCGACGCCGAATCTCGCCGGCGCGGCAAGCCGTTCCCGGCCTGGGCCGCCGATGCCAGCGACGCTGACTGGCGGCGGCTCGGCGACGCCTACTTGCGGGCGAGCGCGCGCTGGCGCACCGGCAAGCCAATCGCCACCGACAAGCTGCCCGAGAACTGGCTCTATGCCGGCGCCGTGATGCGCATGCTGCCCGGGGCTCGCATCATCGACTGCCGCCGCGACCCGGTGGAGACCGCGTGGTCCTGCTACAAGCAGCTCTTCGGGCCGGGCATGGTGCACTTCACGTACAGTTTCGACGGGCTCGCGGCGTACTGGCGCGCCTACGAAGCGCTCGCCCGCTTCTGGGCCGAGCGGTACCCGGGCCGCTTCGTCGTGCAACGGTACGAGGACCTCGTCGCCGACCCGAACGCCGGCATCCACGCGCTGCTCGCCGCCTGCGGCCTCGACTTCGAGCCGGCCTGCCTGCGCTTTCACGAGACGGCGCGTGCGATCCGCACGCCGAGCGCGCTGCAGGTGCGCCAGCCGATGCGCGCCGCGTCGACGCCGGGGCAGCGCTACGGTCCGCTGCTCGACCCGCTGCGCGATCGTTTCGCCGCGACAGGGGAGTGACCGGCCCGGCCACCGCCGACGACGTCCCAGCGCCTGACGCTCAGGGGATGCGCCTCACGTTCGTGTCGGCGCACCGGGCTTGCGTCGACATGAGAGCCCTTAGATGTCGATTTAATGGCATTAAATCGACATGTAATGGCGTGGCAACGATCGTCGCCCAATGAGCAACGATTTATCCCCGATGGACCCGAGGCAAGCCCTGCCGCAAATCAAAGCGATTCAAGCTCGCTGAGCATCTGCTCCAGCGGCCCGGCAACGACACCCCAAACGATGGCGTCATCGATCTCCGCGTAGCCGTGCGCCAACTGGTTGCGAAGGGCCACGGCCTAGTTCAGATCGGCGATGCGTGACGCCAGGTTGGGGTCCAACTGACGCACCCGCCCCAGGGCCTCGCCAAGGATCAGGAATTGACGCTCGACGGCGGAGCGCAGCAGCTCATCACCCAGGTAGTCGTCAAGAGATTTGCCGGCAGTGAATCGCAGCGCACGCGCGGCAGCTTCCTTCGCGTCCCAGATGTACTTGCGCAGATCAGGCGCCATAGACCAACTGTCGTTCGGCGCTGACCCGTTGCTTGAAATACGGGTTGCGGATCGCTCGCTCCACGACCAAGTCGACGGGCCGGGCGAACAGCCGCTCCAACCCCTGCTTCAGCCCGAAGAACGCCTCGGCATAACGCACGGGCGGGAGGTCTTCGAACACGACGAGGAAGTCGAGATCGCTGGACCTGGCGTCGAAGTCCTCCCGGACCGCTGATCCGAACAGGTCCAGCCGCCGCGCATGGGCTTGCTTGCAAAGCGCTGCAATGGCTTCGCTCCGCTCGGTGACAAGGGCCGGGACTTGCATGAGCGGATTCAAGCCGTTGCGCGGGGCCGCGTCAACGTCAAACGTCGATGTTGCCAGCGCGCAAGGCGTTGGTCTCAATGAAGTCGCGCCGCGGCTCCACCTCGTCGCCCATCAGCATCGTGAAGACCTTGTCCGCCTCGATGGCGTCGTCGATCTGCACGCGCAGCAGGCGGCGCACGGTGGGGTCCATGGTCGTTTCCCAGAGCTGTTCGGGGTTCATCTCGCCCAGGCCCTTGTAGCGCTGGCGGCCGACGGCGCTTTCAGCCTGCAGCATGAGCCAGGCCATCGCGGCGCGGAAGTCGTCGACCTTGCTTTCCTTGGCCTTCTCGCCCTCGCCCTTGCGCACGATGGCGCCGGCCTGGATGAGGCCTTGGAAGCTCAGGCCGGCGTCGGCCAGCACTTCGTAATCGGCACCGTGCACGAAGTCGGCATGGATGACGCTGGCGCGCACGTTGCCGTGGTGGGTGCGGGCGATCTTCAGGAAGAACTTGTCGGTGCGCGGGTCGGTCTCCACCGTCACCAGCGCGTCGTGCAGCAGGCCCTTGAGGCTGGCGGCGCTGGCGTCGGCGTCCTCGTGGGTGTCAAGCTTGAGAGCCAGGCCGTTGGCCAGCACGTGCAGGGCCTCGATGTCCATCCAGTTGGACAGGCGCGCGATGACGGACTGCGCGGCCACGTATTTGCGGGCCAGCGTGTCGAGGGTGTCGCCCTTGAGGGTGTTGCCGGTGCCGGTGTCCAGGCTCGCGTCCTGCAGCGCGACCTTGAGCAGGAAGCTGTCGAGCTCGGGCGCGTCCTTCAGGTACTGCTCGTGCTTGCCGACCTTGACCTTGTACAGCGGCGGCTGGGCGATGTAGATGTGGCCGCGCTCGCAGAGCTCGGGCATCTGGCGGTAGAAGAAGGTCAGCAGCAGGGTGCGGATGTGGGCGCCGTCCACGTCCGCGTCGGTCATGATGATGATGCGGTGGTAGCGGAGCTTGTCGGGGTTGAAGTCGTCGCCGCCAGCGCCGCGGCCGATGCCGGTACCCAGGGCGGTGATCAGCGTCAGGATTTCATTGCTGGTCAGCAGCTTCTCGTAGCGGGCCTTCTCGACGTTCAGGATCTTGCCGCGCAGGGGCAGGATGGCCTGGAACTTGCGGTCGCGGCCCTGCTTGGCGGAGCCGCCGGCGGAGTCGCCCTCGACGATGTAAATCTCGCACAGCGCCGGGTCTTTTTCCTGGCAGTCGGCCAGCTTGCCGGGCAGGCCCAGGCCGTCGAGCACGCCCTTGCGGCGCGTCATCTCGCGGGCCTTGCGGGCGGCTTCGCGGGCGCGGGCGGCGTCGAGGATCTTGCCGCAGATGATCTTGGCGTCGGTGGGGTTCTCGAGCAGATAGTCGGTCAGCAGGCGGGAGACGATGTCTTCCACCGGGCCGCGCACTTCCGAGCTGACGAGCTTGTCTTTCGTCTGCGAGCTGAACTTGGGCTCGGGCACCTTGACGCTGACGACGCACGCGAGGCCTTCGCGCATGTCGTCACCGGCGACTTCGACCTTGGCCTTCTTGGCCAGCTCGTTGTCGTCGATGTATTTGTTGATGACGCGGGTCATCGCAGCGCGCAGGCCGGTCAAGTGGGTGCCGCCGTCGCGCTGCGGGATGTTGTTGGTGAAGCAGAGGACGTTCTCGTTGAAGCCGTCGTTCCACTGCATCGCCACTTCGACGCCGATGTTGGTCTGCTGGTCGCTCATCTTGTCGCCCTGGGCGTGGAAGATGTTCGGGTGCAGAGTGGTCTTGCCCTTGTTGATGAACTCGACGAAGCCCTTCACGCCGCCGGCATAGGCGAAGTTGTCTTCCTTGTTGTTGCGCTCGTCGACGAGGCGGATCTTGACGCCGTTGTTCAGGAACGAGAGCTCGCGCAGGCGCTTGGCGAGGATGTCGTAGTGGTAGTCGTTGTTCTCTTTGAAGATCTCGGTGTCGGGCAGGAAGTGGACTTCCGTGCCGCGCTTGTCGGTCTCGCCGATGACCTTCATCGGGCTGGTTTCGAAGCCGTTGACCATGACGATCTCGCGGTCCTGCGGGATGCCCTTGGCGAACTCCATGAAGTGCACCTTGCCGTTCTGGCGCACGGTCAGGCGCAGGAACTTGGACAGGCCGTTGACGCAGGACACGCCCACGCCGTGCAGGCCGCCCGAGACCTTGTAGCTGTTCTGGTTGAACTTGCCGCCGGCGTGCAGCTCGGTCAGCGCGATCTCGGCGGCCGAGCGCTTGGGCTCGTGCTTGTCGTCCATCTTGACGCCGGTGGGGATGCCGCGGCCGTTGTCGATGACGGAGATGGAGTTGTCGGTGTGGATGGTGACGACGATGTCGTCGCAGTGGCCGGCCAGGGCCTCGTCGATGGAGTTGTCCACCACTTCGAACACGAGGTGGTGCAGGCCGGTGCCGTCGGAGGTGTCGCCGATGTACATGCCGGGGCGCTTGCGCACGGCTTCCAGGCCTTCCAGGATCTGGATGGAATCGGCGTCGTACACGGCGCCCGACTTGGCCTCGGCCGCGGCGGCCGCCTGCTGGTTGGCGTTCAGGCCATCGGGGTGGTCGGCACTGCTGGAAACATCACTCATTGGAAGGTACTCAAGGCCGCAAGCGGCCGCTACTGCTGTCTGGCTAGAACCCCCGCTTGGCGGGGGCAGGGGGTGCGCCACATTCAGGCACACGTGCCTATGAGGATCGCTAGATCCTCATAGGCATGACCACGTACTTGAAGCCGGTGGTGTCGGGGATGGTCAGCAGCGCGCTGCTGGCGCTGTCGTTCAGGTCGATACAGACCATGTCCTGGCTCATGTTGGCCAGGGCATCCATCAGGTAGGTGACGTTGAAGCCGGTTTCGATCTTGTCGCCGGCGTAGTCGATCTCGATCTCTTCCTTGGCTTCTTCCTGCTCGGCGTTGCTGGACGCGATGGACAGCAGGCCCGGCTCGAAGGTCAGGCGCACGGCCTTGAACTTCTCGCTGGTCAGGATGGCAGCGCGCTGCAGGCTGGACAGCAGCGGCGCGCGGCCCAGCGTCAGGCGGAACTTGTGGCTCTTGGGGATGACGCGGTTGTAGTCGGGGAACTTGCCCTCGACCAGCTTGGTGACGAACTCCATGCCGCTGAAAGAGAACTTGGCCTGGTTGCCGGCAAAGCGCATCTCGATGGCGTCATCTTCCTTGCCGTCCTTCAAGAGGCGCTGCAGTTCCAGCACGGTCTTGCGCGGCAGGATGACTTCCTGCTTGGGGATGTCGGTGTCCAGCTCGGCCTGGGCCAGCGCCAGGCGGTGGCCGTCGGTGGCCACCAGCGTCAGGTTCTTGCCTTCGGCGACGAACAGGATGCCGTTGAGGTAGTAGCGGATGTCATGCACCGCCATGGCGAAGTGGACCTGGTTGATCAGGCCCTTGAGCGCCTTTTGCGGCACGCTGAAAGCGGGGCCGAAGTCGGCGGCTTCCTGCACCAGGGGGAAGTCGTCGGCCGGCAGGGTCTGCAGCGTGAAGCGACTCTTGCCGCCCTGCAGGGTCATCTTGTTGGCGTTGCTGGTCAGGCTGACGACCTGGTCGGCCGGCATGGAGCGCAGGATGTCGATCAGCTTGCGGGCGCCGACGGTGGTTTGCAGGTTGCCGGTGTCGCCGTCGAATTGCACGGTGGTGCGCACCTGGATCTCGAGGTCGCTGGTTGTGAGCTCCACCTGGTTGCCGGTCTTGCGGATCAGCACATTGGCCAGGATGGGCAGCGTGTGGCGCCGCTCGACGATGCCGGACACCGCTTGCAGCGCGCCGAGCACCTGATCCTGGGGAGCTTTCAAAACGATCATGGAGGCCTCTTGGGGGATCTCTGGGGGGCAGTTTCGGCGCGCCCAAGCACAACGCGCGCGCGAAGCTGCGATTGTCGCCCGGAAACGGTGCCCGGCCGGCCGAGAGGGCTGTCTCGGAGGCTACGGGACAACCCGGAGGCGGAGTCGCCCGGCTGAGCAGCGCGGGCTGACTCGGAACTAAATTGCGTGAGTTGGCGGCCGAACCTGCCTTTTCTTGGAGAAATTCCCGTGCAGGCTGGCCGTACGGGCCAAGCGGTAGCGCCGCTGGGTCGCGCGACCGCCACGAACGCACTTGCAGGCGCCTTGGTCTTTCAGCAACGACCGTGCAGCGTCTCATGCGCGCAAAGCCCGAAACGGGCTTTGCGCAGGTCAAGGCCCCGTGCCGACGTTCATCAATGCCTTGGGGCTCCAGCTGAGCGAAAGCAGACTGGCGGTCTCCAGCTTCTCTCCGGTGATGGTCCGCTGCTTGCCGAGTCGCAGGTTGAGCCACACATCCGGCATCAATCGGGTATCGATACCCACCGCATATTTGAAGGCCCGCTGGCTCTCGGTCACCTTCTCCCGCCGGGCATTGCTCAACTCGGCGAACAACCTCGACTCGTCGCTGCCTCCTGTCACGCGAACAAGTGCAAGCTGGGTACGGCGCCGTTCCGGAGCGGCATTTGCCAATGTCGCGAGCACAGGTTCATTGCGTGTATGGCGATAGCCCAGAGTCAGCGCGAGGCCTTGGTCAAACCAGCCGACGGCGGGGTTGAAGCCCAGCGTCAAGTTGGCAGTCAGGGCGGTGCCCATAGAGAGTTCAGGGGCGCTGCCGTCGCTGCGACGTATCCAACCTCGTGCAACCGACAAAGAAGCGAGCGAGCGGTTCCATCGCAAGTTAGCTATCGCTTTTTTCGTGCAATCCGCGAACCGGGCCTTCGATTCGGCAGGATCGACCTCAGCCGGTTTGGCGGCGGCACCTGCCGGGCCGGGCGTCACGGCCGTTGGCGCAGCTGGCTTCGGCTTGCTCGAATCGAAGACCTTGCACGATTCCGCCGCTTCAGCCACAGCCAGCACCGGATCGTCACTCGCACGCAGAAACCAAGTGGTCTGCACAGACAGCGCCCGGCGGTCATAGTCCACTGCCGATACTTGGCTCTGCCCCTGGGCATATCCCACCGTGGTTGACCCCAGGATGCGGGCCACGGTCGCGTTAAGGCTGCCGTACCCGGCGTAGGTGCTGAGGTTCATCGGCGCGAACGACGTACGTGCCGGGGTGATGCCAAGGGCCAGCGCGCCTTTGCTACCTCCGACGTTGAGCCCCTTCAGCGATGCCACGAGACCTTTGACGTTTTCCACAGTAGCAACGGAGTCGCCTGCCATGCCCAGCATGCCCGCTGCGGCCACTGCGCCGGCACCAGTGTCTTCGGTGAGGCTGGCCCATGTCGCACCGCCTTTGCTGAAGATCTCCTGCTGTGCCGTTTCAGCCTGCGCTACAGCGACCGAAAGCAGCAGGCCGGGCAGCACCATGAAGCGCGCGGAGGGGTTCATGCGACCTCCAGGATAAATTGGTCCTTGAACGCCTTGGTGTCGTCCTTTGCCGCTGTGGTGTTCACGTCACCGCCGTCGGCATAGGTGTCTTGGCCCGCCACGGCGAACGTGAAGCCGTACTTACCGTTGAGAGACTCCTGCACGAAGCACTGGAAGACGCACGTGTAGCTGCCTTTGGGCAGTTTCAGAGCGACGCTCTCACTCGGACGCTTGGCCTTGCTGAAAGGCTGGGTCGCGACCAGCGTCCAGTCGTTGGCGCCAGGCTGCCAGATGTCGAGCTGGGCCAGAACGATGGTGCCGCCTGAGCGACTGAATTCGAATTCGACGGGAGATGCGGACTGTCTAAGCATGGGGGCCTCCATCAGTGGGTGGCGGCCATGCTGCGTTCAGCCCCTGAGGACGTCATCCTCAGATCTGTGGTGCGCGCCGGAACTTAGTGGATGCGGGCGCCTGGGCGCGAAGCGCCAATCAGTACAAATCCCGTGCCGCCGACCGGACCTCATGCAGCAGCTGGCGCGCCCCCGGGGACATCAGGTGCCCCTCGCGGGTGATGATGCCGAAGGCGTCCATGTGACAGGGCAGGTCGATGGGCAGGATGGCCAGCACGTTCAGCGACGCGTAATAGCGCGCCACCTCCACGGGCATCACGTGCAAGGAGTCGGTCTGCTGCAGCAGCGCCGTGATGAGCAACAGGGCCGTGGTGTCGACGTTGTTGGCCGGCGGCTCCAGCTCGGCGCGGCGGAACATCAGCTCCCAGCGGTGGCGCAGCACGCTGCCCGTGGGCGGCAGGATCCAGGGCTGGTCGGCCAGGTGGGCGAGCTTGAGGTTGTCTTCCTTCAGCAGCGGGTGGCCCACGCGCGCCACGGCGCAGGCGGGCTCGACCGTCAGCTCCTCATAGTGCAGGCCGGCGGCGTTTTGCTCTTCGACGATGCGGCCGATCATGAAATCGAGCTTGCCCCGCTGCAGCATGTCCACCAGCTGCTTGCTGCTCTCCATGTGCACGCCGATACGCAGCTTGGGCGCCTGCAGCTTGATTCGCGAGATGGCGCGGGGCAGCAGGCCCATGGCCGGCGTCATGATGACGCCCACCTCGACCTGGCCGGCGAGGCCGTTCTTCAGCGACACGATGTCGTCGTGCGCGGCGGACAGCGACGTCAGCGCCATGCGGGCGTGGCGGATCATGGTTTCGCCGTAGAGCGTGGGCTCCATGCCGCGCGGGTGGCGCTCGAAGAGCTTCACGTCCAGCATGTCCTCCAGGTCCTTGAGCTGCTTGGACGCGGCCGGCTGGGTCATGCAGAGGACCTCGGCGGCGCGGTGGATGTTGCGCTCATCGTCGAGCGCAATCAGCAGCAGCAGCTGGCGCGTCTTCAGGCGCGCACGCAGGAACCAGTTGGGGTTGGGGCTGGCGTCGGTCAGGCCGCCGCTGTCATCGTCATCTTGGCGGGCCATGTCAGTCGTCCATTCCACGTTCGCGGCGGCTGTAGTGCATTGCGTCGGGCCGAGCGCCGGGCCGCTCCCTAGCCGGCCCGATCTGGCGATGTGCTTGCCGGTCAATCCGGCAAGCATCGCCGTCCCCGCGGGGGACCGGCCAAGGTACGCCTTGGGCGAGGGGCTTCATGTCACGCAAGATTGACTCTGCCGTCGTTGGCCAAGACGCTGTTGATGTCGTCGCCCGTTTCGTCCAGCTGCACCAGCGTCGCCTGACGGGCGCCGAGCGGGTCGCGGGCCTGCAGCGCGGTCAGGATGGCCTTGTGGCGCGGCAGCGAGAGCTCGTGCGTGTTGGGCAGCTGGCTGGACAGCGTGATGGACTCGCGCAGCGCCAGCGACAGCATGTTGCCAATGTAGGCCAGCAGGTCGTTGCCCGTGGCTTCGGCAATGCGGCGGTGAAAGGCCAGGTCGGGCTCCAGCAGCTCCTCCGTCGTCCTGGCAGCCGCCATGCCTGCGTAGGCGGTGGCGATGGATGCGAGCTGCTCGTCCGTCGCGGCGCGGGCAGCCAGTGCGGCGGCGGCGGGTTCGAAGATCTGGCGCACTTCCAGCAACGTCTGCACAAAGTCGCGCTGCGGGCGGGACTGGATCAGCCAGTACAGCACGTCGGGGTCCAGCAGATGCCACTCGTTGCGCGGCCGCACGATGGCGCCGGCGCGCTGGCGCGACACCACCAGGCCCTTGGCGACGAGCACGCGCACGGCCTCGCGCAGCACGGGGCGGCTGATCTCGTAGCGCTCCAGCAGCTGGGCCTCGGGCGGCAGCTTGTCGCCGGGCTGCAGTTCGCCGCCGACGATGGACAGCCCCAGCTCGCTGACGATGCGGCCGTGCTGGCTCTTGCCCTCGGTCTGGGCGCTGTAGGTGGAGTGGTCTGCTCGGGTTCGCATGGACGCCAGGCCGATTGCTAAAGCCTTCATTATCGAAAGCGCGCGACAAAGCCGCCCTTGGGTGCCAGCGTCAGCTTGGCCGCCGGTGCGGCGAGCTTGCTTTCAGCAAACTCGCGCTCGCCGGCGCCGTCGGTGATGAGCTGGCCCTCGGCCCGGCCCAGCCAGCCCAGGTCCAGCGAAATCTCGCGCGGCTGCTCGTCGGCGTTCAGGCCGGCGACGAACCACTGCTTGCCGGCGCGGCGGGCAATGACGACGAACTTGCCCGGCTCGCCGTCCAGGAAGCGCACCTCGTCCCAGTGGCGAGGCAGCTCGCGCAGCAGGCCCTTCACATAGGCTGGCACGGTGGCCATGCCCTCGGGCGTCTCGGCGAAATGCTGGATGCCCGACAGGAACAGCACGCTCTCGGCCAGCTCGAAGCCGTTGCGCGTGGCGCGCTTGATGTTGGGGACGTCGCCGAACACCATGGGCGTGAAGTCCATGGGGTCGAAGAGGTTGCGCGTGAACGGCAGCATCGCGGCGTGCGTGACGACGGCGTCCTGGTCTTCCTGCGTGAAGGTCGTGAACTCCAGGCCGCGCACCGCTTCCACCGTCATCAGGTGGGGATAGGTGCGGCTCCAGCCGCGCGGCAGCGTGGCGCCGTGGAAGTTCATCAGCAGGCCAGCCGCCGCGGACTCCTTCAGCAGATCGACGTAGTAGGCCTGCATGGAGGCGCCGTCGCCACCGAAGAAGTCCACCTTCAAGCCCTTCACCCCGATGGCCTTCATGCGCGCGAACTCGCGCTGCCGGTCGGCGCGCGTCAGCAGCATGCTGCGAGGCGTCTGCGGGGTGTCGTTCCAGTCGCCCGCGGAGTTGTACCAAGCCAGCAGGCCGACGCCCTTGGTCCGGCCGTAGTCGGCCAGCGCCTTCATCTTGGCGTCGCCGATCTGGCGGTCCCACTCGGCGTCGACAAGCGTGTAGTTCCAGCCCATGTCGGCGGCGTAGTCGATGAAGCGCTTCTGCACCTCGAAGACGGTGGCCTCGTCCTTCAGCAGCGCCCAGCTCCAGGACGCATGGCCGGGCTTGAGCCTGGCCTTGTCGAAGGGTACGGCGGGGGCGGCGAGATCGGTGCCGAGGGTGGACTCCATGACCGTCTTCAGCGGGCCGATGGCGAGCACGCGCCAGGGCGTGGTCAGCGGCCCATCGACTTGCGCCAGCAGGTGGCCGCCGGTGAAGACCTCGCTCGGGTCGGGCAGACCGATGCGGTAGGTGCCGCCGGTCGAGTCGGCTTGCAGGCGCGACGCGTGGAAGCGGCCGTCCATGCCGGCTTCGGTCAACGCCACCCAATTGGCGCCGCTGCGGAACAGCGCCGGGAAAATCCAGCCAGCCGGCATGGGCGACGGCGTGCCGACGGCGATGCCCATCTGGTAGTGCTCTTCATAAGACGGGTTCACGCGCTTGTAGCCCGACTTGGCGGTCGCCATGGGCTGCAGCCAGGCGCGCGCATCGGGCGCGAAGGCGAAGCTGGTCAGTTCGTCCTTGAACTGCTTGCGGCCGGGGCCGTCCACCGTGTAGCGCAGCGCCAGGCCGTCGTTGGAGGCGCGCAGGGTCAGGATAAGCCTTTGGCCGGCGGAGTTGGCGACGGTGAAACGCTGCTCGTTGGCCCGGTAGTCCACGCGGCTCTTCTTGCCGGCGGCCAGTGTGTACTGCTCGCGGTGCGGTTTCACCTTCGACGTGGCTACGAGCTTGAGGCCGTTGGCGAAATCGCCCTGCTCCAGCACCAGGCCCAGCCGTGACGGCAGCAGCACGGGTTGGCCGGCGCGCTGCACCGTGTAGACGAGCTGCTGCTCGGCGTTGACCGACACGTCGACCTGGAGCTGGCCGTCGGGGCTGTTCAAGGCCTGGGCGAGCGCAGGGATGGCGAGCATGAACGAAGCGATGAGGCGCATATCGATCTCAGATTGAGTAAAGGCCATCGGCGACGGGTGCGCCGAAGTCGGGGAAGCCGTCGTCGCGCCAGCCAAAGGCCTGCGCACGCGTGTGGCGGTTGGGGTCGTTCAGCGGGTCGCCGACGATGTCGCGGTAATTGCGGGCGTGGTAGACCAGCAGGTCGGTCCTGCCGTCGGGTGTCGTCGTGAAGCTGTTGTGGCCAGGGCCGAACTGGCTCACAGATTCGTCGGTCGTGAAGACCGGGGTGGGCGACTTGCTCCAGCTCTTGGCGTCCAGCAGATCGGCGTTCTCGTCGGCCCACAACAGGCCCATGCAGTAGTTCGCGTCGGTCGCCGCCGCCGAGTAGACGATGAAGATGCGGCCGTTGCGCTTCAGCACAGCCGGGCCCTCGTTGACGTGAAAGCCGATGCGCTCCCAGGCCAGGTCGGGCCGCGTGATGACGACGGGTTCGGACTTCAAGGTCCACGGGTTGGCCATCTCGGCGAGGTAGAGATTGCTTTCCATCGGCGGGCTCTTCTGCGCCCAGCAGAGGTAGCGGCGGCCGTTGTGCTCGAAGGGCGTCGCGTCCAGCGAGAAACCTTCCTCGGGCGTCACGATCTGGCCGCGCTCCACCCAGGCGTCAGCCAGCGGGTCGTCGCCCTGGCACTCCAGCACGTACATGCGCAGCTTCCAGATGTCGTCGCGCTCAGCCGCAGCGAAGTAGACGTACCAGCGGCCGGCGATGCGGTGCAGCTCCGGCGCCCAGACGTGGAAGCTCATCGGGCCGCTGTCGTGCTTGTGCCAGATGGCCTTGGGCGTAGCGGTCGAGAGGTCGGCGATGCTGTCAGCGGCACGGATCTCGATGGCGTCGTAGCTGGGCACCGAGGCGGTGAACCAGTAGCGACCGTCGACCAGGCTGATCTGCGGGTCGGCGCGCTGTTCGACGAGAGGGTTGTTCCAGTTCATGTGCGAACGGCTTGGGTGACGATGACATTCCAGGAGGCGGGCTTGAGCTTGACGCGCAGGTGCTCGCCGTCGATGGCGATGCCATCCAGAGCTTGGGGCGCGACGCGGTCGGGCGCGTCGGCGGTGTTGGTGGCATTCAGGTCAGCCGAATGCAGCTGCTCGGCCTGCACGAGCTGGCGTTCAACGCCCAGGCCGCGCAGCGTGATGGACAGGTCCATCTCTTCGCTCAGGTGGCGGTTTAGCAAGAAGACGGCGGTGCGGCCCGTGGCCGCGTCATCGACGACGCTGGCGCACAGATAGGGCAACTCGCCGTGACGGGCGTTGGCATAGCCCGGCGACCGGATGACCGGCCGCAGCACCTGGCCCCGGGCCCAGCGCGCGGCCTGTGCGAAGGGGTGGAAGATCGTCTGCCGCCAGGCCGCGCCACCGGGCTCGGTCATGATGGGCGCGATGACGTTGCACAGCTGCGCCATGCAGGCGACCTTGAGCCGGTCCGCATGGTTCATGAACATCGTCAGCATGCCGCCGATGAGCAGCGCGTCCTCCGCCGTGTAGACCTCTTCCAGCAGCCGCGGCGCCTCGGGCCAGCCTGCTTGCTTGAGGTGCTCGCCGTGGCGGGCGCGGTACCAGACGTTCCACTCGTCGAAGGACAGCTTCAGCCGCTTCGTCGACCGCTTGCGCGTGGCGACCGAATCGGCAATCGCGACGGTGTCCTCGATGTAGCGCGCATTCGTCTCGATCTGCGCGAAGAAGCTCTCGGTGCTGGTGTCCGCGGGGGGCTTCACGAAGTAGCTGTGCAGCGACAGGTAGTCCACGAACTCGAAGCAATGCTCCAGCACGCGGTCTTCCCAGGCGCCGTAGGTCGGCATGTCGTAGGCCGACGAGCCGCAGGCGGCCAGCTCGATGCTCGGGTCCACCCAGCGCATCAGCTTGGCGGTCTCCTTGGCGATGCGGCCGTACTCGTCGGGCGTTTTCTGGCAGATCTGCCAGGGGCCATCCATCTCGTTGCCCAGGCACCAGAACTTGATGCCGAAAGCGTCCTCGGCGCCATGCGAGCGGCGCAGGTCCGACAGCGCGGTGCCGTCGGGGTGGTTGCAGTATTCGAGGTAGTGGCGCGCCTCGTCCGGCCCGCGCGTGCCGAGGTTGACGCCGAACATCGGCTCGATGCCCACCTTGCGGCACCAGTGCATGAACTCATGCGTGCCGACCTGGTTGGTCTCGGTCGAGAACCAGGCCAGGTCCAGCCGGCGCGGGCGCTGCTCCTTCGGGCCGACGCCGTCTTCCCAGTTGTAGCCCGACATGAAGTTGCCGCCGGGGTAGCGCACGATGGTGGCGCCCAGCTCCTTCGTCAGCTCGGCCACGTCGCCGCGAAAGCCATGCTCGTCGGCGGTCGGGTGCGTCGGTTCATGGATGCCGTTGTAGACACAGCGGCCCAGGTGCTCGACGAACACACCGAACAGGCGGCGGTCCAGTGGCGCGAGGTCGAAGTCGCGGTCGACGGTGAGCTTGGCTTCAAACGTCATCGGCGGGCTTTCTTCAAGGCTTTGTTGACGCGCTTCTCGACGCTGGCCTGCACCTCGTCGACCGGCTTGCCCGAGATCATCACGTTGGCCACGTCCTCGCCGATCAGCAGCTCGATGCCGCGCTGCGTCGGCACGTTGCCGGGCATGCCGACGCCGGTCTGCGTGATCTCGGTCAGCGCCGCGCGCAACGGCAGCGCGCGGAAGCCGTCACTTTGCGCCACGGTCTTGCTGACGGGCAGGTGACCCGTGCGCGACCACTCGGCGCTGTGGTCCCAGACGAACTTCAGGAACTTGGACGCCGCCTCGTGGGCCTTGGCATCCTTGGCACCGCCCTTGAACAGCGCCCAGGAGTGGCCGTCGGCGAACACGGCGGGCTTGTCGTACAGCTGCGGAAAGGGCTTCACCGTGTACGCGCCCTGGAGCTTGGACTCCGGCTTTTGCGACTCGCGCAGGAACTGGTCGATGGTCCAGGTGCCGACGACCACGACGCCCGCCTCGCCGTTCAGGAAAGCCTGGTTGGCCGCGGCGTAGTCGAGGTTGGGCCGCACATGGCCTTCGCGGTACAGCGTCTGCATCAGCGTCAGCGCGTTGACGACGGCGGGCTGGTGCATGTTGATGGTCTTGCCGTCGGCGGAGAACAGCTGGGCGTTCTGCTGCGCGACGAGCGTCAGGAAGGTGCGGTCGTTCGCCGCCGTCTCATTGGCCACGGCCCAGGCGAAATAAGGCTTGCCGGTCTTCTGCTTGAACTGCCGCGCCTGTGCCAGCAGCTCTTCGGGTGAACGCGGAAGCGCATCGAGCCCGGCCTTCTTCATCAAGCCGGTGTTGATGTGCCAGAGCCAGGCCCAGGTGTCGAAGGGCAGCGCATAGGTCTGGCCGTTGAACGTGGTGCCGCGGCGCGCGTGCTCGGTGAAATCGTCCACCGGCACGCCCGCGCGCTTGAAGTCTTCGTCCAGCGGCAGCACCAGCTTGCGGCGCACGTAGTCGCCCAGGGCCGACTCGTGCATGACGGCGATGGTCGGGATGTCCTTGGAGACGAGGCGGGCGGTGAGCTGGTCGTAGTAGGGCCCCCACTCGCCGATCTGCGTCTTGACGACAATGCCGTCGGTGTTGGTCGCGTTGAACTCGTTGACCAGCGCCGTGACGATGCCGCATTCGCCGACGCCGTCGGCCGTCTTCACGACCTGGCCGTATTGCGCCTCGCAGCTGCCGAAGAAGCGCATCAGCGTGATCTCGGTCTTGCCCGAGTTGTCCTTGCTGGCGCCGCAGGCGGCGAGCAGCGCGACGACCGCACACACGAGCAGGCGCTTCATGACTTGCCCGTCCCTGCGACGGCCGTCACCAGATGGCGTTGGAAGAAGAGATACAGCATCAGCGCCGGCATGCCCGCGAACACGGCCTGCGCCATCAGGAAGCCCAGGCCTTCCGACTGCGCGAAGTTGGTCTGCGTGGACGCCAGCCCGCGGGTCAGCGTGTACATATCCGGCTGCGTCGCGATGACCAGCGGCCAGAGGTAGTCGTTCCAGCAGCCCAGGAAGGTGAAGATGCCGAGCGTGGCCTGCGCCGGCAACGTCAGCGGCAGGATGATGGTCAGGAAGGTCTTGAAGCGCGACGCGTTGTCCAGCAGCGCGGCCTCTTCCAGTTCGGCAGGGATGGCCTTGAAGTACTGCGTCATCAGGTAGACGCCGAAGGGCGCGGCCAGGCCGGGCAGCGTCAGGCCGGCAATCGTGTTCTGCAGGTTCCAGTCCGAGAACAAGCGGTGCAACGGGATGAAGACCGACTGCGCCGGCACGGCCAGGCCGAACATGACCAAGGCGAACAACCATTTGCGGCCTGGGAACTCGCAGCGCGCAAAGCCGTAGCCGGCCAGCGACGACAGCACCAGCACGCCGACGGTCTGCAGCAGCGCGACGAGGGCGCTGTTGCCCAGCCAGCGGAACACCTGCGAGGTCTGCAGGATGTCCAGGTAGTTGGCGAGCGTGTAGGGCGGCGCGAGGAAGACGTCGGTGCGCGTCAGCAGGAACTCGTTGGGCTTGAAGGACAGGGCCAGCACCCACAGCAGCGGCGCCATCCAGACGAGGGCCAGCAGCGTCAGTGCGGCCATGACGGCACGGTCGAACCAGCCGCGGCGAAGCAAGGGGTTCATCGTTGACCTCCGCGGTCACGTTCCAGCCAGAGCTGCGTGGACACGCCGATGAGCATGATGGCCAGCAATACCTGCGACGCGGCGGTGGCGTAGCCCAGCGAGAGCTGCATGAAGGCCTGCTCGTAGATGAACTGCACGACGGAGCGCGTCGTGTTGTTGGGCCCGCCGTTGGTCATCAGCATGATCTGCGGGAAGACCTGGAACTGGCGGATCACCTCGATCAGCGCGACGAGGATGATGGCGCGCTTGAGGCTGGGCAGCGTGATGTGGGTCAGCACGCGCCAGCGCGGCGTGTTGTCCAGCGCCGCAGCCTCGTAGATGTCCGACGGGATCTGCTGCAGCGCCGACAGGAACATGATCATCGGCAGGCCGATGATCCACCACACGGTCACCAGCGCCACGGTCAGCAGCGCGAGGTTGTCGCTGGTCAGCAGCGGCAGTTCGGGCAGGCCCATCGCATTGAAGAACTGCGCGATCAGGCCGCGTTCGGGCATCAGCGCCAGCTTCCACACCAGCGTGATCAGCGTGACCGAAAACACCGAGGCGCAGAAGAAGGTGGCGCGCAGAAAGGTGGCCAGCTTGCCGGAGCGGTTCAGCGCCAGCGCCAGCATCAGCGACAGCACGACGAAGATGGGCGTGCTGATGAGCACGAAGCGGAGGGTGTTCCAGACGACCTGGTGGAAGACCTCGTCACCCCACAGCTCCTGGTAGTTGCTTAAGGCCACCCAGAAGCTGTCGTTGGACAGCAGGTCGTGGTCGTGGAAGCTGATCCATACGCCCTTGGCGAGTGGCCACAGCAGCAGCAGCGCGTAGAACGCCACGAAGGGCAGCACGAAGAGGGCGTAGGCCGGACGCGAGGCGCGCAGCCCGACGGCGGCGGTCATGCCAGTGACTCCTGCGCATGATGCGCACGCCCGCTCTCGTCAAAGAGATGCGCCTCGGCCACATCCACGCTGACGGCGACGTAGCTGCCCAGCTTGGGCGAGGTGCCGGCCGGCACCGTGACGATCAACGGGCTGCCACCTTCGAGCTTCAGATGCGCCAGCGTGCGCTCGCCGAGGAACTCGACCAGCTCGACGCGGCCGCGCAGCGGGCCCTGGTCGGCGACGCGCAGGTTCTCGGGCCGCACGCCCAGCACCAAGCCCTGTGAAGGCAGGCCGTCGGCCGCAACACGCGTTGTCAACCAATGCCCACCCGGCACCGTGACCACAGCACGCCCACGGTCGTCCGGTGCCCGTTGCACCGGCACAAAGCCCATGCCCGGCGTGCCGATGAAGCTGGCCACGAAGCGCGTGGCTGGCCGTCGGTAAAGCTCTGCCGGCGTTGCTACCTGCTCAATGGCGCCGCCCTTCATGACGACGATGCGCGTGGCCAGCGTCATGGCCTCGATCTGGTCGTGCGTGACGAACACCATCGTCGCGCCCAGACGCTGGTGCAGCTGCGCCAGCTCCAGCCGCGTGCGCCCACGCAGCGCCGCGTCGAGGTTGGACAGCGGCTCGTCGAACAGGAAGATGCCCGGCTCCTTGACGACCGCGCGGCCGATGGCGACGCGCTGGCGCTGGCCGCCCGACAACTGCCCCGGCTTGCGCTCCAGCAGCGTGTCCAACTCCAGCATGCGGGCCGACTCCTGGATGCGCCTGGTGATCTCGTCGGCAGGGATGCCGATGTTCTTCAGGCCAAACGCCAGGTTCTCGCGCACGCTCATGTGCGGGTACAGCGCGTAGTGCTGGAACACCATGGCCAGGTTGCGCTGCCCCGGCGGGGCGACGGTGACGTCGCGGTCGCCGATCAGGATGCGCCCGCCGCTGACTTCCTCCAGCCCCGCGACCATGCGCAGCAGGCTGGTCTTGCCGCAGCCCGAGGGGCCAAGGAAGACGACGAACTCGCCTTCGGCCACGTCCAACGACAGGTTCTCGATGACCTGCACCGCGCCGTAGCGCTTGCAGACGTTCTCCAACTTCAGGCCAGCCACGTTGGGTGTCTCCGGTTCATTCTTCTTGGGGGATCACGGGCCAGCCATCGTCGGACCAGCTCAGGCGCTTGATGCGCAGATGCGGCTTGCCGCCGCGCTCGGTGTCGTAGGCGTGATGGACCAGCCAGTCGCCGACGATGTCCTGGTGGCCCGGACCCTTCCAGCGCGTGCCGCTCGAGAGCAGCACTGTGCCGCCCGCATCCATCAGGTCCTTGCCATCGCGATCGAGGTACGGGCCTGTCACGTTGCGAGCGCGGCCGACGCGGATGTTGTAGGTGCTCTGCGCGCCGCGGCAGCACAGGTCGTAGGAGGCGAACAGATAGACCCAGTCGCCGTGGCGAACCATCGTCGGCGCCTCGATGCCGCCCTTGCGGCGGGCGATGAAGCGCGTCTCGCCGATGGGGCGCAGCGTGTCGGCACCCAGTTCGGTCAGGCGGATACCGCCCCAGAAGGAGCCGTAGCTCAGCCACAGGCGCCCGTCCGCGTCGATGAAGAGGTCGGGGTCGATGGCGTTGAAGCCGTCCTCGGCGCGGCTCTGCACGACCAGGCCCTCATCGCGCCAGTCGCCGTCGGGCTTGTCGCTGCTGGCCAGGCCGATGGCCGAGCGGTTCTTGCCGAAGGTGGA
Source organism: Roseateles sp. P4_D2 (assembly GCF_056401875.1). Lineage (NCBI taxonomy): Bacteria > Pseudomonadati > Pseudomonadota > Betaproteobacteria > Burkholderiales > Sphaerotilaceae > Roseateles > Roseateles sp. P4_D2. Next base: position 354,165 of record NZ_JBFUIM010000002.1, on the reverse strand, counting down.
GATGGAATACAGAACCCAGGTGCGGCCGCGATGCTGGAAGAGCTTGGGCGCCCACACGTCCGGGCCCTTGTGCTCGGGCACCGCGTCGGCCCACCAGGCGGGTGGCTCGCCGAACAGGGGCGCCAGGCGGCGCCAGGTCGTGCCGGCATCATCAGACGCCAGCCGCTGCAGGCCACGGCCGGTCGTGAAGACGAACCAGCGGTCGCCCTGGATCAGCAGCGTCGGGTCATGCGCGCCCGTGTCGCCCTGCGGCTCCCATGCCCACGCACCGCCAGCAAGGAGCCACGCGGAACACAGGATCAGGAGCAATCGCATCACATGCATCTCCGTACGCCGAAGCTCGGCGGCGCGGGACGCCGACCATCGTGCGGCGCAGCCGGTCGGGTTGGGCTACTTGCCCCAGCGGAGCACGAGGGGGTCGAGTCGCTTGGCGGCGTCGAGAAGGCCGGCGCGCACTTCGGGGCTCATCTCGGGGAAGGGGTGGCGCGGCGCATCGCTCTTGATGACGCCGCCTTCCTTCATCAGCGCCTTGGCGGTCAGGATGCCGCCCTGGCGGTTCTCGTAGTTGATCAGCGGCAGCCAGCGGCCGTACTGGGCCACGGCTTCCTCGCGGTCGCCGGCATGGAAGGCGTCGAAGATCTTGCGGATGCCGTCGGGGAAGCCGCCGCCCGTCATCGCACCGGTGGCGCCGGCGTCCAGGTCGGCCAGCAGCGTGATGGCTTCCTCGCCATCCCACGGGCCTTCGATGGCCGCGCCGCCGACGCGGATCAGCTCGCGCATCTTGCTGGCGGCCTGCGGCATCTCCAGCTTGAAGTACTTCACGTTGGCGATGTTCTGCGCCATGCGCGCCAGGAAAGGCACCGACAGCGGCGTGCCCGCCACCGGGGCGTCCTGGATCATGATGGGAATGCCGATCGCGTCAGACAGGCGCTGGTAGAAGCCCTCGATCTGGCCTTCCGACACGCGGAAGGTGGCGCCGTGGTAGGGCGGCATGACCATGACCATGGCTGCGCCGAGGTCCTGCGCGAGGCGACTGCGCTCGATGCAGATCTGCGTGGAGTAATGCGTCGTCGTGACGATGACCGGCACGCGGCCGGCCACGTGCGCCAGGATGGCCCGCGTCAGCGTTTCGCGCTCGGCATCCGACAGCACGAACTGTTCGGAGAAGTTGGCGAGGATGCACAGGCCCGTGGAGCCGGCGTCGATCATGAAGTCGACGCAGCGCAGCTGGCCGGGAACGTCCAGCGTGCCGTCGGCGTGGAAGATGGTCGGTACGACGGGGAAGACGCCGCGATAAGGACGACTGGTGGAGGCGCTCATGGTGCGGGCCCTTGTCTCTGAAGTTGGTTCAAGCGCCGGCTGGCGGCGCAAGGCTGGCTGTCATCGCCGGCAATGCCTCTCATTAAAGTATGACTATTTACCCTTGATTATCGGGGTTAACCCGAAATTCGCCGGCTTTGCAAACAAAATAGTATGACTAATAATCCATCTACCGCCCGGCCAAAGCAGCCGGGCCGCCTATCGCAGGAGACAGTCTGATGAGTTCTTACGCCCGCTACCCCAGCCTCCAGGACCGCGGCGTCCTGATCACCGGCGGGGCCACCGGCATCGGTGAAACGCTGGTGGAGACGTTTGCCGAACAGGGCGCCAAGGTGGCCTTCATCGACCTGGCCGCCGACGAGGGCAACGCGCTCGCGGCCCGCTTGGCTGGTTCGCGCCACGCGCCTCAGTTCATGGCGGCGGACCTGTCCAACGTCGATTCCCTGCGCGGGGCCATCGCCGGGTTGCGCGAGCGCAGCGGCCCGTTCACGGTGCTGCTCAACAACGCCGCCAACGACAAGCGCCACGCCGTCGAAGAGACGACGCCCGAGTTCTGGGACGCCAGCGTGGCCGTCAACATCAAGCACCAGTTCTTTACTGCGCAAGCCGTGCTGGCGGACATGAAGGCGGCGGGCTTTGGTTCCATCATCAACTTCGGCTCCATCAGCTGGATGCTCAAGCAGGGCGGCATGCCGGCGTACACGGCGAGCAAGGCGGCGGCGCAGGGCCTGACGCGCTGCCTGGCACGCGACCTTGGCCCGCACAAGATCCGCGTCAACACGCTGGTGCCGGGCTGGGTCATGACCGAGAAGCAATTGAAGCTCTGGGTCACCGAAGAGACCAAGGTCGAGATCGCCAAGGGCCAGTGCATCGACGCGCCGCTGATGCCCCAGCACATCGCCAGCATGGCGCTGTTCCTGGCGGCCGACGACAGCGCCATGTGCACGGCGCAGGACTTCATCGTCGACGGCGGGTGGGCGTGATGCAGCGCCGCGACTACGGCGTGCTGGCCGACGGCCGGCCGGTGCATGAATACACGCTGACCAACGGACTGGGCCTGGCGCTGACGGCCATCACGCTGGGCGGCATCGTCACCGGCCTGTGGGTGCCGGATCGGGAGGGCCGCATCGACAACATCGTGCTCGGCTTCGACAACCTCACCGACTACGCCCTCCGCAACCCCTTCTTCGGCGCCATCGTCGGCCGCTACGGCAATCGCATCGCCGGCGCCAGCTTCGAGCTGGACGGCGAAACCCACACGCTGTCCCGCAACAACGGCCCCAACTGCCTGCACGGCGGCACCGAGGGCTTCGGCCACCGGCTGTGGGCTGCCGAGCCCGTCGAGCCCCGCGCCGGCGAGGCCGAGGCACTGCTGTTCACCCTCACCAGCCCGCACGGCGATCAGGGCTTCCCCGGCGAGCTCAAGGTCAGCGTGCGCTATTCGCTGAGCGCGACGGACAACAGCTGGCGCATCGACTACGAAGCCACGACCGACCGCGCCACCGTCGTCAACCTGACGCATCACAACTACTTCAACCTGGCCGGCGAGGGCAGCGCGCTGCGCCACCGCCTGTGCATTCCCGCCTCGCGTTACAGCGAGGTCAATGAGCACCTGATCCCGCAGCGCCACGCCGCGGTCGAGGGCACGCCCTTCGACTTCCGCTCGCCCACCGCCATCGTCGCCCGCATCCGCCAGGCGTACCCGCAGCTGCTGCGCGCCAAGGGCTATGACCACAACTGGTTGCTCGACGGCGAGCTGGATGCCGACGGCCTGCGCCCCGCCGCCACGCTGGAAGACCCCCACTCCGGCCGCCGCATGGACATGCTGACCAGCGAGCCGGCGATCCAGTTCTATTCCGGCAATTTCCTCGACGGCAGCCTGTGCGGTCCCTGCGGACGCATCTACCGCCAGGGCGACGGCCTGTGCCTGGAGACCCAGCACAACCCCGACTCACCGCACCACGAAGCCAGCAGCGCCTGGCCCACCACCGTGCTGAGGCCCGGCGAGGTGTGGCGCAGCACCACAATCCATCGCTTCTCCTGACCGCTAAGAGAACGCCATGGACCTGCCCGCCCACCAACTGACGATGACGGTGCTGATGACGCCGGACACCGCCAACTTCGCCGGCAATGTCCATGGCGGCAACATCCTCAAGCTGCTCGACCAGGTCGCCTATGCCTGCGCCAGCCGCTATGCCGGCCGCTATGTCGTGACGCTGTCGGTGGACCGGGTGATATTCCGCCAGGCTATCCACGTCGGTGAGCTGGTCACCTTCCTGGCCAGCGTCAACATGACCGGCACCTCGTCGATGGAAGTCGGCATCAAGGTCGTGGCCGAGAACATCCGCACGCAGGAGACGCGCCACGTCAACAGCTGCTACTTCACGATGGTGGCCGTGGGCGACGACAACAAGCCGGTGGCCGTGGCGCCGCTGCGCCCCTTCACTCCCGACGAGCGCCGCCGCCACGCGGCGGCCCTCGCCCGCAAGCAGGCTCGCGCAAGCCTGGAAGCCTCACCCGATGCAAGCTGAACACCCTTTCGCCCTCGCCCTTGCCCTGGCCAACAACCTTGGCGAAGGCATCCAATGGCATGCCGCGAGTGGCCGCTGGTGGTGGACCGATATCGAAGGCGCCTGCATCTACGCCTGGACCCCGGGCGACAGCGCCACGCTGCAGGTGCGCCTGCCCGAGCGCGTGGGCAGCTTCGTGCATGGCCGCTCCGGCGCCATCATCCTGGCCATGGCCAAGCGCCTCGCGCGCCTGACGCTACCCGACCTGCAGGCCACCGGCAGCATCGCTGCCGAGCCCGAGACCCTCACGCCACTGGAAGCCCACCTGCCCACCACGCGCGCCAACGACGGCCGCTGCGACCGCAGTGGCAATTTTGTCTTCGGCACGCTGGACGAAGCGAATCCGCGCCAGCGCATCGGCAGCTTCTACCAGTACTCGCTGGCCCATGGCCTGCGCCGGCTGGCGCTGGACGGCGTGGGCATCTCCAACAGCATCTGCTTCAGCCCCAACGGCAAGCGCATGCACTACTGCGACACGACCACCCCTCGCATGATGGTCTGCGACTACGACGCGGACAGCGCCCAGGTCAGCGAGCCGCGCCTGTTCGCGAGGAAGGAATTCGACGACAACTGCTGGCCGGACGGTTCCGTCATCGATGCCAAGGGTTGTTTGTGGAATGCCGAGTGGGGCAACGCGGCGGTGGCCCGCTACGCGCCCGACGGCCGGCTGCTGGGGCGCTATTCGGTGCCAGTCAGCAATGTCACCTGCCCCGCGTTTGGCGGCCCGGCCGGTGACCAGATCCTCGTCACGACGGCCCGCGAAGGCCTCAGCACCGCCGACCTGATGGCCCGCCCGCTGTCGGGCAGCCTGTTCGGCATGACCATTGAGCCCGGCCTCTACCTGCCCGACCCGCTGTTCAACGACGCCTGATCACCGCTTGCCGGGTTTCTGCACCCAGGCGTCCATCCAGTCGGACCCCGACAGCACGCGACGCGAGCGCCACATCTCGTCGCGCGGCGGAACAAGTGCGACGGGCTTGGCCTGTGGTTTAGGCCGGTGCTGCGCGGCTTCGGTTGTGACGCTGACGTGTTGAAGGGGTCGCATGCGAGCTCCTCGTGCATCGGGACTGTGCCACTCTGGGTAGCGGGGTACCAAGCCGGTATCAAGCTTGGTTCCCTCGAGTCAAGAACGCATAAGGATCGCGATCGGATGACTCGCTTAGATCCTGAAGCCCAGCTTTTAGACCTTCGTCAGACTCCGGGCGATGCCTGAGTCCCGCAAGTCAGTGGGGTGCGTCTTGCAGGCGGGCTTGCAGGCGCAGCAACAGCGGCGCCGGCACGGCGTTTCGGCGCTCAGCCGAGGCGATGAGAGACCGGACGAGGCCACGCATGGCCTCGCCGTCAATGGCGCCTGCCGCGGAGCCATCCGGCGCGCGCGCGATGTAGTCGCCCAGCCTTTGCCCAAAGCCAGGCGGTGCCGCCGGCCTGAGGCTGGCCTGGACCGATGCCCATTCAGGTGTGGGCAGCACCAGCGTCTCGGTCTCGGTCTTGGCGCAGGCCGTGCAGTCGCGCGAGCTCAAGCAGAAGTCTGGCATGGGTTTGTCCTGGATGCCCACATGCTCGAAACATATGCAGTTCTCCGGCGTGCCCGAAGCACCCACGAGGCCGGAGATCGACGCCAGCAAGAGCACCACCAGCGCGCGCACGGCTCTAGGAACGGCGCCGAGCGGCCCCGATTGCACAGAGGCCGACGAGCCAAAGCGCAAGCGTCGCGGGCTCAGGGACCGACGAGATGAAACCACCCGCCGTCGCGTTGGCAAAACTAACGAGTTCGACTTGGAAGCCTTGGATGGCCGGGTCCGGCGCGCCAATCGGGTCTTTGTCGGCGCCGGTGCCCGTGCTGCTTGGCGTGACCTGCAGGACCGGCGTCAGCCGTGCCATCAGGTCGACAGACGCAGTTCCGCCTTCGAGCACGTTGAAGGTGTTGGTGAATCCGCCGGACGTGAACCGGACGAAGTCGGCGCTCGCGATGGGGTCGTTGGTGTTGGTCGTATTGGTGATGGCCAGCTGCGAGTGGTAGGTGAAGTTGGCTTCGGAGACATTCGCAAAGTTCATCGCTATATCGAGGCCGATCGCGTCGAGCGCACTTCCAACCTGCGTTGCACCGTTGTGATAGGTCAAGGTCCCGAGTTTGAACAAGTCACCCACCACAGGGGAAAAGGCTGCGGCGGTGAAGCTCAGCGAACCCGGTTCGCCGATGCCCCAGTTCACGGCGGGCGTGCCCAGCCCGGAACAGGTGGCCGGTGGGCAGCCGGGTGTCGGACTGGTGAACGTTGCGCTGGACGAGCCAACCGTCGCGGGTTTCATGGTCCAGCCCCAAGTCACGCCGCCGCGCACGGTGATGCCCGTGGCGCCGTCATATTCCACCGCATAGAGGCTGGCGTTCCAGGTCACCGGATTGACGGCATTGAGCGCGTTGGCGCCGCGCTTCGAATAGTCGCTGAACGCAACCGACTTGCTGGTTGACTTTCCGGCCACTTCGCTGGTGGTCCAGTAGAAGGGCAGGTTATCGTCGTTCGGACGTGGGTCAATGTAGGGCGTAGACGCGCCACCGAGAGGCTGGTTGGTGTCGATGAACTGCAGCCAGTGCAGTTGGTGCCCCGCGGCAACGGCGCTGGTTTGACTGTAAGTTGCGGTGAACTGTGCACCCCCACTGCCCTGATTCCATCCTGCCGAATAGGTCCCTGGGGTGATGCTGCTGCCGGCCACTCCACCGGCGGTATTCACTGTCCAACCCGGATAGGCAGAGGTGACGAGCGAGGTGTTGAATCCTGCGCTCCCGATGGACGTCTGTGGCACCACGCGGACGACCGCATTCCCGTCCGCTGAAAGCGCATAGTCCGCTGCGCTCGTGGGCGCCGCAATGGCGAGCAAAAGCAAAGATGCCCAGACCGTTTTGCCGGTGAAGTTCAACATGGAGACTCCCTCTTTTGAGATGGGCGCAGTACACCGGTTGTAGCAAGGGACAGTCAATGCTTGTCGGCCGAGCTGCGGCCTCATGCACGACGTTCCTCCTCAACTTGGAGGAGGATGGTGCGGTTAGGGATTCGTTCTTGTGCCGTTGTGGCGCCGACTCCAGAAATCCCTACTTGCCGATGCAAAAGCTGCTGAAGATGACGCCGAGCAACTCATCGGCCGAGAACACGCCGGTGATTTCACCCAGCGCATCGTGGGCCAGGCGCAGCTCCTCGGCGAGCAAGTCCAGCGCTGCGTCGCGCTGAGCGGCAACTTCGCGAGCCAAGGCCAGGTGCTCAGCCGTGCGCGCCAAGGCCTGCACGTGGCGCTCGCGAGCGATGAACAAACCTTCGGGCACCGCTTGCCAGCCGGCCGTCTGCAGCAGGCGCTGGCGCAGCGCTTCGAGGCCTTCGCCCGTCTTCAGGCTCAGCGCAATCTCGCCTTCGGGCGCGCCAGCCAGGTCGGCCTTGTTGAACACCTGCACGATGCGGCTTGCGTCCACACCGAGCAGCCGCGCGCGGATGCGCTCGTCCTCGGCCTCGTAGGTCGCCTGGCCGACGCGGCCCAGGTCGTGCAGGAAGAGCACGACGTCGGCGTCCGCGATCGCGTCCCAGGATCGCGCCACGCCGATGCGCTCGACCTCGTCGGCCGTCGCATCGCGCAGGCCGGCGGTGTCGGTGATGTGCAGGGGTACGCCTTCGATCTGGATGGTCTGGCTGACCTTGTCGCGCGTCGTGCCGGGAATGGGCGTGACGATGGCGAGCTCGGCGCCGGCGAGTGCATTCAGCAGCGAGCTCTTGCCGACATTGGGCTGGCCGGCGAGCACCACCTTCAAGCCGTCGCGCAGCAGCGCACCCTGGCGCGTGCGGGCCTGCACGGCGCTCAGTTGCGCGGTCAGGCGGTCCAGCCGGCCAAATGCATCGGCCTTTTCGAGGAAATCGATCTCCTCTTCCGGGAAGTCCAGCGTCGCCTCGACGAGCATGCGCAACTGGATGAGCTGGTCGCGCAGCACACCGACCTCGTGCGACAGCGCGCCGCCCAGCGCCCGGCTCGCGCTGCGCGCCGCAGCCTCCGTACTCGCATCGATGAGATCGGCCACTGCCTCGGCCTGGGCGAGGTCGAGCTTGCCGTTCAGGAAAGCGCGCTGCGTGAACTCGCCCGGTTCGGCAAGCCGAACGCTCGCGCCGGCCTCGATGACCCGCGCCAGCAGCAGCTGCATGACGACTGCGCCGCCATGGGCCTGCAGTTCCAGCACATGCTCGCCTGTATAGGAATGCGGCGCCGGGAAGTGCAGGGCCAGGCCCTGGTCGATGGCCGCGCCGGCTTCATCGCGGAACGGCAGGTAGGTCGCCTCGCGAGGTTTCAGCGCGCGGCCGCAGACGGCTTCAATGAGCGGCGCGAGGCCTTGTGGTGACGACACGCGGACGATGCCCACGGCGCCGCGCCCGGGAGCGGTGGCGATGGCAGCAATGGTGTCTGCGTGACGAGCGAGCATGAATGCAATTGTCGCGGCGCAAAAAGAAACAGCCGCTCGAAGGAGCGGCTGCATCAGAGGTTGGCGCGGGGGAGGCTCGGTTCGGGCGCTCTCGTGAGTCCCGTCCGGGCCGGTGTTCTCTGCCCCGCGAAGCCATTGAACTGCTAACCCCGGGCAGAAAGAAGCCCCCGGGTGCGGGGGCTGTGCAGATTCACGTGATTCAGTTCACGCCCAATCGCTTGTTGATCAGCCACTGCTGGGCGATGGACAGGATGTTGTTCGTCAGCCAGTACAGCACCAGGCCGGACGGGAAGACGAAGAACATGACGCCGAAGGCCACGGGCATGATCCACATCATCTTCTGCTGCATGGGATCGGCGGCCGGCGGGTTGAGCCAGACCTGGAACAGGCTGGACGCCATCATCAGCAGCGGCAGGATGAAGTAGGGGTCGCGCACGGACAGGTCGGTGATCCACAGCGTCCACGGCGCCTGGCGCATCTCGACGGTGGACAGCAGCACCCAGTACAGGGCCATGAAGATGGGCATCTGCAGGAAGATGGGCAGGCAGCCGCCGATGGGGTTGATCTTCTCCTCGCGGTAGATCTTCATCATCTCCTGCTGCATTTCCTGCGGCTTGTCCTTCAGGCGCTCCTTCATCTCGTTGATGCGGGGCGCCACGGCCTTCATGCGGGCCATGGACTTGTAGGCGCTGGCGTTCAGGCTGTACAGCGCGATCTTGAGCAGCAGCACCAGGGCAACGATGGTCCAGCCCCAGTTGCCGATGAAGCCATGCAGCTTGTCCAGCAGCCAGAACAACGGCTCGGCCAGGATGGTCAGCATGCCGTAGTCCTTGACGCGCTCCAGGCCCGGCGCCAGTGCTGAGAGGTTGTTTTCCTCCTGCGGGCCGGCGAAGAGAGTGGCCTGCTGGGTCGCGCTGGTGTCGGGTGCGAGCGTGGGCAGCGTGAAAACCATGCCGGTGGCGTAGGCGTCGCCGCGCACGCCGGCCTGCCCAGGTAGCTTGCGCACGAAGAACTCGCGATTGCCGGCTTCATTGACGAGCCAGGCGCTGGCGAAGTAATGCTGCACCATCGAAACCCAGCCGTCGTTGGCCTGCTTCTCGATGTCGACCTTGCCCTTGTCGATGTCCTCGAACTTCAGCGTCTTGAACTTGGTGTTGCTGTTGTAGACCGCCGGGCCCGTGAAGCTGGGCGTGAAAGCCGCGCCGCCGGTGACGGTACTGCCGTCACGCACCAACTGCAGATAGACCTGCGGCGTGACGGGCGCGGCGCCGTGGTTGACGACTTCATGCGTAACGCCCACCGTGTAGACACCGCGCTTGAACGTGAAGGTCTTGATGAGCTTGACGCCACCGACCTCGGCCGATTCCAGGCGCAGCTTGACCTCGTTCTGGCCCTCTTTGAGCTCGCGCTCGCCGGCCACCGCCGTCATCGGCGTGGTGTGGGCAGGCAGCGGGCCCTGGGCGCTGACCAGGCCGGTCTGGGCCCGGTAGTGCTGGCCCTCATTGAAGAGCACGACCGGCTGGGGCGTGAACTCGGGCTTTTTCTGCAGATGCACCATCTGCAGCAGCTGGTCGGTGACGGTCGGGTCCGGCGACGTCAGGTATTTGGGCAGCTCGGCGCGGACGATGTCGCCGCCCAGGGTGTCCACCGTGACCGTCAGCACGTCGGTGCGGATGGTGATCTGCTCGGACGGCGCGGCCACTGGTGCGGCGGTCGTGGGCGCCTGGGCAGCAGCCGTACCGCCAGCAACGGTCGCTGCCGGTACGCCAGACGACGCAGGTCCGGCCGGTGCCGTCGACACGGTCTTGGGCGTCGGGCTGAACATCGAGGGATGCCCGTTGTGCTTTTGCCAACCGTCCCAGAGCAGGACGAGAGACATCGTGAACACCACCCACAGCACGGTGCGGCGAATATCAGTCATGAGGAGACTCGGACGAGGAAGAGGACGCGCAGGAGGCGCGCGTCACGGGGGGAGAGAGGAGGCGGGAAAACAGCCGCGGCGGATTGTCAGGCACGGGGTCGTGCCCGCCGTTACACCAGGGCTGGCAGCGCAGGATGCGGTGGACGGTCAGATAGCTGCCGGCCAGCGCACCGTGTTTCTCAAGTGCGCCCAGCGAGTAGCGGGAGCAGGTCGGCTCGAAGCGGCAGGCGTTGCCCAGCCAGGGGCTGAGCATGAGGCGGTAGCCGCGCACGATGGCCATCAAAGCGCGGGCGGGCCAGCTCGGCTTCACGTCTTCGTGCCCGGCTTGGACGCCATGGCTTTATCCAGAAGCTGAGCCAGCTCGGCTCGGGCAGCTTGGCGCAGCGCGTCGGAAGCGGCGCTGGGGAACTTCTGGCGGTCAAACGGAGCGCGCAAGCGGACAACCCACAAACCCGGCGGCATGCCGGTCGCTGCAGCAAATGCGGCGCGGATCTGGCGCTTCAAGAGCTGGCGTGTCACGGAGCGCTTGGCATGCCGCTTGGGAACGACGATGCCCACCCAGCAGCCTTCAGGCGCAGTGGGCGGGTTCTGTTCCACAGGGTTGTGAACAGGCTGTGATTCGCCTGTTGATAACTCGGCTGAGGCTGTGCGCAACTTGGCGGCACGCCAAGCGCTGGGCGCCGGGTTGGCCGAGAGATGGTGCAGCGCGAAATGCGCGCTGCGGGCCCGGCTTTGTCTGCCGAGCACACGCTCAAAGTCCACCGGGCGCTGCAGCTTGCCGATCATCGGGTGCCCGACAGGCTGACGACGCACGGGTGGCGTCGTCGCGCGGCTTAGACGGCCAGGCGCTTGCGGCCCTTGGCGCGGCGTGCGGCGATGACGGCACGGCCACCGCGGGTCTTCATGCGCACCAGGAAACCGTGGGTACGGGCGCGGCGGGTCTTGGAGGCTTGGTAGGTACGCTTCATGGGAAACCTCTTTGGAGGGTTTGTGCAGGCCGGGCACAGCGGTTGGCACCCGGCAAGAAGGCCGGTTTTGACACCCGGCAAGAATGGCCGGTTCGTATCCGGCAAGAAAAGCGCATGGCGAACCAGTCGCAACCGGCCGGCAATGCGCGAAAACCCGGCATTACAGCAGAAGCCGCCGACCCGGTCAATAAGTCGCCAGTCTCAAGCCGGGTTTGCCAGGGATTGACCCCCTGCCAAATTCTGTGGATAACCCGTCCTTCGGTGGCCTCGGGTCCGTACAATCCAGCCGCTCGAAAAGAAGTTTTCCACAATGAGCGAAGAAGAACATACGGTGGATGGGGTGCAGGCTTTGAAGACGGGCGTGATGACGGGCTTAGAGGGCATGAATTCGCCGGATTGGGCGTCAGAGCTTTGGCGGCGGGGCTGCGAGCGCCTGGCCACCGAGCTGCCTGAACAGCAGTTCAACACCTGGATTCGCCCGCTGCCACCCGCCACGGTGTCTGGCGAAGCCGCCGACAGCGCCCTCGTGGCGACGCTGAAGGTGCCCAACCACTTCAAGCGCGACTGGATCCGCCGTCAGTACGCGGCCCGCATCGAAGCCATCCTGACCGAATTGGCCGGCCGCCCGACGCGGCTGGAGCTGTCCCTGGTTGCGCGCGATGCGTCGAGTGTGCCCATCACCGTGCCCAGCTCGATGTCGGGCGCCGCTCAGGCACCTCAGCAGCCGTCGGCGTTGGCGGCCGAACCGAGCGCCGCGCTGCGGCCCGTCAGCGCGCCCCCGGCCAGCACCATCATGCTGCCCTCGCAGGCGCCCGCCTCGGCCAAGCACCGCATCAATCCGCAGCTGACCTTCGACACGCTGGTGCCCGGCCGCGCCAACCAGATGGCGCGCACGGCCGCACTTCACGTCGCCGGCGCGCCGGGCGTGACCTACAACCCCCTGTTCATCTACGGCGGCGTCGGCCTGGGCAAGACCCACCTGATCCACGCCGTGGGCAACGCGCTGCTGAAGGACCGCCCGGACGCCCGCGTGCTCTATCTGCACGCCGAGCAGTTCATCTCCGACGTCGTCAAGAACTACCAGCGCAAGACTTTCGACGAGCTCAAGGCCAAGTACCACTCGCTGGACCTGCTGCTGATCGATGACGTGCAGTTCTTCGCCGGCAAGGACCGCACGCAGGAGGAGTTCTTCAACGCCTTCGAGGCGCTGCTGGCCAAGAAGGCGCACATCATCATGACGTCGGACACCTACCCCAAGGGGCTGGTGGACATCGACGAGCGCCTCACCAGTCGCTTCGACGCCGGCCTGACGGTGGCCATCGAGCCGCCCGAGCTGGAGATGCGCGTCGCCATCCTGATCAAGAAGGCCGAGGCCGAGGGCACGCCCATGCCCGAGGACGTCGCCTTCTTCGTCGCCAAGAACGTGCGCGCCAATGTGCGCGAGCTCGAAGGCGCGCTGCGCAAGGTGCTGGCCTATGCCAAGTTCTCGCACAAGGAGATCAGCATCACCTTGGCCCGCGAGGCGCTGAAGGATCTGCTGTCCATCCAGAACCGCCAGATCGGTGTCGAGAACATCCAGAAGACGGTGGCCGACTTCTACAAGATCAAGATCGCCGACATGTACTCCAAGAAGCGCCCGGCCAGCATCGCCCGGCCGCGCCAGATTGCGATGTACCTGGCCAAGGAGATGACGCAGAAGAGCCTGCCCGAGATCGGCGAACTCTTCGGCGGGCGGGACCACACGACCGTGCTGCACGCGGTGCGCAAGATCGGCGCCGAGCGCCAGAAGAACACCGAGCTGAACCAGCAGCTGCACGTGCTGGAGCAGACGCTCAAGGGTTGAATCAAGGGCTGAGGCGCTCAGTCTTCGGCTTCGCCGTAGACCGCCAGGAATGCCTCGAGGAATTCCGCCGCCGCGCTCAGCGTCAGTGTGACGGTCAGCCAACCGCCCTCCTCCTGCTGCACGAGCAGCTCGTGGTCCCAGGCCTGGCCGTCCTCGACCGGGCCGTGGCGACCAGGGAAGTGGCTGTGCGCCCAGTCCAGCACCTGCTGAGCCTCGGCCAGTACGCGGCTGTGCTCCTCGGCTCGCGTCGCGGCCATGGCCTCCAGCGTGGCGATGCCGTCGTCGCCGTCGCTGAAATCGAAGATCAGGTAGCGCATCGCTGCGCAGGCTAACTCAGTCCAGCGCGTAGATGCGCAGCGCACCGACCAGCTGGCGCGACCAGGTGCTGCGCAGGCCGAACCAGCCTTCGCGCAGCGGGCTCGCGTCGCGGTGCTCGAAGAGCAACTGGCCGTCGACGTAGACAGTTGAGCGACCGTCCTTGACGAGGGTCTGGACGAAGTAGTCGTGGTTGGGTTTGAGCAGGTGTTCGGCGTCCAGCCGCTCCTGCAACAACACGCGCTGGCCGTCGCCGTACTTGCGCAGCCGCGTGCTGGTGTTGCCGTTGCCGCCGATGCCGAAGTAGTACAGGCTCAAGGCGTCATAGGACTCGAACGCGCCATTGCGGCCCAGCGGGGAGCCGCCGCCGGCACCGGTCGCCATCCAGAACTGGTTGAGGTCGCTGAGCCTGTCGTTGGCGCCGCCCTGCAGGACGATGCGGCGGCGGTATTCGATGAGGAGGTTGCCGCTCAGGCGCCGGTTCAGCCAGACGGTGACGCCGCCGGCCGTGTCGAGGACAAGGCGGCCGTTCTCGGTGCGAACCGTCGAACCGGGCTTTGCCTCGATCTCCGCGACCCAGGTGGCCGGGTCCAGCGCCTGCTTGAAGTCATCGCTGAAGATCAGCCGGCCGCGCTCGCCCAGCGGTGCGGGGTCGGCCATCGCTGCACCGCAAAACGCCAGCCAGAACAGCAGCGCGCGGCGCGGGACTTTCATGGTTTGCAGCCAGGCGACGAATGGGCGCAGCTCCATGGCCCGTTGGCCTTGAGCCTGGCGCACGTCAAGGCCACAGCGCGATCGAGAGACCGCCTCTTGAGCATCAGGCAGCAACCTTCTTCAGGGACAGCAGGCGCTGCACGGCGCAGAAGACGAAGAGCAGGGCGCCGATGACGATCTTGGTCCACCAAGAGCTGAGTGTGCCGTCGAATGCGATCAGCGTCTGGATCAGACCGAGCACCAGCACGCCCGACAACGCGCCGGCTACATAGCCATAACCGCCCGTCAGCACGGTGCCGCCGATGACGACCGCGGCGATCGCATCCAGCTCCACGCCCTGGGCATGCTGGCCGTAACCGCTCAGCATGTAAAAGGCGAACAGCAGGCCGGCCAGCGAGGCGCAGAAGCCGCTGAGCGCGTAGACGGCGACCTTGGCGCGGCCGACGTTGAGGCCCATCATCAGCGCCGAGGCCTCGCTGCCGCCCAGTGCGTAGACGGTGCGGCCGAAGGCGGTGTAGTGCGCGACCCACAGGCCGACACCGAGCACGACGAGGGCGATGACCGCGCCGGGCGACAGGAAGGCGCCTGCAAAGAGCGGGATCTGCGTCTGTGACAGGGAGACGAACAGCGGCGCGTCGATGGTGATGCTGTCCACGCTGATGAGGAAGCACAGGCCGCGCGCCAGGAACATGCCGGCCAGCGTGACGATGAAGGCCTGCAGCTTGAACACGTGGATGACGAGGCCCTGCAGCGCGCCGAAGGCCGCGCCGCCGAGCAGCACGATGACGATGACCAGCTCCGCCGGCCAGTGTGCCACCTGCAGCAGCCACGCGGCGACCATGGTGGTGAGCGCCAGCACCGAACCCACCGACAGGTCGATGCCGCCGGACAGGATGACAAAGCTCATGCCCACCGCGATGACGAGCAGGAAGGCGTTGTCGATGAGCAGGTTGGAGACGACCTGCGTCGATGCAAAGCCCGTGTAGTTGGCAGCGCCGGCGATGAAGAGCACGGCCATCAGCACGACGCTGACCCAGCTGGTGAAGGAGGGAGCGGCCATGGCCGCACGCAAGGCTTTCATGCCTTCCTCCAGGTCGACCAGGCCGAGGACTGCGAGATGCAGACCGCGAACACGACGACGGCCTTGACGACCATGGTGACCTGCGGCGGCACGCCCATCGCATAGATGGTGGAGGTCAGCGTCTGGATGATCAGCGCGCCGATGAGGCTGCCGGCCAGGCTGAACTTGCCGCCGCTCAATTGCCCGCCGCCGAGGGTGACGGCGAGGATGGCGTCCAGCTCCAGCAGCAGGCCGGCGTTGTTGGCGTCGGCGCTCTTGATGTTGGACGAGATCATCAGCCCCGCCAGCCCCGCGCCGAGGCTGCAGTAGACGTAGACGAAGAAGACGATGGCCGCCGTGCGCACGCCGGCCAGGCGCGCGGCGACGGGGTTGATGCCGACGGTCTGGATGAACAGGCCCAGGGCCGTTCGCTTCATCAGCAGCGCGGTGAGGCCGCCGACGACGGCGACGATGAACAGCGACACCGGCAGGCCGAGCAGATAGCCGCCGCCGAGCCAGAAGAAGCTGGCGGGTTCGTAGACGGTGATGATCTGGCCGTCGGTCAGCAGCTGCGCCAGGCCGCGGCCGGCGACCATCAGGATCAGCGTCGCGATGATGGGCTGCAGGCCCAGGGCGGACACGAGCAGGCCGTTCCACAGGCCGCACAGCAGGGCAGCGCCGAGGGCCGCCGCGAAAGCAATGGCCAGGCCGTGCGAGCCGACCAGCACGCAGCCCACGGTGCCGGCGATGGCGACGACGGCGCCCACCGACACGTCGATGCCGCGCGTGGCGATGACGAGGGTCATGCCCAAAGCGGCGAGCATCAGCGGTGCGGCGCGGTGCAGGATGTCGACCAGGCTGCCGTAGAGGTGGCCGTCCTTGATCTCGAGGTGCAGGAAGCCGGGCACGAAGACGGCCGCGACGAGCAGCAGCAGTGCCAGCGCGGCCAGCGGCCTCAGCAGGGGATGGCGCCAGAAGGCAGCGGGCGCGGGAGGAGAAGACATGGCGAGGGCGGGAGAACTCATGGACTCGGGAAATGCAGCGCCGTCGCCTTGCCGCGGTAAAGGACGGACCGGGTCTTTGCACTGCGGCCGGGCGCGTCGACCAGCGTCACGTCGAAGCGGCGTTGCTCGACGAGGCCGGGGAAGCGGCCGTCGCGTGCGCCAACGTCCAGCACGCCCCGGGCGTCGTCCCAGCGCAGTGTGACGGTGGCGCGCTCGCCGCTCTCGTAACGGTAGGTCTCACCGTCATCCTCGTAGAGAGTGAACTGTGCGTCGGCACCCGGGTAGATGCGCAGCTCGATGGGCGCATCGGGCCGCTGACCGACATGCTCGATGACCGGGCCCATCGGCACGATGCTGCCGGCGCGCACGAACAGCGGGAACTGGTCCAGCGGGTACTCGCGGGACACGGTCTCGCCGCCGGCGTGGCGGCGGCCGCTCCAGAAGTCGAACCACGCGGCGCCCGCCGGCAGCAGCGTGGCCTGGCGCTTGTCGATGTGGCGTTGCTCGTCGGCCAGCGCCAGCAGCTGGCCGGGCGTGCGCCAGGCCAGGCGCAGCTTGCGCCCGCCGCCGTCCTGGTAGAACTCGATACGCAGCTTCACGGCCTGGCCGGCGTTCAGCATGACGCGCTTGCCCTCGAAGCGCGCGGCGCCGTTCTTCCAGTCGTCGACCAGGAGCTTGTCGTCCAGCCACAGGCGGAAGCCGTCGTCGCCCTCGACGCCGATCTCGTACTCACCCGATTCGGGCACGACGAGCGTGCCCTGCCAGCGCGCCGAGAACTGGTTCAGGCTCTGCAGGCCGGGCGGCACGCTTCCGAGCGGCGCGGGCGGCCAGTCGTGGGCGACCGGGCCGTCTACGGTGCGGCTGGCCGGCTTCTCGAAATTCATGCCGGCGAAGTACTCCAGCGCCAGCCCCGGCTCGCCGGAAGGCGTACGCAGCGCGCTGGCGGGAATGGTGGCGGCAGGCGGCACCTCGGCATAGAGCGTGGACCGGGTGACGGGTTGCACGAGAAAGGCGGGGCCGAACATATAGGTGTCGTCCACCTTGCGCAGCGCGGTCTCGTCGGGGAAGTCCATCGCCAGGCCGCGCATCATCACGTAGCCCTCTTCGTGGGCGCGCCAGGCCAGGCCGTAGAGATAGGGCAGCAGCCGGTAGCGCAGCTGCGCGGCGCTCAACAGCGAACGGTAGACGGCCGGGTCCAGCGTCTTGTACAGATAGGGCTCGCGCTCGACGTCCGTGCCGTGGATGCGGTAGATGGGGTTGAAGATGCCGAACTGGTTCCAGCGCGCGTACAGCTCGCGCCAGGCCGGGTTGCGCTCGCCGCCCGGGTAGGGCACGAAGAAGCCGCCGGTGTCCTGCGACCAGTAAGGCGTGCCGGCCATGCCGACGTTCAGGCCGCCGGCGATCTGCGCGCGCAGCGTGGCCCAGCTGGACGTCGTGTCGCCCGACCAGGGCAGCGCGGCGTAGCGCTGCTGGCCCGCCCAGGCGGAGCGGGTCAGCGTCATCGCGCGCTTGTTGCCGCTGGCGCGCTGGCCTTCATAGACGCCGCGCGTCGTGACCAGGCTGTAGACGTTGAGGTAGCGCGTGAAGTCGCCCATGGCATTGCGGCCGAGGCGCTTGATGTCGGCCTCGACCTCGCCGGGGTCATGCGCGGCGCCGCCCACCTCGACCTCGGTGCCGTCCATCCACAGCGCGTCCACGCCGATGTCGAACAGGCCCTTCTTGGTGTGCTTGAAATAGATGGCCCGACCTTCGGCGCTGAAGGCGTCGTAGACCTGCGCCTTGCCCGAGATCCAGTGCTTGGGCGCGAAGCGCAGGCCCTTGGCGTCGAGCTCTTTGGCAAGTGCCGTGTCGTCACCGATCGAGGGCCAGATGGACACCATCAGCTTGGTGTTCAGTTCGCGGTGCAGCGTGTCGACCATGCCGCGCGGGTCGGGGAAGCGCTCGGCGTTCCAGGTCATGCCGCTCCAGGTGCCGTCCTTGTCACCGCCCCAGTACTGCCAGTCCTGCACGATGGTATCGAGCGGGAAGTGGTCGGCACGGAAGCGCTTCGCGACGTCGAGCAACTGCTGCTGCGTCTTGTAGCGCTCCTTGCTCATGAACAGGCCCAGGGCGCTCTTCGGGAACATGGGCGCCGCGCCGGTGAGCTGGCGGTAGCCCGCCATCAGGTCGTCCATCGTCGTGCCGGCGACGAGGTAGTAGTCGGCGCCGGCCGGCGCGCTCTCGGCCCAGAAACGGGCGCCCTTGGCGTCGTCCGTGAAGCGCATCTTGGAATAGACGTCCCACAGCACGCCCCAGCGCCGCGTCGAGATCATGAAGGGCAGGACGGTGCCGATGTTGGTCTGCACCATCAGTACGTCGCGGCCGCGGTAGTCCATGTAGGACTCGTTGTACTGGCCCAGGCCGTAGAGCGACTCGTCGGGCGTGAGGCTGAAGGCCTGCGTCATCGCGTAGGTCGGCGCGCCGGATATCTCGATGGCCTTGAGCGCGGCGGGCGCCTGCTCGCGGGTGAACAGGCTGCCATCAGGCCGGTAGAAGGCGAGGGCTCCGCTGCGCTTGTCGATCTCCACACGCACGGCCGCGCTGGTCAGCACCAACGCGTCGGCAGACTCCTTCACGTCCAGCGGCACGGCCTGCGGCGCGGCCACGACCACCAGGCTGGGCTGGGTGGCATGGCTCTGGCCCAGGTGAGCCGTCACGCGGACGAGGCCTGGCCCGTAGAACAAGATGTTGCGGGTCAGCGCGCCGAGCTGCACCTGGGCGCCTGCGGCCAGCGGCGTCCACGCAAAGCCGCGTGCGTCGGGCGTCAGTGGCTGGCGCTGTGCCTGGCCCTGGGCGTCAAGACCGGTCGGCGACTGCGCGAGCGCGGCCGGTGTGAGTGCCGCCAGGCAGAGCAGGGTCAGGGTGGCCAGGGCGGCCAGGGCGGCGCGCAGCGCGGGAACGGTGGTGTGATTCATGTTGGACACGTTCAGGCTGCAGCCGGGACAGGCTCCGCGGCGATGACTTCAAGCACGCTGCGTTCGTCCAGCTCGCCGCGGCGGTATTCGCCGGCGGCGCGACGGTCGCGCATCACGAGGACGCGGTCGCTGCAATGCAGGACCTCGGGCAACTCAGACGAGATGAAGAGGATGGACATGCCACTGCCGTCTTCCTTGTGGGCCAGGGCGCGCACGGCATCCATCAGGTCTTCCTTGGCGCGCACGTCGATGCCGCGCGTGGGCTCGTCGAGGATGAGCACGGCCGGATTCGTGGCCAGCCAGCGCGCCAGCAGGGCCTTCTGCTGGTTGCCGCCGCTGAGTTGCCCGATGGGCGTGTCGGCGCTCGGCGTCTTGATGCCCAGGCGCTTGATGTAGTCGTCGGCCAGGGCCTGCTGCGCTTCACGGCTCATGACGAGGCCCAGGCCGTGCCGGGCCTGCAGCGCGAGCAGGATGTTCTCGCGCACCGAGAGGTCGAGGATGGCGCCTTCGTGCTTGCGGTCCTCGGAGCAGAAGGCGATGCCGGCAGCGATGGCCTCGCGCGGCGAGTGCCAGCGGCCCGTACGGCCTTCGGTTTCCACATGACCCGCATCGGCGGCGTCGGCGCCGAACAGCAGGCGCGCGGCCTCGGTGCGGCCGGAGCCCAGCAGGCCGGCCAGGCCCAACACCTCGCCGCGCTTGAGCTCCAGGTCGAGCGGGTGCAGCGCGCCGCGCCGGGTCAGCCCTTGCGCCTTCAACACCGCGGCGCCGGTGTTCGGGGCGCGGCTGTCCAGGCGGGTGGGTTGCTGGTCGGGCGGCGCGCCCACCATCTTGTTGACGAGGGCCAGACGGCTGAGGTCGCTCGCCAGGTACTCGCCCTCGGTCTCGCCATTGCGCATGACCGTGATGCGGTCGGCCAGTGCGTAGGTCTGGTCGAGGAAGTGGGTGACGAAGAGGATGGCCAGGCCCTGCTCGCGCAGGCGGCGCAGCACGGTGAAGAGGCGCTGCACGGCCGCGTCGTCGAGGCTGGAGGTGGGCTCGTCCAGGATGAGCACGCGGGCCTGCACGCGCAGCGCGCGGGCGATGGCCACCATTTGCTGGACGGACAGCGAGTAGCGCGACAGCGGCGTGGTCACGTCGATGTCGAGGTCCATCTGGGCGAGCACTCGTTTGGCTTCGGCGTTCACCGCAGACCAGTCGATGCGACCCCAGCGGCGCGGGAAGCGCCCGGCGCAGATGTTTTCTGCGACGCTGAGGTTGGTGCAGAGGTTGACCTCCTGGTAGACGGTCTGGATGCCGAGGGCTTGGGCTTCTTCGGTGCGGCGCGGGGCGATGGTCTCGCCGCCGAGTTTGATGGTGCCGGCTTCGGGCGTGTAGAGGCCGGTCAGCACCTTGATGAGGGTGGACTTGCCGGCGCCGTTCTGGCCCATCAGCGCATGAACTTCCCCGGGGAACAGGCGCAGGCTGACGTCGCTGAGCGCCTTGACGCTGGGGAAGCCTTTGTGGATGCCGGAGAGCTCCAGCACGGGCTCGGCGGTTCTATGGAGAGTCATGGTTTCGCGTTCTCAAGCCTCGGCGCTTGCAAGCGCCGAGTCCTTCGTGAGGCGTCGGACAGGACGCTGGTCCTGTCCTCGGTTCTCACTCAGTACTTCCGGTTCGGCAATTCCTTGGCCGCCACTTCCGCCGGGAACACGCCCTCGGTCACGGTGATGCGCTTCTCGACCGGCTTCTTGGCGACCACATCCTTGGCCAGCTGCATCAGCTGGGGGCCCAGCAGCGGGTTGCATTCGACGGTGACGTTGAGCTTGCCGGCCTTCATCGCCTCGAAGGCGCCACGCACGCCGTCGATGGAGATGATGACGATGTCGACGCCAGGCTTCAGGCCGGCTTCCTCGATCGCCTGGATCGCACCGATGGCCATGTCGTCGTTGTGCGCGTACAGCACGTCGATCTTCTTGTCGCGCTGCTTCAGGAAGGACTCCATCACTTCCTTGCCCTTGGCGCGCGTGAACTCACCCGACTGCGAGCGGATGATCTGCAGCTTGGAGTTGGTCTTGATGACCTCCTCGAAGCCCTTCTTGCGGTCGATCGCGGGCGCCGAGCCCACGGTGCCCTGCAGCTCGACGATGTTCAGCGAAGCACCAGGCGTCTTGGCAGCGCGCTCGAGCAGCCACTTGGCCGCCTTGCGGCCTTCTTCGACGAAGTCCGAACCGATGAAGGTGACGTAGAGCGACGGATCGGCCACCTTGACGGCGCGGTCGGTCAGGATGACGGGGATGCCGGCCGTCTTGGCTTCCTTGAGCACCGTGTCCCAGCCGGATTCGACGACCGGCGAGAAGGCGATGACGTCGACCTTCTGGGCGATGTAGCTGCGGATGGCCTTGACCTGGTTCTCCTGCTTCTGCTGGGCGTCGGCAAACTTCAGCGTGATGCCGGCGTCCTTGGCCGCGGCCTTGATGGAAGCGGAGTTGGCGGTGCGCCATTCGCTTTCGGCGCCCACCTGGGAGAAGCCCATGACGAGCGGGGCGGCGAGGGCGCTGAACGCAGGGGTCAGCAAAGCGGCGGCCAGCAGGCTGCGACGCAGAATTCTCATGGTTGTCTCCATCTGGGGTCTTGTGACAGCCGATGGTAGGAAGGCCAGTGATGCGCGACCAATGACATTTCTCCGTCAAGCCATGTCGATTTCGGTATGGGCCAGTCTCTCATCTCTGGCCGAGCGGCCTGGCGCGGTCGCCGCGTCTGTGTCGGAATGGCCAGGTAAACAAAGGAACCGACACAGCGCGTCCAAGTGGTACTAGCGGCCTATTTGGTCGACAGCACCAGCACCGTCACTGAATACGGCGCGAAGCTGTAGCTGAACTGCTTGCCGAGCCCGCTCGCCTTGCTCGTCACCGGCACCACCTTGGTCGGCTCGGCGATGGTGTTGGTGTCTTCCTTGTGCGTCGAGCTCAGTACGATTGCCTCGCCTTCGGCCGCCACCTTGACGGCGCCGGCCAGGTCGACCTGCACCGTCTGCGCGTTGCCGATCGCGTTGACGACCTTCAGGTAGATCTCGCCGCGCTGGTCCGACTTGGTCGCCGAGAAGAACATCGTCGGCACCTGCTTGGCCGGCGGCACGTCCTGCGGCGTCTCCTTCTTGGCCTCTTGCTGCCAGGTTTGCATGCCGACCTTCTCGGCGTGCACCGGCAGCGAAACATTGCCCAGATAGTTGCTGAACATCTTTTGCGCGTAGTACGACGGCGAACCGAAGCTGGACTGCGCGTTGTAGCCGATCAGGTTGTACTGCCACTGCATGCCGCCCGGGTTCACGTTCACAAACAGCGGCGCGTAGCAGGACATCTCGACGATGTCGGCATTGCGCTCCATGCCGGCCATGAAGGCGGCATCGGCCAGTGCGCCGTGCAGGTTGGTGGTCGGCGAGCCTTCCTGCCCCGCCCATTCGCCGATGAAGACCTTCGGCCCGCTGCGCGCATAACTGTCATAGCGCGCGGCGTCGTTCATCATCTCCATCGGGTTGTAGTAGTAGTGCTCGTCGATCAGGTCGGGCACCCGGCTGGACAACTTCTGTTGCTGGCCCAGCCAGTCCTTGCCATTGACCGTGGAGATCAGCTTGATCTTCGGGTACTTCTTCTTGATGGCGTCGTGGAACTGGGTGTAGCGGCCGTCGTAGGTCTTGTTCTTCTCGAAGCCATCCTCGTTGCCGATCTCGACATAGCGCAGCTTGAACGGCGCCGGATGGCCGTCCTTGGCGCGCTTGGCGCCCCACTTCGTGCTCACGTCGCCGGTCACATATTCGATTTCGTCGAGCGCGTCCTGGACGAAGGGCTGCAGTTCCTTGCCGACTGGGACGGACTCGCCGTTGAGCGCGTAGCCGGCGAACACCGCCAGCACCGGCTCGGCCTTCATGTCCTCGCACCACAGCAGAAATTCGAGCAGCCCCATGCCGTCGGTGGAGCGGTAGCCCCAGGTGCCGGGATTGCCTGGGCGCTGGTCGATCGGGCCCAGCGTTTCCTTCCACTTGAAGCGGTTCGTCACGCTGCCGCCTTCGACATAGTTCCCGCCGGGGAAGCGCAGGAAGCCCGGCTTCATGTCGATCATCTTTTGCATCAGGTCGGGTCGCAGGCCGTTCGGCCGGTCCTTGTGGGTCGGCGGGAACAGCGACACCAGGTTGAACCACACCTTGCCCGGGCTTTCGGTGGCAAGCACCAGGCGCGCTTCGGCGGTCGGCTTGACGTTCGCACCGGTGGTGAGGGTGACGCTGTAGCGCTTCCATTGGCCGTCGATGCGGCCGCCTTCGGCCTGGGCGTAGACGGTCTTGCCGTCGACGCCTTCAATGCTGATGGTCAGCGGCACGCCGGCGGCGCCGGACGTTTTGGCGTAGAAGCTGGCGCGGTAGCTGGTGTTCGGCGTGACCGGGATGCCCCAGTAGCCAGCATTGGCGATACCGACACGGTGACCCGGCGAAGCGTTCTCGGCGTCGATCCGCAGACTGGTCGTCAGGGCAGTGCCGGCGACCGGGTAACGCTCGTCGAGCGCCATCGCGGCGCTGCCGCCGGCGTCCTGCACCAGCGACCAGTGTTCCGGCGTGTAGCCGTGATTCTTGAAGGCGCGGTTGCGCACCAGTTCCGCATACAGGCCGCCGTCGTAGGAGAAGTTGATCTCCTCGGTCATCAAACCGTACAGGGTCGGGCTGACCGGCAGGCCAGGCTTGGTGAGGTCGATCCTGACGGTGGTCTGCGCCATCGCCAGCGGGGCGATCAGCGCAACCAGCGACACCAGGCGGGAGAGGCGGAAGCGGCGTTGCACGATGGGCATGGCGGCGCTGTGCGATGGAATGTTCGAGGTCATGGGCAGGATGGTCCGTGAGTGAAACTGCGCTTGCGGGCGCTTATGTGTGAGGTTCGCGGCATCTGCGCCGCGAACGTGGTGCCAACAACGCAAGGCCAGGCGCTTGTCCATGAGCAGCAACATTGCGCCGCTGCCATCAGTCAACGCAACAGCCTCAGGCCGTAGAGGCCACCGGCGAGGGAACCCGGCTTGGCAACGAAGCGCACCTCCAGCTTGCCGCCTGCGGCAGCGACGAGATCGGGCGGCAGTGGCACTTCGCGGGCATACAGCGGCTGGGCTTCGGAGGCCAGCGCCAGCTCGGCGACGACACGGCCGTTGACGACCACGTCAAAGCGCCGGCCCGCATCGCCGCTGGCCAGCATCAGGCGCAGCAGCCGGCCCTGTGCCTGCGGGTCGTTCAGCGTGTAGCCGAACCACTGCTTCGCATGCCGCCAGCGGCCGGCCGGCGCGATGCCGGTTTCGGCGCCCTCGCCCTGGAAGCTGTGGTCGGACTCGGGCTGCTGCTCGCCCGGGGCGACCTGGTCGATGGTCTGCGCGTCCAGCGCCAGGCGCTCTTCCTCGGCCTTGGCCAGCTCGGCACGCATCAGGCTCTGCTGGGCCGGCGTGGACCGCGCCCAATAGACCATGTAACGCGAGTCGTGCAGGCGGAAGAAGGGGATGAGCTGCAGCTTGTCCGCGTCCTTGCCACCCTGGATGAGGTCGGGCGCGGTAAAGGTGAGCGGCTGGCCGGGCACGGGCTTGAAGCGGCGGATGAAGTCGGCCTTGTCGCTGACGAACACCGGCGCGCTGTCCTGCGGGCAAACGGCGCCGGCCGGGACTTGGTCCCCACGCGCGCTGTCGGCCATGAAGTTCAGCGTCTCGCCCGGCTGCGGCGTCTTGGCGGCCAGCACGATGGGGCCGTGCAGCACGGCGACGTAGTTCTTCAGGCCGGGCATGGGCTCCAGCGTCGTGCGCATGGGCAGCTCGATGTCGACCCGGTCGCCGGCCTTCCAGTCGCGGCGCAGTTCGACATAGTCGCCGGGCTTGGCCGTCACCTTGACGGGGTTGCCGTTCAGCTTGACCCTCAGCGCGCCGGGCGCGACCCAACCGGGGTAGCGAACCTTGAGCGCGAAGCTGCCGGCGCCGTCCACCGTCAGCCGCGTGCGCGACTCGTCGGGGAACCGGGTGGACTGCGTGAGCTTGATGCCGCGCTCGCGCCAGTCCAGCTTGGAGGCGACGAAGAGGTTGACGACCAGTGCGTCGTCGCCCTCATGCGCGTAGATGAACTCGCCGTGACGCGCGTGGCTCTCGATGCCGGAGCCCACGCAGCACCACATGCTGTCGTCCACCTTGGAGTAGACGCGGTAGTGCTGCGGCCGCATCGGCGTGAAGTAGACCAAGCCGCCATCGCCCGGGTGCTGGGACGCGAGGATGTGGTTGTAGAGCGTGCGCTCGTAGTAGTCGGCGTACTTGCCCGTTCCCGCGCCCTGCTTCGGCCGGGCCTGCGCCAGCAGCGCGGTCAGCTTGAGCATGTTGTAGCTGTTGCAGGTCTCGGGGCCTTCCACCGCGTCGAGCATCGGCTTGAAGTCGTCGGCCGGATGGAAGTGCTCCTTGACGCTGTTGCCGCCGATCGCCACGCTGCGCTTTTCGACGACGGTGCGCCAGAAGAACTCCGCCGCGCGCCAGCCCTCGTCCTCGCCAGCCTGCTGCGCGATGCGCGCAAAGCCGATGACCTTGGGGATCTGCGTGTTGGCATGCAGGCCGGTGAGCTTGTCCTGGCCGGCCGCGAGCGGCTGCAGGATGGCCCGGTGCGAGAAGCGCCGCGCCAGCGCCAGGTAGCGCAGGTCGCCGGTCATCTCGGCCACGTCGGCCAGCACCTCGTTCATGCCGCCGTGCTCGGCGCGCAACATGTCCTGCATCTGCGCGTCGCTCAGCGGCGTGGTCAGGCGCAGCGCCCAGTCGCTCAGGCGCACGAGCATGGCCTTGGCGTCGGCATTGCCGGCGTGCACCCAGGCGTCGCGCAGGCCGGCGAACGTCTTGTGGAGGTTGTACCAGGGCACCCAGCGCCCGTTGAGTCCGAAGCTTTCGACCTTGAGCTCGCCCGCGGCCACCTGGCCCCAAGCCTTGGCGCCGTCGGGAACGCCGCCGATGTAGCCGTTGCCGAGCTTGTCCTGGCAGCGCTTGAGTTCGGCGATGAAGTAGTCCAGTCGCTTCTTGACCTCAGCGTCGCCGGTGGAGGCCCACATCAGCGCCAGCGCTGAAACATAGTGGCCGCCCATGTGACCGTCCAGGCCGTGGGACTCCCAATTGCCGTAGCTGGGCGTAGGCACCGGCAGGCCGGCCTCGCGGCGGAAGGGCGCCAGCAGGCGCTCGGGGTCGAGCGCCATCAGGTAGCGCAGGTCGGTGCTCTGCGCGTCGAGGAACGGCCCGTCCTGTAGACGTACACGATCCAGCGCAAAGGCTTGCGTCGCCGCATGCGCGCCGTGGGCACACAGCGCGAGGGCGAAGATGGCGAGAAGGCGTTTCATTGCGAGCTCCCTGTGCGAACCGCCCACAGCGACACGCCGCCGGAGGACAGCGCGCTGAAGGTCACGACGAATGCGCTGGAGTTGGTGTTCCATTGCCGGGACAGTACGCCGGCATAGGTCGCTCCGCCGCTCACCACACTCAGTTTGTTGCTGCCCTTGTGCATCCAGTTGCCTGTCATGCCGCCGCCGAGCGTGCCATCGGCGTTCAGCGTGACGTTGATCGAAGTCTTGCTCACTGCCGTGATGTCCTTGCCATGGTTGACGAGCTTGTAGTTGCCGGCCGCCTGCGCGGCGCTGACGTCGGCCGTCTGCGCCGGCGTGGCCAGGCTCAGCGGCGCGTAGCGCAGCGGCGCGACGACGAGCCAGCCGTCCTCGTTCAGATGCATCTCGTGCACCCGCACCTCGTGGACCTCGCCGGTGCCAGGGAAGCGCGTGTGAAAGATGATGAAGTACTGACCGGTGGCCGCGTCGTGGTAGGCCGAGTTGTGGCCCGGCGAGACATAGCCCAGCGCCGTGCCGGTCTCGCCGGCCGCGTTGGCGAACTGGTGGCCGCCCATCAGCTTCATGCCGTGCGGCGTGATGCTGGCGTCGTCAAAGACCGTGCCGGCCGCACCCTTGACGGTGGCCATGTCGGTGCCGGCACCATCCACGTAGGGCCCATCGGGTTGCAGGGACCGCGTCACGCGGACGTTGTAGCCGCCGGCCGCATCCAGGCCGCCGAAGGACGTGAACAGGTAGTAGTACTGGCTCTGCGGGCTGTAGAGAACGTAGGCCCCTTCAATGCGCGCATGGTTGCCGCCCATCAGGTGCCTGCCGTAGCCCTGGCCCGGCAGCGGCAGGCCGGTCGTCGCGTTCAGCTGCAGGATGAACAGGCCGCCCGAGTAGGAGCCGTAGATCATCCACAGCTTGCCCGTTGCGTCCTTGAACACCTGGGGGTCGACGACGTTGGGGTGGACGGTCGCGTCATAGACCGTGCCGTCCTCGCTGGGCAGCCCCCACATGCCCGATTTCAGCAGGATCTGCTTGTTGACGTAGGGGCCGTCCACCTTGTCGGCCACGGCCACGCCCAGCGCCGAACGCGGAGAGTCGCCCTTGCAGGCGCAGTAATACATGTAGAACTTGCCGTCGTCGAGCCTTGCGACGTCGGGCGCCCACAGGTCGGTGACCTGGGCCCAGGCGAAGGTATCCGCCAGGGCCGTCGTGACCTTGTTGCCGAACAGCGCGTTGGCGTCGTTGACGCCATCGGCCACTTTGGTCCAGTTCATCAGGTCCGTCGTCTTGGCCGCGGCGAGATGGGAGCCGAAGACGTAGAAGGTGCCGTCGGTGCGGATGACCGAGGGGTCATGCACGGCGACGTTGGCGAAGCTCACCGGTGCCTGCGAAGGCGCAGGCGCTGGGGCCGGCGCGGGCGCGGGTGCAGGTGCGGGAGGCGGAGCGGGTGCCGGCGTCGGTGCAGGCGAAGGCGCCGGCGAGTCGCCGCCGCCCCCGCCGCAGGCCGTCAAGGTGAGCACGGCTGCGCCCGCGAGGAACTCGCGTCGCTTGGGGGCGCTCATGGCTCAGCCTTCGATGGCGACGACCAGGACGGACTTGGCAGGCAGCTTCAGCGTGAGCTTGCCGCCGACGGCCTGCGCCTCATAGGCCTGCGGCGTGACCAGCGGCGCCTTGCCCAGTTCGTTTTGCGCATCCATCGCGGCGGCGGTCAGCAGCTTGCCGCGCGCGGCCTTGGCTGCACCGGCGCCGACCTGCACGCTCAGCTCGGCGGGCTGGTTGGGGTTGGCGTTGACCAGGCCGACGTAGAGCTTGCCGTCCTTGGCCCGCGCGGCCGTCACGCTCAGGCCCGGCATCTCGGCCGCGCCGACCTTGTAGACCGGGTTGTTCTCGATCTTGGCGGGCAGCGAGGTCGCGTCCTGGAAGGGCGTGTACAGCGCGAAGGCGTGGTAGGTCGGCGTCAGGACCAGCTTGTCCTTGGTCGTCTGGATCATGGCCTGCAGCACGTTGACCATCTGCGCGATATTGGTCATCTGCACGCGGTCGGCATGGGCGTGGAAGACGTTGAAGTGCAGGGCCGCGAGCAGCGCGTCGCGCAGCGTGTTGCGCTGGACCAGGAAGCCGGGGTTGGTGCCGGGGTCCGCGTCATACCAGCTGCCCCACTCGTCGAAGTAGAAGCCGATCTTCTTGCTGGGGTCGTTCTTGTCGAGGACGGCCGAGTTCTTGGCGATCATCTGCTCGATCTGCTGGACGTTGCCCAGCGTCGAGATCCATTCGCTCTCGGGGAAGCCGATGGCCGCGCCCTTCTTTTCCCAGTTGCCGGTGGGCAGGGTGTAGGCGTGGTGGGAGATCGCGTTGACGCCCGGCACGCCCTTGCTGAGCACGTCGGTCCACTCGGTCTGCATGCCGTTGCCGCCGCTGGCGATGATGATGGGCCGGTTGTGGCCGGGCGCCCTCAGGAAGGAGGCGACCTGGCGGAACTGGTCGGCGTAGTACTCGGGGCGCATGTTGCCGCCGCAGCCCCAGGTCTCGTTGCCGACGGCGAAGTAATGCACGCGGAAGGGCTTGTCGCGGCCGTTCTTGCGGCGCAGCTCGGCCAGTGAGGACTTGCCCTCGGCCGTCATGTACTCCAGCCATTCGGACATTTCCTGCGCGCTGCCGGTGCCCAGGTTGCCGTTGACGTAGGCCTCGGCGCCGATCTGCTCGACCAGGTCGAAGAACTCGTGCGTGCCAACCGCGTTGTCCTCGGGCACACCGCCCCAGTTGCTGTTGACCTTGACCGGGCGTTGCTTGCGCGGGCCGATGCCTTCGCGCCAGTGGTATTCGTCGGCGAAGCAGCCGCCGGGCCAGCGCACCAGCGGCACCTTGAGCTCCTTGAGCGCCGCGACGACGTCCTTGCGCCAGCCGCGCACATTGGGGATCTTGGAGTCGGGACCGACCCACATGCCCTCGTAAATGCCGGTGCCCAGGTGCTCGGCGAACTGACCGTAGATGTTGCGGTGGATGACGGGGCCGGGCTGGTCGGGGCTGACCACCAGCTTGATGTCGGCGGCCAGGGCGCTGGCGCCCAGGGCCAGGGTCGCCCCCAGCGCGACCACCTTGGCGAGCAGTTGCTTCTTCATCGTCTTGTCTCCTGTCGTTTGTCTTGTGTTGATCTTCAGTTGCGCGTCAGCGCGCCGTCGCGGCGGCGCCAGAGGCCACGCTCGTTCGGTTCGCGCAGCACCGGCGGCAGCAGCGCGCGCGGCATGTTCTGGTAGCAGACCGGGCGCAGGAAGCGCTGGATGGCGGCCGTGCCGACCGAGCTGCTGCGGCCGTCGCTGGTCGCCGGGAAGGGGCCGCCATGGACCATGGCCGTCGACACCTCGACGCCCGTCGGGTAGCCATTGGCCAGGATGCGGCCGACCTTGCGCTCCAGCGCCGGCAGCAGGCGGCGGGCGGCGGCGAGGTCGGCCTCGTCGTCGTCCTGCAGCTGCAGCGTCGCGGTCAGCTGGCCTTCCAGGCTCTCGATGACGGCGAGCAGTTCGTCCAGGTCCGAGCAGGCCACCAGCAGCGAGGCGGGGCCGAAGATCTCGGACTGCATCGCGTGGTTGGCCAGGAAGGCCGCGCCGGTCGTCTTGAACAGGCTGGGCGCACCCTTGCAGGCACTCGATTCACCGCGCAGCAACGTGTCCACGGCAGGCTGGCCGGCAAGCTGGTCCTCGCCGCGCTGGTAGGCGCCGGCGATGCCGGGAGTCAGCATGGTGGCGGCCGGCATGGGCTTGAGGGCCTCGGCAGCGGCGCTGGCGAAGCGGTCGAAGTCCGCGCTGGCCAGGCCCAGCACCAGGCCAGGGTTGGTGCAGAACTGGCCGACGCCCATCGTCAGCGAACCCGCAAAGCCGGTCGCGATCTCGGCGCCGCGCGCGGCTAGCGCGCCAGGCAGCAGGACGACGGGGTTGATGCTGCTCATCTCGGCGTAGACCGGGATGGGCTGGGGCCGCGAAGCCGCCGCGGCCATCAGCGCGATGCCACCGCTGCGCGAGCCGGTGAAGCCGACAGCCTGGATAGCCGGGTGGCGCACCAGCGTGTCGCCGATGCCGTGGCCGCTGCCGGTCAGCAGCGCGAAGACGCCGGCGGGCAGGTTGGACAGCTTGACCGCCTCGACGACCGCGCGGCCGACCAGCTCGGACGTGCCCGGGTGGGCCGAGTGCGCCTTGACGACGACCGGGCAGCCGGCGGCCAGGGCCGCGGCGGTGTCGCCACCGGCGACCGAGAAGGCCAGCGGGAAGTTGCTGGCGCCGAATACGGCCACCGGGCCGACGCCGACGAAGCGCAGGCGCAGGTCCGGCCGCGGCGGTGTGCGGGTGGGCAGCGCCGTGTCGATGCGGGCGTCCTGCCAGCTGCCTTCGCGCAGCAGCTCGGCGAACAGCTTGAGCTGGTTCATCGTGCGGCCACGCTCGCCTTCCAGGCGGGCACGCGGCAGGCCGGTCTCGGCCATGGCGCGCACGATCAGGTCGTCGCCCAGCGCCAGGATCTGCGCGGCGATCTGCTCCAGGAAGTCGGCACGCTCTTGGTCGCTGGTGGCGCGGAAGGTGTCGAACGCGGCGCCGGCGAGGGCACAGGCTTCAGACACCTGGGCCGCGTCGACGGCGTTGAAGTCGGGGCCGATGGCTTCGTTCTTGCCCGGGTCGAAAGCCTGGAAGGGCTTGCCGGCGCCGCGTACCGGCTGGCCGCCGATCAGCGCCAGGCCTTGGATAGTGTTGCTCATGAGGCGTCCTTAATGGGAATGGCGCGGGACGGCAGAGCCGCGCTTGCCGCGCAGGAAATCGAAGTCGCAGCCTTCGTCGGCCTGCAGCACGTGCTGCACGTAGAGGTGCCGATAGCCACTGGCGTCCTGGGGGTCGACGGTTTGTGCCGCGGCCCAGGCGGCCAGGCGCTCGGCCAGCTCGGCCTCCGGCACGTCCAGGTGCAGGCGGCCGCTAGCGCAGTCGAGCTCGATGAAATCGCCCTCCTTGACGACGGCCAGCGGCCCACCGGCGCGCGCCTCGGGCGCGACGTGCAGCACGACGGTGCCGTAGGCGGTGCCGCTCATGCGCGCATCCGAGATGCGCACCATGTCCTTGACGCCAGCGGCGAGCAGCTTCGGGGGCAGGCCCATGTTGCCGACCTCGGCCATGCCGGGGTAGCCCTTGGGGCCGCAGTTCTTCATGACGAGGATTGAGTTGGCGTCGACGTCCAAGTCGGGATCGACGATACGCGCCTTGTAGTCCTCGAAGTCCTCGAACACGACGGCACGGCCGCGGTGCTTCATCAGCTCGGGCGTGGCGGCCGAGGGCTTGAGCACGGCGCCGCGCGGCGCCAGGTTGCCACGCAGGATGCAGATGCCGCCGTCGGCGATCAGCGGCTTGTCCAGCTGGCGGATGACTTCGTCGTCATAGATGGGCGCGTCCACGCAGTTGGTCCACAGGCTCTTGCCGTTGACGGTCAGCGCGTCCTTGTGCGGCAGCAGGCCGCCCTCGCCCAGGCGGCGGATGACGGCGGGCAGGCCGCCGGCGTAATAGAACTCTTCCATCAGGAAGCGGCCCGAAGGCAGCAGGTCCACGACGGTGGGCGTGCCACGGCCGATGCGGGTCCAGTCCTCCAGCTCCAGGTCCACGCCGATGCGCCCGGCGATGGCCTTCAGGTGGATGACGGCGTTGGTCGAGCCGCCGATGGCGGCGTTGACGCGGATGGCGTTCTCGAAGGCTTCCTTGGTCAGCACCTTGGACAGCGTCAGCTGCTCCCACACCATCTCGACGATGCGCATGCCCGACAGATGGGCCAGCACATACCGGCGCGCATCGACGGCGGGAATCGCGGCGTTGTGCGGCAGGGACGTGCCCAGCGCCTCGGCCATGCAGGCCATCGTCGAGGCCGTGCCCATGGTGTTGCAGGTGCCGGCCGAGCGCGAGTGGCCGGCCTCGGCGGCCATGAAGTCGTGCATGCTGAGTTCGCCGGCCTTGACCTGCTCGTGCAGCTGCCACACGGCCGTGCCCGAGCCGATGTTCTTGCCCTTGAGCTTGCCGTTGAGCATCGGGCCGCCGGTGACGACGATGGCCGGCACGTCGACGCTGGCCGCGCCCATCAGCAGGGCCGGCGTGGTCTTGTCGCAGCCCACCAGCAGCACGACGGCGTCCATCGGGTTGCCGCGGATGCTTTCTTCGACGTCCATGCTGGCGAGGTTGCGCGTGAGCATGGCGGTCGGGCGCAGGTTGCTCTCGCCGTTGGAGAACACCGGGAACTCGACCGGGAAGCCGCCCGCCTCCAGGATGCCGCGCTTGACGTGCTCGGCCAGCTTGCGGAAGTGGGCGTTGCAGGGGGTCAGCTCGCTCCAGGTGTTGCAGATGCCGATGATGGGCTTGCCCTGGAATTCATGGTCGGGGATGCCCTGGTTCTTCATCCAGGAGCGGTACATGAAACCGTTCTTGTCCTGGGTGCCGAACCACTCGGCGGAGCGCAGCTTGACCTTGCTCTTCTTGTCGTCAGTCGTCATGTGTTGTCTCGATGTCGTTCCCGGCACGCAGGTTTGCCGCTTCATGGAGCTGGCTGCGCCATGCAGACGCGGGCAGCCCGTCAAACGATGCTAGGGGCCGAGAGATACGCGATCCAATCAAATTCCACAACGTATCGATATCGAAACCGGCATCAATCAAGCCGGGAAGGCTTGCCAAACAGCGGCATGCCGTCGGCCGACCACCGCAGCGGCTTCACGAAGGTGTGGCGGTCGGGGTTCCACAACGGGTCGCCGACGATCTCGGTGTAGGTGCGGGCGTGATAGACCAGCAGCACCTCGTCGGGGTCGTCGCCAGCCGTGAAGCTGTTGTGACCGGGGCCGAAGACGCTGTCCTCGGCGCAACTGCGCATGACCGGCTGGACGGACTTGCGCCAGCTCGCCGGGTCCAGCAGGTCGGCGTTTTCATCCGCCCAAAGCAGGCCCATGGCGTAGTTCTCGTCGGTGGCGCTGGCTGAGTAGCTGATGAAGACGCGGCCGTTTCTCCGCAGCACCGAGGGCCCTTCGTTGACGAGGAAGCCGCGGCACTCCCAGGCGTACTCGGGCCGGCTCAGCAGCACCGGCGCGCCACCCAGTTGCCAGGGCGTTTTCATCGGTGCGAGGTAGACGTTGGAGTTGCCGGGTATGGCCGGGTCCTTCTGCGCCCACAGGTAATAGAGCTGGCCGCGATGGGTGAAGGTCGTCGCGTCAAGGCAGAAGCTGTCGATGCCGGAATCGACCTGGCCCACGAACTCCCAGGCGCCGCCGAGCGGGTCCCTGGCCTGGTTGCGGATCGCGTACATCCGATGCTGGAACATGCCCAGGCCATCCAGCGCGCGGGTCGGCGCGGCCGCGAAGTAGACATACCAGGCGTCGTCGTTGAAATGCAACTCGGGGGCCCAGATCAGTTCGGAATACGAGCCCGTATCGGGCTTGTGCCAGACGTCGAAAACCGGCGCATCCACCAGGCCCTCGATGGTGAGGGCGCGGCGGATCTCGATGCGGTCGTACTGCGGCACCGAGGCGGTGAAGTAGTAAAAGCCGTCAGAGTGGCGGCTGATGTGGGGATCGGCGCGCTGGCGGATCAGCGGTTCAAGCAGGTCAGACATGGGTACGGCGGCATAAAAAGGGGCGTTACCGGCGAGGCGCCTGCAACGCCCTGGACGCGCCGAGGGTCGTCGGGTTCAAAGCTTCCAGCGCACCGACACCCCCACCGTGCGGTCGTAGTAGCGCACGTCGCGCACCAGCGACGGGGTCTGGTCGAAGTAGTCGTGATAGGACTGGTTGAGCAGGTTGGTGACATCCACCGACATCGTCAGCTGCTTGTTGAAGCTGTAGCCGAACGAGGCGTCCAGCGTGCGCAGCGGCGCCACCCACAACTCACGGCCCGTCGTGCGGTAAGGCTTCTCGGCCAGGAACTTGCTGCGCCAGTTGTAGGCCAGGCGGGCGTAAATGTCACCGTACTCGTACAAGCCGACCAGGTTGTAGGCCGACTTGGACTGGCCGAGGAAGGGGCCGGTCACGCCGTTCGGGTCGGTCTGCTTGCCGGTCATGAAGGTGTAGTTGGCCTCCAGGCCGAAGCCGCCAAGCCAGCCGGGCAGGAAGTCGTAGAACTGGCGGTAGCTCAGCTCGTAGCCGTGCAGATTGGCCTTGTTGATGTTGATCGGCTGCGTGATGCGGTAAGGCACGCCACCGATCGTCGTCTCGACCGTCTGCGAGTACACACGGTTCTTGAACTTGTGCTCGAAAGCCGTGGCCGTCACCGAGCCGGTGCGGGCGAAGTAGTACTCCAGCGCCGCGTCCACATTGGTGGACTCGGTCGGTTTGAGCTGCGGGTTGCCGCCGTTGGCCGTGCCGTAGGTGACGCCGCCGCCCGGGGGCGTGAAAGTGATGCCGGGGTTGTAGTCGACGAAGTTCGGGCGCTCGATGGCCTTGCCGGTCACCAGGCGGGCGATCAGCTTGGACGTCAGCTCGGCCTTCAGCGACAGCGTCGGCAGCGCGTCGGTGCGCGAGGTGTCGATGTTGACCGGCGTGATGACGCCGGTGCTGGCATTGCGGGAGTTGCCCATCAGCTTCTGCTCGGTGCGCACGACACGCAGGCCGAACACGCCGGTCACCGGCACACCGCCGGCGTTGAAGCCGAACTTGGTGCGGCCGTAGATCGCCTGGGTCGTCTCGCTGTCGTCGAACAGCGTCATCGGGTCATAGGCCGTCAGCGCGCCGTTGCCGTTGGTCAGCAGCTTGCGGAAGGCTTCGCCGTTGTTCAGCAGCCAGTCGCGGTCGGCATAGACGTATTGCTTGACGCCGTAGTCGCCCCAGGTGGGCGGCGACACCGAGAACATGTCCGCCAGCGCGGCATCGGCCGTCGACTTGCCCACGGCCGAGAAGCTGGTCGTCCAGGGCATGGTGGTGCCGATGGACATGGCCGTGCGCTTGGCCAGGCGTGCGCCGCCGCTGACCTCGCGGAAGAAGCCGTCGCCGATGTCATAGGTCGCGTCGCCGCGCCAGTCGGTGTTGTGGCCGTCGCGCTCGCCGCGCACATCCACGCCGCCGTTGATGCGGAAGTTGGCCTTGCTGGTCAAGTCCAGGTTGGGGTAGTTGATGTAGCCGCCGCCGTCCTGCACCTTGGCCACCGTGCTGGTGGGCGAGTAGCCGGTGTCCAGGATGCGGTTGACCCAGTCGATCTGGCTGTTGGTGCGGGCCAGCTCGGTGGACAGGCGCAGGCGGTCGGTCACGTCCCAGTGGCCGCCCAGGGCCACCTGGGCATTGCTGACCGTGTCGTGCTTGGCCTGCGTGGAAGTGAAGCCCCAACCGTTGTAGTTGGTGTTGGTGACCGTGTCCATGAAGTTGGTGCCGGGCTTGACGGTCACCACCGAGGTCGGCTCGAAGACCGGCGCACCGGCCACCAGGAAGGACTGCTGGAAGCGGTGGTTGATGCTGGTGCCGAAGCCTTCCAGATAGACCTCCTTGTCGGCGCTCGGCTTCCACTGCAGCGCGAAGTTGCCGGCCAGGCGCTTGCGGTCGCCGAGGTCCAGCACACGGCCGACGGCGTCGGAGCCGACGATGCTGCGGCCGGCGTTCGTGAAGGTCAGCGGGTCGCCGACCCATGCGCGCTCATCGTGGTACTTGCCGCGCTGGTAGGACAGGCCGAACAGGGCGCCAACCTCACCGAGGTCGGTCTTCCAGCGGTTGGAGGCCATGCCGCTCAGGTCAGGGTTGTTGACGTCGGCCTTGTCGCGGTGCTCCATGCGGCCGTTGACGACGAACTGCGCGCCCTTGAAGTCGAAGGGGCGGTTGGTGCGCACGTCGATGACGCCGGCCGTGCCGCCTTCGGGCAGGCTGGCTTCCTGGGTCTTGTAGACGTCAATGCGCTTGAGCATCGTCGCCGGCACGTCGGCCAGATAGAGGCTGCGGCCCGAGTCCGAGAAGAACTCGCGGCCGTTCAGCAGCGTGACGATGCCGCCCAAGCCGCGCACGATGACCGTGCCGGCCTCGCCGTTGCCGCGCTGGATCTGCACGCCGGTGACGCGGCCGACCAGCTCGGCCACGTTCTTGTCGGGGAACTTGCCGATGTCCTCGGCGACGATGGAGTCGACGACCTGGTCGGAATTCTTCTTGATGGCCTGCGCCGTCTCGGCCGAGGCGCGGGCGCCGGTGACGACGACGGTCTCCAGCTGCTGGTCGGCAGCGGCCGCAGCGGCCTGCTGCGCCAGCGCGCTGCCGGACAGGGCGGCCAGCGCGGCGGCGGCCGTCAGGCTCAGGGCAAAGCTCGGGAAATTCTGGAAATGGGCACGCGCATGCCGCGGCGCCAGGCCTTGTTGCTTCATCTTGTCTCCGGAAATCGTTATGGGTGCAGATCCAACCCTGGCAGCGTCGGCCTCTCGGGGGCCGGTGGCTCGGGTCTGAAATCATGCTAGGGGCCCGACCGATTCGCGACTAATCACATTTTTGGATTTATCGATGCTGGTTTTCGCATCATTACCGCGGGTATTTACCAGGAAGGCGGCAATGACCCTGACGGCCGGGTGATGGCGCGCCCCTATTATCGAAAGCCGCCGCCCCAAACCCTTGATCCATGTCCGCCGAGGTTATTTCGCCACCCACTGCAAACCTCCGCCAACCGTTCGGCCTGTTTGTGCTCGCCGGCGCTGAAATGTGGGAGCGATTCAGTTTCTACGGCGTTCGCTCGCTGCTGGTGCTGTATCTGGTGGAGGCTTTGCAATATTCGCGGGCCGACGCAGTTTCGGTCGTCGGCATGTATACCGGCTCGGCGTTCTTCTGCGCCATCTTCGGCGGTTGGCTGGCGGACCGCCTCCTGGGCCAGCGTCGCGCGGTGCTGCTGGGCATGCTGCTGATGATGGCCGGCCATGTCGCACTCGGCGCGGGCCAGCCCGTCACCCTGGGCCTGGGTTTGCTGGCGGTGGGCACCGGCCTTTTCAAACCCACCACGACGGCCATGGTCGGTGCGCTATATCTGCCAGACGACGCGCGGCGCCAGGGTGGGTATACGGTGTTTTATATGGGCATCAATATCGGCGCGGCCCTGTCCGCGCTGATCGGTGGGTATCTGGCGCAGCGCCACGGCTGGGGTTATGGATTCATGTCTGCCGCGGCGGGCATGGCCGTCGGCGTCGTGGTTTTCATGGCCGGTTGGCGCTGGTTGCCGCCTGTGGCTGCGCCAGCGCCCGAGCCGGCACGCGCGGCCTGGACTGATGCGCAGGCGCGGCGCCGCATCCAGGTCATCTTGCTGATGTCGCTGGTGGCCATCTGCTTTTACATCGGCTACGAACAGGCGGCTGGCGCGATGACGCTGTTCGTGCGCGACCACGTCTCGCCGCAATTCCTCGGCATCGAGCTGACCGCCGCGCAGTTCCTGGCCGTGAACCCCCTGCTCGTCATCCTGCTGGCGCCGCTGTCAGCGCGCCTGCTTTCGCGGCTGGGCTGGCCGGAATTTCGCGTGCAGGGCCTGGGCATGATGGTGCTGGGCCTGAGCTTCGTGCTGCTGCAGGCGTTGCAGGGCCGCGCCGCGCAGGGCGAGGTCATTCCGGCCTGGATGATGGTCGGCGTCATCGGCGTGCAGACGCTGGCCGAGCTGCTGGTCGTGCCCATCGGGCTGGCCGTGGTGTCACGGTATGCGCCAGCCGGCTGGGCGGCCACGTTGATGGGCGCCTGGATGCTGGCCAAGGCCACGGCCGGCCTGCTGGCCGGCCAGCTCTATGGCTGGCTGCTGCCGACGGGGCTGTCGCTCTACGGGGTGGTGACCGCCATCGGCATCGCCGGGGGCCTGCTGCTGATCTCGGCGTCCGGCGCACTGCGGCGATACGCCGGCATGGGCGACCTGCGCCCGGGCTGAGCGTCAGCTGGCGACCTTGAGCGCCGCCTGGTGCAGGCGCACCATGTGATAGGGATCGGGCTGCGCATCACGGCAGCCGCCGCTCTTGCAGGGCAGGGCATCGGCCGCGCGCCAGCCGCCATGCTCGGCGTCGATGAGCTGGGTCTTGATCAGCCCCTGCGTCTGCTCGTAGCGCCGCCACAGGTCGTTGCGGCCCGTGGCCTGGCCCGCGACGAGCAGGGCATGCAGGCATTCGGCCTGCTGCCACCAGCCCTTGTGCGCGTCGGCCTTGCCTCCGTCCGGAAAGGCTTTCAGGCCGCAGCCGCCGTCGATGTCGTCATAGCCGGTGGCCAGCGCATAGGCGAGCACCCGCTCGGCCACCTGGGCATAGATGGGCGACACCAGCGCGCCCTTCATCAGCAGATGGCTCCATTCGAACTGGTGGCC
Organism: Roseateles sp. P4_D2; assembly: GCF_056401875.1. Taxonomy (NCBI): domain Bacteria; kingdom Pseudomonadati; phylum Pseudomonadota; class Betaproteobacteria; order Burkholderiales; family Sphaerotilaceae; genus Roseateles; species Roseateles sp. P4_D2. The sequence goes on along the minus strand of NZ_JBFUIM010000002.1, from coordinate 315,422 downwards.
GATGTCGATATAGCCGCCGGCTTCCCGCGTCGGCAAGGGCTTCCAGCCCTCGTCGTACCACTCGGGGATGTGGGCGCTGCCCTCGGCCTGTCCTTGCAGCAGCTTGTAGGCGACGAAGTCGCCCAGGCGCCGGGCGCCGGCCTCGACGGTCTTGTCGCCGGTGGCATCGCGCAGAGCCAGCAGCGCCTCGAACATGTGCATGATCGGGTTCTGCGTGCGCGCGCCCGGAATGGGCTTGAAGTCACGCTCGCATTCGTTGTAGAGGCCACCGGCCGGCTCGAAGAAGTTGAGTTCGATCTCGCGCCAGGCCTGCAGGGCCGCATCGCGATAGCGCACATCGCCTCCAATGCGGTAGATCTCGGCCAGCGCCAGCAACGCAAAGGCATGGCCGTAGGCGCGCTTGATCGAGGCGCGCGGGATGCCGTCCGCTCCCACGGTGTGGAAGAAGCCGCCATGCACCGGGTCGCGGAAGCGCTGCAACAGATAGTCGGCGCCCCGCCGGGCCACCTTGAGATAACCCGCATCTGGGATGAACTCATGGCCAGCGGCGAAGGCGTAGACGAGGCGGGCCTGGCCGATCAGCTCGAGTTCCGGCTGGGGCTGGGGCTGCCAGGCGCGGTTGAAGGCCAGCTGGAAGCTGCCGTCGGGCCGCAGCGCATGACCATGCCAGTGCAGCAGCAGGGCCTCAAGATCGTCCCGGTGCCAGCCGGTATCGATGCGGTTGCGGATGCGCGCATCCGGGTCGCTGCAGGCGGCCAGGGCGGCGAGCAGCGCGAGGACAGACCGGCGGTCGAGCTTCACGTCAACGACCATGGGGCCAGGTGGCCCGCTTGGTCGGTCCCTTGCTCGACCTGCCGCGCGCGGTCCAGAGCTTGTAGGCCGCCGGCGTCAGCTCGCGCTTGAGCAGGGCCACCAGCTCGCCATGCCCGATGCCATGCATCAGCAACACCTTGGTGTAGGGCGGTGTGTCCTCGAACGCGGTGGCGATGACACGCTTGACTTCTTCTGGATTGAGCTTGGGTGCGGGCTTGGCCATGCCCGCATTCTGTCAGCCGAAGCACCGGGCTCACCCCGCCAATGCGGGGGTGGGGCCCTTCGCCCAAGCGGCCAGTGCCGTCCTACAGCGCCTGTGCCGTCGCGCTGGCACCACGCCTCGGTGCGGCACGCCAGCATCGGGGCCATTGACTGACCCATCGGCTCGCGCCGCTACAGCCATGACCTCTTCCACTCCCGTCGTGACCCTGACACCCAAGCCCGTCGCCGCACCCAACCGGCGGCCCGCCCTGTCACTGCTGGCCTCCGAGCCGGCGCGCGCCACGCTGGAAGCCTGGGCCGCGTTGATGCAGTGGGGCAAGACGCCCAGCCAGGTCGGCGCCGGCCACACCGTGGTGCTGTTCCCCGGCCTGGGAACGGACGGCCTGACGCTGTGGCCGCTGCGCCGGCATCTGGAGCGCGCCGGCTTTCGGGCGCTGGACTGGGGGCAGGGCATGAACACCGGGCCCAAGGGCGACGTCGATGCCTGGCTGGAGACGTTGGCCGACAAGCTGCACGAGCGCGTGGCGCCGGCACGGGAGGTCAGCTTCGTGGGCTGGAGCCTGGGCGGCTTCTATGCGCGCGAGCTGGCCAAGCGCTGGCACGACCGCGTGCACCACGTCGTCACCATCGGCACGCCCTTCAATGGCAGCGTCGACGACACCAACGTGGGCTGGCTGTTCCGCCTGCTGAACGGGCGCGAGGCCCCCGCCGAGGCGGCGCTGCGCGAGCGCCTGGCGGAGCCGCCGCCGGTGCCGACGATCTCGCTGTACAGCCGCCGCGACGGTGTCGTCTCGTGGGAAGCCTGCACGCACGCGCGCCGCTGGCCGCTGGCGCGAGACATCGAGGTGCAGGCCAGCCATATGGGCATGGGCTGGGCGCCCGAGGTGCTGAACCACGTGACGGGCGTGCTGGGCTGCCGCCGCCAGACCACCTGAGTTCGCGGCCGAGCGCCGGGCCTGCCATGGGCCAGAGGCCCATGGCCTTCCGTAGGCACAAGCAGTCCGCAGGGACTGCTTGTGTCCGACTCCAGTTCACCTAGCCGGCCCGCGCTGGCGATGTGCTCGCGGCTCGATGCCGCGAGCATCGCCGTGCCCTCGGGGCTGAGGCCGGACACATCGCGCCCAGTGGGCGGGATGTGCCTGCCGAAGAGCTGCGGCACCTGCCGCGGCGCGGTCTGCAAGACCGACCAGGGCGCCCGCGTTCAGCGAGGCGGACTGGACGAGGGGCTAACGGTCAGCCGCCGCGCGTCACCGGCATCGAGACCCTGTCGGCCGGCAGCTTCATGTGGCTGGCCAGCTCCAGCTTGGCGAGCGAATTGCGGTGCACCTCGTCCGGGCCATCGGCCAGGCGCAGCGTGCGCTGGTGTGCCCACATCATGGCCAGCGGCGTGTCGTCGCTGACGCCCATGCCGCCGAACACCTGGATGGCCCAGTCGATGACCTGCAAGGCCATGTTGGGCGCGACGATCTTGATCATCGCGATCTCGGCCTTGGCGACCTTGTTGCCCACCGTGTCCATCATGTAGGCGGCTTTCAGCGTCAACAGGCGCGCCTGTTCGATCATGCAGCGCGACTCGGCGATGCGCTCCTGCGTGACGGTCTGCTGGGCAATCGTCTTGCCAAAGGCCGTGCGGGCGATGGCGCGTTCGCACAGCAGCTGCAGGGCGCGCTCGGCGGCGCCGATGCTGCGCATGCAGTGGTGGATGCGGCCCGGGCCCAGGCGCCCCTGCGCGATCTCGAAGCCGCGGCCCTCGCCGAGCAGGATGTTGCTGGCGGGCACGCGCACATTCTTCAGCTCGACTTCCATGTGGCCGTGGGGCGCGTCGTCATAGCCGAACACGGACAGCGGACGGACCACCGTGATGCCCGGCGCGTTCGCCGGCACGACGATCATGGACTGCTGCTCGTGGCGGCCGGCCTCTTCGTTGGTCTTGCCCATGACGATGTAGACGGCACAGCGCGGGTCGCCAGCACCGGAGCTCCACCACTTGCGGCCGTTGATGACGTAGTCGTCGCCATCGCGCTCGATGCGGCATTCGATGTTGGTGGCGTCGCTCGAAGCCACGGCCGGCTCGGTCATCAGGAAGGCCGAGCGGATCTCGCCGCGCAGCAGCGGCTCCAGCCATTTGTCCTTCAGCCCCTCGGACGCATAGCGCTCCAGCGTCTCCATGTTGCCGGTGTCGGGTGCCGAGCAGTTGAAGACCTCGGGCGCCCAGAACACGCGGCCCATGATCTCGCACATCGGTGCATATTCGAGGTTGGACAGGCCCCCGGGCGCGCGAGCGGACTTGGGCAGGAAGAGGTTCCACAAACCGGCCGCGCGGGCCTTGGGCTTGAGCTCCTCGATGACCTTCGTAGGCACCCAGGGATTGCCGGCGCGACGGTTGGCAGCCACCTCGTCGAGATAGCGCTTCTCGTTCGGATAGATGTGCTCGTCGAAGAAGGCAAGCAGGCGCTCACGCATCTGCGCGACCTTGGGGCTGTAGTCGAAGTTCATGGCGCGGCTTCTTTCGAGTGCGGGGTGCGCCAGTGTGGCGCAGCGACCCGCGGGCGCTTGTCACTCAGGCATCAGCCCAGCAGCTTCTCTTCGGCCAGCGCCAAGGCCTCCGGCTTGCCGCTGATGACCAGGGTGTCACCACTGGCCAGCGTCGCGCCGTCAGCAAGCAGGCCTTTGCCGTTGGCGCGTCGAAGTGACACCACGGCGACACCCAGGGCGTGCAGGGCCAGGTCGTCCAGCAACTTGCCGGCATGCAGGCTGGCGGTGGGCAGCGTCACCGACGCCAGGCGGGCCTGGTCGAGCTCGTCGGCGGTGTCGTCGTCGGCGCCGTGGAAATAGCCGCGCAACAGGCCATAGCGCTTGTCGCGCGCATCGCGCGTGATGCGGATGACGCGGCGCATCGGCACCCCCACCAATGCCAGCGCATGCGAGGCCAGCATCAGCGAGCCCTCGATGGCCTCGGGCACGACCTCGGTGGCGCCGGCGGTCTTGAGCCGCTCGAGGTCGGTGTCGTCGATGGTGCGCACGACGACCGGCACCCTGGGCGCGTGGGCTCGCACGAGGTCGAGGATCTTCAGTGCCGACGGCGTGTCGTGGTAGCTGACGACGACCGCGCTGGCGCGCGCCAGGCCCGCGGCCATCAGGCTCTGGACCTTGGCCGCGTCGCCGAAGACGACGCTCTGGCCCGCCGCCGCGGCCTGGCGCACGCGGTCCGGGTCGAGGTCCAGGGCCATATAGGGAATGTGTTCTCCCTCCAGCAGCCGCGCCAGGTTCTGGCCCGAGCGGCCGTAGCCGCAGATGATGACGTGCGCCTCGGACTGGATGGACTTCTTGGCGATCATCGTCAGCTGCACCGACTGCATCAGCCAGTCGCTGCTGGACAGCTTCATGACGATGCGGTTGCTGTACATGACGAGGATGGGCGTACCCAGCATGGACAGCACCATGCTGGCCAGCACCGGGCTGACCCATTGCTGCGCCACCAGGCCGTGCTGCGTTCCAAGCGTCAGCAGCACGAAGCCGAACTCGCCGGCCTGGGCGAGGTACAGGCCCGTGCGCAGCGCAACGCCCGGCGGTGACTTGAACAGGCGGGCCAGGCCGGCGATCAGCGCGAACTTGGCCGCCACCGGCGCCAGGGTGAGCAGGATGACCAGCCACCAGGTGTCCACCAGCGGCCGCCAGTCCAGCTTCATGCCGATGGTGATGAAGAACAGGCCCAGCAGCACGTCGTGGAAGGGCCGGATGTCGGTCTCCACCTGGTGGCGGTACTCGGTCTCCGAGATCAGCATGCCGGCCACAAACGCGCCCAGGGCCAGGCTGAGTCCGAAATGCTCGGTCAGCCAGGCCAGGCCGAGCGTGACCAGCAGCAGGTTGAGCATGAAGAGCTCGTCGCTCTTGCGCCGCGCCACCAGCGTCAGCCACCAGCGCATCACCTTCTGGCCGCCGTAGAGCAGCAGGGTCAGCAGGGCCGCGGCCTTCAGCCCGGCCCAGGCCAGCGCGCTCATCATCTCGCTGCCGGTGCTGTTCAGCGCCGGGATCAGCACCAGCAGCGGCACGACGGCCAGATCCTGGAACAGCAGCACGCCCATGACGAGCTTGCCGTGCGGACTCTCCAGCTCCAGCCGCTCGGCCATCAGCTTGACGATGATGGCCGTCGAGCTCATGGCCATCGCCGAGCCGAGCACCAGGGCCCCCTGCCAACCCATCTGCCAGGCGCTGCCCAGCATCGCGAAGCCGGCGATCAGCAGCGCATTGCCGAGCATGGCGCCGGCAATGGTCAGCGCCACCTGCGCCATGCCGATGCCGAAGACGGCCGTCCTCAGCGCGCGCAGCTTGGGCAGGTTGAATTCCAGCCCGATGGCGAACATCAGGAAGACGACGCCGAACTCGGCCAGGTACTGGATGCTGGCGGAATCGTGGGCAAAAGCCAGGGCGTTCGGCCCGATCAACACGCCGACGGCCAGATAGCCCAGCATGGGCGGCAGTTTCAGCAGGCGGCAGGCGACCACCCCCAGCACGGCGGCCACGAGATAGAGCAGGGCGAGGTCGAGGGAGGTCACCCGCGGATGGTATTCGTCACCTTCGCTCGCTGACTGGGGATAGTTCGGACCGGCAACGGCGCGGTACGTCCCTATAGTTCGCGCCGCCCAGGTCGCCGCGGGCTCACACCCCGGCAAAGACGACCCGGCGACACCGGTTCGCGCCGTCGAAGAGCGGCGCGTGTGATGCAACAGGGAGATCTCATGTTTACGTTGAAGGAATGGGCGCGGCGAGCTGCGCTCGGCACGCTGCTGGCCGCCACGGCCTTGTTGGGAGGCTGCGCCAGCGCCTATCTGGACGGCAGCACCAAGGAAATTGCAGCGGCGCAGTTCAAGAAGCCGCCGGCTCCAGCGCCGGTGCAGGTGCTGTTCGACTTCCAGACCAAGGGGGTGGCCAACGCGCAGGCCACGGCCATGCTGCGTGATCGCGTCTCTGCCCAGGTGAAGGCCAGCGGCATGTTCAGTGAAGTGGGCAGTGCCGCCGTGCCCAATGGGGCCGTCCTCAGCATCACGCTGAACAACGTGCCGCTGACCGACAACGCCTTCTCCAAGGGATTCGTGACCGGACTGACCTTCGGCCTCGCCGGCTCGCAAGTGTCGGACGGCTACATCTGCACGGCCACCTACCGGGCGTCGGGCGACGCCGCACCCGTCGTCAAGCAGGCACGTCACGCCATCCACACGACCATGGGCGCGGCCGCGACACCGGGCAATGCCACCAAGATGCCCAACCTTCAGGAAGCAGCGTTCCAGATGACCAACCAGGTTGTCAGCAACGTGCTGAACGACATTTCCCAAGACCCCAGCTTCAAGTGAAGGACGACCGAACCATGATCCATGCCTTGCTCTCCTCCCGGGCCACCACGCAGCGCCTGGCCCTGGTCGTCTTGCTGGCCGCGTTGACGGGCTGTGCGTCCGTGAAAATGCCCGCCCCGGCGCCCAGCGCCGCCAACGCCGAAAAGCTGCGCGCCACCAAGCTCGTGCCCGCCCAGGTCGGCAGCTTCAAGCTCGCCGCCGGCAAACCGGCCGAGATGGACACCACACTGGGCGGCCTGCGTGGCTCGTCGCTCAGCCCGGCAGGCGGCAGCTTCGCGGGCCAGTTGCGCGATGAGATCGCCGCTGAGCTGACGGCCGCAGGCCTGCTGGACTCGAAGTCCAAGATCGTCATCGAAGGCCAGTTGACCGACAGCATGGTCGATGCCGGCATGAGCACCGGCAAGGGACGGCTGGCCGCCAAGATCCAGATCAAGCGCGAAGGCAAGACGGTGTTCGACAAGGAAGTGATTGCCGAGTCCACCTGGGAATCGTCCTTCGTTGGCGCGATCGCCCTGCCGGCAGCCATCAACCAATACGGCGCGCTCTACAAGACCCTGGTCGGCAAACTGTTCGACGACGCCGACTTCAAGCGCGCACTGGCCACCCAATAGGGTCGCTGCGCCCGTCCTTTGAACCCGGCCCCAGGCCGGGTTTTTTTGTTGCCCGACGCGGTACGCCGCCGTGAAATCCGGCACCCGAAACCGTTGCCATGCATTGCATGCATGGGCGCATACGGACTTGGCTAGACAAGCGCCGCCGAGGGACCGGAGCTTCGCGCTACCGTTCGGCCCACTCAAAGTTACGGAGCGTTTCATGCCCAACCTGTCCTTTGTTTCGCCGACGCGAAACAGCCCGTGGGGAACCTATCTGTCGCAGATCGATGCGGTCGAGCCCTACCTCGGCGGCCTGGCCCGCTGGGTCGAGACGCTGCGCCGCCCCAAGCGCGCGCTGATCGTCGACATTCCCATCGAGCTGGACAACGGCAGCATCGCCCACTTCGAGGGTTACCGTGTGCAGCACAGCCTGACGCGCGGCCCGGGCAAGGGCGGTGTGCGCTACCACCCCGACGTCACGCTCGAAGAAGTGATGGCCCTGTCGGCCTGGATGACGATCAAGAACGCCGCGGTGAACCTGCCCTATGGCGGCGCCAAGGGCGGCATCCGCGTCGACCCCAAGCTGCTGAGCCTCAAGGAGCTGGAGAAGATGACGCGCCGCTACACCAGCGAGATCGGCATCATCATCGGCCCGCAGCAGGACATCCCGGCGCCGGACGTCAACACCAACGGCCAGATCATGGCCTGGATGATGGACACCTATTCGATGAACACCGGCGCCACGGCGACAGGGGTCGTCACCGGCAAGCCCATCGAGCTGGGTGGCTCGCTGGGCCGCGTGGCCGCCACCGGCCGCGGCGTCTTCGTCGTCGGCCGCGAAGCGATGCGCCGCCTGGGCCAGCCGCTGGAAGGCGCGCGCATCGCGGTGCAGGGCTTCGGCAACGTCGGCTCCATCGCCGCCAAGCTGTTCGCCGCCAATGGCGCCAAGGTCGTCTGCGTGCAGGACCACACCGGCACCATCCTGAACGAGAACGGCTTTGACATGCAGAGCCTGCTCGACCACGTCGCCGCCTACAAGGGTGTGGCGGGCTTCGCCGGTGCCGACAAGATCAGCGACGAGAACTTCTGGGACGTGCCCAGCGATGTGCTGATCCCGGCCGCCCTGGAAGGCCAGATCACGGCCGAGCGCGCCAAGCGCATCAAGACCCGCCTGGTGCTGGAAGGCGCCAACGGCCCGACCACGCCGGACGGCGAGGCCGTGCTGGCCGACCGCGGCATCGTCGTTGTGCCCGACGTGATTGCCAACGCCGGTGGCGTGACGGTGTCCTATTTCGAGTGGGTGCAGGACTTTTCGTCCTTCTTCTGGACCGAGGACGAGATCAATGTCCGCCTGGACAAGATCATGATCGGTGCCTTCAAGCACATCTGGGAAACCAGTGAGCTGCACAAGATCACGCTGCGCACCGCCGCCTTCACGGTGGCCTGCACGCGGGTGCTGCAGGCGCGCGAGGAGCGCGGCCTGTACCCGTAATCCGCGCTGGGCCCCGCCCATGCACCGCCGCCAGCCGCCGCAAGGCCTGGCGGCGGTGCAGTTTCAAAGTAGGTACGTAGGCACAATTCGGTCAGCCCGCATGGACAGCCCCCTAGAAGTTGGCAAAGTCATGCGCCCTGGTCATGACTCACGAACTGCCTGAATCCCCACCCGCCGGCCTTGATCGCCGGCAATTGCTGCGCGGCGCGCTGGCGTCAGCGCTGCCGACGCTGGGCCTGCCCGCGGCGGCCGCTTCCGGCCCGCTGATCGTCGGCGGCCTGCCGGTCACCTGCAACTTGACGCTGCCGGTGGCCTGCTCGGCACGCCTGGCGTCCAACAAGGCCTCCGGCAGCTCGGCCCTCCAGTTCGAGTACAGCAAGTACAACGGCTGGCCCGAGATCAAGGAGTCGCTGATGACCGGCGGCATCCAGGCCGCCTACATGCTGGCGCCCCTGGTCATGGACCTGGCCGACAAGAAGATCCCCGTCAAGATCGTCTCGCTGGGCCATCGCTCGGGCGCCGTCATCATGGTGCGCACCGACTCGCCCTACAAGAAGTTCAAGGACTTGGGCGGAAAGCGCATCGCCATCCCCAGCCGCTTCGCGGTGGACTTTCTGTTCCTGCGCAAGATGCTGGCCCAGGAGGGCATGACGCCCAAGGACATCCAGATCGTCGAGATGCCGCCGCCCGACATGCCGGCGGCCCTCTTCGCCAAGGCCGTGGACGCCTATTGCACCGGCGAGCCCTTCGGCGCCTCGGCCCAGCGCGCCGGCTATGCCAGGCCGCTGCGCATGACGCGCGACGAATGGCGCAACTACATCTGCTGTGTGCTGACGGTGCGCGAGGAGCTCATCAAGGAGAACCGGCCGCTGGTGCAGGACCTGGTGAACCACGTGCAGGGTGCCGGCAACTGGCTGGACCTGCAGGCCGCCAACCGCGAGAAGGCCATCCAGATCGCCGCCGGCCGCAAGTTCTTCAACCAGGACCCCAACATCCTGCGCTTCGTGATGGAGAACCCGACGGACCGCGTCACCTATGGCGACCTGCGCATGATCCGCGCCGAGTTCGACGACCTGATGCAGCTGTCCATCGAGGCCGGCACGCTCAAGGCCCCGGTGGCCTACGAGAAATACGTGGACGACAGTTTCGTCAAGGCGGCTAAGGCCGCGCCCATCCCGATATGAAACGCCGCGCCCTGTTGTGGGCCGCGCTGCCTTTGACGGCGCAGGCTGCGCCGACGCTGAAGGCCGGCGTCTTCGAGCCCGCCCAGGCAGCGCCCGAATTCGCTCTCCAGGGCAGCGACGGTGCCGCCCTCAATCTCGCCCGCTTCAAGGGCAGGCTGGTGCTGTTGGTGTTCGGCTTCACCCACTGCCCCGAGGTCTGCCCGACGACGCTGGCCACGCTCGCCCAGGCGCGCAAGCAGCTGGGCACCGACGCGGCGGACGTGCAGGTCGTCTACGTAACGGTGGACCCCGAGCGCGATGACATCCCGCGCATCCGCCAATACCTGACCGCGTTTGACCCGACCTTCATCGGCGGCACCGAGGCACCGGACAAGCTGGCCGCGATGCGCAAGCGCTATGGCGTCGTCGCCGAGAAGATCGCGCCCAAGCAAGGCAACGCCTACGGCATGAACCACTCCACGTCGGTCTGGCTGATCGACCGCACCGGCAAGCTGCGGGCCATGATGCCTTATGGCCATGAGGCCAAGGACTTCGTGCACGACCTCAAGCTGCTCTTGGCTTCGAAGTGAGAAAGCGTTGGGTCTGGCTCCTGCCGGTCACGTTGCCGCTGGCCCTGGTGGCCTGGGCGGCGCTGGCGCCCATCGAACTGCCCACGCGCGACGAGCTGTTCGAGATCCCGCAAGGCACCTATGCCCGCCGCATGGCCGGTGACAAGGTCGAGATCCTCCCGGACCGCATCGACCTGACGCTGGGCCTGAACGACGTGCTGCTGCTGCGCAACCGCGACGAGGTGCCGCAGCAGTTCGGCCCCGTGCTCATCATGCCGGGGCAGAGTTTTCGCCTGCCCTTCGAGGTCGCATCGACCTATAGCTTCGCGTGCAGCGCACATGCCAGCGGCCAGATGGCCGTCGTCGTCGCGCCAACGCCAGCGCGCGGCTGGCCAGCATTGCAATGGCGCTGGCAACGCCTCATGAAGAACCACTGGAAGGAGGGGCGGTGAACCTGCGCCTGAATCGAATCCTGCCGCCGCTGGCGGTCATTGCCCTGGTCATCGCGGCCTGGTGGGGCATCGTCGTCTACACCGAGAGCCCCATCTTCCCGACGCCCTGGGCCGTCGTCACCGGCACGCTGGAGCTGGCCCAGGACGGCACGCTGTGGGAGCACATCACCGCGTCGCTGATGCGCGTGGGCATCGGCTTCGGCCTGGCCATGATCGTCGGCATTCCGCTGGGCCTGTGGATGGGCTGGGTGGACGCGGCCTACCGCACCTTCAACCCGATCTTCCAGATGCTGCGGCCGATCTCGCCGATCGCCTGGATCCCGCTGGCCATCCTGTGGTTCGGCGTCGGCGACACCTCGCCCATCTTCCTGATCTTCATCTCCTCCGTGTTCCCGCTGATCGTTCAGACGACCTCGGGCGTGCACACCATCGATCGGCGCTACCTGCGCGCGGCCACCAACTTCGGCGTGTCGCGCGCGGTGATGTTCCGCCGCGTCGTCATCCCGGCCGTGCTGCCGGAAATCATCATCGGCATGCGCATCGGCATCGGCGTGGCGTGGCTGGTCGTCGTGGCGGCCGAGATGATCGCGCTGCGCTCGGGCCTGGGCTATCTCATCATGGATTCGCGCAATGCCGGCAACCGCTATGACCTCGTCATCGCCAGCATGATCCTCATCGGCGTCATCGGCCTGCTGCTGGACGGCGTGACCCGCCTGCTCGAAAAACTCAAGACCGTCCGTTGGCGCTATGTCCGATAACAAGACTCCCAAGATCGCTGTCAATGGTCTGACGAAGAGCTTCAAGTCCGCCAAGGGCGGCCAGCTGCCCGTCATCCAGGGTGTGGATTTCGACGTCGCCGAAGGCGAGTTCGTCGCCATCGTCGGCCCTTCCGGCTGCGGCAAGTCGACGTTGATGAACATCCTCGCGGGCTTCGAAAAGACCGACGGCGGCTCGCTGCTGATCGACGGCCAGCCCCATCCCGGCCCCAGCCCCCAGGGCATCGTCATCTCGCAATACGGCTCGGTCTTCCCCTGGCTGACGGTGCAGCAGAACCTGATGTTCGGCCTGACCGGCCAGGAGCATGGCGTCGATGCCGAGCGCGTCAAGCTGGCCGATCACTACGCCGCCATGGTGGGGCTCAAGGGCTTCGAAGGTGCCTACCCGCACGAGCTGTCGGGCGGCATGCTCAAGCGCGTGGAGCTGGCGCGGGCCTTCATCGTCAAGCCCGAGATCCTGTACCTGGACGAGCCCTTCTCGGCGCTGGACGCGCTGATGAACCTGCGCATGCGCAACGAGCTGCTGCGCATCCTGGCCGAAGAAAAGCACACGGTGCTGCTCATCACCCACGATGTCGACGAGGCCCTCTACATGGCCGACCGCATCCTCGTGCTGTCGCCCCGGCCCACGCGCATCCAGGCCCGCTTCGAGCTGGACATGCCGCATCCGAGGCGGTTGATCAGCCCGGAAATGGATGCGCTGCGCGAGGCGATCCTGAAGGAACTCGGCCTGGAAATGCCCGCTTAGAAAAATGAAGCCCCTCGGCCAAGGAGTACCTTGGCCGGTCCCCCGAGGGGACGGCGATGCTCGCGGTATCGAACCGCAAGCACATCGCCAGCGCGGACCGGCTAGGGAGCGGCCCGGCGCTCGACCCGCAAAGAATTCACACGGCCGCGGCGGGCTTCAGAACCGCACCAGTGCTGTCCAGCACGCGCAGCGTCACGGGAATGGCCGGCGCCACGCTCTGCGTGACGGTGCAGAAGTCCTCGAAGGTGTCCAGCACACGCTGAATGTGGCCGAGCTGGTCGGCTGGCTTGCCCAGGTGCAGGTCCACCGCCAGGCCCTGCACGCGGTTGCGTCCGCGCTCGTTCCTGCCGACGGTCGCCTTGACCTCGGTGCGCAGCGGCGAGGGGTCGTCTTTGTACTTCTGGCAGGCAAACCACAGCGACGCGGAGAGGCAATTGCCGATGGCCGAGGCCAGCAGTTCGACCGGATCGGGCCCCAGCCCGGTGCCGAAGGGCACGGGCTCGTCCGATAGCAGCACCGGCAGCTCCGGCGCGTAATGGTGTTCGAACTGGTAGCCCTGACGCTGGATCAGGGTGACGCTGGGGTTGTCCATAAAGCCTCCTGGGTTGGAAGCGATTCTCAACGCAGGTCGTCGGTCTCGAAGTAGATCTCGGTCAGCCCCTTGGCCTTGAAGGCACGTTGGACAGTGGCGCCAGGCCTGGCGACGCCCTGCAGCGGCACATCGACCTCGCCGCGGACCTGGGGCGCCTTCAGGCGCACGATATGGTCGAAGTCCGGCCGGCGGTCGATGGTCTTGACCGCGAACCACTCGCTGCCTTTGCCGATCAGCCGATAGCGCCCGGTCGATGCCTCGCGTTGAGCGGGGCTCAGCCGCCGAAACAGCATCACCTCATCGACGACGACGCGCTGCTCGGCCGACTGTGGCTTGCCGCCACGCTCGAAGTGGCCCGCGAAGAAGCGCGCCTTGAATTCGCGCAGCGGCTTGGCGTGGCCTGGTGTGAAGCGCAGCAGGTCAAAGGCCTCGGGGTCGAAGGTCCACAAGCTGGGCTGGCGGGCCAAGGTCTCGCGCAGTGCCTTGTCGGCCGCCGCATCGGCGAGGTGAAAGCGCAGCAGCACCTGGCTGTCATGCGGCGTGTGGAACATCGGCAGGTGCGAGGCATACAGGCCCTCGCGGCCGCCGAACACGGCCATGCCGTGGCCGCCGAATGCAGATTCAGCGGTCTCCTCGGCGCGGCCTAGGACCGGCAGCAGTGCGGCGAATGCGAAGGTACGGCGCTTCATGCGGCGCATCTTCGCCCTCAATGGCCGCATGTGAAGCAAAACCCGATCAACGGTCGATGCCGGTCCGGATGGGCATCGCAGAGCTCAGCGTTGTGAGCCCGCGCTTACATTGCCGCCTGCCTGCGCCGACCGTGGCAGCCTTGCCGCTTCGCGTTCCGTCTGCCCGGCTGATGGGCACGCTGAATGCCGCACCTTCCCCTGAATGTCCCTGTCATCGGATCCAGGCCCGGCGGCGTTGCGCGCGGGGCCCAGGCACCCGCCCGGAAACAAAGCGCCCTTTCGCGGACGGAATAATCGCCCCATGCATCGCCTCTGCTCCCTGACCTTGTCCGCCTTCCTGCTCCTCACGCTGCTGGCTGGCTGCGGCGGCCTGCCCTCCAGGTCGACGAAAGCCGAGAAATCGGTCTACCAGGGTGAGAGCTTTGCTGCCGAGGAGACTTTCTCGCGGCTGTTCGACGCCAATGTCGACGACACCTGCGAGGCCGCCCGGCGCGCCCTGCTCAGCCAGGGCTATGTGATCAGCAAGGCGGAAAGCGGCGTTGTGCGCGGTGCCAAGCACTTCCAGCCTGCGGGCGAGGTGCATGTGGAAATCGCCTTCAACGTTGTCTGCGTCGGCGATGGCCCCAAGCAGCAGATCGCGACGGCCTATGTCAGCGCCCAGCAGGACCGCTACGCGCTGAAGAAAAGCAACCAGGCCGCCAGCCTCGGCGTCAGCGCGCTGGGCTCGATCTCGGTGCCGCTGTCATCGAGCGATGACTCCCTCGTCAAGGTGGCCTCCGAGACCATTCCCGCGGGCGAGTTCTACGACCGCTTCTTCACGCTGATGCAGCGCATGGTGCGCGAGAACACGGCACAGCGCTGACCCTGGGCCCGTGAAGCTTGCGCCGCGCTGATTGCGGACGAATCGGCATTGCGTCACACCCACGCCGACCGGGGCCCGCCTAGGATGGGCTCGCCATGGCCGAGCCACTGCCCCCTTTTGCACTGCCTGCCGGGTGGCCGCTGGCGGGGTTCAAGCGGCTGATCCATGCCGCCTGGGAGGTGCCGGGCGATCCGGCAGAGGCGGCCAAGCTGCGGGACGACCAGTGGCGCGCCGTCGTCGGCCAGTTGCCTGCCTCGGTCGTGGCCACGGCCATCGCCATCGCGCTGCTGCTGGTGGCGCTGAAAGGGCGCATCGACCTGCTGCCCGTCGCGCCCACGCTGATGGCACTGGTGGCGCTCAACGGCTTCAACTTCGCGCTGTGGCGGCATGAACGCCACCGCCGCCCACCCGACGCGCCGCCGCGCGGCATCCGTGCCGGGCTGCTGCTGGCGCTGGACCTTTTTGCCGGCGGCGTGCTGGACGCGGTGCTGCTGCTGCAGGTTGCCCAGCAGGCCGAGCCCGGCCTGCACGCGCCGCTGGTGGCCACCGCGGCCGGCGCCATTGCCGCCGCAGCCTGGATGTTCGCGCTGCTGCCCGCCGTGGCCATCGGCTGGGTGCTGGGCGCCTGCGGCACGCTGGCCGTCGGCATCGCGCTGCTGCCGCTGCCCTGGATGGACGGGCTGCTGCCGCTGCTGCCGCTGTACGCCATCGCGCTGTGCATGGCGGCACTGCTGAATGCCCGCCTCTTCCTGCGGGGCCGCCACGCCCAGCACGAGGCCGCACGTGACCGGCTGACCGTGTCGCTGCTGCTGCGCGACTTCGAACATCACGCCAGCGACTGGCTGTGGGAACTGGGCCGCGACGGTCGGCTGCGCCATGTCTCGCAGCGCATGGCCGAAAGCCTGGGCCAGCGGGCGCAGGACCTGATCGGCGAACCGCTGCTGGCCGTGCTGGCCCGCCACCTGCCCGCCAACAACGCCGACGCCCAGCAGCGCCTGGACCGGCTGGGCGACGCGCTGCTGGCGACCGAACCGCTGAGCGATCACGCCCTGCATCTGCGGGTTGGCGGCGAGGATGTCTGGTGGACGCTCAGCGGGCGGCGCCTGGAAGGCGACGGCGGCTGGCGCGGCGTGGGCAGCGATATCAGCGAGGTGCGCGAGCGCGAACGCGAGCTGCTGCGATTGACCGACCAGGACACCGTCACCGGCCTGGCCAACCGCCACCAGTTCCACCGCCGCCTGGCCCTTTATCTCGGCGGCGGCGGGCCCATCTCGCCGTGCACCGTGCTGCTGCTGGACCTGGACTGCTTCAAGCAGGTCAACGACAGCCTGGGCCATGCCGCCGGCGACCACCTGCTGGCCGCCGTGGGCGAGCGGCTGCACGACAGCCTGGCAGCGCGGCGCGGCAACGGCGACCTGGTCGCGCGGCTGGGCGCCGACGAATTCGCCGTGCTGCTGCGCGGCGAGCTCAGCCCCGAAGCCATGCAACGCCTGGGCAAGCAATTGCGCTCGGCCCTGCGCGTGCCGGTTTCCATCGACGGCAACGAGATCGACGTGCGCGTCAGCATCGGCGCGGCCTGCGCGCCACGCCATGCCCAGGCGGCCGACCCGCTGCTGCGCGCTGCCGACCTGGCCCTGTTCGCCGCCAAGGCCGCCGGGCGCGACCGCCTCGTGCTCTACGAGCCGGCCCTGCAGCAGGCCGCCCAGGACCGCCTCGCCCTGCTGGCCGACCTGCGGCTGGCGCTGGACGCGGATCAACTGGAGATGCACTACCAGCCACAGATCGAGCTGGCCACGGGCAAGCTGCGGGGCTTCGAGGCGCTGATGCGCTGGCGCCATCCCGTGCGCGGCCTGGTGCCCCCGGCTGTCTTTATCCCGTTGGCCGAAGACAGCGGCCTCATCATCACCATCGGCGCCTGGGCCCTGCTCATCGCCTGCCGCGACGCAGCGCGCTGGCCGGGCGAGCTGCGCGTCGCCGTCAACGTGTCGGCCCTGCAGTTCGAGCGCAGCCCCATCGAGCTGCATGTGCTCGAAGCCCTGGAGCGCACCGGCCTGCCTGCCGACCGCCTGGAGATCGAACTGACCGAATCGGCCCTGCTGAAGGACAGCCAACACGCCATCGACCTGCTGACGCGGCTGCGCGCCCTGGGTGTGCGCACCGCGCTGGACGACTTCGGTACCGGCTTCTCGTCGCTGGCCTATCTGCGCCGCCTGCCGCTGGACCAGCTCAAGATCGACCGCGCCTTCATCGCCGATCTCGACCACCCGCAGGCCGGCGCGACGGCACGCGCCATCGTCGCGGCCATCCATGACCTCGCCCAGGCCCTGGGCCTGCACACGGTGGCCGAGGGCATCGAGACTGCCGAGCAGCACCAGGTGCTGACCGAGCTGGGCTGCAGCCTGGGCCAGGGCTTTCTGTTCGCCCAGGCCCTGCCGCGCGATGCCACCCAGGCCTTCGTCGAGCTGGCCCACCGCCAGGGCCTGGGCGCCGCGCGCGAGGCCCACCTCGACTCCGTCAATCCGCCGCTGACGGTCTGGCCGTCGACACGGCTGCAGCTGCGCAGCCTGCTGCAGCTGCCAGACACGCGCTTCAGCGGCGGCGAATTCTGAGCGGCCAAGTCGGCGGCCTGACGGCCTTCGGGGGTCCGTACCGTCGCGCGGCCGTCCTCAGGCGAAGGCGAACCTCCCCCGGATCTGCGGGGTCTGCCACTCGTTTGCAGGACAAGCCCGGTTGAAAGCGGGTGAAGCGCCGCCCAAGCTCTTCACACCGGAGGGATTCCGGGCAAGGAGACAAGCATGAGAACCCTGTCCACCCTGATGAGCCGCGCGGCCGTGGCCGGCATGGCTTTGCTGCCCGCCCTGGCTCAGGCCCAGGCCAATTGCGGCCAGCCGGGCACGCCGCCGTGCCCGACGCCGGAGCCCGGCAGCTGGCCCCTGGTGGCGCTGGCCCTGGGCGTACTGGTCGCCGTCAAGTTCATTCGGCGCAAGTAACCCCGCCCGCCGGGCTCACCAGAGACCGGCCCATGCCTAGGCTGCGCGCGTGTTGACGGCCAGCTGGGCGGCAAAGGCCCGCTGGTAGGCAGGGCGGGCTTCGCCGCGGGCGACGTAGGCAGCCAGGCTGGGGAACTCGTTCAGCAGGCCGGACGGCCTGACGCGCAGCAGCACCGACACCATCAGCAGGTCACCCGCGCTGAAATCGCCGTCCAGCCATTGGGCATCACCCAGGCGGGCGGCCAGTTGGGTCAGCCGCGCCCGCACCCGGTTCTCGACCAGAGGCTGGCGCTCGTCCTTCCAGGGTTTGTCGCCTTCCGCGAACTTGACGATGACGAGTTCTAGGATGGGCGGCTCGACCGAGTTGAGCGCGGCGAACATCCACGTGATGGCCCGTGCCCTGGCGTTGGCATTGGCGGGGAACAGGCCCGGCCGGCGCTCGGCGATGTGCAGCACGATGGACCCGGTCTCGAACAGCGTGAGGTCGCCTTCCTCGTAGGTGGGGATCTGGCCGAAGGGATGCAGCGCCAGGTGAGCGGCCTCCTTCATCGCCGGCATGGGCACCAGGCGAACCTCGTAGGGCAGGCCGGTTTCCTCGAGGGCCCAGCGCACGCGCGTGTCGCGCGCCAGCCCCTTGCCGCCGTCGGGCGAACGGTCAAAGGCGGTGATGGTGATGGTCATGGTGGCAATCCTTCCGGTTCAGTTGGCCAGTCGCCTGGCCCGTTCCGTCAGCAGCTCGCGCTGCACCTCGTTGTCCGTCAGCTCCGCGGCCCGCAGATAGGCTTCGCGCGCCTCGCCGACGCGGCCCAGGCGCTCCAGCACGTCGGCCTGGGCGCCGGCCAGGAAGGGGTAGCGCTTGAGCTGCGGCTCAGCGGCCAGTTGCTCGAGCAGCGGCCAGGCGGCGGCCGGCCCGTCGGCGAAGCTGACGGCTACAGCGCGATTCAGCGCGATCACGGGCGAGGGGTTGAGCGCGAGCAGGCGGTCGTAGCCGCCGACGATGGCGTGCCAGTCGGTGTCCTCGGCGCGCGCCGCGCGCGCATGGCAAGCCGCAATTGCTGCCTGCAAGGTGTAAGGCCCTGGCTCGCCCAGGCTCAGCGCGCGTTCCAGCGCCGCCAGGCCGCGGCGGATCAGCAGCGGGTCCCAGCGGCGGCGGTCCTGGTCGGGCAGCAGCACGGGGCGGCCTTGCGCGTCCAGCCGCGCGGGCAGGCGCGAGGCCTGGATCTCCAGCAGGGCGGCCAGGCCATGCACTTCGGCGTCTTGAGGCAGCAGGTGCTGCAGCTGGCGCACCAGGCGCAGGGCTTCGTCGCACAGCGCCGGCCGCAGCAGGCTGGCGCCGCTGCCGGCGCTGTGGCCCTCGTTGAAGATCAGGTAGACGACCGCCAGCACGGCGCCCAGGCGCTGCTCGCGCTCGTCGGCGCTCGGCAGCTCGTAGGCCTGGCCGTTGAGCGCCTTCTTGGCGCGCACGATGCGCTGGGCCACGGTGGCCTCGGGCTGCAGGAAGGCACGTGCGATCTCGGGCGTCTCCAGGCCGCCGAGCAGGCGCAGCGTCAGCGCGACCTGGGCCTCGCGCGGCAGCACCGGGTGGCAGGCGATGAAGATCAGGCGCAGCTGCTCGTCGCCGATTTCGGCCTGGTCACGGGCGGCGTCGAGGTGGTCGACGAAGTCGGGCACGACATGGGTGCCAGCGGCCTCGTCGTCGGCCGCGAGGTGCTCATGCTCGCGCTCCAGCATCGCGCGGCGGCGCAGCCGGTCCAGGGCCTTGTTGCGGGTGGCGGTCATCAGCCAGGCGGCAGGGTTGTTGGGCTGGCCGTCGCGCGGCCAGTTCTCCATGGCAGCGATGAGGGCGTCCTGGGCACAGTCCTCGGCCTCGTCGAGGTCGCGCAGCATCTTGGCCGCCGCGCCCACGAGGCGGCTGCGCTCGATGCGCCAGACGCCGGCGGCAAGTTCAGCATGGCTCACGGCTTCAGGTGCCGTCGTAGGCACGCTTGAGGGCCGCGAGATCGATCTTCTGCATGCGCCAGATGGCCTGGAAGACACGCTGCACGCGGGCCGGGTCGGGGTCCCGGATCATGTCGAACCAGGCTGCGGGCAGGATCTGCCAGGACAGGCCCCAGGCATCCTTCAGCCAGCTGCATTCCGACGTCTTGCCACCGCCCGCGGGCAACTGCTCCCAGAGCTTGTCGATCTCGGCCTGGTCTTCGCAAGCGACGGTCAACGAGAAAGCCTCGTCGAGCTTGAAGTGGGTGCCGCCATTGAAGGCCGTCATGTGCACGCCGAACAGCTCGAAGTTGAGCAGCATGACGCTGCCGGCCTCGCCGGGCGAGTCCTGGCCCCAGCGCTGGGTGTGGATGATGCGGCCCTTGTCGGCGCCGAACACCTTCAGGTAGTGCGCCACCGCGTCTTCGGCACCGCGCTGGTACCAGATGAAGGGTGCGAGTTTTTGCTGGATCTGCATGGTCGTCTCCTTGACGTTGCGGGGTCAGGCTTGCGGCGGCATGCCGCTCATGTGGACGAGTTCCCAGTGGTGCCCGTCCAGGTCCTCGAAGCCATGGCCGTACATGAAGCCATGGTCCTGCGGCTCGCTCGGGATGTTGCCGCCGGCAGCCTTCGCCTTCGCGACCAAGGCGTCGACCTCCTCGCGGCTTTCGCAGCTCAGGCACACCCAGCCCGTGGTTGCGGTCTTGGCGTCCGGAAACGCCTTGGGGGTGAAGGTCCGCGCGAAGTCCTCGGCCAGCAGCATGGCGTAGAGGTTCTCGCCCAGCTCCATGCCGGCGCCCTTGTCGTTGGTGAATTGCGGATTGAACTTGTAGCCCACAGCCTCGAAGAAGGCCTTGCTCTTGGCCAGGTCCTTGACAGGCATGTTGACGTAGATCTGCTTGTGCATGGCGGGTCTCACTCGGGTTTGACGAGGGGTTGGACGAGATGGATGAGGTTGCCGCAGCCGTCCTCGAACATGACGGCCTTGATCGGCCCCATGTTCTCGGGCTCGCCGCGCACGACGACGCCGCGCTCGCGCAGCTTGTGGGCTTCGGCCTCGACGTCCTCGGTGACGAAGGCGGTGGCCGGGATGTTGGCCTCGAACAAGGCCTTCTGGTAGACCTTGGCCGGCGCAAAGCCCATGGGCTCCAGCGCCAGCTCGACGCCGGCAATGCCGTCGGGCGACACGACGGTCAGCCAGCGGTAGGTCGGCCCCATCGGGATGTCGGCCATCTTCTTGAAGCCGAGCTTGCCCGTATAGAAGGCCAGGGCCTTGTCCTGGTCATCGACCATGACGCTCGCAATCTTGATCTGCATGGTGATTCCTTTCAGTGCGTGGATTCGGACAGGTCCTTGAGGCGCACCAGCGCCTTGGGCCAGGTGTCGTTCAGGAAATCGGTGAAGCCGTCGTCCCAGCTTTGCAGGTGCACGGTCAACCGTGTGCCTTCGGGCGTGGCGCTGAAGACATAGCGCTCGTGGGCCGGTTCGGCATGCAGGCGGCTGTCGGCCACGGGCCGGCCGTCCTTGATCTCGCCCACCAGCCGCAGTGACAGTCGTTCGTACGGCAAGTTCTCGTCGACGACAGCCTCCATGCCAAAGCCGCGCGGGTCCAGGAAGCGCAGCCGGCGGCCGGCCGCCCAACTGCCTTCGAAATAGGAGCCCTCGGCGAAGGCGCGGGTCCAGTCGCGGTAGGCGGTGGGGTCGAACATGCAGTCCCAGACCCGCGCGACCGGGGCGGCAATGTCGATGCTGAAGTCGAGGTCGGTCATTGGGCACCCTTCGCGCTGCGCGCTGTCCCGCCAAGCGGGAGTTGAGCGCCTTCGGACGGCCGGGCGGCGCTCATGACGTCTGGGCCTCCGAGAGCTGCCGCAGGTTCTGCAGGCCGGCCTCGAAGTCGCGGCCCACCATCTTGTCCATGTCGATGAAGACGCCCATCAGCTTGCTGATGAAGTTGGCCGGGCCGTGCATGGCCCAGCGCACCTCGGTGGCGCCGTCGGGCGTGGGCTGCAGCACGAACTCGGCCTGGTTGTGGGCCTCGAAGGGCTTCACGAAATCCAGCTTCATCTGCACGGCGCGGCCGGGCTGTTGGCTGACGATCTCCAGGCTGCCGCTGCCAACTTCCTTGCTGTCCCAGTCGTAGCGGGAGCCGATGCCGCTCGAGGCGCCGCTGTAGGCGCTCTTGATCAGCGGGTCCTTGCGCTCATAGGGGTTCCAGCGGTTGAAGGCGCGCAACTCGCTGACCAGGGGCCAGACCTTGTCGGCCGGTGCGGCGATGCGCACGTGGCGCTCGACCCGGAAAACGTCGGGCCGGGTGGCGGCATAGGCCAGCAGCAGCACGAGGGCGACACCCAGGCAGATGAAGATGATGGTGAGGTTGCTCATGGTGCGCTCCTCATTCGGCACGGATGGCCATGTCGCCGCCGGGGGCGAAATCGGCGTCTTCGTAGAGCCGCCGCACCTCGATCTCGCAGTCCTCGCTCAGGAAGGGCTGCGGGAAGCGGCTGGCCCAGGCACGGGCCTCCTCGACGGAGCGCACCTGGATCAGCGTGTAGCCGGCGATCAGCTCCTTGGTCTCGGCGAAGGGGCCGTCGATGATGGTGCGGCTGCCGTCCTTGCCGTAGCGCTGGCGCCAGCCGTCGCGGCTGGGCCGCAGGCCGGCACCGTCGAGCAGCACGCCGGCGCGCGCCATCTCCTCGTGGAAGGCGCCCATCTCCTCGAACAGCTTGGCGTATTCGGGGCCGGGCGGGTCGCCGCGCTCGCTGGTGGCTCGGGCGCGGACTTGGATCATGAATCGCATGGCAGGTCTCCTGGTGACGAGGCGGCGGCTTTCGCGGCCTTCACTTGCACGACGATGCAGATGGGCCCGAATCGACATGCCTAGGGAAATTACCTAGGCCGCCTGCGCCGTGGAGACGGAGCGGAGACGGTGGCCCGGCACATTGGTGGTGTCTCCACGATCCAGGCCCCTGCGATGAACCCCTTCTCCCTGCGCTGCACCCGTCTTCCTCGCGCCGTGGCCCTCGCCACACTGGCAGTGGCGCCGCTGCTGGCCTCGGCCCAGGTGTTCGATGCCGCGGCCGACTTCTCCAGCGCCGCCAACCCCACAGGGCCGTGGGCCTATGGCTCGACGGCGACGTTGGGCGGCAGTTTCGAGACCTATGGCACGCCCGGCACGGTGTTCTACGGCGCCAGCAGCTGGAATGCCGGCGGGCTCACCTTTCCCGGCATGTACCCGCTGGTGTTCCACAACGGCACCGCCGCCGCCATCGACTACGGCAGCGGCGCCGTCCTGCCCGGAGAGCTGGGCCTGCACCCGGGCAACGACGGCCGGCTCAGCATCGTGCGATGGACGGCACCGCAGGCGGGCAGCTTCCGCGTCGAGGCCACCTTCACGCGCGACGACGTCGGCGTGACCGACGTCCACGTGTTGAGGAACCAGCTGGCGCTGCACGCCGTCGCGCTCGACGCGTTCCACCCCGGGTCGTCGTTCGCGCAGACCCTCGTGCTCGCGGCCGGCGACCACCTGGACTTCGCCGTCGGTTTCGGCGCCGACGGGGCCTTCAACGGCGACACGGTGGACTTGAGCCTGCGCATCGCCGCCGTGCCCGAGCCGGCGGCCTGGGCGGCCATGCTCGGCGGGCTCGGCATGCTGCTCGCCTTGCACCGGCGCCGCGCAACCGCCCGGGCGTAACAGGGGCCGATGCCGCGGCATCTCCACCGTCGCCCGCTCGGCGGCGCGCTGCCACCGAGACGGTGCCCAGACGGTGGCTGACGACACTGAATTTGTCTTTTCCGATCGGAGCGTCACATGAGCCAATATCTTCCTCGTCGCAGTCTGCGCAGTCTCGCCCGGGGCACGTTGATCGCCAGCCTGCTCGCCGCGGGCCTGCCGCAATCCGCGAGCGCGGCCTCCGCCACCGATGCCTGGGACGTCAGCCAGGGCAGCGTGGTCACGCAGTTCATCGCCAACCCGGCGCTGCTGGGCAACGGGCCGGGCATGTTCGGCGGCGACGCGGGCGAGAACAGCCCGTTTTCGGGCGAGCGTTTCAACACCATATTTCCCGACCTGCTGCCCACCGGCACCGTGCACGTCATCGAATGGGCGACGCCCGCGCCCATCACGCTGCTCGGCTGGCAGCTGGAGGCCGCCGCCGACGGGGGCAACGGCGCGCGGTCCTTCGCGCATTTCACGTTGTCGGCCGAGATCGGCGGCGCCTGGGTGGCCGTGTCCAGCGTCGACACGCTCGCGCTGTACGTGGACCAGCACCTGCAGCTCGGCGACAGCTTCGCGCCGGTCACGGCCAGCCACTTCCGCGCCGAGTTCACACAGGCCACCAGCTTCTTCGGCGCTTCCGGCCCACGCGTGGTGGAGCTCGATGCCATCACCGCGGCCGTGCCCGAGCCGGGAACCTGGGCCTTGATGCTCGGCGGCCTGGCGGCACTGGCACGGCGGCGGCGCTGAACGGGAGGCCTACATGTAGCAAGGCCCGACGCCGCGGATCTCCACGGTGGCCCATTCCGCTGCCGGGCATCGCTCGGCCCAGGCCATGGCAACGGCGGGGTCTTCGGTGTCGAGCAGGAAATAGCCGCCCACCATCTCCTTGGCCTCGGCAAACGGGCCGTCCCAGACCTGGGCGTCACCGCTGCGCTTGGCATAGCGCTTGGCCGCCGTGCCCAGGGAGTTGGTGCCCAGCAGCAGGCCGGTCTCCTTGAGTTCGGCGGTGAAGTCCAGCATGCGCTGGTAGACAGCCTCGCCGGCAACGCGGCCGCGTTCGGCGCGCTGGCCCGTGGGTTCGACGATGAGCAGCATCTGGGGCATGGTCGGGTTCCGCAGTCCGTGGCAACAGGCCGGCATTCTGGCGCCTGTCGAATCTCATTCCTGGCAGTTGGGTTGAACGGCGTCATGAGCCACAGCCGAAGCGCCAGCGAGGTTTCGCTCAACGCCGCATCGGCGAGCTGCCCCGCCAGGCGGGGTCGGCCCAGCGCTGGAAGGCGCCCATCAATGCCGGCTCGCTGGACTGGCGTTCGGTCGCCAGGTTGCTGAGCGACACGACCTCGAAGCTGCGGCGGTACTTGCCCTCGGCGCGGAACTCGCGGGCCAGCAGCATCTGCGCGCCACCCGGCACCCAGCCGGCGAACTCGGCCACGCCCAGGCCCGGCTGGGCCGGCGCCGGCGGCATGACCTCGATGCGCCAGCCGCCGTTCCTGCCCGGCTCCTTCAGGAACACCCACAGCTCGCGCCAGCCATCCAGCGGCTGGGCGGCCAGGGCCAGAGCACGGCCCTCGCGGTTCAGCGAGGCCGAGGCCAGCGCGATCTGGCCATAGCTGCAGCGGCGCGCAGCCAGCTTGCCGCCCTCCTTCAACTCCACGCAGCGCTCGCCGTCCGCACCTGGCTGCAGCGCGAGCTGCACGGCGCCGAAGTCACGTGCCGTGGCGGCCGTGCCCAGCCAGCGCGCCGCGTTCACGCGCATGGCGGCGTCGGCATAGGCGGCCTGGTCGTCCTCGGTCAGCTCGGTGGGCGTGATGCCGGCGAACTCGGCCAGAGCCGGCACGGCTTCGCCACCGGCGCCACGGCGGGCCTGGGCAAAGGCCAGGCTGGCGGCGACTGAAGCGCGGCGCATCAGCAGACGGTTCTTCCAGTAGGCGGGCAGGCTGGCCGCATCGACCTGGGCCAGCACCTGCTGGCGCCACTGATCCCGCGCCTCGGCCTCGCGCGGCGTGGCACGTGGGTTCAGGCAGTCGGGCCGCGTGATCGCCAGCACGGCCCGCACACGCTGCTCGGGTGTGGCGGCCGTGACGAGCAGGCGGCGGAAGGCCTCGCCGTCGTAGCAGACCTGCACGCGACCCTCTTCCACGTCGAAGGACTCGAACTTCAGGCCATAGCGCGCTGCCACTTCCATCTGCGCGGCCAATTGGCCCTCGTTTGGCTTGGCGGCCGGCTGCGATGCGCGGTCGGCGATGCGCTCGGCAAAGGTGCCCATCACCTCCAACGCCTCGGCGCCGCCGGGGCCGGCGAACTCGGCCGGCGTGGCCAGCTGCACATAGGCCGCGGCCAGGCCCAGCCCCAGGCCCTCGGTGCCCCATTGCTGGCGCGAAAGGCGAAGCTGAGCGAGGAGTTCGGCGCTGGCGCCCTCGCCACGCGGCACCACAAGGATCTGGCCCTTGCGCAGCCAGCCCCCGCGCTCGCGGCGGTAGTCCCAGACCTGCCAGTGGTCGCCGCGCTCGGCGCGGATCTCCAGCGCCTCGCCGCGCGCCATCTGGGCCTGCAGCGAGGCGGTGTCGCGCGGCGCACCGCGCAGCGGCGCGTCCTGCACCACCAGGCCGGCGCGCGGGAAGGCGGGCAGCTCGGCGGAAGGCGCGGCTTCAGCTTTGGTCATGACGACGGCGGCGACGGCGGAGGCGACGACGATCAGCGCAATGCGACGCATGATGGCTTACTCCTTCTCCGTGGTGGCTTCAGTGGCCCTCGGCTGAGCCGAGGTGCCGCCCAGCAGCGCGCTGCCGATGAAGCCGCCCGAACCAGGCGGGGCAATGATGACCTGCACCTTGTCCGAGAGCTTGTCGACCATGGCCTTCTGCACCAGCAGCGGGTGCTTGGTCAGCAGCGCGCCCTCGGCCGCCATCTGGCTGGCATTGGCCTTGCCCACCTGGCCCAGGCGGTAGGCCTCGGCATCGGCCAGCTTCTGGCGCGCAGAGGCCTCGGCGTCGACCTCGATGCGGCGCGCCTTGGCCTGGCCTTCGGCCTGCTGGATGCGCGCGGCGCTGTCGGCTTGCGCCTCGAGAGCGCGCTGCTCGATCTGCTTTTGCTTGAAGGGCAGCACATGCTTCATGGCCTCTTCCTGGGCCTTGGCAGCAATGATCTGCTCGCGCCCGGCAGCCTCGGCGGCGGTCTCGCGGCGCACCTTGTCGGCGGCGGCGGTCAGCTCGGTCTCCTTGACCTTCTTGTCGGCGATCTCCAGCGTGTAGCGCATGCGCTCGCTGGCCAGGCTGTCGGCCAACAGGCTGTCCATGCCGCGGCGATAGTCGGGCGGCAGGTCGACCGAGCCGATCTGCACGCCCTTGAGCACGATGCCGTCGGCGGCCAGCTTGGCGCGCAACTCGGCCTCCAGTGCCGCGGCGATCTCGGCGCGCTGGCTGGAAAAGATCTCGCGCACGGTGCGCTTGGCGATCTGCTTGTAGACGACGGCCTGCACGGCCGGCGCGATGACGTCGGCCTCGATGTTGTCGGGCAGTTTGCGCGACAGCTCGGCCAGGCGTTTCTCATCCACGGCCCAGCGCACATTCATGTCCAGGCCCAGGGACAGGCCCTCCACCGACTGCAGCGGCGCCGAGCCCTGGGCCTTGGCGATGGCTTCAGGGTGGTAGCTCTGATCGCGCAGCGGGAACAGGCGCACCTCGTGCAGGCCGGGAATGCGGATGAAGCTGCCTTCGCGGAACTCACTGGTGCCGCCGCTGAACTGGTTGGTGCGCAGCGCGGCCTGGCCGTGGGGCACGGCCTGCAGGGGCGGGTGGGTGACGACGGCATAGCCGACGCCGGTCACGGCCGTCAGGATCAGCAGCGGAGGCAGGGCGCGGCGCAGCGAACGGGCGGCCGTGGGCGCAGCTTCAAGGCCGCGGCTGGCTCCGCGGCTGAAGGCGTGGCGGATGGAAGCGGCGAGGGTCTTGAGGCGTTGCAGCATGGTGATGGGCTCCTTGGGCGATGTGCACCGGTGTTCGATGCATGGCGGCCATGGTTCCCAGTCATGCGGGAAGGGACGAGAGCGACGCGCGGTGGGTGTCTTCCGACGTCATGGAAGGAATCTTCCGGACATGTCAGCATCCACCTTCGTGGGCCATCCCTTCAATGCAGACGACATGTACCGTCAAGCCGGTACATGTCACATTCGAACGCCGTGAGCCATTGCCTACGCTTGGCAACCTACCAAGGAGACCTCATGAAAAGCCTGTTCATCGCCGGTGCCTGCCTGCTTGCCAGCTCGCTGGCCGTGGCCGCCGAAGCCACCGTGACCCTCAACCTGGCCGAAAAGCAGGGCGACGGCACCGCGCTCGGCACCGTTCGCATCGTCGAGACGCCCTATGGCCTGGCCTTCTATCCCCAGCTGAAGGGCCTGCCGCCCGGCCTGCATGGCTTCCATGTCCACGAGAAGCCCTCCTGCGCGCCCGCCGAGAGCAACGGCGCCGTCGTGCCGGCCGGTGCCGCCGGCGGCCACCTCGACCCGCAGGGCACGAAGAAGCATGGCGAGCCCTGGGGCGATGGCCACCTGGGCGACCTGCCGCCGCTGTATGTGGGTGCCGACGGCACCGCCACGTCGCCCGTGCTGGGCCCGCGGCTCAAGCTGGCCGATGTCAAAGGCCATGCATTGATGGTTCACGCCGGCGGCGACAACCACGCTGACCATCCGATGCCGCTGGGCGGCGGTGGTGCACGCATGGGCTGTGGCGTGATTGGCGGCTAAGCCAGATCCTCGTGGATGCAGAGGTAATTGCCCTCGGTGTCCTTGAACCAGGCCGCCTTCTCTGACCCCAGCACGCAGACGTGGTCGACGGTCTTGAAGTCCGGGAAGTCGTAGTCCTCGAAGACGACACCGGCGCGCTTGAGCTCGGCGATGCTGGTGGCGATGTCATCCACCTTGAAGCTGATGGCCGTGTGGTCGGCCTTGGTGCCGCCCGGCTTGGGGAAGAGAGCCAGCGTGCTGCCGGCCACGCTGTAGACGAATTTGCCATCCGGCTTCAGGCCGCCGGGCACCAGGCCCAGGCAGCCTTCGTAGAAAGCCCGCGCCCGGGCCATGTCGGCCACGGGCAGCATCGTCGTGACGGGAGCGCTGTTCAGCATATGCAGTCCTTTCGCTCGTGCCGGCTTGGCCGCGCATCGAGCATAGGACGGTCGCTCAGCCGGCGCCACCGCCGATCAGTGATCGGGAAGCCTAGGCATCGCTCGCCAGCACGGGCCTGAAGAAGCTGCGCTCGTAGCTCAGGAAGCACTGCGTTTCCTTCGCATATGCAAAGGCAGCCTGGCATTCCGGGTCTTGAAGCGAGCGGTTGCGGTAGTCCTCATAGGCCGCCAGCGACGGAAAAGAGAACAAGGCCAGGGCAATGTTGTTGGCCCCTTCAGACGGCAGGAAGTAGCCATGGTGCGTGCCGCCGAACTTCGCGACCAGGGGCAGCCAGAGCTTGCCGTAGTGCTCGAATTCCTTGGTCTTGTTGGGATCGATGACGTAGCGCAGATAGCAGGTGATCATGTAGGCGAGCCGCAGTTCAGTGAACTGCAGATTCTGCGGCGCATTCGCCGGTCGAAGCGACATGCAGTGGGCGCCGGCCTTTTCGCCAGAATCCCGCCATGCCCAAGCTGACCGCCGCCGACACCACCGCCGCCGTGGACCAGTTCATGGCGACCCTCGACCACCCCTTCAAGCCAGAGATCGAGGCACTGCGCCGGGCCATCCTCGCCGTGAACCCGTCCATCACCGAAGGCATCAAATGGAATGCGCCGAGCTGGCGCACGAGCGAGTACTTCGCCACCACCCATCTGCGCAGCAAGACCGGCCTGGGCCTGATCCTGCACCTGGGCGCCAAGGCTCGCGAGTTGCCTGAACGCGGCCTGCAGATCGCGGACCCCGTCGGCCTGCTGAAGTGGCTGGGCAAGGACCGCGCACAAGTCGAATTCACCTCTGCAGCCGACTTCACGGCCAAGCTGCCTGCGCTGCAGGCAGTGTTGAAGGGCTGGATCCGCCACGTCTAAGCCATGGCGGCCAAGCGGAAGAATCCTTCCGCGACCGGCTGTGCAGGCCTCCACATAATCACCGCATGCCCCGCATCGCCGTCATCGAAGACGACCCCACCACCAGCGAACAGCTGGCCGGCTGGATTCGCACCGCCCGCCCCGAGCTGACCGTCGACCAATGGTTCGACCGCGACGCCGCTGAGGCCGCCCTGCTGCGCGAGCGTTATGACCTCGTCGTGCTCGACATCGAGCTGGGCCGCGAACGCAATGCCGGCGTGGCGCTGATCAACGAGATCAACAAGCAGGGCCTGGGCACGCCGGTGCTGGTGGTGTCGGCCATGCCGGCGGCCATCTACCGCAGCATCATGAAGGCGCTGGATGCCTGGGACTATCTGCAGAAGACGACCTTCGACGAGGCCGAGTTCATCGAGACCTTCCTCGACATCCTGCGCACGGCTCGGCTGAAGGAACCTGTCAAGGCCATCGCCAAGGCCGAGGACAGCAGCCTGCAGCTCGACCCGCTGAAGCAGCGCACCCCCATGTGGCGCGGCCAGCGCATCAACCTGCCGCTGACGGCCCAGCGCATCCTCGCGACCCTGCACGCGCGCGCCGGCGAGGTGGTCAGCTACGAGGAGCTGTTCGACGTCGTCAAGAGCGGCCGCAACCGCGACAACGTGCGCAAGCATGTGGCGACCATCCGCGATGCGTTCAGGGACGTGGACCCGACGTTTGACGGCATCGAGAACATCCCGATGCGCGGCTTTCGCTGGACCCCTGGCGGATGAAGCTCGGCCGGGTTGATTTCCCGCTGCCCGACATGCCGCGCCTCGGCGTCGCGGCCTTTCGCAACCGCATCGTCTTCCACCTCGTCTTCATCGCCCTGGCCCTGGCCACGCTGGCCCTGGCGCTGGCCCTGTTGAACGAGGAGCGGCAGCGCAATGCGCAGCGCTACGAGCAGACCTTCGCCAAGTCGCTGGCCGAAGTCGTCGCCCAGCTCCGCCACCCCTCCGGCCAGCTGGCGCTGATGAACCCCGAGCCGGCACAGGTGGAGGCCGGCTGGGTGGCGCCGCTGCTGCTCCCTTTCGCGGCCATCGACTTCGACGACGCCACCAAGGCCCAGCGCGCCGTCGAGATGGCGGGCTGCGCGCTGCAATACCCGGGCGGCGCCAGCCTGTGCACGGCGGTGGGCAGCAATGCCTATGCGGGCGGCTTCGTCTACCTCGTGGCCGGGCTGGACGCACCGCCGCTGGTGTCGCGCGAGCGCGGCACGCTGGACCTGGCCGACGTGCACCGCGTGCGCATCAGCCTGAAGCGCGACGGCGCCGAGCAGTACTGGCTGGCTCCCGTCGAGATGCTGGACGCCCAGCGCGGCCAGCTGCCCGGCTTCACGGTCAACGAGGCCGGCAACACCGCGACGCTGCCGCACAAGGCCCGGCCGCAACGCGACTTCCGTGGCTGGGTCTGGCGTGAAGGCCCCTGCCTGAGCACGGCCGAGCCCTGCCCGCGCCGCACGACGGTCTCGATCCGCCTGCCGGTCGAGGCCTTTCGCGAGGCGCTGTTCCGCCCCGGCGGGCCGCAATGGCCGCCCGCGGACCTGTCCCGCACCGGCCTGCGCCTGGCCCTGCTCGGCCCTGGCGGCACCGTGCTGTTCGACAGCAGCAGTGCCGCGGCTCAAGCGCCGCTGTCGCTGGCGCGGCTGTCCGGCACGCTGGCGCCCGGCGAGACGCTGAGGATCACCCGCGGCAGCAACGTCGTCGCGCTGCTGCAGGGCGCCGACGAAACCGGCACACCGCCGTCGCCCTGGCTGACGGCCCTGATCCAGCACCTGCCCGCGCCGGCCACGCCGCGCACGCTGCAGGCCCGGGACAGCGTGACGACGCCGGCGGGCCGCTTCGACATCACGCTGAGCGGTGACCTGCAAGGACTGGACCGGTCTTTGAGCGCCAGCGCTGCCCGCCTGGCCTGGCCCGTGGGCGCGATGCTGGGATCAATAGCGCTGGCCTGGCTCATCATCGAGATGGGCCTGATCCGCCGCGTCGCGATGCTGACGAAACGCGCCGCCGCGCTGTCGCACCAGCTGCAGTCGCCCGAGCGCTTCGAGCTCGGCACGCTGGACGTGGCCGACCTGCGTGGCCGCGACGAGCTGGGCATCCTGGCCGGCAGCTTGTCGGACCTGCTGCAGCACGCCCGCGACAGCCTGCGTCGCGAGCAGCTGCGCGCCGAGCGCGAGCACGACCAGTGGCATGCCGTCGGTCACGAGATCATGTCGCCGCTGCAGTCGCTGATGCTGCTGCACGGATCGGAAGCCGACCCGAGCCGGCGCTATGTGCAGCGCATGCAGCAGGCCGTCAAGGTGCTCTACGGCCAGGCCTCACCGAGCGAGGCCCTCGCCGCCGCGACGCTGGCCGTGGGCCGGCTGGACCTGGACGCCTTCCTGCGCCAGGTGGCCGGGAACGCGGCCTATGCGGGCATCGCCAACGTCACCTACGCGCCGAACGAACCGGTCTGGGTACAGGCCGACGAGTACCCGCTGGAAGACGCCATCACCCATGTGCTGACCAATGCCGACCGCTACCGCGTGCCCGGCACGCCCATCACGCTGGCGCTGCGCATCGAAGGCGAGCTGTCCATCATCGACATCCACAACCAGGGCCCGCAGATCGCCGAGGATCAGCTCACGCGCATCTTCGACTACGGCGTCAGTGATGCCGAGCCGGAGAACGGCCAGCGTCGCGGCCAGGGGCTGTTCGTTGCCAAGACCTATCTGGCCAAGATGGGCGGCAGCATCGCGGCGCGCAATGTCGCCGACGGCGTCGTGTTCGAGATCGCGCTGCGGCGCAGCTGATCAGCGCTTGCGGACGCGGCCCAGCAGCTCGCGCACTGCGAGCTCGGAACTCAGCGACATCTCCAGCGGCGCCCGCACCAGCCCGGCATGGCCGTACTGCAGGTTCTCGTAGACCTCGGCCGCAGCGGGGAAGTGGTCGAGCAGGCCCGCCAGCGTCGGATGGCCCTGGTGCTCGTGCAACTCGGCACCAAGCTTCTGGACGAGGAGTTGGTATTGATGAGGGTCCGCCGCATGACCCTGGCCTTCGAGCGCCTGCAGCAACTGGGCCAGGCGCACGAGGGACAGCAGTTCGGCGGGGACAGCGAGCTTGATGACGGAAGGCATGCGTCCCACATGCCGCCACCCCCACACATTTCAAGCCGCCCGGTTGCGGCATGTTGCACACCGGCCCGCACAATCAGCGCCAGGAGGCCTCCCGATGAAGTTCCTGCCCGATGAAACCTATGCCCTGCTCGACGCCAACGGCGGCATCCACCAGGAGGTGGGCGGCCGCGAGTTCTGGAACCAGCCGCAAGAGGCCCTGGACGCACTGGGCAAGGACTGGCTGGTGTCGGAGTTCCTCTGCGACGCCGACTGGGGCAGCTGGGAGATGCATCCCCACGGCGAGGAGTTCGTCTACCTGCTGGACGGCGACATCGAATTCCTGATGGAGACCGCCGAAGGCGTTGCCACCGCCCAGCGCATCACCGACCGCGGCGCCGTCGTCGTGCCGCGCGGCGTCTGGCACACGGCCAAGGTGCTCCGGCCCAGCCGCATGTTTTTCATCACGATGGGCGCCGGCACCCAGCACCAACCCGCGTGAAGAGGACCTCCCATGCCCCGCGACATCGTCTACACCCCCAAGGCCGCCAAGCCGCCCCCGATGTACAGCCAGGCCGTCAAGGCGGCGGGGCTGGTCTTCGTGTCCGGCACGGCGCCGACAGATCCAGAGACCGGCCTGTTCGTCGGCACGACGGTGCAGGAACAGACCCGCCAGTGCCTGACCAACATCGCCGCCATCCTCGACGCTGCAGGCAGCGCCATGGACAGAATAGTCAGCGTCACCATCGTGCTGGCGGACGAGGATGACTTCGCTGGCATGAATGAGGAATACCTGCGCTGGTTCCCGGTCGACCCGCCGGCCCGCCAGGGCGCCAAGCTGCCCGCCCGCGTGCCGGGACTGAAAGTCTCGATCGCGGTGATTGCCGAGGCCTGAAATGACGCCCCTCGTCCAAGGCAGCCCCCGAGGGGACGGCGATGCTTGCGGCGTTGAGCCGCAAGCACATCGCCAGAGCGGGCCGGCTAGGGAGCGGCCCGTCGCTCGGCCCGCAGAACACGGGACGGGCAACTACGATGGATGACGAACTCGACTGCCAGCGCTGCGGCGCCTGCTGCGCCGTGTTCCGCGTGTCCTTCTACTGGGCCGAAGCCGATGACGTGCCGGGCGGCACCGTACCCGTGGCGCTGACGCGGCCGGTCGGCTCGCTGCACCGCTGCATGGCTGGCACCGAGACTCGGCCGGTGCGCTGCATCGCATTGCGCGGCGAGGTGGGCCAGGAAGTGGGCTGCAGCATCTACGCCCAGCGCTCCAGCACCTGCCGCGGCGTGCAGCCCGGCGACAGCCAATGCCTGAAGGCGCGTGCGGCCCATGGCCTTGAAAGCCCGCGCCACGCCGCCATCTCGGCAGGTCTGCCCCAACACCTGCTGCCATGAAATCCCTCGGCAAACGCGCCACCGGCCTCCGTCTTGAACGCATGCGGGAGTCGCCGCGCTACCTGGCCACGGAGGCAGGCGAGGGCTTTCGCAACGTCCATCCCATCCAGCCGGGGCTGCGTGACCGCAGCGAGCGGCCATCGCTGGGCGATTTCATCTGCTCCGAAGGCCGCCGCACACCGGCCGGCACCCTGCCCTCCGTCAACCCGCTGGACGCCTGGCTCAAGCCCACCGACACCGGCCTGCGCGCCACCTGGCTCGGCCACTCCACGGTGATGATCGAGATCGACGACCTGCGTGTACTGACCGACCCCGTCTGGGGCAAGCGCGCCTCACCTTCGCAGCTGGCCGGGCCGAAACGCTTCCAGCCGGTGCCGCTGGCCTTGAAGGCCTTGCCCAAGCTGGACGCCGTCGTCATCTCCCACGACCACTACGACCACCTGGACATGGGCACGGTCAAGGAGCTGGTGAAGCTGCAGGAGGTGCCCTTCATCACCTCGCTGGGCGTCGGCGCCCACCTGGAGGCCTGGGGCATCCCGGCGGAGCGCATCGTCGAGCTGGACTGGTGGGAGCACTGGCAGGCGCCGAACTCCGAACTGCGCATCCATGCGGCGCCGTCGCAGCATTTCTCGGGCCGCTCGCTGACCGACCGCAACGCCACGCTGTGGTCGTCCATCGTCATCGAGACGCCGAAACACCGCGTCTTCTTCAGCGGCGACACGGGCCTCACCAGCGAGTACGCGGCCATCCGCGAACGCTTCGGGCCCTTCGATCTGGTCATGCTCGAAGTGGGCGCCTTCCACCCGTCCTGGGGCGACATCCACCTCGGGCCTGAGAACGCGCTCAAGGCCTACCAGCTGCTCGGCGGCGGCGCCTTCCTGCCGGTGCACTGGGGCACCTTTTCATTAGCCCTGCATGACTGGGATGCACCGGCCGAGACATTGCTGGAACTTGGCCCGAAGCAGGGCGCCCAGCTGCTGATGCCTCGTCTGGGTGAGGCCGTGGAGCCGGCCAAGGGCGAGCCCGCGACGCCGTGGTGGCGCGAGGCCGATGCGCCGGCGCGCAAGAGCACCAGGCCGGCGGAGCCCCAAGACCCCGCCAAGATGCCCAAGGCCATGCCCTGGCCCTTGGATTAATTCGAGGCGCTGGCGGCTGAGCCGCTGCCTTCGACCTTGTTCGCCGTCTTGCGCACGGCATTGCTGGTGGCGTCGGCACCGCGCTTGACGCCGCTGGCCGCCGCATCCACACCGTGTGCGACACCGCGGGCGGCCGCACTGGCGCCCTTTTCCACGCCGCGCACCGTCGCCTTGGCGCCGCGCTCGATGCCGCTTGCCGCCGCGTGCACGCCACGGGCAACCCCGCTGGCCGCAGCCTGGGCGCCGCGCGTCACGGCGCCTTCGATCTTTTCGAGCGTGGACGGGGGTTCATCGGCCGCCGTCGCGGGCGCGCCGATCAACAGGCCGGCAAGTACCAGGGCAGGGGACATGCGCTTCACGAGTCTTCCAATCCGTGGGGAGGAGTGGCTGATTCTGCATGCAGCTCGCCGCCCCAGCTCGCCGGGTCCACATCGGCCACGCTCTGCGTGAAAACCCAGTGGTGGCCGGCGAAGTCGCGCACGCCGTATTGCCGCTCGCCGAAGGGGTAGGTTGTCGGCGCGCCGGCCGCCGCGGCACCAGCCGCTGCCGCACGGGCGTGGTGGGCATCGACATCGGCCACTCGCACCATGACCGAGTGCGACGAACAGCTGTCCGGCGTCACCTCTCCCTGCTTGACCACCAAGGCGCCACCGCCCGGCACGCTCATCTGCACACGATGATCGGCAATGCGCAGCCGCACCGCGAAGCCGAAGGCGCGACAGAGCCAATCGGCCGCGGCGTTGACGTCCGGATAGGCCAGTTCGGGCAGGACGGTCGCAGCGGGAATGGAGCGATTGGCTTGCATGCCCGCAGTTTGCGTCAGCGCGACACGATGGGAAAGGTGCCCGTCGCCTTGTCCATCAGGCTCAGGAAGCGGCCCAGGTCAATCTTGCTGCCGCTCACCTTGACGTCGTCCGACAGCAGCAGGTCCTTGGCGCCGGCGGTGCCCGCCATCATCCCGACGAAGAATGCTTTGGTCAGCGTCAACGTGGCGTTGGCATCCGCGGCCGGCTCGGCGCGGCGGTGGTGCAGCACGGCGTTCTCGATCCACAGCACATAGCTCTCCTTGGTGTCGGTCAGCACGAGGTTGATCTTGAAGTCCTTGCCCTCGGCGGCCGGGCCGTTGAGGCCGGCGGCCATGGCCTCGAGGAAGCGCTCGATGGGCGTCTGGGCCAGCATGTCAAGGAAGGCTGCGCGGTTGACGCCCTGCTTGGGCGCGCCACCGCGCAACTCGGCCGCGGCCGTCAGGTAGCTGTTGCGCCAGGTGGAGGCCTCGGCCACATAGCCGAGCTGGTCGTAGGCACGCGCCAGCAGCTCGCGCGCGGCCTTGTTGCCGGCATCGGCGAACACGACATGGTTCAGCAGCTCGGCAGCCCAGCGGTAGTCGCCCTGGTCGAAGGCCGTCTGCGCGGCGGCCACGGCCTTGTCGGCGCCGCCGGCCAGGGCCACATAGCGCTTGGCGACGTCCACCGGCGGCAGTGGGTTCAGGTGGGCGGGGTTGCCGTCGTAGGCGCCGAGGTAGAACTGGTAGACGGCCTTGACGTTGTGGCGCAGGTCGCCGTAGTAGCCGCGTGCGCCGAAGTGGCCCTGCAGCGACTTGGGCAAGCGGATCTGGTCGGCGATCTCCGCCGGCGTCAGGCCCGCATTGATGAGGCGCACCGTCTGGTCGTGGGTGTATTTGTAGACATCGCGGTGCTTGGTGATGAAGTCGGCGATGCGGTCGTGCCCCCAGACGGGCCAGTTGTGCTGGCCGACATAGACCTCGGCGTCACCGAGCTGGTCCAGCGCGCCCTGCATGTAGGCGGCCCAGCGCAGCGCGTCGCGCACCTTGGCGCCGCGCACGGGCAGCAGGTTGTGCATGGTCTGCGCCAGGTTCTCGGCGCCGCCATAGAGCTCGAGCGACGGCACCGAGAAGGTCATCTCCGCCGGCGCCTCGGCGCCGGGCACGTTGTGGAAGACGAAGCGCACGCCGTCCAGCACGCGCTCTTCGGTGGGTTGCGTGATGAGGTCGGTCGGCGCCAACACGCCGAAGCTGCCGTAGCCCACGGCCTTGCCCAGGCCGGTGTCGACCAGGCCCTTGGGCGAGCGTTCCAGGTTCTTGCCGAACTGGTAGGCGGATCGCCGGCCCATGGCGGCGCCGACCATGACGTTCTCGCTGGTGGCCTCTTCCATGAAGCCCGCCGAAGCGATGACCGGCACGGTGCGCGCCTGCTCGGCCGTCAGCACGCCCAGAGCGCCGCCGAAATGGTCGATGTGGCTGTGCGAGAACAGCAGCGCGGTGACCGGTTTGTCACCCAGGTGTTTGCGAGCGAAGGCCATGGCCGCGCTCGCGGTCTCGCGGCAGGTCAGCGCGTCGACGACGATCCAGCCGGTCTTGCCCTCGATCAGCGTGATGTTGCCCATGTCGAAGCCGCGCAGCTGGTAGACGCCGTCGACCACCTTGAAGAGGCCGATCTGCGCGTTGAGCTTGGCGTGGCGCCAGAGACTCGGATTGACGGTGGGCGGCGCGGCGCCATCGACGAACTTGAAGGCGTCGAAGTCGATCAGCACGCTGCCGTCGGCCGCGAGGATCTTGCCCTCCGGGCGGGCGATGAGGCCGCGCTTGGCGTCCTCGAAGCCCTGGGCCTCGTCCAGCGGCAGGGTCTGTGCGAACTGCGCGTTCGCCTGCACCGTGGTCGCGCTCGCGTCGCCGGAGGGCGCTGCGGTCTCACGGCTGCAACCAGTCAGCATGAGAGCCACCATCAGGACGGTCGTCGTTGTCTTCATTGTTTGTCTCCTCCGGTTCATTGCCGCGCGTCGTTGCGGATCATGTCGGCGGCCTTCTCGCCAATCATGATGGTGGGGGCGTTGGTGTTGCCGCCGACGATGGTGGGCATCACCGAGGCGTCGACGACGCGCAAGCCACCGATGCCGTGCACACGCAGTCGCGCATCGACGACGGCCATCGGATCGCGGCCCGCGGGGCCCATCCGGCAGGTGCCCACCGGGTGGTATTGCGTATCGGCACGGGCGCGGATGTCGGCGGCCAGCGCCTCGGTGTCGTCGGCGCGCACCGGGTAGAGCATGTCGCCGCGCAGGCCGTCGAAAGGCTTGGACTCGATGAGGCGCTGCTGCAACCGGGCGCCCCTCAGCAGCAGCCGCATGTCGCGCTCGTCGCTGAGGAAGCGTGGGTCGATGCGCGGTGCCAGCTGCGGGTCGGGCCCGGCCAGCTCCACCGTGCCGCGGCTGTGCGGCCGCAGCACGTCGACATGGCAGGAAATGCCGTGGCCCCAGTGCAGCTTGCGGGCGTGGTCGTCGACGATGCCAAGCACGAAGACGAGTTGCAGGTCGGGCACGCTGACATCCGCCGAAGAGCGCAGGAAGGCGCCGGACTCGGCAATGCTGCTCGTCAGCAGGCCCTTGCGATGACGCCGCCATTCGCCCACCGCCCGCGCCAGCCGCGCGCCGCCGCGCAGCGAGACGCCGAAGGTGGGCGTGTCCGAGCTGCAGCGCCAGGTCTGCACATAGTCGATGTGGTCCTGCAGGTTCTGGCCGACGCCGGGCAGGTCATGCAGCACCTCGACACCCGTCTGCCGCAGGTGTGCGCCAGGCCCGATGCCCGAGAGCATCAGCAGCTGCGGCGAACCGAAGGCGCCGGCGCTGAGCAGGACTTCGCGGCGCGCACGCACGAAGCGGGATTGGCCGTGGACGCGGTAGTCCACGCCCACCGCGCGGCCATTGGCCAGGCGCAGCTTCGTCGCCTGCGCGTGGGTGATGACCTTGAGGTTCGGGCGGCCCAAATTGGGCGTCAGATAGGCCTTGGCGGCGCTGCAGCGCTCGCCGTTGACTTGCGTGACCTGGTAGACGAAGGAGCCGAACTGCTCGGCGCCGTTGTAGTCGCCGATATGGGGCACCCCCTGCAGCGCCGCGGCGGTCAGGAAGGTCTGGTTGATGGGGCTCGCGCTGCGCGGCAGCGTCACGTTCAGCGGCCCGCCACGGCCGTGCAGCGGGCAGTCGCCGAACTGCTCGTTGTGCTCGGCGCGGCGGAAATAGGGCAGCACCTCGTCATACGACCAGCCGGCGTTGCCGAAGCTCGCCCATTGGTCGTAGTCGTGGCGGTGGCCGCGCACATAGAGCATGGCGTTGATGGAGCTGCTGCCGCCCAGGGTCTTGCCGCGCGGCTGGTAGCCGCGGCGGCCCATCAGGCCGGGCTGGGGCACGGTCTGGTAGGCGTAGTTGTTGATGCGGGTGGGCACCATGGCGACGACGCCGGCCGGCGCGTGGATGAGCACGCTGCTGTCCGGCCCGCCGGTTTCCAGCAAGGCCACCGTCACGCCGGGGTCTTCGCTCAGGCGCGCGGCCAGCACGCAGCCCGCCGAACCGGCACCCACGATCACGTAATCGAACTCCACGGCGCTTGTCTCCTCCGGCCTCTGAGCGGGCCGGGGAGCGAAGGATGAAAGCCGGCAGCAATTACGTCCAACGCATAATTAGTCGGCATTCATTGCGTTCACTGCATAGCAACCCAGATCCGGCAGTCGGCCGCTCCCCATGGCGCCATGCCTTCAACCTCGGCACGCTGGCCGATTTGCCACCCTCGCCGCTTCGATGAACAACGCTGCACGCCCGCTGGTCGGCCGCTGCAAACCGCAGGCGGCGTTGCTTCTCCTCGTGGGCATCAGCCCACTTCGTCGGCGCGCCTTGCCGGCGGCTCGCCTCGTCCGCCCCTCGGACGTGCCCAACTGCCGGATCTAGGTTGAACCTCCGCCAGCTCTCCCACCTGATCGCGCTGGCCGACGAGGGCCGCTTCGTCGCCGCGGCGGAGCGCGTGCACCTGAGCCAGGCCGCCTTCAGCCGCAGCATCCAGGCCCTCGAAGCCCATTGGGGGCTGCGCCTGTTCGAGCGCGGGCCGCTGGGCGCGGTGCTGACGCCGGCCGGCCGCACGCTGGTGGAGCGCGCCCGCCGCCTGGTCTTCGACGCCGACTGCCTGGAGCGCGACGCCGACCTGCTGCGCGGCGGCCTGCTGGGCGACCTGGCCTTTGGCGCGGGGCCCGTGCCGGCCGCCGTGCTGGTGCCGCCGCTGCTGGCCGAGCTGCGCCGCCAGGCGCCGCAGATCGTGGCGCGGGTGCGCTTCGGCAATGTGCCCAGCCTGTTGACGCTGCTGAGCGACGAGGCCATCGAATTCTTCGTCGCCGACCGGCGCATGCTGACCGATGCGAGCCGCCTGGACATGGCGCCCGTGGCCCAGATCCGCGGCGGCATCTATGTCCGCGACGGCCACCCCTTGCTGGACGTGGCGAACGTGACGACGGACAACCTGAAGCGTTTCGGTCTCGGCGTCGTGTCCACGTCGCCGCAACTCTTCGTCTACATCGCACAGGGCCTGGGTTTCGCCAGCCCGGGCGAGCTACCGGTCGTTGTCGAATGCGACGACGTCGCCACGCTGGCGCGGCTGGCGGCCGACGGCGACATGCTGGCGCTGCTGCCGAGCGCCCTGCCCACAGCCGTCGAACTGGGCCTGCAGCCGCTGCGCGGCGTGAAGACCTTTGGCGACCTCTACGTGGACGCCCACGCCGTCTGGCTGCGCGGCCGCACGCTGGCGCCGGCGGCAGAGACGGCGATCCGGCTGTTCAGGACGGTGGCAGGTTCGGGCAGCTGACGATCAGCGCCAACGGCGCCTCGCCGACTTAGCGGATGCCGCCGACGGCGCCTTCGTAGAGATAGGCGACCATGCCCGCCGTCATGCGCCGCGTCTCGCCATCCGATGTGACCTCGCCTTCGCCGGCCAGCACGAAGTACACCTCGTCATGCGTCAGCTCATGCCGGCGATGGCAGCGCCGACATGCAGCACGCGCTCGCGGAACTCCATGGCCCGCCGGACCGGTGTGGTGTCGCTGATACGGTAGGCCGTGGACATGCCGATGGCGCCGTGGGGCGGGGGTTCTTCGACGCGAGTGGCGTCTTCGTGAACAACGAGCATTCGGGACGCCGTCGCGCGGCTAGGTTGATCACCCACAGCAGGCTCTGCAATTCACCGCGCATTGAGAACTGGCTCGTTCGTGTAAACGCCCAGCTCAGAGGTGTTCGCCGTCTCGTCATAGATGCAATTGCAGACAAGAGAAGACACTCGCCAAGTGGACTCCCGCAAATGACTGCAGGCAGCAGAACTTCCTGATGCTACATTTCCGCCAAATTTCGCAGCCTGCTGGATGTCAATCACTTTCGCCAAACCGCCCGTCAATGAGGTTGCGCTTGGGCAAGTTTTCTCTCCGCGTCTAGACCTGCTCATTCCCCACTTCGGTAAGTTTTGGGACTTGCTTGGCAGCGAGTATCCAAAGGTTGCGCACGCGCAGCCAGTCATCGATGAACAAGCTGAGCCGCCTGCAGATCCTATTAGCGGGCTCTACTTGCCTCGCGTTTGGTTTCTAACGGAGGATGAAACTCGGCTAATTCAGCTGCAACAGGATCGGCTGTTTGTCAACTGGCGGAAAACACCCGAGTTCACAGGAACATACCCGCGATTCCCTTCTATTAGAGAAGAGTTTGAAAGAGTTTCTGCGATTTTTGATGAATTCTTGACGAAGACTTTGGGTCAACCAACCACAATTTCTCGACATGAGTTGAGTTACATTAACATAATTCCGCTTGAAGAGGCTAAAATCGCCGGGGTGGGTGATTTTCACAAAGTCTTGAAGTGCTTTAAGTGGGAAAGCGAAACTATAGTTGGTGCGCCAAAGAAAATCAGCGTCAACTACATGTTCGAACCTGACCCTTCGACAAAGTTTACAGTTCGAATCAATTCCGCAAAGAGGATTTCTGATAGCACGGACGTGCTAAAAATGGAATTGCTCGCAAAGGAAGTGCCGGGTAGTAAAACTAGAGGCCAATGGATTGATGATGCTCATCAATTCATTGTGCAGTCGTTTAAAGAACTTACTTCCGAAGAGATGCACACGAACCAATGGCAATTGGTCACCGGCTAAGGGGGAAATATGGTCGGAATAACGGATACAGCTACAAACAGAGAATTTCGTTCAGATCGCGCACCTGTTCGTCGCGAGTATGCGGCGCGTCGGAGTTTATGTGATCGAATCCAGTCTGACGATGACATGTTTTCTTGCGACGAGCGGACAACGACTACGCTCGATGAGGCGAGTGCGCTACGCGCTGTTCGAATTGACGAGGCGTCTCAAACGCTTTCTAAGCTTGATGAGTTGTTTCTGGAGGATTTCGGCGTGAGCCTGTCTCAGGCATCTAGAAACGACATCAACGCCTTTTTATCCATAAACTTCAGATTCCCGACGCCCGTCCTCAGTGCGGAACCCAGCGGCTCTATTTTGGCGACTTGGAAATCAGGCGATCAGTCTTTGGTCATTCGCTTCAGGGGTGCGAACCAACTGGACTTCGCAGTTGCTTTCACAAGTGAACAAGGAATCTCTAGAAAATGGGGCAGCACCCATTTCATGGGGTTTTTTGACGCGCAACCGGAAGCCAAACGCATCGCCGTAAGTGCCCAGTAGTGATCCCGCACGGCAATCACGTAGCTCGCTTGTGCGGCGGCTCGCTTGCAC
Organism: Roseateles sp. P4_D2; assembly: GCF_056401875.1. Taxonomy (NCBI): domain Bacteria; kingdom Pseudomonadati; phylum Pseudomonadota; class Betaproteobacteria; order Burkholderiales; family Sphaerotilaceae; genus Roseateles; species Roseateles sp. P4_D2. The sequence continues at coordinate 273,189 of NZ_JBFUIM010000002.1, read as the reverse complement.
CGGACGGCGTACCACAAGCAGGTGCGTTTGCCCCGAATCCTGGCACTGATAGTCGGCCGCCTGATGAGGGGTTATCGGTCTATTGGCTCGAATTACTGAATCACGACGGCTCGCTATCTGAAAAGGTCGAGTCACTGCGGAAGTTTGTGATCGAGTCACCTCTCGGCGAACGCAAGCCTGGAAAGACCGCCGTGTGGGCAGTGATTCCGGCCTCTCGCCTGAACGGAATTGTTGACGAGCAAACCGGCGCCAGCTTTGAATGCAGGCATGCACCTCGTAAAGACCCGCGTCTAGTAGATGAATTTGATCCTCACGGAGAAATTCATACCACGCCAGAAATACTTTCTTGGAGTGAGGATCAAGCTTGGCGGTTGGCGGTGCAGCAATTCATTTGCGATCAAATCGTGCATGTAGAGCGCGCTCATCTGACCTGAGCGGCACAGGTCACTGTTTGCCAGGGGGTAGGGGCGCAATGCCCGTGGCCTGGGACCATACGGCCTGCCATTCGCCGCCCTTCAGCTCATAGCTGTCCGTGTGCCAGCAGTCGACAACACGACCGGACGGAAAGCCTATGCGGGCCCGATAGCGGACGACGGCCATCAACGAGGAAACCCGGACGCTGATCGGTCCGCAGTCCCACGACGAATAGAAGGGCTCGGCGGCGATGGCGCCCAGGTAACGCTCGCGCGAGAACACGTTCCCCGGCGGCGTGATGAGTTCGTATTCCGGCGAGTGCAGGCGCTGGACCGTCGGCATGTCGCGCGCGACGAGGGCCTGTGTGCGCTCCACTTCAAGGGCGCGAAAGAAGTCTTCCGACGGGATCTTCTGGAATTCAGTCACGGCCAGCCCCTCCGATGTCAGGCCCGCAGTTTGCCTGTCAGCTCGCCCCCGCCATCCTCTCCGCCAGCCAATCCACAAACACCCTCACCCGCGACGACAGCTGGCGGGCATGGGGATACAGCACATAGACCGGCATAGGCGTCGGCTGCCAGTCGGCAAACACCTCGACCAGCTCGCCGCTCGCCAGCTCACTCTCAAAGTTGTAGCGCGGCGCCTGGATGAAGCCCAGGCCTGCCAGGCAGCAAGCGCCATAGGCCGTCGCGCTGCTGACGGTGACCGGGCCGGGCAGCGTGAGGCTGTGCGCCTCGCCATCGACGATGAAGTCAAAGGGCAGCACGCGGCCGCTGCTGCCGATGTAATTGACGGCCAGGTGCTCGTTGGCGAACTCCTCCAGCGTGCGTGGCAGGCCGCGGCGGGCGATGTAGTCGCGGCTCGCACAGGTCACCTGGCGCAGCTGGGCGACGCGCCGGCCCACCATGGATGAATCCTTGGGCTCGCCCGAGCGCAGCACGCAGTCCACGCCCTCGCGCACAAGGTCGACAAAGCGGTCACCCAGGCCGATCTCCAGCTCGACGTCGGGGTAGCGGGCATGGAAGTCGCCGAGGTAGGGCAGCACGAAGCGCTGGGCCTGGTTGCCCTGCATGTCCACGCGCAGCTTGCCGCGCGGCTTGAGCTGGGCGGTGCGGAACAGGTCCTCGGCCTCGCCGACGTCCTGCAGGATCTGCTGGCAGCGCAAGTAATAGGCCTGACCGTCCAGCGTCGGGCTCACATGCCGCGTCGTGCGGTTGAGCAGGCGCACACCCAGGCGCGCCTCCAGCTGCTGCAGCGCCAGGCTGACCGAGGCGCGCGGCAGCTGCAGCTCGTCGGCGGCCTTGCTGAAGCTGGCCAGGTCGACGATGCGCACGAAGAGGCGCATCGCATCGAGTCGGTCCATGGCCGTTTGGCTCCGATTGTTTAGTTGGGTTGGATTGTGATGTCTTGTTCGTCTGATTTATCCGAAAGCGATCGAACAATACATTGAACTCACAGGGCCGCTCCTCGGTCCTGCCTTCCAACCCAACGACCTGGAGCACCCCGTGAGCAACACCACTTCTTCTTCCTCTTCCCCCGTCGCCATCGTCACCGGCGCCTCGCGCGGCATCGGCGCGGCCATTGCGCAGCGACTGGCGGCCGATGGCCATGCCGTGGTCGTCAACTACGCCGGCAATGCCGTCGAAGCGCAAAAGGTTGTCGATGCGATCGTGGACCGTGGCGGCCGTGCCATCGCCGTGCAGGCCGACGTGGCCGACGCGGGCGCCGCCAGGCTGCTGTTCGACGCCGCCACCGAAGCCTTCGGCGGCGTGGACGTGCTCGTCAACAACGCCGGCGCCATGGCCAACGAGCTGCCCCATCTGGCCGACACCAGTGACGAGACCTTCGACCGCCTCTTCGACATCAATGTGAAGGGCAGCTTCCTGGCCATGCGCGAGGCGGCCAGGCGCCTGCGCCAGGGCGGGCGCATCATCAATTTCTCGACCAGCGTCATCGGCCTGGGCCTGCCAGGCTATGCCGTCTACGCGGCCACCAAGAGCGCCATTGAGACCATGACCAACATCCTGGCCAAGGAGCTGCGCGGCAAGACCATCACCGTCAACGCCGTGGCCCCCGGCCCGACGGCGACGAATCTGTTCCTGAACGGCAAGACGCCCGAGCAGGTCGAGCGCCTCGCCAAGATGGCGCCGCTGGAGCGCCTGGGCCAGCCCGAGGACATCGCGGCCATGGTCGGCGTGCTGGCCGGGCCGCAAGGCGGCTGGGTCAACGGCCAGACGGTGCGCGTCAACGGCGGCATTGTCTGAAGGAGGACAGCATCATGAGCAACCAACAACAAGTCATCCTCGTCACCGGCGCCTCCAGCGGCATCGGCAAGCTGAGCGCCCTGGCCCTGGCCACCGCCGGCCACACCGTCTACGCCAGCATGCGCGGCGTTGCTGGCAAGAACTCGGCCAAGGCCCGCGAGCTGCGCGACTGGAGCTTTGCCCGCGGGCTGGACCTGCGCGTCGTCGAGCTGGACGTGCTGTCGCAGCGCAGTGCCGACGCGGCCGTCGCCACCATCGTGGCCGAGCAGGGCCGCCTGGACGTCGTCATGCACAACGCCGGCCATCTCGTCGTCGGGCCCACCGAGGCCTACACGCCGGAAGAGATCACCGCCGTCTTCGACACTAATGTGCTCGGCGCCCAACGCGTCAACCGCGCGGCCCTGCCGGTGCTGCGGGAGCAGCAGCGCGGCCTGCTGCTGTGGATTGGCAGCACGACGACACGCGGCGGCTTCCCGCCCTTCCTAGGCCCCTACGCCGCGGCCAAGGCGGCCATGGACTCGCTGGCCGTGACCATGAGCTTCGAGCTGGCCCGCTTCGGCATCGAGACCAGCATCGTCGTGCCCGGCGCCTTCACCAGCGGCACCGACCATTTCGCCAACGCCGGCAAGCCGGCCGACGAGGCCAAGGCCGCGGCCTACGCCCGCTATGCCGGCCTGATGGACCAGATCGGCGCGCGCCTGACCGCGCTGATGCCGCCCGAAGCCGACCCGCAGGCCGTCGCCGACGAGGTCGTGCGCGTCGTCGGCCTGGCGCATGGCGAGCGGCCCTTCCGCTCGGTCGTCGACTTCATGGACGACGGCGCGGCGGCGGTGACCGATGTGGCCGAGCGGGTGCGCGAGGACTTTGCCGCGCGCATCGGCATCGCGGACCTGCTCAAGCCCGCCTTAGCCTAGAACCCGAAGTTGACCGTCAGCGTGCCACCGGCGGTGACGGCCAAGGGGCCGACGACCTTGACCGTGCCGTTGAGGCTGGCGTTGAAGGAGTAGGACAGGCCGGCCGTCACGTCCGCCGCAAAGACCAGGCTGGCCGGCGGCGCGACATAGGGCGCCACCCAGGGCGGCGCGGCGGGCAGGGTCAGCTTGAAGGCGCCGGTCGTCGAGTCCGATAGGGTCTCGGCGATGGTGATGATGCCGCCGCTGGCCAGCTTCTGCGTCGCCGCGACGGCCGCCGTGTTGACCACCCCATCCACCATCACCGTGCCCGTGGCCTGGCCATCGATGGCCGGGGCGGGCGACAGCGGCGCGACGCTGGTGCTGACGGCTGTCACGGTATTCGCCGTCACCGGCACGCCGGTCACGACCATGGTGGCTCGGGCCGCGGACTTGATGACGAGGTCGTAGCTGCCCGGCGCCACCGGCGTGAGCACGAACTTGCCGCTGCTGTCCGGCGCGGTGGCCTTGAGCACGACGCCGCCCTGTTGCAGGCTGACCTGGGTGCCGCCATAGGCGACGCTCGCATCCACATAGCCGCTGACGCCCGACAGCAAGTTAGGCACGACGGCGACGACGGGCTTGAGCAGGTATTGGCCCGAGTTGCCAGCCGTGACGACGGACTTGCAGGCGTCGAAATCCAGCACGAAGTCGGCCATCTGGTTGGCCGCGATGTCGATGCTGGCATTGAGCTTGAGGCCGCTCTGCTGGCCGCTGGGCGTCTTCAGCGCGACCTCGCTGCCGCCCGTCGGCACGACGGAGTTGGCCAGCGGCGTGGCGCCACCGTTCTCGGCCAGCACGAGGCGCAACTGCGCGTAATGGCCCACGGCGAGCGGCACCTGGCCCAGGCTGGCGAGCACGCCGTTTTGCAGCGCCAGCAGGTCGAAGCGCTGTGTCGGGCCCACCACCAGGTCCGTCCAGCCGGCGCCATCTTCGGCGGCGTCGGCGCTGGCGTTGACGCGGACCTTCTGCACCGTCACGTACACATGGTCGAAGCCGCAGGCCGGCGCATCGGTCAGGCTCAGAGCCAGCGTGCCCGAGGTGCTGTTCGAGGGCGTCGTGACAGGAGTGCCGGCATCGCCGCCACCACCGCCGCAAGCCGCCAGGGCGACGGCCGCCGCACATACGCCCAGAGTTCTGTAGCTCATGAGAGCCTCCAATTCAGATGCCCTCCCCGTCTGCAGTGTTGGCTTTCGCCGTGTGCCCAGGCTTTACCAATCGCGTCGGCTTGTTACCCGCTCAGCGGCGCTTGCGGGCGGCCGCAGCCAGCTCCTGAGCGCTGACCACCCAGGCCGGGTTGCCCACCACGCGCTCAACGACGAGGTCGATGAAGGCCCGCACCCGCGCTGGCTGGGCCACGCGGCTGCCGTAGTACAGGTACAGGCCAAGGTGGGCGCAGACATGCTCGGTCAGCAGCGGCACGAGCTGGCCGCCGCGGATCAGCGGGGCGGCAGTGGCGCCGACGAGCTGGCCGATGCACTGGCCGGCCACGACGGCATTGGCCTCCAGCTCGACGTCGTTGGTCATGAAGACCGAGGCGACGTCGCGCCCGACGATCTCGTCGCCCACCAGGAACTCCCAGGGCATGGGCTTGCCCGTGCTCGGGTGGCGAAAGCCGCTGCAGCGGTGCCGGGCCAGCTCGTCGATGCTTTGCGGTGCGCCATGGCGGGCGATGTAGGCGGGCGCGGCGCAGACGATGAGCTGCAGTGGCAGCAGGTGGCGGGCAATCAGGCCTTCGCCCGGCGGCGTGCCGGCGCGAAAGCCCACGTCGACGCGGTCTGCCACCCAGTCGCCGATGCGGTCGTCCAACTGCACATCGGGCTCGACGTCGGGGTGGCGGGCGCAGAACTCCTCCAGCACCGGCCACAGCACCGGCAGCATCAGCGAGCGCGAGGCCGTGATGCGCAGCGGCCCGGCGATGACGTCGCGTCCCTGGCGCGCGCCGTGCAATGCACGTTGCAGTGCTTGCAGCCCAGGCGCTGCGGCGCCGAGGAAACGCTCACCCTCCTCGGTCAGGCTGAGCCGACGCGTCGTGCGGTGGAAGAGGCGCACGCCAAGGTGGGCCTCCAGCTGCGTCAGCGCCTGGCTCGCCGCCTGCGGCGTGATGCCCTGGGCCACCGCGGCCTGGCGCAGGCTGCCCAGCTCGGCGGCCTTGGTGAAAGTGGCGACGGCGCGCAGTTCGTTGAAGGCCATTGTCACGAATTGCTTGTTAATGAATGCATCGATTCTGGGCTAGTTGAGCAGCAATCGAATGCCTAAATTTCGCTCCATCGGCCGATCCACCTTTCACCCCAATCTGGAGCCTCACATGACCACCACCTTCAAGCGCGTCTGGATGATCACCGGCGCCTCGCGCGGCATCGGCGCACGCATCACCGAAGCCGTCCTGGCCCATGGCGACGCCGTCGTTGCCACGGCCCGCGACGCCGCGAGCATCGAGAAGCGCTTGGGCACCCAGCCCGGCCTGTTGGCCGTGGCCCTGGACGTCACCGACGAAGCCCAAGCCGCCCAGGCCACGGCCGCTGCGCTGAGCCGCTTCGGTCGCATCGACATCCTCGTCAACAACGCCGGCTACGGCCTGCTCGGTGCCGTCGAGGAAGCCAGCGCCGACGAGGTGCGGCGCCTGTACGAAACCAATGTCTTCGGCCTGCTCAACGTGACCCGCGCCGTGCTGCCGCAGATGCGCGAGCGCCGCAGCGGCCATGTCATCAACATCTCGTCGCTCGGCGGGGTCCGCTCGGCCGCGGGCTTCGGCGTCTACTGCTCGACCAAGTTCGCCGTCGAGGGCATCACCGAAGCCCTGCACGCCGAACTCGCGCCGCTGGGCATCCATGCCACCGTCGTCGAGCCCGGCTATTTCCGCACCGAGTTCCTGGAAGGCCAATCCCTGGTCACGTCGCCGCGCCTGATCGCCGACTACGCTGCCAGCGCCGGAGCCGTGCGGCAACTCGCCAAGCAGATCAGCCTGAACCAGCCAGGCGACCCCGAGCGCCTGGCGCAAGCCATGCTGACCCTGGTCGACGCCAAGACCCCGCCGCTGCGCCTGCCGATGGGCACGGACACGCTGCAGACCATTGCCGACAAGCACGCCTTTGTCGAGCGCGAGACGGCCGATTGGCGCGGTCTCGCGGCATCGACGGACTTTCCGGCCTGAACCTCAGCCGCGCCGACGGCCGTGGTCGTGCACGACTTCGCCGTCAGACTTGGTGAAGGGCGGCAACGGCCCGACGGGCAGCAGCTCCAGCACCGCTTCCGACGGCCGGCACAGCGCCGTGCCCAGCGGCGTGACGACGATGGGGCGGTTCAGCAGCACCGGATGCTGCTGAACCGCGTCCAGCAGGGCGTCATCGCTCAGAGCCGGATCGGCGAGGCCCAGCTCGGTGAAGACGGCCTCCTTCTCGCGCAGCAAAGCGCGCAAGGGCTGGTCGGCGGCCGCCGCCAGCGCGCGGATTTCGTCGCGGCTCGGCGGCGTCTGCATGTACTCGACGACGCGCGGCTCCAGGCCGGCATGGCGGATCAGCGCAAGCACATTGCGCGAGGTGCCGCACTTCGCGTTGTGGAAGATCGTGATGTCGCTCATCGCGCCACCTTAGCCTGTGTGGCGATCCACGCGTCGATGCGCTTCTCCAGCACCGACAGCGGCAGCGAGCCCTCGCCCAGCACCTGGTCGTGGAAGGCGGCGAGGCTGAACTTCGCGCCCAGTTTCTGCTCGGCGCGACGGCGCAGCTCCTGGAGCTTCAGCGCCCCGATCTTGTAGCCCAGGGCCTGGCCGGGCCAAGCGAGGTAGCGGTCGATCTGAGCGACGGCCTGCTGCTCGCCGGCCCCCGTCACATCCATCCAGTACTTCAGCGCCTGCTCGCGGCTCCAGCCCTTGGCATGCAGGCCGGTATCGACCACCAGGCGGGCCGCGCGGCTGATCTCCATGCGCAGCATGCCGGCGTAGGCCACGGGGTCGTTGGCATACAGGCCCAGTTCATGGCCCAGGGTCTCGGCATACAGCGCCCAGCCCTCGCCATAGGCATTGATCCACATGCGACGGCGGAACTCGGGCATGGGCATCACCACCTGCTGGCCAAAGTGGAAATGGTGCCCGGGCTGGCCCTCATGCAGGAAGAGGGCTGTCATCGTCGCCACGGAGTAGTCCTTCGGGTCGTTGATGACGGCCCAGAACACGCCGGGCGCGCTGCCGTCGGCCTGGCCGGCGGTGTAGTGATCGGAAGCCGTCTCGCGTGTCAGCTCGGGCTCGGCGCGGATCTCCAGCGCCATGCGCGGCAGCTGGCCGAACAGCTTGGGCAGCTGCGGCGCGACACGGGCGTTGATGGCGCGATAGGCGTCCAGGATCTCGGCCTCGGTCTTGAAGGGCCGAAAGCGCTCATCGCTGCGCGCCCAGGCCAGCAGGCCGCCGTTCTTCAGCGGGTCGCCCGTGAAGCCGAGCTGCGGCGCGATGCGCGTGATCTCGCCCTGGATGCGTGCCACCTCCTTGAGGCCCAGCTCGTGGATCCGTTCAGGCGTCAGGTCGGTCGTCGTCTGCTCGCGCACCCATTGGCGGTACCAGGCCTGGCCGTTGGGCAGGGAGGTCCAGCCGATGCTGCCGCGCTGCTTCGCGGCGGGCAGGTAGTCGGTCTCGACGAAGGCGAGCAGGCGACGCAGCGCGGGCTGGGCGCGCTCGGTCAGCTCGCGGCGGTAGGCCTCGGTCAGGCGCGTGCGGTCCTCGGCGGTGAGGTCGGCGGGCAGGGCGCGCACCGGCGCCGTGTAGGGGCTGTGCTCGGCGTCGACCTCGGCCAGGTTCCGCAGCTGCGGCAGTGCCGCCTCGACGACGGGCCGTGACTGGACAACGCCGCGCTTGATGCCTTCGCGCATATTGGCGATGGCCTGGTCGCACCAGGCGGGCAGGCCGGCGACGCGCTTCAGATACGCGTCGAGCTGGGCGGCCGTCTTCAGCGGCTGACCGGCCTGGCCGCTGGAGAAGAAGGCCAACTGGAAGGGCGTGGCGCCCATCTGGTGCAAGGGCAGCAGGTGGTCGGGGTAGCGCTCGAAGGCGAGCTGGGCGCGCAGCTGCTGCTCCAGCAGCTCGCGGTTCAGGCGCTCGGCCGGTGGCAGGCGGGCGGCGGGCAGGGCGGCCAGCTCCTTCAGGAAGCCGCGCCAGGCGGCGAAGCGCTTGGCCCGCTCGGCCGGCGCGATGTCCAGGCCCAGCTGGTCGTCGAAGCGGTTGTCGCCGGCCTGGGTGGCGTTGAGCGGGTCGAAGCGGGCGCGGGTGTCGTAGTAGCGCGTCGCCACATCGGCCAGGCGCTCGGCGGGTGTGGCGGCCTGGCCAGGGGCGATGAAGCAAGCAAGAGCCAGGGTCAGGGCAAGCAGTCTCATCGTTATCGTCCTTGTTGGGAGGACGGCATTCTGTCGGCGTCCGCGGCCTGGCGCTGTCAGCGGCGCCAGCAGCCCCACAATCTCGCGGCTGACTTTTTCACCCCGCAATGCGCCTCATCTCACTCGCCCTGCTGCTGACCACCGCCTTTGCCTTGCCGGGCTGCAACAAGCACCTCAACGAAGTACCCGCCGCGCTGCCTGCCGCCTCGGCACCCCAGGACACCAGCGCAACAGCCAAGCTGCGTGAGGAAGGCGACGGCATGCTGGCCCTGCACCGCCAGATCGTCGTGTTGATGGACGGCGAGGCCACCCTGCCGGCCGCTCAGCGCCGCGAGGTCCAGGCCCTGGGCCAGCAGCTCTTCCACGAGCTGCTGCAGCGCCAGCAACGCCTGGCCGATCTGGCGCTAAAGCCCGAATCGCTGGACGCCACCGCCGCGCTGCTGACGCGCATCGAGAGCGAACCGAGCTGGTTCGACGCCGACCGCCTCGCCTTCAAGGAAGTGCTGAGCCAGCTCGCCACCGGCCTGAAGAGCGCGCAGACGCTGGACGGCATCAAGCTTGCGCGCCGCGCCCAGGAGGACCTGGACACGCTGGCCGAAGTCGAGAAGGCTTATGAGCAGGAGCTGAAAGAAGTGTTTGGCGGCTTTGCCAAGCGCGGCATCGAGTTGAAGCGCGAGCGCTGGAGTGACTACGTCGCCAAGCTGAAGGCGCTGCACACGCGCGACGCCGTCATGAAGCAGCACGGCGCACAGTTGCCGGCCGCGGCTGACCTGGAGCCGGAGCCCGCCGCGTCAGGTGCGATGCGCGGTGTCGCCGCCAAGGAGCGCGAGGTCTTTGGCGACAAGCTGCCGCCCAAGACCGTGCTGCTGACTTTCGACGACGGCCCGCATGCGCGCTACACGGACGAGATCCTGGAGATCCTGAAGCGCTACAACGCACCGGCTGTGTTCTTCCAGCTCGGCCAGAACCTCGGCAAGGTGGGCGCCGACGGCAAGATCCAGCCGGGCAATGGCAGCGCCGTCGCCAAGCGCGTTCTCGCGGCCGGCCACCAGCTGGCCAACCACAGCTTCACGCATGGGCTGATGTCCAAGTTCGAGCTCGTCAAGGTCAAGGAAGAAGCCGCCAACACGGAGGCGCTGCTGGACGCGGCGGGTCGCAACGGCGACGCGTTGTTTCGCTTTCCTTATGGCGCGCGCAACGATGGGGCGTTGACCACCATTGAGGCGCTGAAGCTGCGCTCGATGATGTGGAACGTCGACTCGCTGGATTGGAGCGACCCCATTCCCAAGAGCATCGCCGCGCGGGTGATGGCCGAGCTGGACAAGCAGCAGCGCGGTATCGTGCTCATCCACGACATCCACGCCCGCACGGTGCAGGCGCTGCCCCTGGTGCTGGACCAGCTCGCCGCCGAGGGCTGGCGCTTTGCGAGCTGGAAGGATGGGCAGTTTGTCGTGTCCTCCGAGCGCCCCGCTGCGCCGCCACCCGCCGCTGGTGAGCTGTATCGCGACAGCCACGCGCTGGTCATCGGCATCAACCAATACACGGCCTGGCCCAAGCTCTCGCATGCGGTGCGCGACGCGCAGGCCGTGCGTGAGTCCCTGGTTACGCGGTTCGGTTTTCGCGCCGACAACGTCACGCTGCTGACCGACGCCGAGGCCACGCGCGCCAACATCCTGAAGGCGCTGAATGAGCGCTTTGGCGACGCCAAGCGCGTGAAGCGCGACGACCGTGTCTTCGTCTTCTTTGCCGGCCATGGCAGCACGCGCAAGCTGCCCAGCGGCCGCGAGGTCGGCTACATCGTGCCGGTGGACGCCGGGCTCAACGACCTGCAGGCCGACGCCATCGCCATGCCGCAGCTGCAGGAAGTGGCCGAGGCCATCACGGCCAAGCATGCCCTCTTCGTCATCGATGCCTGCTATTCGGGCCTGGGCCTGACCCGTGGCGGATCAGCCGCGGCCGACAGCAACTTTGCCCGCACCAACGCCCGCCGCATCGGCCGCCAGATGATGACCGCCGGCGGCGCCGACCAGCAGGTGGCCGACGACGGCCCCGGCGGCCATTCGGTGTTCACGTGGACGCTGCTGCAGGCCCTCAACGGCAAGGCCGACCTGAACGGCGACGGCCTCATCACGGCGACCGAGCTTGCGGCCTATGTGGCACCTGCCGTGTCGGCGATCGCCCACCAGACGCCGGCCTTTGGCAGCCTGCCGGGCAGCGAAGGCGGTGAGTTCATCTTCGAGCTGCCGACGGCGCAGGAGCCCGCGCTGAGTGGCGCCGTGGCCCAGCTCGACGACAAGGCCAGCCAGTTCGCCGCCAAGCTCGACGAGGCCAGCAGCGCCGGCCGGCAGGTGTCTGCCGCTGCCAGCGGTGCAGCCAGTGGCGTGCAGGTGACCATCAAGGGCCTGGACGGCAAGGACCAGGCCCTGGCCGCCACGACCGCCCGCGTCGACCCCGGCGCCCGCGTCGCCGCCCAGCGCGCCAACGACCGCGGCCTGCAGCTCTACCGCGAGCGCCGCTACGACGAGGCCGAAGCCGCATTCAAGGAGGCTTTACAGCTGCAGCCGAAGTTCGCGCTGGCGGCCAACAACCTGGGCTTCGTGTTGTACCGGCGCGGCAAGCCTGCCGATGCTGCAGTGTGGTTCGAGAAGGCCGTCGAAATGGACGGCAGCCGGTCCCTGGCCTGGCTCAACCTCGGCGACGCGCGGCTGCTGGCAGGCGACGAGGGCAAGGCGATGGCGGCCTACAAGACTTTCCTGGAGCTGGCGCCCAAACATGCAAGGGCGGCGGAGCTGCAGGGGTGGATTGCGAATCCGTCTGAGGGGACGCGGCCGAAGCCGGTGTGATGATCGAAGCTGACCGTATGACCTTATGAGCGACGAGCGCGTTGTCCGGCTGGTGCAGGCATTCGATTCCTCTTTGGAGGAGGGCCTAGCGGTACTGGCGACAGATCCAACAGCTGTTCATTTGAGGACAAGCCTCGGCGAAACGGCTCTGCATTTGGCTTGCTTTGATAGCCCGATAACCGCAATCCATGAACTGATCAGGCGCGGCGCCGAGGTCGACACCCTCAGCGACTGTGGGTCGACCCCTTTGTCGGATGCGGCCTCAATCGGACGCGTTGAACTGGTTCGCCTGCTGCTCGATTCAGGCGCTTCAATTTGGCTGGATGGCCAACTCGAACCAACGTTGCACCAGACAGTTCGCGGAGGCCATGTTGAGGCCGCCCGCCTGATCCTGGAAGCCGGCGCGGATGTGAATCAGCAAGCGGACTTTGCCGATACCCCGTTGCATCTTGCCGCTGAAGATGACCTCCTGGAGATTGCGCAACTGCTTCTTGAGCACGGCGCTGATCCCAACCTTCAAAACAGCTATGACGGGACCGCGCTTGACATGGCGATTCGACACAACAGCGAACGCTGCGTCGCGCTTTTGTCGAGTAAGCACTGAGTCTGCGCCGCCTGTCGGCCTACTTCTCCATCAACTCCTTCAACGCCCGCAAATCCTTGAGCACATGCACCGCATCCCGCTCAAAGTCCTCATCGCTCGCCCCGGCCATCCTCAGCACCACGAACGTCAGCGCACAGCCCTCATCCACCGGCGTGACCCGGAAGGCGTTGTGCGTGATCACGCCGTCCGGCGTCGTCACATCGTGGTCCAGCACCCCAAACTCGTTGCGCGACGCCATCCTGATCTGGATGCGGCCCATGGGTGAGTCGGTGACCACCCAGTGGTCGCCTTCCTGCTCGATGTCGGCCGACGCCAGGCCCGAAGCCCAGCGATGCAGGTTCTCGCGCCGGCTGGCGAACTCGTAGACCTCGTGCGCCGGCGCGGCGACGGTTTCGCTGACGACCTTGATTTCGCGTGGCATGCGGGCCTCCAAAGCAGTTGCAGAGCTTGTCACGAAGGAATGGGCACCGGCAAACCGCGCGCCCGTCGGCCCTCGTGGCGAGGACGCAATCAGCTCGCCTGTGTTCCACTTCCGCCGTGAATTCCGAAGTCTCCTCGCCCAAGCCGGCCAAGCCGCCTGCACCCGCCTTTCCCCTCCCGCAACCCAGCCACGCCGCCCGCTTCCCCGCGGGCCTCGCGCCTGAGGACTGGGCCCGCATCCGCCAGGCCGCGCACGCGCTGCCCCAGGTGCTGGTGCCCGCCGATTTCGACGATGGCAGTGACGAGACCCTGGATCGCCTGGGTTGCATCCAGATCTCCCGGGCCGCTGGCGGTGGCCGGCCGAGCCGCTGGATACTGCCCGCGCACATTGCCGTCGCGCTGGCCCAGCTCGAAGCCACGCCGCAGACCAACACGCTGCGCCCACAGCTGCAGCAGCGCCTGCACCAGCTCGAAAGCCTGGGCCTGCGCCGCGAAGGCCTGGTGTTCACGCGGCTTTGCGTGCACCCGATCACGCTCGCGCACGAGGGTTGGCGCATCGACCTGTCGCACCGCGTGCCGGTGCCCGAGGAGCCCGTCTGGGCCTTTTTCCGTGATGGCGACACGGCCGCGCTGCGCCACAACCTGGGCCAGGCGCCCGAGTACTCCTACACGGCCGAGCTGATCCTGCACCTGAACCACCTCATCGCCCGCAGCGAGGCCATGGGCCATGCCAGCCAGCTCGCGTCGTTGTTGCCGCGGCTGCAGGCCGAGTGCGGCGTGCCCATGCCCTACGAGGACCTGAAGGCCGCACTGAACCGCGCCCAGGACCGCTGGGAGCAGACGGTCGAGGAGCAGGACACGCTGGCCAGCCTCGGCCGCGAACTGGCCTTCCAGGGCTACCCGGACAGCTTCGACGCGGCGCGCAAGCTGGGCCGCAAGGTCACGCTCTACCTGGGCCCGCCGAACAGCGGCAAGACCTATGCCGCCTTCGAGCGGCTGGCGCAGGCACTGGACGGCGCCTACCTGGCACCGCTGCGCCTGCTGGCGTTGGAGGGCCGCGACCGGCTGGTGGGCCGCGGCGTGCCCTGCTCGCTGCTGACCGGCGAAGAGAACGTGCCTGCCAACGACGCCCGCGTCGTGAGCAGCACCATCGAGATGGTCAACACGCGCGACACCATCGACGTGGCCGTCATCGACGAAGCGCAGATGATCTTCGACGACTCGCGCGGCTGGGCCTGGACGCAGGCCATCGTCGGCGTGCCGGCGCGCGAGCTCATCATCATTGCGTCGGCCTATGCAGCGCCGGCCATCGAGCGGCTGCTGCTGCTGTGCGGCGAGAAGCCCGAGCGCCGCGTGTTCGAGCGCAAGCAGCATGTGCAGCTGATGCCCGCACCCGTGCCGATGACGCATCTGCACGCGGGCGATGCGGTGGTGGCCTTCAGCCGCCGCGACGTGCTGATGCTGCGCGACCAGATCGCGCAGAACGGCCACGTTGTCAGCGTCATCTACGGTGCGCTGCCACCCGAGGTGCGCCGCCGCGAGGCCGAGCGCTTTGCCGTCGGCGCCAGCCAGGTGCTGGTCGCGACGGACGCCATCGGCATGGGCCTGAACCTGCCCATCCGCCGCGTGCTGTTCTCGACGCTGGAGAAGTACGACGGCGTCGGCGACCGCGCGCTGACGGTCAGCGAGGTGCACCAGATCGCCGGCCGCGCCGGCCGCTACGGCATGCACGACGAGGGCTTCGTCAGCGTGCTGAAGGAGGCCGAGGCCGACGCGATGAAGACGCTGCGCGAGCTGCTGCCCAAGGAGCCCCGCGCGCCGCGCGACTTCAAGTGCCCGGTGGCGCCCAACTGGCGCCATGTGCAGACGATCTCGGCGCGCCTGGGCGTGAACAGCCTGCACCAGGTGCTGACCGTCTTCATGCAGCAGCTGCGCCTGGACGACGCCCACTTCGAAGTGGCCGAGCTGGAGCAGATGCTGGGCCTGGCCGAGATGCTGGACCGCAACGCGGCGGCACTGTCGCTGCAGGAGCGCTTTCGCTACGCGCAGGCGCCGGTGGACGACCGCCTGCCCCAGGTCGTCGAACAGTTCCAGGCCTGGGCCGCCAGCCACGCGCGCACCGGCAAGGCCGGCACGCCCTGGTTCCTGGACGACGTCGACGAGCACAGCCGCCTGGACCGCATGGAGCAGGCGCTGCGCCAGTGCACGCTGTGGCTGTGGCTGGACCTGCGCTTCCCCGAGGTGTTCGGGCATGTCGAGGCGGTCATCGACCTGCGCGGCCGGCTCAACGACGGCATCGAGAGGCACCTGAAAGGGAAGAAGCCGTTGTGGCAGAGACGGGGAAGGTGAGGCGTACCATTGCAGCCATGCAGCTCACCACTGGCACCGTCGTTGGCGGCAAGATCGTCGTCGAAGGAGATCCGCTGCCCGAGGGCACGGTCGTCACAATCCTGACACGCGATAGGAACGAGACCTTCCTTGTGTCTCCTGAACTCGAAGCCGAGCTGCAAGCATCGCTCGGCGAGTTGGAGCGCGACGAAACGATGCCGGCCGACGTGCTGCTGCAACGACTTCGCATGGCATCGTGAGTGGCCGCGTCGCCGTGGTGGTGACCCGCAGGGCCGCCACCCAGTTGGAGCGGGCAGCATCGTGGTGGCGCGAGAACCGGCCGGCTGCGCCTGACGCCGTGGCGAACGATTTCGAGGACGCACTGCGTCTGCTGGCCTTTCAACCCGAATTGGGTGCGCGCTCTGCGTCGCCACACTACCCGGACCTGCGACGGCTCTTCCTCGCCCGCATCCGCTATCACGTCTACTACCAGGCGCTGCCGGACAAGGTGGTGATCCTCGCGTTCTGGCACGCCAGCAGGCAGTCGCCGTCTCTCTGAGTTCGCTGGCAGGTCAGCCAGATCGGCTCAACGCCGCGTCACATGCGCAGTGCGATCAGATCGCGAGCGGTCGCCACGATCGCCTCCCGCGGCGCCCGCGGCACCCAGCCCAGCCGCTCCCGCGCATGGCTTGAATCCTGGTGCCGCGCCGTGCCCAGCTCACTCGCCGCCGCCCGCACCGCCGGGCTGACCTTGGCCAGCAGGCGCACCGCCCAGTCCGGCATCTGCAGTGTCGGCACGCGCTGGGCCTGCTCGCCAAGCTCGGCCCTCAGGATGGCCGCGATTTCGCGCAGCCAGAGAAAACCGCCGCAGGCGATGAAGCGCTCGTCGGCCATGCCCGGCGCGGTCAGCGCGCGCCAGTGCAGCTCGGCCACGTCACGCACGTCGACGATGCCGAAGCCGATGTTGGGCAGGGCCGGCACCTTGCCCTGCAGCAGGCTCTTGACGATGACGACGCTGGCCGAGTAGTCGGCACTCGCCACCGGGCCGAGCACGACTGACGGATTGACCGTGCAGAACTCCAGCCCGCCGCCCTCGCGCGCCACCCAGTCGCGCGCGGCGCGCTCGGCGATGGTCTTGGACTGGATGTAGGGCGGGATGCCGGGCGTCTCCAGCCGCGTCCAGTCGTCCTCGGTGAAATGGTGCTCGCCCGGGCCATGCCCATAGGAGATGGCCGCGACGGATGAGGTCATGACGACGCGCTGCACGCCGGCATCGCGCGCGGCCTTCAGCGCGCGCAGGGCGCCGTCGCGGGCGGGCACGATCAGCTCGTTGGCGTCGCGCGGCACGCCCACCGGCAGCGGCGACGCGAGGTGGGCCATGTGGCTGCAACCAGCGGCCGCCTCGGCCCAACCGGCGTCGGCCATCAGGTCGGCGGCAAAGCAGCGCAGCTGTTCGCTCGCGTCTCCGTCATCTGCGCCCAGCAACTGGCGCAGCGCCGGCTCGCGCCTGAGGTCGCGCACGGTGGTGTGCACCTGCCAACCGTTGGCCAACAGCTGGCGGATCAGCACGCCGGCGATGTAGCCGCTGCCGCCGGTGACGAGGACGCGAGGAGGGGTGTTCATACGCTTCACTCCACGAACACGCGCGCGTGCCCCTCGTGCGCCGCGGGCGAGCGCCAGTAGGGCGATTCAAAGGTGACGTGGATGGACGGGCACTCGTCCTTCGGCCGCAGGAACACGCTGCGAACCTGCCTGCCCTGGGCCTGCAGTGCGCGGCGCAGCTCATCCTCGCTGGGCAGCTGGAATCCTGGCTGGGTGTACAGCAGCAGCTCCGCTGCCGAAGGATGCCGGGCGAGCGATGCGAAGTCGACCTGGCCCATGTGCAGCAACACGCCGGCGTTCTGCAGCTCCGGCCAGTGACTCAAGGTCTCGTAGCTGGCCAGCGTCCCGCCGCGGCTGCAGACAAAGACCCAGCGCAGCCGGTTCACCCCCGCGATGGGCTCGAAGCTCTGCACCTTGGGGGTCTTGTAGATCTCCAGCATTTCGATGCCCGGGGTCTGAGCCAGCTCGCTGATGTCCGTGAGGCTCAGGCAATGCGCCAGGCGCAGTTCACGCAGCGCCGAGAACCGCGCCAGGCCTTCCAGCGAGGTCAGCGGCGCGCCGGCAAGGATGAGCGATTCCAGGCCGCTCCAGCCGTCGAGTGCATTCAAGGACTTGAGCTTGCGGGGCCGCCTCAGCTCCACGCGGCGCAGGCTGGGGTTGTTCAGCCCTCGGGGATCGAGCTTCTCCGCATCCAGGCAGCGAAAGCCGCGCAGCCTGGGCAGCTTGCGGTAGTCGCCATGAGCTTGCGGCGCCTTGTGCAGGTAGATCTGCTCCAGCGCCGGCAGCAGATCGATGCTCTCCAGGCTCAGCTCTTCAGACGGGCTCCTGAGACCGCGGATCTTGTGGGCGTAGCGTTGCAACGCCCCCAGCGAACCCACGCCGGCACCAGGGCTGACCCAGTAGACGTCGTTCTCCGCCAGTGCGGCCTCCGAGGCGGCGCTCCAGCGGTAGATGTCCAGATCCAGCGTGCCATCAGGGCGCCCTTGCAGCCAGTGGTCATCGCTCTTTTCGAGAAAGTCCGGCGTCTCGCCGAACCATCCCTCGAACTCGCAGTCATGCTGTGGGCCGAGCTGGCACATCTCCTTCGTCCATGCGAGCAGGGCGTCTTCCGTCATCAGCAGCGGCGGGGTGTGGCCGGTGACCACCCACGACGCCACCTCCAGCGAAGCGGCGGTCCAGTCCACGAAAGCGCCCGTCTTGCGCGCCTGCGGCTCATAGCCGCGCGCCTTCAGCACCGCCGCCAGCGAGTCGGCCTTGGTCTGCGTGTTGGTGTGGAAGAAGAACTTCAGCGGCTTCGCATCGGTCGGCCGGACCCGCCAGGCCCGCAGCGAGGCCAGTTGCTGGGGCGTCTTCCAAGCCGCCCGAGCCACGCTGCGCTCGAAGCGCTCCTCGGTGACAAAGCTTTCCATGCCGACGCCTCTCCCTGGATGAATGCGCCCCATCGTAAGCAACGAAAACGACGGGCCGCCCCCATGACGCCCGTCATGCCCGGGCCATTCCCATTGCCAGACGGTCACCCGGCATGGACAGTCACGGCTTTCCGCAAGTTTCCGGGACACCCCCTTGACCTCCGCCACCCTGACCGCGGCCGCCGACGCCACAAGCGACGCACGCGCCCGCCACGACCGATCCTTCCTGGGCCACCCCGCCGGCCTGGGCTGGCTGTCCTTCTGCGAGCTGTGGGAGCGTTTCAGCTACTACGGCATGCAGGCGCTGCTGGTGCTCTACCTGAGCAACTACCTCTTCCTGCCCGCCAACATCGGTCATGTGGCCGGCATGGACGCGCTGCGCTCGGCAATAGAGAACGTCACCGGCCCGCGCTCTCCGCAGCAGCTGGCGTCCGCCGTGTTCGGCCTCTATGTGGGCCTGGTCTACCTGCTGCCCATCTTCGGCGGGCTGGTCGCCGACCGGCTGCTGGGCCGCACCAAGACCGTCGTCATCGGCGCGCTGCTGATGGCCACCGGCCACTTCCTGATGGCCATCGAGGCCGCGCTGCTGCCGGCCCTGGGCTGCCTGCTGCTGGGCGTGGGTTGCTTCAAGGGCAATATCGCGGCCCAGGTGGGCGACCTCTATGCGCCGGGCGACAAGCGCCGCGCCAGCGCCTTCCAGATCTTCATGCTGGCGATTCAGATCGCCGTCATCGCCGCGCCCATCGTCTGTGGCACCCTCGGCGAGAAGGTAGGCTGGCACTGGGGCTTCGGCTCGGCCGGCGTGGGCATGTTGATCGGTCTGTTCGTCTACCTGGCGGGCCGCCGCTGGCTGCCGCCCGAACCGCAGCGCAGCGCAGCCAAGGCCGAGGTGCGTCCGCCGCTGGGCCGCCGTGGCGGCATGCAGGTCGCCCTGCTCGTCGGCATCCTGCCGCTGTTGATGCTGTCCATCGTCGGCAACCAGCAGTTCAACAACGCCTACCCACTGTGGTCGCAGCAGCACATGGACATGATGGTCGGCAGTTTCCAGGTGCCAGTGACCTGGCTGCAGGCCGTGGACGCCACGGTGAGCTTCATCACGATGCTGGGTTCGATCGCCTTCTGGCGCTGGTGGGCCACGCGGCGACGCGAACCCGACGAGGTCACCAAGATGGCGCTGGGCTCCTTCGTCGCCGCCGGCGCACCGCTGCTGCTGCTGATCCCGGCCTTTGCCATCGAGGCCGGCGGCGGCAAGATCAGCATCCTGTGGACCTTCGCCTACACGCTGGTCAACGACATTGGCTTCGCCAACATCATGCCGGTGGGCCTGGCCCTGTACTCGCGCGCCGCACCGCGCGGCCTGCAGGGCGTCATGATCGGCATCTACTACCTGCACCTGTTCTTCGGCAACACCTTCGTCGGTTGGCTGGCCGGGCTGCTTGAGACCATGCCGGGCTCGCAGTTCTGGGGTCTGCATGCGGTGCTGGTGGCCGCGGCCGGCGTGGGGCTGCTGGTGGTCAAGCTGGCGTTTGGCCGCTTGCTGGCGCCGGACGAGGCACCTGCCCAGGCCTGACCGGGCTCATGCCCGCGCGTGCTGGGCCGTGCCAACGCCCAGCGAGCGTGTCAGGGCCGCCATCAACGCCTTGTACTTGTCGCGCACCTCACGCTTGTCCACGGCGTTCTCGGGCTCCGAGAAGCAGGCATTCCAGGCCTCGCTCCAGGCATAGCCGCTGTCGGTGCGGCGGTCGCCATCGGGACTGCGCACCAGCGCGCGCAGCTTGGCATCGTGGCCCGCGCTCGTGTAGGTCTCGAACAGGACGTGGATGTAGTCCTGGTAGGCCTCGTAGACCTCGGCTTCGAACACATGCCGGTAGATGTTGAGCGTCTTGTCCAGGTCGCGCTTGGCATGGATGGCATCAGCCGGCGAGATGGTCTTCCAGTAGCCCACCCAGGTGAAGAAGCACAGCAGCTGGTTCAGCTTGGGCGCGATGTCGTCGTAGATGGCCAGGCGCTTCTCGATGAGCTTCTGGTTGGTCCAGTTGCTGAGGTCCAGGCGCTTGAGCTGGCGACTGAACAGCCAGCCCAGCAGGGCCACCGACAGCGGCGTCAACACGCCGACGATGAGCTTGGCGATTTCCAGTGTCGGCCATTGAGCCATGCGACCCTCCTTCGGCACGGCGTGCCGCGCCGCAGCGTAGCCGGCCGCGGCCTTGCGGTGCAATCCCGTCTGCCTAAACTGGGTGGCCATGAACGACGCCCTTGACCGCCTGGCCCGTGAGCTTGCGCTGGACGCACCGGCGCAGCAGGCGCTGCGGCTGCGCTTTGGCCTGGCCTGCGTACAGCGTGTGCGGCATCTGCTGGAGGACGCAGCGGTGGTCGCCTGCCTCGATGTACTGGCCCGTTTGGTGGCTGCAGGTGCGACGCGGGAAGACCTGGACGCGGCGGCTGCCGAAGCTGCGCAGCTGGCCAACCACCACCCTGGTTCGCGGTCATTGGACGGCGTAGGCCACGCGGCCGTGTCGGCTTCCTATGCCGTCGCCAACGCCCTCGCCGGCCGGGCTTTGCAAGCCGCCGAGTACGCGGCCTATGCCACGGTCTATGGCGAGGGCGGCTATGGCGCCGTGCAGCAGCGCGAGTCCTTCCAGCCCGAGTTCGACTGGCAGCTGGAGCAGCTGCGAAGCCTTGCCGCTGAAGTGCCGGTGTAGCGTCGGTAGGGTGCCTGCCTACACTGCGGCACATGATCACCGTCCACCATCTCAACAACTCCCGTTCGCAGCGCGTACTGTGGCTGCTCGAAGAACTGGGCCTGCCCTACGAGATCAAGCACTACCAGCGCGATGCCAAGACCGGCCTGGCGCCGCCCGAGCTGCGCCAGGTGCACCCGCTGGGCAAAAGCCCCGTCATCACCGACGGCGGGCTGACGGTGGCGGAGAGCGGCGCCATCCTGGAGTACCTGGTGGACCGCTACGGCCAGGGCCGGCTCAAGCCCACGGGCGAGCAGGACCTGCTGCACTACCGCTACTTCATGCATTTCGCCGAGGGCTCGGCGATGCCGCCTCTGGTCATGAAGCTGGTGTTCAACAAGGTCAAGCGCGCGCCCATGCCCTTCTTTGTGAAACCCATCGCCAAGGGCATTGCCGACAAGGTGCTGAACAGCTTCGTGCAGCCCAATATCGACGCGCAGCTGAAGTTCCTGGAGGGCGAGCTGGCGTCCCGGCCCTGGTTTGCCGGCGCCGAGTTCAGCGCGGTCGACGTGCAGATGAGCTTCCCCGTCGAAGCCGCTGCGGCGCGGGGCACGATGGACAGCTACCCCAAGCTGAAGGACTTCCTGGCCCGCATCCACGCGCGGCCGGCCTACCAGAAGGCCCTGGAACGCGGCGGGCCTTACAGCCTGATGAGCTGACCCTACACTGGCTCAACGGCCGCGCGCTCCGCGCGGCCGCTACCGTCTTGCCCCGCCGGCCTGTCGCCCGGCCGCTGTGAACGAACAGCGGCGCTGACCTCCCCGTGTCGCATTGCGCTCTGACACGCAGGTCACCTGGGGGCTCTCATGCCCGGCTATGAAATCAAAGTCCAGGCGCTCGCCATCGATGGCGCGGCGGATCTGCAGATCCGCTCGCTGCTGGACAACGACCAGTTCGCCGACCCGGCGGGTGCGGCCGAGGCCCTGGGCATCTCGCCCGCGCAATGGCCGTTGTTCGGCCAGGTCTGGCCCTCCGGGCTGCATCTGGCCGCCGCGATGGCGATCCGGCCCCTGACCGACGGCGAACGCATCCTGGAGATCGGCTGCGGTCTGGCCCTGGCCAGCCTGGTGTGCCACCGCCGCGGCGCCGAGGTCACGGCCAGCGACATCCACCCGCTGGCCGGCGCCTTCCTGCTCGAGAACCTGCGCCTGAACGAGCTCACGCCCATGCGCTACTGCCATGGCGACTGGAGCGAGGACGCGGTCGCAGCCGAGGGAGGCGCACCGCGTGTGCAAGGACGCTTCGATCTCATCATCGGCAGCGACGTGCTCTACGAACGCGACGACGGCGGCGCGCTGGCGGCCTTCATCGAGAAGCACGCGCTGCCGCAGTGCGAGCTGTTGATCGTGGACCCGAACCGGGGCAACCGCGCGGCGTTTGGCAAGCGGATGGCGGGGTTGGGGTTTGAGTTCAGCGAGACGGTGTTGAGTGCGGAGGCGGGGAGACCGGACTACCGGGGAAGGTTGATGAGGTTCGCGAGGGGTTGAGAATCACAACACCCTCCTACAACCAACGCCCGACGCCCGGTATCCACAGATCGCAAGCTTACGAATCGCTGTTTGCTGCAAACGCATCTTTCGAGCGACCGACCAGATAGTTAGCCCTGAACTCCTGGACGCTATGCACGAATGCTGTACGGTGAATCATTCGATGGCAGTTGGCGCACAGAACGGTGAAATCCACTCGCGGGTCGAGCTCAACGAACTGCCCTTTGAGTTGCGCGATTGGCGTGAGGTGGTGTGCCTCAATGAATTCTTTGCCGATAGCACCATAGGTCGCCTCAAAGTCGAATCCGCAAGCGGTGCACTTGTAGCCGTGAACTAACTTTGCTTGCTGAGACAGCTTGCGATTGCGTTCGAGCCGCTTGTGCTCTCTGAGTGTTCGCAGGTCCTCCTTGCCCAATAAAGTCTCGTCCGCCTCCGCATCCGCCCTTTCAAAGAGCTGGGCTTCTTTAGAGACAAGCGCGTAGTAGAGGTCCACGAATCTTTGCAGGTCCGCTCGCAAACGTTCATCGGCTGGCAATTCGCTCCTCGGGTAGTAAACAGAGCAAATGTTCCCGGCTTCATAGAAAGCGCTCAGATTTGTTGCGTCGCCCGCAGCTAAGTCGATCTCGCCGATGTGCAAATCACTCGCCAGCGAGCCCAATCGCGCAACGAAATCAGCCGCTCGCACTCGCAATGCATTTTTGGCTTTGGAGCGGTACTGCTTTTGTGCACTCGTGATGCCCTGATTGAGCGACAAGTAGACGCCAGCAAAGTCCTCGCGAACAAGGTAGACCACGTAATAGCCGTCTTGAGCCGTCTCGGTAACGAAGCGGTCGAATACCGCCGCCCATGGAGCTTGCGCCCACCCTCCTTGCCCCGGACTCCCTCGCGTGACGTAGCGCGGGTTCGCGCTGATCGCTTCGCTAAGTACCTGCGGCATGTCCCTGCGAACAAACTCAGCGACCGAATCTCCTGCAAAGGGGCGCGCCATTGCTTTCGGATACTCGTCAAGGAATAGGCTGAGCGCCGCCTGAAGGCTCATCTTCTATCTCCGCTCGCGTGAGGCGCTCCCTTCGGCCCGTACTCCACCACCCTACAGCCCGCCCCCTGCGGGTTGTCGCAGCAGGCCGCCAGCTTCTTCAGGCTGTCGCTGAACTGCTCGTCCCATTGCGCCTTGCTGTGCAGATTGCCCGGGCTCATCCAGTGCGACTGCGGGAAGTTCTTTGACCACTCGTCGCCGCCCTCTTGTGGCGCGTTGCCGGTGGACTGGCGCATCGCGACCTGGCAGGAGTTCATATTGCCCATGCGATGGCAGGCCGTGCAGGTGTTGCCCCGCGTCGTGATGCCGAAGGCATTCAACTTCGCCCAGGCGCGCTTGAAGTCCTCGCCGATGGCCTTGGGTTGGTAAAAGCCAAAGGGATCGCCGGGCAACATGGTCGTCTGGGCGATGTAGGGGCTGTACATGAAGGGACCGCTGTCGTGGCAGCCGATGCAGGCGGGCTGCTTGAAGGCCACCTCGTAGGGTGACAGCCAGACCTTGTCGGCCCCCGGCACCAAGCGCGCGCGCGTGCTGGGTGAAGGCACGGCGCGGCCATCAATGCCCGCGCCCTCAGTCAGTGGCGCCTTGGCCTTGGCAGTGAACCAGCAGGTCTTGCCATCCCTGAGGCTGTGCGAGATGACATTGATCTCGTCGAACAACGGGCTGCCCGCCGGCCGCGCGACCTGCTTGCGGCAGACGGCACTGATCTGCGCGGTCTTGTCGTCGCGCAGCACCAGGGCGCGGCTGCCGGGCACGCACTGGCCCTGGCTGCCGGCGTCGTGCTGGGGCAGCAGCGAGGGCCTGTCGCAGCGCGGTGGCGCGGGTTGCGAAGGCACGGGCTTGCCGTCAACGGTGATGGGGATCTCCTCGCCGGCCATGCAGTCGAAGGCCGGGATCTCGCTGATCTGCTCGGCGCATTGGCGGCCGTATTCGTACAAGGTCTCGGCCTGGGCGGCACCGGCCAGCAGCAGTAGCAACAGGGCTCTCATGCGACCACCAGCCCTTTCTCCGCCATCACGACGGTGCGTATGGCCTGGTGGTAGCGGGCGTAGCCGGTGCAGCGGCAGATGTGCTGGCCGACGGCGTCTTCAATCGCCGCGTCCAGTTGCTCGCGGCGGATGGGCTGCGCGCGCAGCCGCCCGAGCAGCATCTCGGTCGCCATGACAAAGCCCGGCGTGCAGTAGCCGCACTGGAAGGCGAAGTGGTCGAGGAAGGCTTGCTGCACAGCGCTGGGTTTTTCCATGCTGCCGGTGCCCTCCACCGTCGTGATGCTCTGGCCTTGCAGCAGGGCCACCGGCGTCGAGCAGGCCAGCATGGGCTGGGCCTGGCTCGATGGCGCACGCCGCGCGGCTACGGTGCAGGCCTTGCAGACGCCGATGCCACAGCACAGGCGCGTGCCGGACAAGCCGAGCTCTTCGCGCAGGAAGTCGACAAGGGGCAGGTCGGTGGGCACCTCGGTCTTGATGGGGCGGCCGTTGACGTGGAATTGGACGGGGACGAGGTCGGTCATTGGGAGGCCTCTCGTTGGTGTTGGTTGATGGCGAGGCCCAGCCGGGAGTTCGCCCCGGCGGGCGACCTACTTTCTTGTGTCGACAAGAAAGTAGGCAAAGAAACGACCCCCGATCCGCCCGCCCTTCGCTGCGCTTCGGGTCCCCTGCGGTACTCAGGCCTTGAGGCCCCGCGCAAAACTCCCTTCGCTACGCTGCGGTCAAACAGTTGCGCGGAGTCAGTTCTTGAAGCGTGCTGCGCACGCGGCCTCAAGGCCCTCCGTTCCTCGGCAGGCTCAGAGGGGGCAATAGAAATGCCTCGTTGCGAACGGCCTCCGGGTTTGGCTGTTGGCTGTTCAGGAGCCTCCCCTTCTAAACCGCCGAGAAGCACAGGAGCCCGGGGCGCGAGCGCAGCTCGCATCAACTTCTGACTTCGCGCCCCTTTGTTTGAACGGAGCGTAGCGAAGTGAGTTGGGCGCGGCCCCGGGCTTCGAGCATCGCAGGGGACCCCGACAGGGGCGGTTTCGCAGGGGAGAGCTTTTTGCCTACTTTTTGGCGGCGCAAAAAGTAGGTCGCCCGCGGGGGCGAAATCCCCGCTGGGCCTTGCCACAAAGCCGCTCATGACAAAGCCCTCTCAATGTCAGCGCCAGTAATCGGCAACGACCGAAACCGCTTCCCTGTCGCATGGGCGATCGCATTCCCGATCGCCGGCGCAATGGGGCAGAGCACCGCCTCCGCAATGCCCTTGGCCGTCGTCTCGGTGGTCGGCAGCGGCGTGATGCTCATGCGCGCCAATGGCACATCGGCGCTCAGCGCCACGTGATAACGGTCGAGGTTCCAACGGCCATCGCCCGCGCCGCCCGCCTCCAGCGGCAGGTCTTCCAGCAACGCATAGCCAATGCCCATCGCGATGCCGCCCTGGGCCTGGCCTAGCAGCAGATCGGGTTGCAACACCTTGCCGGCATCCACCAGCAACTGCACGTCGACGACACGCGGCGCAAAACTCTTGGGCCCGATCTCGACGGCGACCAGCACGCCCGACGGCGCATACAGGCTGCGACCGTAAAGCGCGGCCTCGGGCTTGGGCGGGATGACGTTCTGGCGCAGCACCGGCGTCCAGCTCGCCTGGCCAGCGGCGCGCAGCGACAAGCCGTCGATGGGCAGCTGCAGCGGCGGCCCGGCCGGCACGGCGTAGGTGCCGACCACCCAGGACCCTTCGTAGAGCCCATGCACCATGGCAGCCGAGGTCAGGCCCATTTGATGGACTTTGGTGGCCAGCGCACGCAGCGCCAACGGCGCCAGGCCCGGCGCGGTGAGATGACCCTTGTCCCACTTCGTCTTGCCTTGGACCTGCGCCAGCGGCACGCCCCAGAGCGCTGCCGCCGCCGGCAGCAGACCGGCCTGGAAGAGCACCTGGCTGGCCTGCTCGGTCACATGCACCTGGTGGAAGGCTGTCAGGCAGGCGCTGCTGGACATGGCAAAGCCGGCTGTCCAGTTCGGCTTGCTCCAGTCACCGCCGGCATAGGTGCTGACGTCCAGCGCATTGAAGCTGCCGACGTCGCCCATGACGATGTCATGCGCGTTGTGGCCCAGCCAGGCGGCCGTGCTGATCGCCAGCGTCGTCGCCGAGCCATTGCCCATGTCGACGCAGTTGGTGCGCACGGTCAGGCGCCCGATGCCGTCCATGGCCACCTCGGCCATGACGCCATCCTTGCCCGTGCCATAGGCCTGGTTGGCCAGCGCAAAGCCGACGCCGTAGCGGATGCCCTCGCGCGCCTTGCGGGCCTTCACCAGCTCGCGGTCGCGCCACAGCGCGTGCTCGCGCGAGCGGCGGCAGATCTCGCGCAGCGTCGTCGCCTGGGTCAACGGCGCGCCGGTGATGGTGCGGTCGCCTTCACGCAGCGCGTTGAGCTCGCGCAGCGCGATCGGGTCGCGCTTGAGCGCCACGGCCACCTCGTCCACCAGCGTCTCCACCGCGAAGCTGGCCTGCGGCCCGCCGAAGCCGCGCATGGAGCCGGCGACGACGCCCGTGCTGGGCTGGGCGATGGCATCGACATAGGCTTGGCGAATGTCGTAGCCGCTGAGGCCGCAATAGGCCGCCAGCATGGCGACGAACTGGCTGTAGTTGTTCTGCCCACCAGAGGGCAGCACCTGCTGGCTGCCGAAGGCGAGGAACTTGCCGGTCTTCGCGTCCACCGCGATGCGCTGGGTGATGTGGCTGGCCAGCTGCTTGAGGCCGCCCTGGAACTGCTCGTAGCGGTCCTGGGCGATGCGCACCGGCCCGTCGGCCAGGGCCGCGGTGACGGCCAGCAGCGGCGGGAAGGTGGACACGTCGCGACCACCAAAGCCGCCGCCGGGATAGCAGGAGTTCAGCACCACGGTCGCGACCTTGACGGGGCAGTCCTTGCTGAACAGCGCCAGGCTGTCGCCCGAGTCGCCGTTGGTGGCCTGGGTGCCGAGCACGAGGTTGAGCGTGCCGGTGCCGGAGCGGTCCAGCCAGGCCAGGCCCGCCTCGGGCTCCATGAACATCGGGTCCAGCACCTGGGTGCTGTAGCTGCCGCCGAGCTGCAGCACGGCGGAGCTGGGCGACTGCAGCGCGGCGTTGATGCGGCCGCGCAGCCGGCGGGCGGTGCTGTTGTAGGGCTGGGTCTTGGAGTCGGGCTGGTAGGGGTCGGACGCACAGCCCACCTGCACCTGCGAGAACGGCTCGATGCCCGCCGCCTCATAACGCGTCAGGTAGTTGACCGGGCTGTAGGCCATGACCCAGGGCTGGGCGGGAGGCGCGGCCAAGCCGCCGGTCTGCACGACGCCGGGCTGGAACTGCAGCGCGCGCTTGGCGCGGCGGTAGGTGTTGCCATCGGCAAAGATCAGGATGGCCACGGGTTGGCCGTAGAACTGCGGCGCCGTACCGACCGGCACCAGCAGCTGGTAGACGCCATCGGCACCCGCGCTGGAGAAGGGCAGCTGAAGGTTCAGCGAGGCCAGGTCGCGCTGCGGCCCGGTGTAGCCGGGCAGAGGCGTCTGCGTGATGGTCAGGAGCGGCTGCGCATCGGCGGCGTCGAGGCGGGACAGGTCCAGGCCCGCGAAGGCGAGGCCGGGATCGGTCGCGCGCAGGATCATCGCCATTCGCTCGGTCTGCGGCCAGCCGGGCAT
Source organism: Roseateles sp. P4_D2 (assembly GCF_056401875.1). Classification (NCBI taxonomy): domain Bacteria; kingdom Pseudomonadati; phylum Pseudomonadota; class Betaproteobacteria; order Burkholderiales; family Sphaerotilaceae; genus Roseateles; species Roseateles sp. P4_D2. The sequence continues at coordinate 245,093 of NZ_JBFUIM010000002.1, read as the reverse complement.
GTCGACGGCGCGGAAGTCGCGGGCGTAGATCTTCTGACCCGTCACCTTGGCCAGGCCGTCGATGCGAAAGCGCGCCTTGCCGGGGCCGCCGGACCAGTCGGGCGCACCCGGTGGCGCATGCGGTTGGACGGGCGTGCCTTCCGGCTGCGGCAGGGCGCCGGGGTTCTTCAGGGCTGGTGGCTTGAAGGCCAGGGCCAGCTCATGCACCAGCAGCGTCACTGCGGCTGCGCCGCTGCCAATGACGCGGCGCCGCGTCAGTTGGAATGGCCCGTTTGTGTTCTGCGACACGCTTGTCTCCCTTCCATGCGATGGGGGGAGTTTGGCGCCGCCAGCCGCCCTGTCTGGCGGGGGTTTTGCCTGAGTCGATGCCCTATCGAGTCAGTCGATGGATCAGCAAGGCCGCACGGATGGCACCACGCTCGATGGAGGCGATCTCCAGCCACTCGTCAGGCGTGTGCGCGCCACCGCCCGCGGCTCCGAGGCCGTCGAGGCTGTCGATCAGCGGCGCGACGAATTGGACGTCGCCCGCGCCGCGCAGGCCGGGCGGGAAGGGCACGATGGCATTCAGGCCGGCGTCAGCGCTGGCTTGGGAATAGGCCTCCAGCACCTTCAGATTGCCCGGCGTGGGCGCCATCGGCGGGTAGCTCTCGTGGAAGCTGATCTTCGAGCGCGTGCCGGGCAGGGCCTGGTCGACGATGGCCTGCATGCGCTCGCGCGCCTTCGCACCCTGCTCGGCGGTCAGGTAGCGCAGGTCGCCGCGCACCTGGGCGTCGCGCGGGATGACATTGGTCTTGCCGAAGGCCTGGCCCTGGCTCTCGCCGTCATCCCATTTGGCGCTGGTGCCGGCCACGATCGTCGCGGCATTGAAGGTCAGGTCGGGCTCGATGAGCTGCTCGCGGAAGGCGTTCAGCACACGCGCCGCCTCGTAGACGGCGCCGTAGCCATCCTTGCCGAACACGCCTGCCGAATGGCCGGTGCGTGCCGTCACGTTGAGATGCCAGCCGCCCGAGGCACGCCGGCCGATGGTGGCGGCGTCGCGGCCCTGCTCGTCCTTGGTGGCGCCCTCGAAGGCCAGCGCAACGTCGCTCTGTTTGGCCGCATCGATCAAGGCGGCCCGCGCCACCTCGGCGGGGCTGCCGACACGCTCCTCGTCGCCGGTGAAGACGGCCCGCACGGTGCGACCATCCAGCGCGCCGGCGTCGTTGAGCGCCCGCAGCGCCAGCAGGATGATGACGTCGCCGCCCTTCATGTCGGACACGCCCTGGCCGCGCACCTTGCTGCCGTCGCTCTGCCAGGGCGGCACCGGGCTGTCCTTCTCGAAGACGGTGTCCAGGTGGCCGATCAGCAGCACGCGCTTACCTTTGTCGCCAGCGCGCTCGGCCACCAGATGGCCGGCGCGCTTCATCTCGGCCGGCATGTCGACCCAGCGCGCCTTGAAGCCGATGGCCTCGAAGGCCTTGGCGTAGACAGCGCCCACCTCGCGCACGCCGGTCGGGTTCAGCGTGCCGCTGTTGATGAGGACGCTGCGCTCCAGCAGCTTCAGCGCGTCGGGTGTGTGGCGCTTCACGTTGGCGACGATCTGCTGCTCCTGGACGTCGAGCCCGGCGGCCATCGCCGAGGACGTGACGAGCAGCAGGGCGAGGGCGGTTCGGATAGCGTGCGGGGTCTTCATGCCTTGAGTGTCCAACACCCACCATGCAACGCCGCCTGCTGCTGACCCTGCCCCTAATGAGCTGTCTGCCTGCATGGGCCGCCCCATCGACGGCCCTGCCCAGCGTGCAGGTGCTGCCCGAGCCGCTGGCCATGCCGGGGCTCGCCCGCAGCCGCACCCTGCGGCTGTGCCTGCCGACCAGCTACGACAGCGCGCCCGAGCGTCGCTACCCGGTCATCTACATGCACGACGGCCAGAACCTGTTCGATGCGGCCACCGGCTTTGCCGGCGAATGGGGCGTGGACGAGACGATGGCAGCCTTGGGGAAGGAGACCGGCTTCGAGGCCCTCGTCGTCGGTATCGACAACGGCGCCGAAAAGCGCAACAGCGAGATGGCGCCCTACGACCACAAGGAACTCGGCAAGGCCGAGGGCCCGGCCTATCTCGACTTCATCGTCAACACGGTCAAGCCCTTCATCGACAACGGCTGGCGCACGCTTCCCCGAAGCGAGCACACGGCGCTGATCGGCAGCTCGCTCGGCGGCCTCATCAGCCATGCGGCCCTGCTCAGCCATGGCGAGGTGTTCGGCCGCTACGGCCTGTTCAGCCCGTCCTATTGGGCGGCGCCCCAGCTCTTCGATGCAACCGCCGCGGCAAAGCTGCCAGCCGACACGCGCATCCACCTCTACTGTGGCGGCCGGGAAGGCGGCAGCATGGCGGGGCAGACGCGCCAGATGCACAAGCAGCTGGCGCGCCAAATGCCGCCCGAGCAGTTGAGCCTGCACATCGCCGCCGAGGCGGGCCACAACGAGGCGGCCTGGCGCGCCGAGCTGCCGGCGGCGCTCAAAACCCTGTTCAGGCTGGGCTGACGGCGTCGTCAACGGCGGTGCTGCGTGCGACCTGCAGCCGCTTTTCTCCGCGCCAGGCGGCCAGGCCGTCGGGCGCCTCGCGTGGCGACATGCCGTTGGCGCGGATCGCGCCCATATAGCCGTCGCGGCCCTGGGCCTTGGTGGCGTACAGCGCCGAATCGGCCAGGGCCAGGCAGGCGCGCCAGTCCCACAGCCGCGGGTGGCGCGGGTCGAGCGGGAAGGCGCAAAAGCCGATGGACACCGTCACGTGCACGGTCTCACCCAGGCCGATCTCGAAGGGCTGGTCGCGCACGGCGGCGCAGACGCGCGCGGCCAGCTCGGCGGCATCGCGCCGCTCGGTCTCGCGGGCCAGCACCAGGATCTCCTCGCCGCCCCAGCGCACCAGGGAGTCGGTCTCGCGAAAGACCTGGCGCAGCCGCTCGGCCACTTGCACGAGCACCGCGTCGCCGGCCGCGTGGCCATGCACGTCGTTGACGCGCTTGAAATGATCCAGGTCCAGCAGCATCAGCAGCAGGTCGGCATCCGGGCCGGGACCTTCGCCCGCTCCTTCAATTCCGGGGGTCTCGAAGCGGCGCAGGCACAGGCGCAGGTCGTCGTCCAGGCGCAGCTCGAGGTAGCGGCGGTTGCGCAGACCTGTCAGTGCATCGGTCAGGCTCAACTCGCGCAGCTCGGCCGTGCGCTCGTCCACCAGGGCCTTGAGTTCGACCTCACGGCGGCGCAGCAGCCGCGTGCGCCAGCGCATCCAGGCCCAGATGGCGAGCAGGGCCAGCAGCCCGCCGCCGATGCGGGCCGACGTGGTCTCCCACCAGGCCGGCTCCAGCGTGATGGGCAGTTGCAGCTGCTCGGTGCCCCACAGGCTGTGGTGGGCCGTGGCACGCACCTGCAGCGTGTAGTGGCCGGGCCGCAGCGGCCCGAAGCTGGGGTTGCGGCCGCTGGCGTCGACCCGGGTCCAGTCGCTGTCCAGGCCTTCCAGGCGGTATTCGTAGCGCAGCCGAGACGGGTCGGCATAGTCCAGCGCCGCGAACTCGATGGACAGGCTGCGCTTGCCGGGCGGCAGTTTCAGGCCGTCCAGAAGATTGCGGGGCTGCTCCCAGGGCTGGCCGTTGACACGCAGGCCGCTGACGACCAGCGGCGGGCTGGTGCGCTGCGCGCGGTAGGCGTCAGGCAGCACGCGCAGCAGGCCTCGACTGCCGCCGAACAGCAGGCCGCCGCCGGGCAGCTCGGTGCTGGCAAAGAACCAGAAGCTGCCAAAGTTGGCGCCCTCGGCGCTGCCGAAGCTGTCCAGGCGGTCGGCCGCCGGGTCGTAGACATAGAGCTGGCTCCAGATACGGCCCTGCGCGTCCTCGTGCAGATTGCCGCCGAATACGCCCTCCACGCCATGGCGCTCGCTGATGCGCTCGAAGCGCGCGCGGCCCTCGCCGTCCCAGCCCTTGAGGCGATGCAGGCCGCTGACCGGCGTGTCCACCCACAGCCGCCCGTCGCGCCCCCACAGCAGGCTCATGACGATGGGGCTGGCCAGGGACTCGGCGGGTGCCTGTGGCACCACCTCCAGGCCGCCCTGGCCAGCGGTTCTCTCGCGGAACAGGCCCTGCTGGCCGCCCACCCAGAGGCGCCCGTCCGGCGCGGCGCTCAACACATAGACGCCACCGTGCAGCGGCCCGCTCAGCGGATGCACCCGCTCCAGCGCTGCGGCGCCATCGCCGGCGAGGCGGTACAGGCCCTCCTGCATGCCCAGCCAGATGCTGCCGTCGGCGCGCAGCAGCAGCTGTTGGGCACGGCCGCCGTCCAGCGCCCAGTCGCGCAACAGGCGGCCATCGGCGGCGCGGTGCTCCAGGCGGCCGGCCGCGGCCATCCACAGGCTGCCGTCGCCCGCCTCGGCAAGGATCTCGACGACGCTGCGCCGCTCGCGCGGCCATTCGCCCAGCGTCGCCAGGTCGCGGCCCGGGCGGCCGTCCAGGCGGGCGATGTGGCCGGTCTGCGTCGGTGCCAGCACCTCGCCGTTCTTCAGCGCCAGCACCGCGCGCACATCGGCCTCGGCCAGCGGGCTGTTCAGGTCGGCATCGGGGCCGCGCACGGCCAGGGCCGGGTGGGAGAGATGGCGCTGCACGCCCAGGCCATAGCCGCTGACCCACATCGCGCCACTGCGGTCGCGCAGCAGGCCGCTGATGTCGTTGCCGGCCAGGCCCATCGCGCGGCGCGGGTCTTGGCGCAGCCTGGCCTCGATGGCGCCGCTGGCCGGGTTGACCCAGAACAGCCCGACCTTGCCGCCCACCCAGAGCCGCCCGTCCGGGCCTTCCGCCAGCGCATTGATGGGCATGCCCAGGGCCTGCACCCAGCGCACCTGGCCCTGCTCGACGACGCCCAGATGCCCGTCCTGCGTGCCCAGCCAGATGCGCCCGCCGCGATCCTCGGCCAGGGCCGGCACGGGCATGCCCTGTTCCAGGCCGGGCAGGGCGAGGCTTTCCCAGGCACCGTTGACAAAGCGGCTCAGGCCGCGCCAGTGGCCGGCCCAGACGACCCCGTCGGCGCCCACCTGCAGGGCCAGCACCCGCTTCTCAACCTGGCCGCGCCAGCGCAGCTCGTGGGCCTCGAAGCGCTTGGCCGCCGGGTCGTAGCGGTACAGGCCCTGGCCCAGGGTGCCGACCCAGATGGCGCCGTCCGGCGCCGCCGCCAGCGCGCGGATGGGCGGCTGCGGACCTGTGTCGCCCTGGGCGCTGCCATGGCTTTCGACGCGGTCCTGTTCGGGGTCGTAGGCCACCAGGCCCTGGAACTCCGTGCCTATCCACATGCGCCCGTCGGCCGCGGCGCTGAGCGCCCGCACCCAGCCCAGGCTGCGCTTGGCCGTCGTGTCACCGGCCTGCTCGATGGGCCGCAGCCGGTAGCCGTCGTAGCGCGTCAGCCCCTTGCTCGTGGCGATCCACATGAACCCGGCCCGGTCCTGCGAGATCGCCGGCACCGAGTTCTGCGGCACTGTCACGCTGCGGAACTGCACCTCCAGCGGGCCCACGCCGGCGTCGGCGCGGGCCAGACCCGCCCCGAGCAGCATCAGGCCAAGCAGGCCTTGAATTAGGGGGTGCATGGGCCGGCATCCTAAAGGCGGCGATTGACGGCGCCGGCCTGCTGGGGTTACCGCGGACGGGGGAGATGTACAGTGCTTGTCGGCGATCAGCAGGCTTAATGCGCCAGCAATGTGGCCAGCACACGCTGCGGGTCGGTCATGAAGTCGCGCGTGACGCGGTAGTGCTCGGTGTCTTCGTAGGCCACGCGGCGCACGCCGTCCGGCGTGCACTGGTAGATCCAGGCGTCGGGATAGGCCATCAGCAGCGGCGAATGCGTGGCGATGATGAACTGGGAATTCGCCTTCACCAGTTCGTGAACGCGCGCCAGCGCGGCGAGCTGGCGTTGCGGCGACAGCGCCGCTTCGGGTTCGTCAAGCAGGTACAGGCCCCGGGCGCCAAAGCGCTCGTTGAGCAGCGCGAGAAAGGATTCGCCGTGTGACTGCTCGTGCAGCGACTTGCCGCCATAGCCGCTGATGATCGGTGAACCGCCCGGCCCCGCGTCCAGGTTCTCGATCTCGGTCGCGACGTTGAAGAAGCTCTCGGCGCGCAGGAAGAAGCCATCGCGCGGCGGCTTGTAGCCCTTGGCCACCCGCAAATACTCATGCAGCTCGGAATGCGACAGCCGCGTGCCGAAGCGGAAGTTCTTGCTGCCGCCCTCGGCGTTGAAGCCCAGCGAAACGGCCAGCGCCTCCAGCAGCGTCGACTTGCCCGAGCCGTTCTCGCCGACGAGGAAGGTGACCTTGGGATGCATCTCCAGCCGTTCCAGCGTGCGCACGGCGGGCAGGTTGAAGGGATATCGGTCGAAGGAGTCCACCTTGTCGCGCTGCAGGGCGAGGTGGAAGACGAATTGGGTGGAGAGCATGAGCTCGGGCGCTTTGGAGATAGGCGGTCTTGGGACTATGCAGCAGCAGCGTTTTGCGAATGCCACGCGTCAGCCAGAACGTCAAATCACCGCCGCCATCGCATCCACCACCACCCTGCCATCCAGCAGCCGCAGCGTTCGCGACGCCTGCGCCGCGTGCTCCAGCGAGTGGGTCACCATGACCAGCGTCGTGCCCTCGGCGTTGAGCTCGCGCAGCAGCCGCATGACCTCCGCGCCATGGGCGCTGTCGAGGTTGCCGGTGGGCTCGTCCGCCAGCAGCAACGCGGGCCTGGCGGCAATGGCACGGGCGATCGCCACACGCTGCTGCTGGCCGCCGCTCAATTGGCTGGGCCGGTGGCCGGCGCGATGGGCGATACCCAGGCGCTCCATAACCTCTGCGATGCGCTCGCGACGAGCGCGCGCGGGCAGTTCGCCGTATTCCAGCGCCAACGCGATGTTCTCGGCCACGCTCAGGTCGTCGATCAGGTTGAAGCTCTGGAACACGAAGCCGATGCGGCCGCGGCGCAGGGTGTTGAGCTGCTTCTCGCTCCAGCCTGCCACGTTGTGGCCGTCGAACCAGTACTCCCCGCCTGACGGCGCGTCCAGCAGGCCGAGGATGCCCAGCAGCGTGGACTTGCCGCAGCCCGAAGGGCCGGTGATGGCGAGGTATTCACCGGCCTCGATGTCGAGGTCGATGCGGTCCAACGCGGTGGTCTCGATGTCGCCGGTGTGGAAGGTCTTGGTGAGGTGCTTGAGCTTGAACATGGTCAGTGGATGTCGAGAGCGGAAGCGCCCGCCAGGGCGCGGTAGGGGGAGACGACGACCTGCTCGCCGGGCCGCAGGCCGCCAAGCACTTCGACGACACCGTCGGCGCGCCGGCCCAGCTGCAGCGGGCGGCGCTGGGCATGACGGCCGTCCGGGTCGAGCACGAAGGCCCAGGCGCCGCCGGTGTCGGCATAGAAGCCGCCGTCGGGCAGCAGCAAGGCGTCCTGCGCCTGGCCCAGCGTCAGGCGCACGTCCAGACCCTGGCCGACCTGCAGCGCGGGCGGCTCGGCGTCGAAGGCCAGCTCGACGGTGAAGCGGCCGTCCTTGACCTGCGGGTCGATGCGCGCGACGTGCAGCGCATGGCTGCGGCCTTCGTGGGCCAGCGCGCCGGCCAGGCCTTCGTGCACGCGGCCGAGGTGGAATTCGTCCAGCCGCAGGTCGAGCTTGAAGCGGCCCAGGCTGTCCAGTCGCGCGATGCGAGTGCCGGCGCGCACGCTTTCGCCCACCTGTAACGCCAGGCCCGTCACGCGGCCGGCCACCGGTGCGCGCACGGCCAAGCCCTCGCTGGCGGCGCGCATGGCGGTGAGGCGCTGGTCCAGGTCGGTGACGGCGCGCTGCATGGCCTGCACGGACTGCTCGCGGGTGCGCAGCTCCTCGCGGCCGTCGGCCTGCAGCTGCGTGAGCAGGCGCTGGGCCATGGCCAGCTTGTCGGCCGAGTCCTCGAGCGCCGACGGCGACAGGAAGCCCTGCGCGGCCAGGCCGACGTTGCGCTGGTGCAGGCGGCGCACGCGCTCCAGCTCGAACTCGCCTTGCGTCAGCTCGCGGCGCTGCGCGGCTTTCGCCTGGGCCAGCCCGGCGCGGAAGGTGGCAAGGTTGGCCAGCTGCTGCGCCGCCTCGCTGGAGCGCGCCATCAGCTCCTGGGCGCGCTGGGTGCTGCTCAGCACGACGAGCAGCTGTCCGGCCGCGACGCTGGCGCCATCCTTCACCAGCACCTGCTCGACGCGGCCATCCTCGGTGGCGTCCAGCAGCACCGACTGCAGCGGCTGCACGACGGCGCGGCCGACGACGAGGTCGCGAAAGGGGCCGGTTTTCACGGCGGCAATTTCCACGTCGGCGCGCGCCACCGCCACACCGCGCGGCCAGTAGCGCACCAGCAGCAAGGCCGCGGCAAGCGCAGCCAGGACCGCCAGCACGATCAGGCCATAGCGCCTGGGCACCGCGACGCGGCGGTCCATGGCGGCGCCGGAGAGCGCGGCACTCATTGGCGCGTCAGCCACGCAGCGCCTGGAGTGGCCGCAGCGCCAGCGCCGCATGCAGGTGCCGCGCCACGGCCAGCGCCGTCACCACGGTCAGCAGCGCGACGGCGGCCAGCAGCGCCCACAGCGAGAACGGTCCCACCGGCGCACGCTCGACGAAGCCGCTCAGGTAGAGCTGCGACAGCCAGGCCGCCAGCGGCAGCGCCACGGCGCAGGCGGCGGCCAGCACGCCGACGAACTCGGCGGCCAGCAATCCCGCTACTGCACCGGGGCCGGCACCGTGCAGCTTGCGCAGCACGATCTCGCGCTCGCGGCGGCGCAGCGTGTAGGCGGCCAGGGCGTAGATGCCCACGGCGGCCAGCGCCAGGGCCAGCAAACCCGCGAAGCCGATGAGCCGGCCCAGGCGGGTGTCCTCTGCGACCTTCTGCAGCAGCATGTCGCGCATTGGCAGGGCCTCGATGAACGAGTCGGGAAAGCGTTCGTTGAGCAGTGCCGTGAGCTTGCGACGTGTGGCCTGCGGGTCACGGCTGTGCACGCCGATGGCGCCCGCGCCGCGCGTCGCTACGGCCGAGATGGCGTGCGGCTGCGGCGGGCTGCGCGGGCCTTCCAGGCGGATGTCTTCGATGACGGCGACGACGGTGGCGGGCTTGCCATCGTGGAAGTTGGGGGACACCCCCAACGTCTGTCCGATCGCCTCCTCGGGGCTGGCAAAGCCGAGCGCGCGCACGGCGCTGCGGTCCAGCACGAGGCCGTTCTGCGCCACCTCCGCGACATGGTCGGCCGACAGCCGGCCGGCGATGACCCGCATGCCATAGACCTGCAGATAGCCAGGGGTGAAGCCGACGCCGGTGCGCAGGTTCATGGGCGGGGCGCCTGGGCGGTTGAACTCGGAGAACCAGCTCGAAAAATCCCGCCCCGGCACGTCGTCGGCGGCGGCCACGGTGACGACCTCGGGCCAGCGGCGGACTTCCTCGAGCACCGCCATCGTCTGCGCCGGCTGCGCTTCCCAGGGCAGGTCGACGGCGACGCGGTCCTGCAGCTCGAAACCACGCGGCATGCCGCCGGCATGCTCGGCCTGCCACAGCACGGTGAGCGCCAGCGACGCGAACAGCGCGGCGGCGCCGAACTGCAGCGCCGTCATGAGCCGGCGCAGCCAGCGGCTGGCCGCGCCCTCGCTGTGGCTGCGGCCGGCCAGCGACTCTGCCGGCCGCACACGCAGCGCGATGGCCGCCAGCGGCAGCGAGCTCAGCCCTGCAATGCCCAGGCACAGCAGGCCCGTCAACGCCGCCATGACGGGCGACAGCACCGGCGCGTCGAAGGGATGCTGCAGCAGCACCGACGCCGTGGGCGAAGCCCACCAGGCCAGCAGCACTCCGAGCGCGCCGGCCAGGCCCGCGACAACGGCCGCCTCGGCAAAGAACTGCACGGCCAGCTGGCCGGCGCCCGCGCCCAGGGACTTGCGCAGGCCGATCTCGCGCTGTCGCCTGAGCGTGCGCACGCTCCACAGGTTGACGAAGTTGATGACCGCCAGGCCCAGGACGCCGGCCGATGCTGCGGCGAGGCCGGCCAGTTGCTGGCGCCGCTGTGGGCTGCCAGCGCCGTGCAGGCCGATATCGGCCACGGGCAGGGCGCGCAGATAGGCCGCCTTGCCGCCCCCCTTGAGGAAGTCCATCGGGAAGCCCGGCGGCAGGGGTTGCCGGTCGACCAGGCGCTGCGCCAGGCCGGTGAGCTGCTCAGCCGTGGCGCCAGGTTGCAGGCGGGCGAACAGCCGGCCGGAGTTCTGGTACCAGTTGTCCGAGCGCGCCAGGTAGGCCTTGGCGGCCGGTGCCTGGAAGCCGGCGATGGCGTCGTAGATCAGCGGGCCGTTCATGTTGGGCGTGGGCAGCACCGCCTTGACGGTCAGCGCGAACTGCATGGCCGGCGTGTGCCCCTCGGGGTCGGGCGGCAAGGACAGGGTGAAGGTGCGGCCGAGGACCTGCGCGGTGCCGAAGAGCCGCTCCGCGGCGACTTCCGTCAGCGCAATGCCTTCGGGCGACGACATCGCGGCCTTCAGGTCGCCGGCGACCGGCTGCAAGCCCAGCAGCGTCTGCAGGTCGGGATCGGCCATGGCGATGACCAGCCGCACGCCACGGGGCTGGCCCTGCGCCTCGCTGGCGCGCGCGTGCAAAAAGGTGTAGAGCACGCGGCTCATCGGCCCCACCGGCGCGCCGGTGTCGCGCAAGGCGGCGTTCAGCGGCACGGCCGGCACGTCGCCGAACCAGTCGGTCGTGATGCCGCCGGGCCCGCGCACCCGCCACTCGAAGGTGATGAGCCGGTCGGGCTCAGGCACGCGGGCATCGGGCCACAGCGTGTCCTGCAGGAAGCTCGCGGTCAGCAGCGTCAGCGCGAGGCCCAGCGCCAGGCCGGCGATGACGAGGGCGGCCGGGCCGGGTTCGGCACGCAGTTGCCGCCAGGCGCCGCGCCAGGCGGTGGAGGTGGGGAGCTGGGTCATGGCCCGGTTTTGCAAGAGGCGGGCCAGGAGCGTTCTCCCAGGCCAACGCGGCCTGAAGGCATGGCGACCGTCCGCAAGCGGACAGCTCGACTGTCCGCTTCCGGACACCACCTTCCCCGCAGCCCCGGCCCCGCTTAGAGTCGCGCCCTCTCATGCCCGGCATCCTCATCCTCGACGACGACCCCGACGTGGCCCTGGCCGCGCGGCTTGCGCTGCGCAGGCTGAGCGCGGTGGCCGTGCGCAACGACCCGCGCGAGCTGGCCGCCGCACTGGACGAGATGGCGCCCGACGTGCTGCTGCTGGACATGAACTTCACACCCGGCGCCAGCGATGGCGTGGCCGGCCTGGCGCTGCTGCGTGAGGTGGTGGCGCGCCGCAACGCGCCGGCGGTGGTCGTCATGACCGCCTATGCCGAGGTGGAACTGGCCGTGCAGGCGCTCAAGAGCGGCGCGGTGGACTTCATCACCAAGCCCTGGGCGAACGACAGGCTGGTGGCCTGCGTGCAGGCGGCGCTGGCCCGACGTGCTCCCGCGCCTGCCGCGGGCGAGCTGCTGGGTGAGTCGACGGCGATGCAATCCCTGCGCTCGCAGATCGCGCAAGTCGGCGCCAGCGAAGCCAGCGTGCTCATCCTGGGCGAGAACGGCGTCGGCAAGGAGCTGGTGGCGCGCGCACTGCATAGCGCCTCGCCGCGTGCGGCCGGGCCGCTACTGGCCGTGGACATGGGCTCGCTGCCCGAGGCACTGGTGGAGAGTGAACTCTTCGGCCACCGCCGCGGCAGCTTCACGGACGCCCGCGAGTCACGGCCCGGGCGCTTCGTCGCAGCGGCCGGTGGCACGTTGTTTCTCGACGAGATCGGCAACCTGCCACTGGCCCAACAGGCCAAGCTGCTGGCCGCGCTGGAGCGCCGCGAGGTGACGCCACTGGGCAGCGACAAGCCGGTGCCGGTCGATGTGCGTGTGCTGGCCGCCACCAATGTGGCCGAGGCCGAGCTGTTCGACGCGCGGCGCTTCCGGCCCGACCTGCTGTACCGCCTCAACACCGTGGTGCTGCGCGTGCCGCCGCTGCGCGAGCGCGGTGCCGGCGACATCGCGCTGCTGCTGCGCCACTACCTCGCGCAGTTCGCCAAGGAGCGCACCGTCGAGGTGACACCGGACGCCCTGGCCAGGCTCTGTGCCTACCGCTGGCCTGGCAATGTGCGCGAGCTGCGCCAGGCCTGCGAGCGCGCGACGCTGCTGGCACGCGGGCCGGTGCTCGCGTGGGACGACTTCGGCCTCAACGCCGCGCCGCTTGCGCCTGCCGAGCAGGGGTTGGACCTGGCCCAGCGCGAGCGCGAGGCCGTGCAGGCGGCGCTGGCACAGGCCGACGGCAATATCAGCCAGGCGGCCAAGCTGTTGGGCGTCAGCCGCGCGGCCTTGTATCGACGGCTTGAGAAGCATGGGCTTTGAACGAACCCGTGTCGTGGTGGCTGCGATGGGGCTGGCAGCAAGCGCGGCGGGCGCCGCCGCTTCACTGGACGCCCCGCGCCTGCTCGTCGCCTGCGCGCTGACCGGCTGCCTCGCCGCTGCCATTGGGTGGACTGCACTGAGTCGCCTTGCCCACCGGCCGACGCCGCTCCCACCCGACCCACCGCCCGCACCGCGCCCGGACCTGGATGCCGCACTCGAACACGCCCCGCTCGCGCTGTGGCGCCTCATGGCCGGTACACCGCCTCTCGCGCTGAACGCCGCCGCGCGCCGGCTCATCGCCCCGGGCCGAGCCGCCGAACCTGCGGCGCTGCTTGCTCTGCTGGACACCGGCCCCGGCCGGCGCGTCGTCACCCTGCCCACCGAGCATGGCCAGGAGCGCGCCGTGCTGGCCGTGTCGGCGCTGACCGTGCAAGGCCAGGCCTGGCGGCTGGCGGCACTGGCACCCATCGAGTCCGAGCTGGAGACCGAGACGCTGGCCGCCTGGCGCCAGCTGGTGCAGGTGCTGACCCACGAGATCATGAATTCGCTGACGCCGATCGCGTCGCTGGCCACCAGCGCGCCGGCCCTGCTGGACGCCGGCGAGCACGACGAGCTGCAGGCGGCGCTGGCGACGCTGGCGCGGCGGGCGGCGCATCTGCAGGCCTTTGTCGAGCGCTACCGCAGCGTCAGCCAGCCGCCCGCGCCAACGCTGGCCGACACGCCGCTGCTGCCCTTGCTGCAGGCGGTGCAGCGGCTGCTGGCGCCGGCCTGGGAAGTGGCCGGCGGCGCGGTCAGGATCGTGGTCGAACCCGAAAGCCTGGCCCTGCGCACGGACGCGGCGCAGCTGGAACAGGTGCTGATCAACCTGGCGCAGAACGCGCTACAGGCCTGCGCCGGCTATTCCAAGCCCGAGCTGCTGATCGAAGCCCGGCTGAGCCGCGGCGCACGGCTGCGGCTGACGGTGGCCGACAACGGTCCGGGCGTGGCGCCGGGGCTGGAGAGCCGCATCTTCACGCCCTTCTTCACGACGCGCGAGGGCGGCAGCGGCGTGGGCCTGGCCGTGGTGCGCCAGCTGGTGCATGGCCTTGGCGGCTCGGTGCGCCACGCCAAACGGCCGGGTGGCGGCGCCTGCTTCGTCTTGACGTTTTGATGCAGTTGCAGCGGAGCTAGGGGGTTCCAGGTTCACGGCCTCGTCACCGCCGCCGCCTACCCTGCGGCGCTCGGTCACCCAGGAGCCATCCGATGTTCAAACCCCTTCGCTGGGCCGGCCTGTGCCTGCTCGCCCTCGCCTCGCTGAGTTCGTCATTCAGCGCTACCGCCCATGACCGCGGCCGCGCCGAGAACGCGCCGCTGGTCATCGGCCACCGCGGCGGCGCCACCGGCTATCTGCCCGACCACACGCTGGAGAACTACGCGTTGGGCATCGCCATGGGTGCCGACTATGTCGAGCCTGATCTTGTCGCGACCAAGGACGGCCACCTGATCGTCCGCCACGAGCCCAACCTGATCGCGACGACCAACGTCGCCTCGCTGCCGCAGTTCGCCTCGCGCAAGCGCACCGCCGTCATCGATGGCGCGACCGAGACGGGCTTCTTCGCCAGCGACTTCACGCTGGCCGAGATCAAGACGCTGCGCGCCATCCAGCCGCTGGCCGACCGCGACCCATCCTTCAATGGCCAATTCGAGATCCCGACGCTGGAGGAGGTCATCGCCTTCGTGAAGCGCAAGTCGGCCGAGGAAGGGCGGCGCATCGGCATCTACCCGGAAACCAAGCACCCGACCTATCACCAGAGCCTCGGCCTGGCCCTGGAAGACCGCCTGCTGCGCGTGCTGACCAAAGCTGGCTGGAACCATCGCAGCGCGCCGGTCATCGTGCAGTCCTTCGAGACGGCCAACCTGAAATACCTGCGCAGCAAGTCCAGCCTGCGCCTGGTGCAGCTGGTGGATGCCGACGACGTCAATGCCGACGGCAGCCTGGCCTTCAACAAGCCCTATGACAAGCCTTACGACTGGGTCGTGTCCGGCCGCGCCGGCCTGTTCAAGGACCTGCTGACGCCGGCCGGCCTGGCCGAGGTGAAGACCTATGCCGATGGCATCGGCCCGTGGAAGGTCTACCTGATGTCCAGCGCCTGCAAGACGGTCGCCGCGGGCGGTGGCTGTGCCGACAGCAACGGCGACGGCCTGGTCGACGAGCGCGACCGCAAGCTGCTGCCCGCCAGCGACATCGTCGCCAACGCGCACAAGCTCGGCCTGGTGGTGCACCCCTACACCTTCCGCAGTGAGCAAAAGCGCCTGGCCAGCGACTACCAGGGCAGCCCGGTCAACGAATACCTGGCCTTCTACGAGCTGGGCGTGGACGGCGTGTTCGCCGACTTTGCCGACTCGGCCTTCGCGGCTCGGGCGATGTTCCTGCTGAAGAACGACGCCGGCTACGCCCGCTGCCTCGTGAACGGCCGGGGCTGCGTCTCCAGCCGGGATTGAGGTACGGAACGCGGACCGGCGCCGGGCCGCTCCCAAGCCGGCCCGCAGGCGATGTGCTTGCGGCTCAATGCCGCAAGCATCGCCGTCCCCTCGGGGGACCGACTGGGTTTGCCCGCGTTCAGCGCGCAAAACCGGGCGAGGGGTGCACTCTTACCGGCTTTCCTCGGTGGTGTGACCGTGTGGCGGGTGTTAGGCTGCCCGCTGTTACACCCCGGGGATGGAGTCGATGTTTCACGAGCTGCAGGAGTTGCTGGGCGCCTATCTGATGCCGGTATTGATCGCGATACCGCTGGCCATCATCGTGCTCATCGCCGCCTTCAAGCGTGACGACTACCGTCCGCCGCGCGAATACACGCCGCCGCCACGCCCGCCGCAAGGGGGCCAGCGCGCCAACGCGCCTGTGGTGTTGCCGCCGCTGCCTGGCTCAGCCACTGCTGGCCCGTCGATGGCCAGCGCCTTCGTCACGGCGCCTACGCCGATGCAGCCGCCGGCCGCCCCCGCGCCCGTGGTGCCGGAGGGGCCACCCACCGTGCTGATCGCTGATGACTCGGCCGTCGTGCGCACCAAGCTCAAGCGCCTGCTGGAAGGTGCGGGCTTCGTGGTCGTCCAGGTCAACGACGGCAACGAGGCCATGGCACAACTGGACGAGAAGCCCGAGATCGCCGTGCTGATCACCGACCTCGAGATGCCCAACAAGGACGGTTTCGAGCTGATCGCCGACGTGCATGGCAGCCTGATCACCGAAGACCTGCCCGTCATCGCCATCACTGGCCACGACGAGCTGCACGGCCGCGTCGGCCAGATCGAGGGCGTCTACGGCATCTTCAAGAAGCCCTGGAACGACCGCGAACTGCTCAAGCGCGTGGAGTCGCTGGTGCACCTGCGCAGCGCCGCCAGCAAGCGCGGCCGCCGCGTCAGCGACCTGCGCGCCCCGCCACCGCCGAGCACGTAACTTGCGGGCCGAGCGCCGGGCCGCTCCCTAGCCGGCCCGCGTTTGGCGATGTGCTCGCGGCTCGAAGCCGCGAGCATCGCCGTCCCCTCGGGGGACCGGCCGGTCAGGCCCACGTTCAGCGAGGCCTGACCGGACGAGGGGCGTCAGTCACGTCGGCCTGAAGCTCCACTTCATCTTGATCTCCGCCTGACCGCTCCCCGCCGGCAGGCGCGCCTGATCCTGGCCCCCTGAACTGAGCTGCACGAGGCGTTGCTGCAGCCAGGGCTGGGCCTCGCGCCATTGCAGGCCGATGCGGCCCTCGTGGCGCTGCTTGCGGCGATTGGCCTCCTCGCGGGTCTGCACGCCCTGCACATCCTGCGGCACCAGGCCCAGCGCCGTCCAGACCCGGCCGTTGCGGGTGTCCAGCACGGCCTGCAGCGTCGGGCAGGGCGCATCGTCACGGCGAGTCTCGCTGCCCTGGGCCGTCTCGGTGAAGGGGACAACGCCCTGCACATCGTTGAAGCGCCCCTGCACGCGCTCGTCCAGCTTGGCGCTCAACTGCAGGTTGCAGGCCATCGGTCCGGTGAACAGCAAGTAAGGCGTGGCCGGGCCGCTATCGTCGGGTGCATCGGCACCGCCACCGGCGGCGCGGCGTGCGTCGGCGCGGCAGGCCTCGCGGGCCTTGCCGGCAGGCTGGCGCTCGCAGGCGGCCACCGCCTGGCCATAGCCCTGCATGACGCCCTGGCTGCCGCGGTTGACGCCGGGCATCGCACCCGCGCTCAAGGCCGACGCCTCGCGCATCAGGCAGGCGCTGTCCTGCCCGCAGCGTGCCTGCAGCGTCTGCGCCTTGGCTTGCATGGCACGCCAGTCGGGCATGGGCGCGGCGGGGGCAGCCGCGGCCACGCGCTGGGCGGCCTCGGCCTGGCGGCGGTGATCTTCGGGGTCCAGCGGGTTGTAGGGGATGGGTGTGCCGTCGCTCTGCAACAGGGCGCTGAACTGCCAGCGCTGGCTCAGCGTCTGCTCGCCGCGGTCCGCGCCGGCCTGCACGGGGCCCTGGCGCAGCAGTTCGACGTCGAGCACGAGGCGGCGCTGCTGAGCGGTTTGCGCTTGCGTGGTGTCGGCCAGCAAGCTGAAGGCGGCGAGGGCGAGCAGCAGCGTCGGGGCGGTGGGATGTGAAGGCATGGGGAAGAACTCCGGCAGGGATGTGGTGGCCGGCATCGTCGGCCGCAGGCGCCAGCGGCGCATCACCCTTGGGGAGCCATGCATTTATGACAGTGCCATGGCTCTCACGTGGCTCTTCGCGGGCGATGCGCCGGGATGGCCTGAAAAACACACTTCCGGCCGTCAACAACCCTGCCATCACCACCATGAAACTGCTCTTGACCCCCCTCTTGCTGGCTTCGGCCGTGCTGACCGCGAATGCGGCGGCCGGTCAGCCTTTCGCCACTTCCGGTGTTCACGCCAGCGCGGGCGGCCAGACCGCCGGCGGTGCCGGCCAGTCGCACGTCAGCAACAGCTTTGCCAACGTGAACGTGCAGGCTTCCGCCGAGGCGTCGCTGAACACGGGCAGCCTGCATGCCCTGGCCTGGTCCAGCAACAACCCGACGCTGATCAAGGGCTGCCGGCCCGACATGCTGTCGTGCAACTGGGGCACCAGCGCCGACGCCTGGTTCTACGACAAGGTCACGCTGCAGGCCGACGAGAGCCATGACCCGGGCGACCCGGTCAGCTGGAGCTGGTCGGTCGAGGGCGAGACCAAACGCGGCAAATGGTGGAGCGGCTCCTCGGCCACCAGTCGCTTCTATGTCGGGACCAATCCCGAGGGCTGGCGCAACGCCATCACGCTCGACGCCAAGAACAGTTCACGCGAGATCAGCAGCACCTTCCTGGTGCCGGCGCATGGCCAATCGCTGGTGGTCTACATCTATGGCTCGCTGTCCGTGTTCGCCGAAGGCGGCGCGGTGGCAGACTTCTCGCACACCGCCCGCTTCAACTGGGACCTGCCCACGGGCGTCACGGTCACGTCGGCCTCGGGCCATTTCATGACCGCGGCCGTGCCGGAGCCGTCCACCTACGGCCTGATGCTGGCCGGCCTGGCCGTGCTGCCTTGGGCCCGGCGGCGGCTGGCAAGGTGCGGCTGAGGGTCGCCGGTCTTCAGGGCAGCACCTTCACCTTGATATTTCTGAAATGCACCGTGCTCTCGGGGTCGTGGCCCTGCAGCGCGAAGGTGCCGCTGGCGAGGTAGCGCTGCTCCAAGCCCTTCTTGCGCACGATGGGCGACTCTTCGGTGTAGTCAGCTGTCTTCTCGGCACCGACGAACGTGGTGACGTGCTTGCCCTCGACGCGGATGGTCAGCGTGAACCATTGGCCGTCGGGGGCGATGACCTTGGGGAAGTCCTGCACGCCCCACAGGCCGCCGGTTCGGCTGGGGTCGCTGTGGGAGTTGTTGACCTGCACCTCGTAGCCCAGGCTGGGCCAGCCGACGTCCTGCCACTTGGTGTGGAAATAGACGCCGGAGTTGGCCTTGGCAAAGGTCATCACGTCGGCCTTGAACTCGAAGTTCCTGAAGTCGTGCTGCTGCACGGGGCCGACGTAGAAGAGGTGGGAGCGCGGGCCCTGCACGATGAGGGCACCGTCCTTGACGCTGAAGCTCCCGGGCGCGTCGCTCGCACGCCAGTTCTCCAGCGTCTTGCCGTCGAACAGCAGCTTCCAGCCAGCGGCGGTTTCTTCGGCGCTCAGCGTGTTGATATTCATGTCGGCGCCGTGGGCAGCGGTGGCGACAGCGAGGCTGGCGGCAATTGAGGTAAGTTGGCGCATCAGGCGACTCCGACGATCTGAAGGACTTTGAGAGGGGGGCCGTCGAAGGTGACGGATGGGACATTGCCGACGAAGCCGAGGTCCTTCGAACCCTCGGGCGTCGTGTAGAAGCCCCCGGCCGTCAGGTCGCGGAAGCGCTTGAAGAAGCGTGCCGCGGCGGCGCGCTCGGGCTTGGCCTTCTGCACCCAGCAGATGTCGTCGGCGATCTGCGATTGCGCGGTGACATCGAGTTCGGCGAAGCGTTTGCCGAAGCGCAAGCGGCTCTCGGCGTCCAGCCAACCCAGGCCCGCGACGATGACGTCCTTGTCCTTGACCTGATCTGGGTAGGGCGCGCTGATCCACTCGTCGATGAAGAGGTGGACCTTGAGCTGCGCGGCGCTGGGTGAGTATTCGTCGGCCGGGATGATGAGGCCACACAGCGCCTGCGCGGCGCGCGCCTGATCAGCCGTGAAGGTCAGCGGCCACAGCTCGCCGCTGCGGTAGGTCCTGGTGAGTTGAGGATCCGTGCCATAGCCCTTGCCTTTGCGCGCAGCGGGCGTAGCGCCGGCCGACACCTCCACGCCCATGGCGGCGCTGGCGGCCAGCATCCATTGCAGGGTCTGTCTGCGGTCCATGCTCAGAGCTCCTTCTTGCGCATGCGCTCGACGATGTGGTCCGCCTGGCGCCAGGCCAGGGCCATGATGGTCAGCGTGGGGTTCTTGTCGGCGTTGGACGCGAAGGGCGCCCCGTCGGCCAGGAAAAGGTTGGGCACATCCCAGGTCTGGCCCCAGCCGTTGGTGACCGAGTTGCGCGCATCCGCGCCCATGATGGCGCCGCCGACCTCGTGGATGATGGAACCGCCCGGCGCGATGGCCTTGGCCCCGTCCAGTTCCGGCCCACCGTCCTGCACGCGGCCGCCCATGGCGGTGATGATGTCGGCAAAGGTCCTTTGCATGTGCGCAGCCTGGCGGGTCTCGTGCTCGGCCCACTGCCAGTGAAAGCGCAGCACCGGGATGCCGAAACGGTCCTTCACCGTCGGGTCAATTTCGCACCAGGACTGCTCGTTGGGGATCATCTCGCCGCGGCCGGCGAAGTGGACGAAGGAGCCGTACAGCCGCCTCACGTCCTGCTTGAAGCGCGCGCCATAGCTGCCCTGGGTCAGCCACTCCAAGCCCGCGCCGGTGCCCGAGGTGGGCATGCGCCGGCCTGTGCTGATCTCGATGTGATAGCCGCGCGGAAAGCCCAGCTTCTTGTGCCAGTCGCGGCCCTGCTGCTGGTAAAGCCACCAGGGCGAATAGGCGTGGCCGCCGCCGGCGCCGTCCTCGTTGTGGGGCGGCAAGGCTTCCAGGCCCGGCACCTGGCCCGACAGGTCGCTGCCAACGGTATCCATGATGTAGCGGCCGAGCTTGCCGCTGGCGTTGGCGAGGCCCCCCGGCTTGCTGTTCAGCAGGATGCGCACCGATTCGCAGGCGCTGGCCGCCAGCACGACGGCGCGGGCCTTGGCCTTGATGTGCTTGCCGGTCTTGCGGTCGACAAAGCGCACGCCGCTGGCCTTGCCGCCGGCGGTCGTCACCTCGTAGACCATGGCGTCGCAGAGCACGTCCAGATTGCCGCTGGCCAACGCCGGCGGCAGGTGCACCGCCGGGCTCTGGTAGGTGGCGCCGATGCTGCAGCCGCGCCCGCAGGGCGTGGCCCAGAAGCAGGCGGCGCGGTCGCGCATGGCCTGGGCGACCAAACCTTGAGCGCGCGGGTTGCCGGGGTGCAGCAGGGCGGGGATGCGGGCGTCGTCGAGCTTTTTCGTCAGCACCGCGCGGTGGATGGGCACGACGGGCACGCCCAGCGTCGCCGCGTGCTTCTTGATGAGTCGCTCGCCCACGCGCATCGCTGGCGCGGGCAGCAGGCAGCCCTCGGGCGAGTCAGGTGTGTTCTCCAGGCCCTCGTCGCTGCCGTAGATGCCGACCAGCATCTCAACCTTGTCGTAGTAGGACGCCAGGTCGTCGTAGCCGATGGGCCAGTCGAAGCCCAGGCCATCACGGCTGTGGGGCTTGAAGTCGTAGGGGCCGTTTCTCAACGAGATGCGGCCCCAGTGGTTGGTGCGGCCGCCCAACATGCGTGAGCGCCACCAGTCGAAGCGCTGCTGGGGGTCAGTGGAAGCTTGCGTGTAGGGCTCGCCCGGCACCTGCCAGCCGCCATCCACCGTCGCGTCGTAGAAGCCGAAGGGCTTGTCCGGCGTGCCGGCACCGCGCAGCGGCGCGTCCGCGCTGGTCTGGAACATCGGCGTCTCGGTGCGAAAGTCGTAGTTGCGGCCGGCCTCGAGCATCAGCACCTTCACGCCCTCCAGCGCCAGCGTGTAGGCCGTCTGGCCGCCACCGGCACCCGAGCCGACGACGATGACGTCATAGTCCTTGGCCATGCTGCGCGTCGTCACGAAACCCATGCACCTCTCCCGCGGAAGACGGCGCAGTGTGCCACCAGCAGAAAGCGTTTTCAGTGGTTGTTGGGTTGGGCTCGGGGGCTGATCAAGGCAGCGACGGTGACGAGCCCCAGCGCCAGCAGCAGCACCGGCAAGACCTGGCGCGTGACGGGGTCGAACAGCAGGCCGGCCAGGGCCAGCGCGGCACTGCTGGTCAGCGCATCACAGAGTTGCAGCGACGAGGTGTTGCTGCCTTGCTGCTCCGGCGGCGACAGCTTGAGCAGCAGCACCGACAGGATGGGGAAGGACAGGCCGATGCCCAGGCCGACGAGCGTCCAGCCCACAAAGACCAGCGCAGAGGGCAGGGCGAACAGCAGCGGCGCGATGACGAGGGTCAGCGCCAGCGCCGTCAATGTGAAACCGCCCGGCAGCAACAGGCGCCTCGATTCGGGCCGCTGCACGCGAGCCTGCAAGGCGCTGCCGATGCTCCAGGTGACCGCGCCGGCGCTCAACGCAATGCCGGCCTGGGTCAGGCTCCAGCCGAAGTGCTGGGTCAGCATCAACGGCAGGAAGGCCTCGGCGCTGGCAAAGGTCGCGGCGATGAGGCCGCGCAGCAGGATGACCGTCGGCAGGCCACGCGCCGCCCTCAGCGTGCCGGCGGGCAGCAGCAGCCGGGCGGCGATGCCGGCGGCCACCAGGCCGGCCGCGAACAGCAAGGCCGAGCTGGCGCCGCTCTGCTGGCTGGCGCTGTGCAGCGTCAGCGCGCCCGCACTGGCCAGCAGGGCCCAGCGCATCGCGCCCCAGCGCAGCTCGTCACCGGAGCCCGAGCCCACCCGCTTGAGGGCCGGCAGGATCATCAACGCCGCCACGGGCACGGCCGCCGCGACGACCAGGAAGACGGAGCGCCAGCCGATGAACTGCACGAGGAAGGACGCCAGCGCCGGCCCGACCAGGCCGGGCACGACCCAGGCGCCCGCGAACATGGCGAACATCTTGGGGTGGAGTTGCTGCGGCACGACCTGGCCGACGCCGACATACAGCGTGACGCCCAGCACGCCGCTGCCCAGGCCCTGCAGCGCGCGGCCGAGCACCAGCACGGGCATGGATGGCGCAAAACCCGCCAGCAGCAGGCCGACCAGGAAGGCCGCGAGGCCTGCCAGCGCGGCGCGATAGGGGCCGCGCTTGTCGCAGAGCTGGCCGGCCGCCGTCATGCCCAGCACCGAGGTGGCCAGCGTCGCGCCGAAGGCCAGGGCGTAATAGGGCAGGCCCTGCAGCGCCTCGGCCACGGCCGGCATCGCGGTGGCGACGGCGATGGACTCGAAGGCCAGCATGGAGATCAGCGCGATGGCGCCGATGCAGGCGGCGCTGCGGCCAGGGGCAAAGAGTTTTTCGGACGCGCCGGCCGGCGCGTCGATGGGGTCAGCAAGATTCATGGCGGGGAAGACTAAAAGCTCAAGCCCACTTCAAGTCAAGCAGGGTTTTGGGGGTGGGCGCGACAATCGCGGCATGTCAGTTTCCGTGTTGCACTGTGCCTCGGCCGGCTTCGAGTCGGCCTGCCGCATTCCCGCCCTGCCCGCCTCGCACCGCAGCCACGGGCTGCATGGGCATAGCTATTTCGCCACCGTCCGCACGGCACTGCCCGCCGGCTGGCCTGCTTTTCCGGGGGGTGAGGTCGAGGCGCTGCGTGCGCGCATGACTGAGACCGTGGCGCCGCTGGATCATGCCTTGCTGAACGACCACCTGGCCGAGCCCACCGACGAGAACCTCGCGCGCTGGGTGCGCCAGCGGCTGGACGTGCCCGGCATCGTGCAGGTGGGCGTGCAAAGCACCCAACACAGCGGCGTGGACCTGGACGGCGCCGGCCATGCGCATGTCTGGCGGCGCTACCGCTTCCAGGCCGCCCACCAGCTGCCGAATGTACCGGCTGGCCACCAGTGCGGCCGCATGCATGGCCATGGCTTCGAGGTCATCCTGCATGCCAATGCGGACCTCGGCGAGCGCGACCTGTCCATCGACTACGACCACCTCGACGAGGTCTGGGCGCCACTGCACTTCGCGCTGAACTACCGCTGCCTGAACGACATCGCGGGGCTGCAGAACCCGACCAGCGAGAACATCTCGGCCTGGCTGTGGGACAGGCTGAAGCCCGAACTGCCGGAGCTGAGCTGGGTGACTGTCTACGAGACCGGCTCCAGCGGCGCCAACTTCAATGGCAGCAGCTACCGCATCTGGAAGGAGATGACGCTGGACAGCGCCGTTCGCATGAAGCACGCGCCCGTTGGCCATCCGCTGGCCGGCATCCATGGCCACACCTTCACGCTGCGGCTGCACCTGGCTGCGCCGCTGGACCAGGTGATGGGCTGGACGGTGGACTTCGGTGACGTGAAGTCGCTGTTCAACCCCATCTTCAAACGGTTGGACCATCACCCGCTGTTTGAGATTGCCAATCTGCCCGACGGTGACGTGGCCTCGATTGCAGCCTGGGTGCTGCGCGAAGGCGGCGCGGTACTGCCGCAGATCGACCGCGTGGACCTGTACGAGACGCGCGGCTCGGGTGCCATCGTCAGCCGGGCTGACTCCGAAGAATTGATCCCCGTATGACGTATTCGGTCAAAGAACTGTTCTTCACGCTGCAGGGCGAAGGCGCCCAGGCCGGCCGCGCAGCCGTGTTCTGCCGCTTTGCCGGCTGCAACCTCTGGACCGGCCGCGAGCAGGATCGCGCGACGGCGGTCTGCACTTTCTGCGACACGGATTTCGTGGGCACGGATGGCGAGGGCGGCGGCAAATTCGTGACTGCCGATGCGCTGGCCGATGCGATTGCCAAAGCATGGCCCGGCGGTGGTCGTCCCTACGTCGTCTGTACCGGCGGCGAGCCGCTGCTGCAGTTGGACACGCCGCTGATCGACGCCCTGCACGCCCGCGGCTTCGAGGTCGCTGTCGAGACCAATGGCACGCAACCCGCGCCGCCGGGGCTGGACTGGATCTGCGTCAGCCCCAAGGCCGATGCGCCGCTGGTGCTGACCTCGGGCCACGAGTTGAAGCTTGTCTATCCGCAACCGCTGGCCCAACCGGAGCGGTTTGCGAATCTGGACTTCCAGAACTTCTTCCTGCAGCCCATGGATTCGGTGCTGCAGCGCGAGCACACCAAGGCGGCCGTGGCCTACTGCATGGCCCATCCGCAGTGGCGGCTGTCGGTGCAGATGCACAAGGTCGTCGGCATCGCCTGATCAGCCGCGGCAATAGCCTTCGCCGCTCTTCACGATCAGACAGTCGTGCTTGTCGGCCAGCCATTTCATGCCCGTCTCGGGGCCGCTGCCGGCGCGGATGGTTTCGAGCACGCCATCGCGCGTGAATACGAGCGTGTCGGTGCCGGCCTTGGCGTCGAAGCTGCGTGGACCATCCAGGTTCTGCACCGTGACGCTGTAGGTCCCCGGCCCGCCGGTGATCTCCAGATAGGTGCCTTCGGGCCCTTGCCATCGGCCGACCCAGGGGCTGGACGCCACGGATGCCGAAGCAGCCGATGCCGGCGCCGGTGCTGCCGCGGGGCTATCGGCCGACCTGCCGCAAGCGCTCAGCGCGGCAACGCCGGCGGTCAGCATGACAAGGGGGTGGATTCGCATGGCCTTGCGGGATTCAGCGGGGATGGCCAAGTCTGATCGCCTGCGGGGTTGCCCCGTGTCGGAGGACTTCCCGTTTTCAGCAACCTACCTCGACGGCCTGCAAGGTGTGGCCATCGCGCACATCCACGGCTACCGCGAGCCAGCGGCTGGCGTGGCCAGGTTCGGCGGCCTTCACCGGCACGGCCCACTGCGCCGGGCCCCGTCCCTCCCAGAGCGGCAGCTTCCCGTATTCCCGCACGACACTGTCGTGGTTGAGCGTCTCGCCACGGTTCTCGCCGGCGCGCACGCGGCTTTGGTGGCCGTCCTCGACGCGAGCCCACCAGAGCTGGACGTGCGCGGGCGCGCCAGGCAAGGCCTCCGCACTGAGCTTCAGTTCGCCGCTCGCGCTGCGGCTCCAGCCCAACCGTACACGAGCCGGCTCGGCACTCGCCGCGGGCAATGAAGCGCTGCGCCAATCCCGCCCATTGATGACGATTTGCGGTGTGTACGCATAGCGTGAGCCATTAACGCCCACGCCTTGTTTCTGGCGCTCGGTGAAGGCCGGGCTGGAAAACCGATCCGGCCAGCCCAGGCCGTTCCAGTAGTCAACATGAAAGGCTGCCGCGATGACGCCGGGCTGGCCCTTGAGGCCGCTCAGCCAGCGGTCCGCCGGCGGGCAGGAGGAGCAGCCTTCGGATGTGTAGAGCTCGACGATGCGCGGCACCGTCGCGCCGCTTTGCACGGTTGTAGCAGGACAGCTTTGGGCGCCGGCGAGAGGCGTGGCCATGGCGAGGAGCAGGGCAGTCAGCTTCATGGGGCATGAGTCGACCATGATCGACAAACCTGACATGCCAGAACGACAAAGGGAGCCCGCAGGCTCCCTTCTGCGCTATGAGTCCGGCCGCCTGCTCAGGCGCCGGCGCCACCCGGGAACAGTTGATTGACCAGTTCGGTAATCTTCTTGTCGGCGTCGATGAACTTGCCCATGTTGCCACCGCCGCGCGTCGAGTCGTACTTGGCTTCACCGACCGGCTTACCGTTGTTGTAGACCTTGATCTCCGCGTAGGCCATGTACAGGGCAAGGTCCCAGCGCCAGTTGGCCGTGTAGGTCGACGTGATCGGGCATTCGATCAGCGAGGCGCCAGCCGGCAGCTTGCGGACCGCATAGCCCTTGGCCTCGAGCGCCTTCCTGTAGCTCTCGAAAACCCCTTCCCTGACGTCGCCGTTATGGACGATGCAGATCTGCTTGGCCTCCAGCCGCTCGACCGGCTGCACGGTCTGATGGATGGCACAGCCGCCCAAGGATGCAGCAGCGGCAATGATCAGCAGTGTGTGGATCCTCATGATGATTTCCCTCCCGAAAGTTGTTTGGATTTGGTGCTCTTCGCGGCTTGCGATCAGCGGGGGCACTATGCCGATGAATGTCACCAGTTGTGACTTGAACTTCGCTCATTGCCCTCGGCGGCCGTGACGGCTTCACGAGAGGCCCAAAGAAAAGGGAGCCCGCAGGCTCCCTCTTGGTGATCGGCCTGGAAGCCGGATCAGAAGCGATAACCAATCCCGAACTTGACGGACACCGGGTCCAGCGTCGTCTCGATGGTCTGGCCAGTAGACAGGCTGCCGGTCGTCTTGATGAAGGTCTTGGTGACTGCCAGACTGGCGGACCAGTCCTTGGTGATGTTGAAGGCACCACCGAGTTCCATGGTCGTGCCGAAGCGGCTCTTCATGGACAGCGTCGTCGGGCTGGCGGGCGAGCCACCGGTGAGGCCGGACAGTGCGGCCGTGGCGCGTGGCTTGAAGAAGTAGCCATAGGTGACGCCCGCGCCGACAAAGGGACGGAAGCTGCTGTTGGCGTCGCCGAAGCGGTACTGGGCCAGCAGCGTCATCGGCAGGGACTTGACCGTGCCGAGCTTGCCCGAACCTTCGATGGCGCCAGCACCAACGACGTCGTGCTTGAACGGCAGCGCGATCGGCAGATCGATGCTGATGTTGTCGGTCCAGTAGTAAGTCACGCCGCCGACGAAGGAGCTGGCCTTCTTCACGTCGACCTTGGTGCCCGCCAGGCTGGGCGCGGTCAGATCACCGCTGTCGACATGCGGGTTGATCTGTGCGGCACCGCCATAGACGACGATGCTGCCGGCCGATTGCGCGTGAACGAGGCCGGTGGCGGAGAGCAGGGTGACTGCGAGCAGGGATTTGATGTTCATGAAGTTCTCCTGAAGGGTCACGCGGACTCAGAGCCAGCCTTTGCGAGCCAGTTCCAGGGACACCACCTGCGACAGCAATTGATTCCCGAACGGGGTGGGGTGGACGGAGTCGGCGAACAGGTAGTGACTGACATCGCCGCTGATGACGTTGTTGGCGCTGCAGACCAGCGACGAACCCAAGGGGTTCTTGGCCGCGCTCAGATCACAGGCCGGCGTGGTGACATTGCTCAGGCTGAACTTCGCAGGATCGGCAATCTGGTCACGCACCCCTTGGGCGGCATCAACCCAACCCACGTCAGCGCCGGCCAGGCCGGTCTTGAGTTGGTCGTTGAAGGTATTGACCATCTGCAGGATCAGGCCCTGCGTGGCTGCGGGCAGGCTCTTGGCGAAAGGCGTTAGGCTCACGTCGGGCAGGTTGATGACCACGACGTTCTTGGCACCCTTGCCCACCACCAGGGCCTTGACGTAGCCGGCCAGTTCCGCACCGGCCTTGCCCATCTCGGTCACGCCCTTGGTGGCAGCGGCCGTCGGGTCACCGCCAGCGGCGATGGTGGCCTGCACGGTGGCCAGGTTGATGAACACGTCATTGCCACCGGCATAGACGAAGACGAGCTCGGTGCCCTTGAAGCTGCCACCGACTGCCGTCAGGTGGTTCTGCATCTGCGTGACGACGGGCACCGTGAGCTGGCCCAGCACGGCGTTGGAACCACCCAGCAGCTTGTTGCCCGGGCCGACCGGGTTGGTCACTCGCGCGCCACCCTGACCGTAGGCGAAACAACCCGCGTTGTTCTTGACGGGCACGCTGAACCCCTGGGAAGCCAGGCCATCCAGGCCTTGCTGGGCCGGGCAGGGCTTGGGCAGGCCGTAAAGCGTGGCAATGCGTTCCACCCAATGCGGGCCAACGCCATTGACGGTGTACTGGCCACCGCCCAGGGCGGCAACAGTACCGACCTTGTAGGTGCCCTGGTCGCTCAAGCTATCCCCGAAGGACACCACGCTGCTGGGGGCGAACTTGGGCGTCGTATCCGCCGTCGCACCACCACCACCGCAGCCCGCCACCAGCAAGCTGCCCAACAGCGCCACCGAGGCGGCGGCGATCCGGGTGAGGAAGGGTTTCATTGTTGTCTCCTAGGCGACACCGCAACATCGCAGTGCATTCAATTCGGGAGCGCAACTCTAGCCGCAGCTTTTTAGAACGGTCGTTCGTTTTTCCCCTCATTCCGCGTAAAGAAACAACGCCGACGGCTTGGGGAAGGCCTGCGCAAGCGCCGCGATCCAAAGGGCCTGTACCGCCTTGGGCAAGTCTGTGGATGGTTCTGGCACAACTGGGCAGATATCCACAGGCCGACGGCCTTTCGCAAAGTTGTTCCCAATCGAGGGTCAATCCATCAGGCTGCGGCGCACAGGCTTGTGCTGCTGCCAAGCGCTTGTGCCCCAAGGACTTTTTGCCCTTGTCCACAGCGCAGGCGGTGCACTACTACGACCACTACCTTTGAAATCTTGAATACTGTTTAGGAATACACGGGACACTTTCGGCGATGCAACGACCCTCACACGCGCTCCCCTGATGGACATTACGACCCTGCAGCAGCGTCTGCGCCAGTTCGCCAGCGACCGCGACTGGCAGCCCTACCAGACGCCAAAGAACCTCGCGATGGCCATGACGGTGGAGGCCGCCGAGCTGCTGGAAATATTCCAGTGGCTGACTCCCGAGCAATCCCTGAGCCTGAGCGACGACCAGCGCCGCCATCTCGGCGAAGAGCTGTCGGACGTGCTGCTGTACCTCGTGCAGATTGCCGACCATGGCGGCGTGGACCTGGATGCCGCCGTCGAGCGCAAGCTGGCAATGAATGCCCTGAAACACCCGCCCAGGCATCCACCGAAGAAGTCTTGACGAAGATGACGCAAACCATCGCCGTCGTCGACTTCGAAACGACCGGCCTCGGGCCTACCAGCGGCGGCCGTGCCACCGAGATCGCTGCCGTGCTCGTGCGTGGCGGCATGGTCGTCGACGCCTGGAGCAGCCTGATGAACAGCGGCGCCTGGGTGCCGCCCTTTATTCAGTCCCTGACCGGCATCAGCAACGAGATGCTGGCCAACGCACCGGACTCGGCCACGGTCATGCGCGAGCTGGCCCGTTTCACCCAGGGCTGCCCGCTCGTCGCGCATAACGCTTCTTTCGACCGGGGCTTCTGGCATGCCGAGATGGAGCGCGCCGGCGTGGCGCGCGACCCGGCCCACGAGTTCGCCTGCACCGTGCTGTTGTCGCGCCGGCTCTGGCCCGAGGCCAAGAGCCATGGCCTGGGTGCGATCACGCAGTTCCACGGCATCCGCTTCGACGGCCGTGCCCACCGGGCCTTGGCCGACGCGCGCGTGACGGCGGAGTTGTTACTGAAGGTTCAGAACGAGGTCGCGCGACGCTTTGCGTTGGACCTGGGCGACGCCGCTGTGGATCACGCACTGATGCTGGAGTTGCAGCGCACGCCGTTGCGCTGGCTCAGGCGCGGCCTGGTCGACCATGTGAAGGCCTGTCGCGCCAATTCCTTGGCTGCTTGAGCGGATAAAAAATTCTGTCAAGACCCTGCAGCTCATCATCGGGCTAGGACAATCGCGCCCTTTCGTCCCGTGCTATTGCCAAGAGTTCCATGTCCGTGATCCAGGTTCGCCCCGCCACCCTGCGCGATGCCAAGGCCATCGCCGAGATCCATGTCGCTGCCAGCCAGGACGCCTACAAGGCCCTCCTGCCCGCCGCCGCGCTGGATGCGATGTCGGTGCAAAAGCGCCAAGCCTTCTGGCGTGAGGCCATCGACCTCTGCGAGCCGCAGGTCATCGTTGCCCATCTGGACAACAAGATCATGGGTTTCGCCGGCTTCGATCGCTCCCGCGACAAGGGCACGCCCGCCACGACCGGCGAGGTCTGGGCCATGTTTGCCGACCCGGTGCACTGGGACAAGGGCGTCGGCCTGGCGCTGTGGGATGCCACGCGCGACGGCCTGCAGGAAGAAGGCTGCACCAAGGCCACGCTGTGGTGCTATCTGCGCAACGAACGCGCCCTGCGCTTCTTTGAGCTGGCCGGCTTCAAGCGTGAACTCGGCAGCGCCCGCACCTCCGAAGTTGGCGGTGCGCGTGTCGAAGAGATCCGGCTGCATCGTTCGCTGGTCTAAGCCTTTCGCTCGCGCCAGGAGAAGCGCCCCGCGGGGCGCTTTGTCATTGGTGTTGTCCTCTCGGGCTTTGCGTATTTCGGGCCGAGCGCCGGGCCGCTCCCTAGCCGGCCCGCTATGGCGATGTGCTTGCGGCTCAATGCCGCAAGCATCGCCGTCCCCCTGGGGGACCGACCAGGCGCGCCCGCGTCTAGCGCGGCGCGACTGGGCGAGGGGCGACATTTCAAGCCGCGTAACCGCCAGTGGCCAGGGCCCAGCCATCGGTGGCGTCGTCGTGGCGCTGGATGTGCACGGGGCTGAGCTTCTTGGCGGCCGCACGTTCGACGAGGTTTTCTGCCTGCTCGGCGGTCAGCTGCAGGGCGAAACGAGCCCAGCGCTTTTGCACCAGGGGCAGAGTCCAGGCATCTTCAAGTGCCCAGCGGATCTGGTGCGGTTCCTGCAGCTCGGCGGCGGCCAGCACGCGAGGGGCCAGGGCGAGCAGGAAGCGGTTGAAGTCGGTGCGCAGCGTGTCGGTCGGCAGCAGGGCCTCGAGGCGGCTCAGGCGGGCGCTCCAGCCGGGCGTGGCGAGCTGGCGCGTGACCAGGGCCTGCAGGGCCTGGATGGGGTTGAACAGGCGCAGGCGGTTGGGCGGCAGCACGTGGAGCGGGATCAGCGCCGCTTGCTCGTGGCTCAGCGGTGTGACAAAGCTGGCCAGCACGGCCAGGCGCTGCCACTCGGCCTCGGCCAGGCCGCCAATGCGCGTGATGGGCCCGGCGGCGCAGCTGGCGGCCATGTCGGCCAGCGCAGCGTAGCCACGGTGGCCCTTGGCCCGGTTGGCGCGGCGGCTCATGACGGCCAGGTTGCCGGCCGCGTAACCGGCATCGTCGCGGACGCGGTCGATGCTGGTGCTCTCGCCGTCCAGCAACTCCCGGCTGATGGGGCAGTGCTGGGTTTCCAGCTGGGCGAGATGGTGCGGCGTGAGCTGGATGTCCTCGAAGCTGCGGCCGCGTGCCCACGCGTGGGTGCGCAGGGCCAGCCAGCGCTCGACCTGCGGGCTGGCAGGCGTGCGCACCGGGCGGCCACGTGAGGCCAGCCAGCCGCGCTGCAGTGGCGACTGCGGGTAGAGATGGGCGATGGGCGGCGTGATGCCATGCAGGGCGTAGTCGCGGCCCAGGGCCAGGCCGGTGCGCTCGTGGGCGCTGACCAGAGCAGAGGTGTCGTCCATGTCCAGGTCGAACTGGACCAGCGGGCTGCTCTGGAGGCGGGGGGTGATCTGGGCGTTGATGACGGCTTGCATGACTGACTCCTGATTGAGAGGCACGCCTGAGAGTCGCGGGCCTTGGATATCAGTTTGTGAGCCAGGTAGCTCAATAGGTGATCTACCCTGTGAAAAAAATCAGATGCGCATAAAAAAGGCACCGTAAGGTGCCCTTCGGAAGGCCGACGGAAACTCAGCCGCGGCGCCGGCGCAGCCTGGCGCCCACCACGGCGACCCCCGCAAGGGTCAGGGCCATTGAGCCCGGTTCGGGCACGCTGGTCACGCTGAGGAGCACGGACATGCAGCCCTGCTGCTGATGGCAGCCGGACGCAAGAATGGTTCCGTTGTCGTTGATCCGCTGGGCCTCGCCGATCAGCCAGTCGGACGAGCCGACCAGGTTGTTCAGGTCGTACATGGTGCCGCCCGTGTAGAGGAAGCCATGACCGAAGCCGTCGATGCCGTTGTTGGAAATGCCAACGACGTCGCCCGCGGCGTTGATGTCTTTGCCCTGGCTGTAGGAGCCGCCCAGGGTGCCCAGATCGATCATCTGCCCGCCGCTGTACCGGAAGGCGCGAGTGAAGCTGTCCGCGGTGTAGGAATATCCGGTGGCCTGACCCCCATCGTTGATGGCCGCCGGAATGCTGAGGGCCGACCCCAAGGTGCCGAGGTCCGTCATTGCGCCCTGGCTGAAGATGGCCGCATGGCCGCCGGCAGTGCCGAGGATCTGGCTGTGGTTGTTGATGGCCGTGACGTCGGTGAAGCTGGCGCCCAGGGTGGCCAGATTGATCATCTGCCCGCCGCTGTAGAGGAAGGTCGCGGAGTTCTTGTTGCCGGCGGTGACCGACATTCCTACGACCTCACCCGCGTTGTTGACGCCGTAGGCTTGGCTGAAGCTTCCGCCCAGCGTGCCCAGGTCGGTCATCTGCCCGTTGCTGTAGAGGAAGGCACGGATGTCGGGATAGCTGCTGGAATAGGACCCGCCCACCACCTGGCCGACGTCGTTGATGGCTTGGGCGTCGGTGGGGCTGTACCCGTTGCCCAGCGGATTGGTCCCGCCCAGGCCGCCGATGTTTACCGTGTTGCCGCTGCCGTACAGGAAGCTATACGTCGCGCCATTGGCATTGGGCAGATAGGCCAGCCCAGTCACCTGGCCGGCGTTGTTGAGGTCCTTGGCATAGCTGGTGGGATATAGCGATTGCACGGCCAGCGGTGTGACCGAATAGGTCGGCGCTGCAGCCAAGCACTCGGCGCCAAGGGCTGCCCAGAAAAGTCCCGCGCAGATTTGACGCAAGAATGATGTCGACGGATTCATGTCACTCTCCCTGCCTGCTCCCGGATGTTTGGCATCCGTGAAGCAGGCTATTGATTTGTTGGCCGATTCAAGCCCGCCGAGTGTGCAGAGATGCCAGCGGTCGGGGCACTGAGAAAACCCGAATGGACCGCACCGAACGCTTTTACAAGATCGAGCAGCTGATCCGCTCCCGCGGCTGCGTGTCCTTTGCCGAGTTGATAGCGGCGCTGGAGGTGTCGCCAGCCACGCTCAAGCGCGACCTGGCCTACCTGCGG
Organism: Roseateles sp. P4_D2; assembly: GCF_056401875.1. NCBI lineage: Bacteria > Pseudomonadati > Pseudomonadota > Betaproteobacteria > Burkholderiales > Sphaerotilaceae > Roseateles > Roseateles sp. P4_D2. The sequence goes on along the minus strand of NZ_JBFUIM010000002.1, from coordinate 212,304 downwards.
GAGCGGCTGGACGCGCCCATCGAGTACGACGCTGCCGAGAACGGCTACCGTTTCGGCCAGCAGTGGCGTGGCGGCAAGCATGAGCTGCCGGGGGTCTGGTTCAACGAGGCCGAACTGCACGCCCTCCTGACCATGCAGCAGATGCTGGCCGGCCTGGATGAGCAGGGTGTCGTGGGCCGCCACCTGCAGCCCATGTTCGACAAGATCACCGGCATGCTGGGCGTGGATGCGGCCGAGGCCGATGAGCTGCGGCGGCGCGTCAGGCTGATCGGCACGGCACGCCGGCGCATGGCCAGCGACAGCTTCGAGACCGTGGGCAGCGCCGTCGTCAAGCGCAAGCGCCTGGCCATCCGCTACCGCAAGAAACGCGATGGGGCGGGCAGCGAACGCGAGGTCTCGCCGCAGCGCCTCGTGCATCATCGCCACGCCTGGTATCTGGATGCCTGGTGCCATGCCAGCGACGCCTATCGCCGCTTTGCCCTGGACGGCATCGAGGCGGCGACGCTGCTGGACGCCGACGCCCGGCCTGTGCCCCTGGCTGAGCTGGAAGCCGAACTCGACCAGGGCTACGGCATCTTCGCCGGTGGCACGCCGCGCGAGGCCGAGCTGGTCTTCAGCGCCGGCACGGCGGCCTGGGTGTCGCGCGAGGAATGGCACCCGGCCCAGCAGAGCGAATTCCTGCCCGACGGCCGCTGGCGGCTGCGCTTGCCCTATGTGGATGACACCGAGCTGCTGATGGACCTGCTGCGCCATGCCGGCCAGGTCGAGGTCCTTGCGCCCGCGGCCCTGCGCGAGGCCTATGCGCAGCGCTTGCGGCAAGCGGCCGCGGCCTTGTAGGACAAGCCCGCTTCAATCGTGGTGGGGCATGTCAGGCCATGTCCAATCGCGTTAGGCTGCAAGCGTGTTTGATCCCCCGATCAAGGAGCCAGCGATGAGTGATACCAGCCAGGCGAAGGAAAAATTGGCCTCGGACTTCCGTGCGGTGATGGAAGACATCGACGCGCTGATGACGGCCACGACCAACAAGGCGGACGGCGAGGTGAAGGCCTTGCGCGCCCGCATCCAGGACCGGCTGTCCGGTGCCAAGGACAAGCTGCTGGACGCCCAGCACGAAGCCCTCCAGCGCGCCAAGGATGCCGCCGTCGCCACCGACGACTATGTGCATGCCAACCCCTGGCAGGCCATCGGTGCCGCGGCAGCCGTGGGCCTTGCGATTGGCGTGTTGATCGGCCGCCGCTGAGCCCCGCTTGAGCGACGCCAAGGAACCCGTCTCCGCGCCGCTGCGGCGGCTCGGGGTGTCGTTGCTGACGCTCAGCCGCATTCGGCTTGAGCTGTTTGCTATCGAGGCCCAGGAGGAGAAGGAGCGTATCGCCAGCCTGCTGCTTTGGGCGGTGCTGGCCGCGCTGCTGGCGGGCTTTGGCCTGCTGATGGGGCTGGTGTTGATTACGGTCGCCTTCTGGGACGATCACCGGCTGCTGGCTCTGGGCGGCGGCACGGTCGTTCTGATCGCTGCGGCCGTCGTCGCCGTGCTCAAGGTCAAGAAGCTGATCGATCAGCCGGCTAGCCTGTTCCAGTCCAGCATCGGTGAGTTGCGCGCTGACGCCGAAGCGCTGCGCCGGCCAGGGCCATGATCCCCAGGATCCCGGCCGACCCGGCTCTGCGCAGCGAGCGCAAGGCCAATCTGCTGCTGGCATCCGAGTTGATGCGCGGCCAGGCTGCACTGTCGGTGGACGATATCGGCCAGCGCGCTGACGGCTGGGTGCTGCGCATCCTGGCCTGGCGCGATCTGCTGTCCAACCCCATCGTGCTCGCCGCGGCCGGCGGCGGAGCGGCCTTGTTTGCCGGCGCGGGGGCAGACCGACGCGGCAAGCTCTGGCGCGGGCTGCGCTGGGCCTGGCTGGCCTACAAGGTCTGGGGCCGGCGCAAGCGCTAGGCTAGCGGGCTGTCGCGGCCGCGCATGTGAGCCGGGGTGCTGTCCAGCTCAGGCAGCCAGGGCATGGCCGAGTCTTTCCAGACCTGCACCACGGGCTTCAGCTGGGCGCGCTCGTTCACGCAGCCCAGGCGGATGTTGAGGGTCTTGGGTACGTCGGCTTCCGTGGCGAAGAGCTGGGTGCCGCAATCCCCGCAGAAGGCCTGTGCACGGCGGTTGCCGCTGGCTGCGACCTTCACATACTGCTTGGGTGTGCCCACCAGTTCGACCTGATCCGCCGGAACGGCGATCACCGCGCGGAACGGGCCGCCGGAGATGATCTGGCAGTCCGCGCAGTGGCAGGCAAAGACCTTGGCGGGATCGGCAGTCGCCGAGAAACGGATGGCGCCGCAGTGGCATTGACCGGTGATTTGCATATGGGCCCCTGGGCTTCAGTTGTCGGCCGCGTCCAGTCGCTTCATGCGCTCGCTCTGCCAGTAGACATCGTCGCCCCCCAGCCCGTCGAGATTGGCGCGATTCAGCACGCGGGACAGCACGAAGAGCAGGTCGGACAGGCGGTTCAGGTACTGGCGCGGCGCGGCGCGCACGGGCTCGGCGGTGGCTACCTGAATGACGGCGCGCTCGGCACGGCGGGTAATCGTGCGGCAAACATGGGCAATCGCGGCGCTGCGCGTGCCGGCCGGCAGGATGAATTCCTTGAGCCGCGGCAGATGCTCGTTGTAATGCTCCAGCGCCTCGTCCAGGCGCAGCACGGCGGCGTCCTTCAGCAGTTCGCCGCCGGGCCAGGACAGCTCCCCACCCAGGTTGAAGAGCTCATGCTGGATGGTGACGATGAGGTCGCGGATGTCGTCGGGCAGGGGTTCGGCCAGCAGCAGGCCGAGGTTGGAGTTCAGCTCGTCGACATCACCCATGGCCTGCACGCGCAGATGGGTCTTGGACACGCGGCTGCCGTCGGACAGGCCGGTGGTGCCGTCGTCGCCGGTGCGGGTGGCGATCTGTGAAAGTCGGTTGCCCATGATGGCGGTGCAGGTCGGTGATCGGACCTGCATCCTGCCTGAATCTTCAGGCCACGGCCGCTTTGGGTGGCAAGGTGTTGACCAGGATGCGCTTCATCACGGTGAGGTACTGCTTGAACAGGCTGCCGGTGTTGTAGCGCAGGCCGTATTGGCGGCACAGCGCCTGCACCTGCGGCGCGATCTCGACGTAGCGGTGCGCCGGCATGTCGGGGAAGAGGTGGTGCTCGATCTGGTGGCTCAGGTGCCCAGTCAGGATGTGGAACCAGCGCCCGCCGGTGAGGTTGCTGGAGCCGGCCAACTGGCGCAGATACCAGTCGCCGCGGGTCTCGTTGAGGCAGTCCTCTTGCCGGTAGATGGCCACATGCTCGGTGAAGTGGCCGCAGAAGATCACCACATAGGTCCACAGGTTGCGGATCAGGTTGGCCGCGAAGTTGCCAGCCAGCACGCGCGGCGCGCTCCACAGCGCCAGCGCCGGGAAGAGCAGATAGTCCTTGAACCACTGCTTGCCCACCTTGCCGAGGAAGCGGTTCAGGCGCTCCTTGAACACGGGCTTGGGGATGGCGCCGTGCTTGTAGCGGCCCAGCTCCAGGTCATGCGAGCCGACGCCGTACTGGAAGCCCAGGGCCAGCATCAGGTTGGCCAGCGGCTGCAGCCAGTGGCGCGGCTTCCACTTCTGCTCGGGCGTCATGCGCAGCAGCGAGTAGCCCAGGTCACGGTCCTTGCCGAGGATGTTGGTGTAGGTGTGGTGGGTGACGTTGTGCGAATGGCGCCAGGCCTCGCCGTCACAGGCGATGTCCCACTCGAAGGTCTGGGAGTTCAGTGCCGGGTCGCCGGTCCAGTCGTACTGGCCGTGCATGACGTTGTGGCCGATCTCCATGTTGTCGAGGATCTTGGCGTGGGCCAGCGCCAGCACGCCGGCGATCCAGCTCAAGGGCCCGACGCCGAAATGCAGCAGCGCACGGCCACCCACCTCGCTGGCGCGGCAGATGGCGATCATCTTGCGGATGTGGTCGACGTCGGCCTGGCCGAGCGAGTCCATGACGCGGGCGCGGATGGCGTCGAGTTCGACCTGGAACGCGTCAACTTGGGGGCGGGTGAGGGTATGCATCACAGGTCGAGTTCGAGGTCGGAGCGGGCGGCGCTGACGCACAGCCGGATCAATTCGTTGGGCGCGCTGGACAGCTCGCCCGTGTGCAGGTGCTGCACCGTGCCGCTGCGCTTGACGCATTGGCAGGAGCGGCAGATGCCGATGCGGCAGCCATGCTTGGGCGCGAAGCCGGCGGCCTCGGCCTGGTTCAGCAGCGGCGCGGCGCCCAGCGACGCGAAGCCGGTGGCGCTGCGCAGCAGCTGCACGCGCACCGGGGCGCTGAGGGGCTCGGCGGCCAGCGGGGCGGCGGCGAAACGCTCGCTGTGCAGCGGCGCGGTGATGCCGTGCGCCTGCCAGTGCGCGTGTATCGCATCCATCAGCCCGGCGGGGCCGCACACCCAGGTGGCGCGCTCGGCCAGGTCGGGCACCTGCGCCTGCAAATCGGCTGGCGTGAGATGGCCGACGCTGGTGGTGAAGTGTTGAATCAGGCGCAGCCCGGGCATGGCTGCCAGCTCGGCGGCAAAGATCTGTTCGACCGGGCTGCGGCAGCTGTGCACAAAGACCACACGGTCGGCCGCGCCGCGCGCCTGCAGCTCGCGCAGCAAGGCCATCACCGGCGTGATGCCGCTGCCCGCGCTGAGCAGCAGGATCTTGTCCGGCAACACGGCGGGCAGCACGAACTCGCCCATCGCCGGGCCGAGCGTCAGCACATCGCCCACGCGCACGCTCTCATGCAGATGCGTGGACACCCGCCCCTGTCGCTTGACCGTGATCGCCAGCAGGCGCGAGCCCGGGCGCGACGTCAGCGAGTACATGCGCTCGTGGCGGCGGCCGTTGATCTCCACCGTCAGCGACACGAACTGCCCGGCGCGGGCACCACGCCACATCGCGTTGGGGCGCAGCACCAGCGTGCGGGTGTCGGCCGTCTCGGCGATGCACTTCACCACCCGCGCCTTCACCTGATGCAGGGACAGCAGCGGGTGCAGGGCCTGCAGGCTGTCCTCGACCGCGCTCTCGCGCACGATGGCCGCCACCCAGGGGTGTTGCAGCGCGGCGCGCAGCGGGCGAGTCAGGGCTTCTAGGCGGGTGGGGAGGTGCGTTTGCATGGTTGCATTGTGTACGTTTGTACACAAACATACAAGCCACTAAACCCGGGCGGTGCGCCATGCTGTGTACAAATAGGCAGTCAAGCGGGTGAAGCTACGATACGAGTGTTCACAAAATAACCTGCCATGTCCGACACCCCCGCCGACAAGCTTTCCCGCGCCGAGCGCAAGGACCTGACCCGTGCCAGCCTCACCCAGGCCGCGCTCGCGCTGATGGGCGAGGGGCGCAGCTTCACCAGCCTGGGCATCCGCGAGATCGCCCGCGAGGCGGGCATGGTGCCCAACGGCTTCTACCGGCACTTTCGCAACACCGACGAGCTGGGCCTGGCGTTGGTGGAGGAGGTGGGCATCAGCCTGCGCCGGCTGCTGCGCGAGGCGCGCCAGGGCGGCGCGGCACCGGCCGACCGCGTGCGGGTGTCGGTCGAGGTCTATTGCAGCTATGTGCAGCAGCACCGGCTGCTGTTCCTTTTCATCAGCAGCGAGCGCGGTGGCGGCAGCCGCATCCTGCGCCTGGCCATCCGCAACGAGGTGCGCCACTTCACCAACGAGATGGCGCAGGACTTCCGCGCCATCGGCGCCTACCCCGACATGCCCACCGCCACGCTGCAGATGGTGTGCGGGCTGATCGTCAACACCATGCTGGCGGCCGCGCCCGAGATGCTCGACCTGCCGCCCCAGCAGCCGCTGCTGGAGGCCGAAATGATGGACAACTTCGTGCAGCAGCTGCAGGTGGTGCTGCTGGGCGCGGCGGCCTGGCGGGTCAACCCAGACTGAGCCCGCCCCTCAGCGCTGGGCGACCGGCATGCGGAAGGTGTTGACCAGGCCCGACAGCTTCTCGGCCTGCTGCTGCAGGCTCATGCCGGCCGCGGCGGTTTCCTCCACGAGGGCGGCGTTCTGCTGCGTCAGCTGGTCCATGTGCGAGACGGCCTCGCTGATCTGGCCGATGCCGGTGCTCTGCTCGCTGGACGCGCGGCTGATGCTGGTGACGAGCTCGGCCAGAGAGCGGATGGCGTCGACGGTTTCGCGCATCGTTGCGCCGGCGCCCTTCACGAGGCGGGCGCCGTCCTCGACCTGGCCGACGCTGGTGGAGATGAGGACCTTGATCTGCTTGGCAGCCTCGGCCGAGCGGCCAGCCAGCGCGCGCACTTCCGACGCGACGACGGCAAAGCCGCGGCCCTGCTCGCCGGCCCGCGCGGCCTCCACGGCGGCGTTTAACGCGAGGATGTTGGTCTGGAAGGCAATGCCGTCGATGACAGCGATGATTTCCTCGATGCGCCGGCTGCTGGCCTCGATGGCGCCCATGGTGCTGACGACCTGGTCGACGGCCGCGCCACCCGAGATGGCGACCGTGCAGGCGCGCTGGGCCAGGCTGCTGGCGTCGCCGGCCTGATCGGCATTGCTGCGCACGGTGGCGGTCAGCTGCTCCATGGAGCTGGCGGTTTCCTCGAGCGCCGAAGCCTGCTGCTCGGTGCGCTGCGACAGGTCGCGGTTGCCCGAGGCCAGCTCCTGCGAGGCTTGCGCCACCTCGCCGGCATTGCTGCGCACCTCACCGATGACGCCACACAGGCTGTCGCGCATGGCCAGCAGCGCCATCGTCAGCTGGCCGATCTCGTCGCGCGCGCTGATGACGACGTCGCCGCTGAGGTCGCGTTCGGCGATCTGCTGGGCCAGGCCGGCGGCATGCTGCAGCGGCACGGTGATGCTGCGCGAGATGCCGCGCGCGAGCAGGAAGACGGCGCCCAGCATGAAGGCCAGCAGGCCGAAGACGACCCAGCTGCTGGTGCGCAGGCTGGACACGCGCGCGCCAAGCATGCCGTCCAGCGCATCCATCGCCTCCTCGGCGACGACATACATCGCGTCGATGGTGCGGGTGTAGCTGGCGATGTAGTCGGGCGCCGCGTAGGCCAGCTCCTCCTTGGCGATCAGCTCGTCGCGGGTCAGCTTCAGCGAGCCGCGCACCTGTTCGTCCAGTGCGGCGATCTTGCTGCCCAGCCGGCCCTTGAGGTCGGCATTGACGGCGAAACTCTTGTCGAAGGCCGTGCCCATGCCGGCATGCTGGTCGGCGGCCTGCTGCACGAGGCCGGCCAGCAACGTGCGGCCTTCGGGGCCGATCTTGCCTTCCGCCAGAAAGCCGGCGCCACGCGCTCGCGCCTGGCCCAGGGCCTCGGTGGCGATGGGCAGCCGCGTCAGCGTCGCGCTGATCAGGAAATAGGTGTCGGCCTCGGGGTCGAGGATGAGGCCGGACTGGTCGACGAGCTGGTCCAGCAGTTTGAAATAGACGGCGATGAGCTGGGCGTGCAGGGTGCTGCTCTCGGCCGCCTTCAGTCCCTTGGCGCCCACCTGGCTGGACAGGCTGTCCCAGCGCGTGCGCGCTTCCTGCCAGGTCTGGCGCATTGCGTCGTTCGCGCCATCGCCCTTCAGCATGGTGTCGACGGCGGCAACCTGCTTGACCACCTCGGCGTTCTTGGCCGAGCGTGCCGTCTGCACCGAGTCGTTGCCGCCCAACACGGCAGCCGACAGGCCGCGGTGCTGCTGGGTCAGCTGGGCCAGCCGCACGAGCAGCCGGGCGGGCGCCAGGCCTTCGAGCTCGCCCTGCGCCGCCTGAGCCAATTGACGCGCCTGGCGCACCTGGAAGGCCGAAGGGATGCTGATGGCCACCAGCACCAGCAGGGTCAGCAGCATCAGCTTGCGGCTGATCGTCAGAGTGGTCGTCGGGCTCATGGCGTTCTCCTCGTTGGCAAGGCCCTGCTGCGGCGCCGATTCAGTGTCGGCGGCCGCTGCGGTGGAAGGCCGGTTTGTGCACCGGCGCGTCATGCGGCTTGAATCCCTGGGCCGACGTCCAGCGCGGCGCGGGCGGGGCGTCGTGGGGCGGTGGCGGGTGACCGAAGACCTCGCGCCAGCGCGCGGCCAGCAGATCGAAGCGCACCGCGCCGAAAGCGATGAGGGCAACGGCCGCGACGAGCAGCAGCCAGGTCAGGGTCGGGTCCATGCAGGTCTCCCGGGGTTCGCTGTGTGCCCCATGCTGTCACCATGCGAGGGGCACTGCAACACAATCCTTGTCTGACCCCCTGGAGTTGGCCATGAACGCGCCCGAATCCTTCTCGCCCGCCCCACTCCCGGCCGCGCTGCTGGACAGCCTGCGTGCCGACTTCGCCGAGCGCTGCTCGACCGCCCTGGCCGTGCGTGAGCAGCATGGCCGCGACGAATCCGTCTTCGACGTACCACCGCCGCAGGCCGTCGTCTTTGCCGAAAACGAGGCCGAGGTCGCGCGCGTGGTGGCACTGTGCGCCCTGCACCGCGTGCCCGTCATTCCCTACGGTGCGGGCTCGTCGCTGGAAGGCCATCTGCTGGCCGTGCAGGGCGGCATCAGCCTGGACGTGTCGCGCATGAACAAGATCCTGCGCGTCGATGCCGAGGACCTGACGGTGACGGTGCAGCCCGGCGTCACACGCAAGGCGCTGAACGAGGCGCTCAAGCATGAGGGCCTGTTCTTCCCCATCGACCCCGGCGCCGACGCGAGCCTGGGCGGCATGGCCGCCACGCGCGCCAGTGGCACGAACGCGGTGCGCTACGGCACGATGCGCGAGAACGTGCTGGCGCTGCGCTTCGTGTCGGCCAGCGGCGAGGTGGTGCGCTGCGGCTCGCGCGCCAGGAAGAGCAGCGCCGGCTACGACCTGACGCGCCTCGTCATCGGCAGCGAAGGGACGCTGGGCGTCATCACCGAGCTGACCGTCAAGGTCCACCCGCTGCCCGAAGCCGTGTCGGCCGCGGTCTGCTTCTTCCCCAGCATCGACGCGGCCGTGCGCACCGCCATGCAGATCATCCAGATCGGCGTGCCCATCGCGCGCTGCGAGCTGCTGGACGCCAACGCCATCAAGGCCGTCAATGCGCACGACAAGCTCGGCCTGAAGGAAGCGCCCATGCTGCTGATGGAATTCCACGGCAGCGAGGCGGGCGTGGCTGAACAGGCGGCCACCGTGCAGGACGTGGCAGCGGACTTTGGGGGCGAGGCCTTCGAATGGGCGACGACGCCCGAGGCGCGCACGCGGCTCTGGACCGCGCGCCACCACGCCTATCTGTCAGGCCTGCAGATGCGCCCCGGCTGCCGCGCGGTGACGACAGACACCTGCGTGCCCATCTCGCGCCTGGCCGAGAACATCAACGCGTCGATTGCCGAGGTCGAGGCCGCCGGCCTGCCTTACTTCATCGTCGGCCATGTCGGCGATGGCAACTTCCACATGGCCTATCTGCTGGACCCGGTCGACCCCGAAGAGCTGGCGACGGCCGAGCGGCTCAGTGCGCAGATGGTGGCGCGGGCGATTGCTCTCGAAGGCACGTGTACGGGCGAGCATGGGATTGGGTTGCACAAGCAGGGCTTCCTGCTGGACGAGACCGGCGAGGAAGCGGTGGGGTTGATGCGCGCGGTGAAGCAGGCACTGGATCCGTTGGGCATCTTCAATCCGGGGAAGATCTTTGCGGGTTGAGCCGTTTCCTGTGTGTCGTGCCTTGAGCAAATCGGGCCACACTAGGTAGTCATTCGAACCCATGCTGAGGCCAGCAAATGACACCAACTGAGCTTCGCCAGTTGCTCCTCTATGGAGAGTCGACGGACGAGAATTTCAAGAGGTTGCCGCCTGAAGCCGGCGGCATCTGGTGCAGTCGCCCCACGCGAGAGCAGGTCGAGCGTGGCCGCTATTTCATGTATCTACGGGTGGCTCTCCTTGCCGCCGCAACGATCTACCTTTTCTACTTCCATAGAGGCATAGGTGAAGCGAGAGTGCTTCCATGGATCATTGCTTGCTACGAGTTCGCGTACTACACCCTACGAAAAGAGAAGGACGAACAGGATCACTTACTCGCACGAGAGCGTTATACGAGCCGTGTAGATGAGCTTATCCATGCCTTGCATCCACGCTGGAAGCCGGAGAAGGTTTAGCCGATGGACACCACTGCCGCCCCTCCCGTTGGCGCGCTGCGCCAGTTCGATGACCTGCCCGGCCCGCGCGGTGTGCCGGTATTCGGCAACCTGCTGCAGATCGACTCGACGCGGGTGCATCAGCAGGTGGAGGCCTGGTGCGAGGAGTTCGGGCCGATCTTCAGGCTCAGGCTGGGCAAGCGCCGCCTCGTCATCGTCGGTGACCACGAGCTGATCAGCACGGCACTGCGCGACCGGCCTGATGGCTTTCGGCGCACGCAGCGGCTGGAGGACATCGGCCGCGAGATGGGGCTGAACGCGGGCCTGTTCGGCTCCAACGGCGAGGCCTGGAAGCGCCAGCGCCGCATGGTCATGGCCGGACTGGACCCGGTGCATGTGAAGCGCTACTACCCCTTCCTGCTGCGCGTGGCCGAGCGCCTCGTCGGGCGCTGGCAGATCGCCGCGCGCGAGGACCGGTGCATCGAGCTGCAGGCCGACCTGATGCGCTTCACGGTGGACGCCGTGGCAGGCCTGGCCTTTGGCGAGGACGTCAACACGCTGCAGTCCGACGAGGATGTCATCCAGCAGCACCTGAACCGCATCTTCCCGATGCTGTTCAAGCGCATCTTTGCGCCGCTGCCGTTGTGGCGCTGGTGGCCATCGGCCGAGGACCGCGCACTCACGCACAGCGTGGCCGAGGTGAACGTGGCCGTTCAGGGCTTCGTGGCCAAGGCGCGTGCCCGCATGGCCGCCAATCCGGGGCTGCGCGAGGAGCCCGGCAACTTGCTGGAAGGCATGCTGGTGGCGGCCGACGAGCCCGACAGCGGCATCGACGACGAGCAGGTGGCTGGCAATGTGCTGACCATGCTGCTGGCCGGCGAGGACACGACGGCCAACACGCTGGCCTGGATGATCTGGCTGCTGTGGCAGCACCCCGACGCGCTGGCCCAGGCGCGGGCCGAGGTGGACCGCGTTTGTGGTGAGGCCGCGCTGCCGACTCTGGAGCAGCTCGGCGCGCTGGACTTCGTCGAGGCCTGCGCGCACGAGACGATGCGGCTGCGGCCGGTGGCGCCCATCAACGTCATGCAAGCCATGCGCGACGCGCGTGTGGGCGATGTGCAGGTGCAGGCCGGCATGATCGTCATGGCCGTCATGCGGCGCGATGCCACGAGCGAGCGCTACCTGACCAACGCGGCCGCCTTCGACCCCGCGCGCTGGCTGCTGGATGCCAAGCAGGCCGGCGCAGCCAAGCGGCTGAGCATGCCCTTCGGTGCCGGGCCGCGCATCTGCCCGGGGCGCTATCTGGCGCTGATGGAGATCAAGCTGGCTTGTGTCCTGCTGCTGCGGCACTTCGACATCACGGCGGTGGACACGCCCGACGGCCAGGCGCCGCGCGAGCTGCTGCAGCTGGCGATGGGGCCGGTGGGCTTGTCGATGCGACTGGCACGGCGCTCGGCCGCTGCCTGACGGCTGACCTCCAGATATCGATTCTGGTATCGATCACACTGTCGAATTCATCGCTCCCGACTTGAGCGCGTTCTCATAGAGGACGCGAGTGGATTGCGCAGGGGTCGCCATGGCGTCAATCAGGGAAAAGCAGGTGTCCAAATGATTGCGCTACCACACAATCTAGCGCAACGACAAAAATGGAGACGCCGTTGAAGACCCTTTCCATCGCCTGCCTCGCCGGGGGCCTGGCCCTCAGCGGCCTGGGCGTCGCCAGCCCGAGGACGGACGCCGACGCCCAGGCCCGCCAGATCGTGGCCCAGCTGACGCTCGACGAGAAGACGGAGCAACTGCTCAACGGCGCGCCGGCCATCCCGCGGTTGAACATCCCGGCCTACAACTGGTGGACGGAGTCGCTGCACGGCGCCTTCGGCCCCGGTGCGACGACGAACTTCCCACAACCCATCGGCCTGGCCGCCAGCTTCAACGACCGGCTGATGCAGGACGTGGCGGCCAGCATCAGCACCGAGGTGCGGGCCGTCTACGCGCTGGGGCGCGGCAAGCCCAACCCGCACAAGATCGGCGGCGCGCTGGACACCTGGTCGCCCAACATCAACATCTTTCGCGATCCGCGCTGGGGGCGGGGCCAGGAAACCTATGGCGAGGACCCCTTCCTGACCGCGACGCTCGGCAAGGCCTTCGTGCACGGCATGCAGGGGCCGGACCCGGCGCTGCCACACGTCATCGCCAGCCCCAAGCATTTCGCCGTGCACAGCGGCCCCGAATCCACGCGGCATTCGGTGGACGTGTGGGTCTCGGCGCAGGACCTGGAGGACACCTACCTGCCCGCCTTTCGCGCGGCAATAGTCGACGCGCAGGCCGGCTCCATCATGTGCGCCTACAACCGCGTCAACGGCGAGCCGGCCTGCGCCAGCCACAGCCTGCTGGTGAAGACGCTGCGCCAGGACTGGAAGTTCAACGGCTACGTGGTGTCGGATTGCGACGCCGTCGTCGACATCCATGCCCACCACAAGTACGCGCCCGACGCCCCGGCCGGAGCCGCCGCCGCCCTCAAGGCTGGCGTGGACAACGAGTGCAATGGCGCCACGCTGTCGCACACGCCGGGCCTGGGCGAGCGCTACAAGCAGGCGCTGGCGCGCGGCTACATCCGCGAGGCCGACATCGACAACGCGCTGGTGCGCCTGTTTGCCGCGCGGCTGCGCAATGGCGATCTGCCGGGGCTGGGCGAGCGCAGCTTCCCGAAGGCCGAGGCGATCAACTCGCCCGATCAGCGCGCGCTGGCGCTTCGCGCCGCGCTCGAAAGCCTGGTGCTGCTGAAGAACGACGGCGTGCTGCCGCTGCGACCCTCGGCCCGCATCGCCGTCGTCGGCCCGCTGGCGGACGCCCGCCGTGTGATGCGAGGCAACTACTCGTCGGGCCAGACCGGGCCGACGCAGACCGTCTACGAGGGCCTGCGCCAGCAGTTCCCGGCAGCGCAGGTCAGCCTCGTGCCCTTCGGCCCCTCGATCACCGACGGCGACCCGGTGCCCGCCAGCGCCTTCGTCGCGCCCGACGGCAGCCCGGGCCTGCGTGCCAGCTATTTCAAGCTCCAGCCTGGCTCCCCAGTGGCGCCGGGCAAGCGCCGTTTTCAGGAGAAGGCCTTCGCCAGCCACGGCGTGGCGCAGCTCGACTCACGCGTGCGCGACTTTCCCGAGTCCGGCGAAGTGACGCGGGTGGTCTTGACGGGCTTCTTCGTTGCCCCGGAGACGGGCAGCTACCGGCTCGGTGTTGCGGGTGTCAAAGGCCAGGTGCGCGTTGCTGGTCGTGACCTGACGCTGGCCAGGCGCCCGACGCAATGGGCCGAGCCGGTCGCCTTGACGCAGGTGGACCTCAAGCAGGGCGAGCGCTATGCGCTGCAGTTCGAGGCCGAGTCCGGCACCGGGGCGCCGCCCGGCATGGTCTGGAAGCGCGTGTCCCGCCAGCCGCTGGCCGACCTGCGCGCCGCCGTGCAGGGCGCTGACGTGGTGGTGGCCGTCGTCGGCCTGACGTCGGACCTTGAAGGCGAGGAGATGCCCGTCAAGATCGAAGGCTTCCAGGGAGGTGACCGCACGACACTGGACTTGCCGGCGGACCAGCGCGCCTATCTGCAGGCCGCGGCGCAGGGGGGCAAGCCACTGGTGGTGCTGAACCTGAGCGGCAGCGCCATCGACCTGTCCTGGGCTCAGGCGAACGTGGCGGCGGTGCTGCAGGCCTGGTACCCGGGCGAGGGCGGCGGCCAGGCCATCGCGCAGGTGCTCACCGGTGTGGCCAACCCGGCCGGGCGGCTGCCGGTGACCTTCTACCGCAGCGCGAGCGACCTGCCGCCGTTTGACGACTACCGCATGGCCGGGCGCACCTACCGCTTCTTTGACAAGCCGGTGGTCTACCCGTTCGGCCATGGCCTGAGCTATTCCAGCTTCCGCTACGAGGCGCCCAAGGTCGAGGTGCAGGACGACGGCAAGGACGTGGGCCTGGTGGTGCGCACGGCCGTCACCAACACCAGCACGCGCGATGGCGACGAGGTGGCCCAGCTCTACCTGACGCCGCCGCGCTTCGAGGGCGGGCCGCGCCTGGCGCTGCGGGGCTTTCAGCGCCTGCATCTGAAGGCGGGCGAACGGCGCGAGCTGAGCTACCGGCTCGATGCCCGCGACCTGAGCTTCGTGGACCGCGACGGCGTGCGCCAGGTCATGCCTGGCGCCTATCGGCTCAGCGTCGGCGGCGGCCAGCCCGACACCGGTGCGCCCGTGGAGAGCGCCAACTTCTCGCTGACGCGGCCGCTGCTGCTGCCGCGCTGACCCCATCAACTCGCTGGACAAACGACCATGCCCTCATTCTTCTCCACCCTGCTGGCCCTGCTGCTGGCCTCCGCTGCCACTTGCGCCCTCGCGCAGGACGGCACCATCCACCCGCTGCAGGCGCCCGCCGAGCCGCGCGCCATCCCGCTTGGCACCGGCGGCGTCGACAAGCAGCCGGCCGCCGAGAGCTGGTTCCGCCAGTGGGGCGAGCCGATGGTGCGCAACGTCACCACCGCCACGCTGACGCCCTTCCTGCCCGCGCCGGGCAAGGGCAATGGCGCGGCAGTGCTGGTGGCGCCGGGCGGGGGATTCCGCTGGCTGTCGATCAACAACGAGGGCTGGAAGGTGGCGCAGGCGCTGGCCGACCAGGGCATTGCCGCCTTCGTCCTCAAGTACCGGCTGCAGCCGACGCCGGACTCGCTCGACGGCTTCAAGGACTCGATGAACCGCATGTTCACCGCGGCCGGATCGAGCGACGGCAACCCACGCTCGCTGGTGCCCGACCTCGCCAACCAGCTTGCCGACGCCGAAGCGGCGCATGCCCTCATCCTCTCGCGCGCCAAGGAATGGGGCGTCGACACCAGGCGGCTGGGCATGGTGGGCTTCTCGGCTGGCGCGGGCCTGACGATGCACAGCACGCTCAACTCCAAGACCATGAAGCTCGCCTTCATCGCGCCGATCTACGGCGGCATGGGGCCGGTCGACGTGCCCAAGGACGCGCCGCCGATGTTCAACGTCATCGCCAGCGACGACTTCCTGTTCCGTGGACAGATGGGCGTGGTCAAGTCCTGGTTCGATGCCGGCCGGCCGGTCGAATTCCATCTCTACCAGAACGGCGGCCATGGTTTCGGGCTCGGCTACCCGGGCAAGACCGCCGAGGGCTGGTTCCCGGTCTTCGTCCGCTGGCTCGACGTGAATGGCTTTTTGAAAGCCGGCGCGGCAAAGTAGAGGGCCGCCGCCGCCAGACCTTCGCCATGATCACCTTCCGCATCCCGTGCCTCGCCGCCGTGGCATTTGCCGCGCTGCTCATCAACCCCGCAGCAGGCGCCTCGGTCGCGGAGCAGGAAGCCATGGCAGTGACCCAGGCTGCGTGCGACGCCTTTCGCCTGCGCGACCTGGCGGCGCTTGAACGCCTGCTCGCACCTGAGTTCAACCTCGTCAGCACCAACGCCGAGGTTCAGAGCCGGGCGCAGGCGCTCCAGGAAGTCCGCGATGGCGACCCGCAATATGAGCGCTTCGAGAACCACAGCATGACGGCGCGCATGTATGGCGACGCGGCGGTGGTGCAGGGCATCACCTCACTGAAGGGTCGGTCCGGCGGCAAGCCCTTCGCGGTCGATGTGCGCTTCACGGACACGCTGATCCGGGTCAACGGCCGCTGGTCGATCGTGGTCAGCCATGTCACGCGCATGCCGTCCTAGTCTCGAGTGATCAGGACGCCTGGCGTCGGGCGTCCACAAACATCACAGCGCACCACAATCCTGCGCTTTCGACGTTTTCTTGAGGAGATACCCATGTTCAGCCACGTGATGGTCGGTACCAACGACATCGAGCGCAGCAAGCGCTTTTATGACGCGGTGCTCGGCACGCTCGGCGTGCCCGAGGGCTTTTGCAACCAGGGGCCCTCGGGCCACCAGCGGGTGTTCTACCGCCATTCGGGTGGCACGTTCTGCATGAGCCAGCCGATCAACGGCGAGCCGGCCTCGCATGCCAATGGCGGCACCATCGGCTTCGGGTGCGCGTCGCCCGAGCAGGTGCAGGCTTTCCACGACGTGGCGGTGGCACACGGCGGAGAGTCCATCGAGCAGCCGCCGGGCCTGCGCGAGGGGGCGCTCGGTGCGATGCACCTGGCCTATGTGCGCGATCCGGACGGCAACAAGCTCTGCGCTCTCCACCGCATCAAGACGGCTTGAACTGACGACGGAGGCCCATGAAAAACGCCGCCCGAGGGCGGCGTTCCTGTCTTCGGCGAGCGCTCTTTAGAACATCGCCTTGAACTGCACGCCATACGTGCGCGGCTCGTTGATGAAGCCGGTCAGGTTGTTGAAGTCGATGGCACCCGTCACGCGGATCTGGTTGGTCACGTTGCGCACGAAGCCGGCGGCTTCGTACTTTCCGTTGCCCCACAGATAGCCCACGCGCACGCCGCCTTCGGTCAGGCTCTTGCCCGTGAACTCGGTGGCCTCGTACAGGAAGAAGTTGACCTTGGAGCGGTAGGCCCAGTCGGTATAGACGTAGACCTCGTCGCCGCTGGCCAGAGGAATGCTCCAGCGCGCGGTGAGGTTGTAGGTCCACTTGGGCGCGTTGGGCAGCGAGTTGCCGTCGACCATCGCGTTGTTACCGACGATGGGGTCCTGCACCGTCGGGAAGGCGCCATTGACCTTCAGCGAGCCGCCCGGAGGCACGCCCAGGCCGGCGTCCTTGAGCTTGGTGTTGTTCAGCGAGCCGCCGAAGGTGACCATCAGATCGGGCGTGATCAGCGCTTCGAGGTTGATCTCGGCGCCGGTGCCGGTGGCCTTCTTGGCATTGAGCAGGCGGGTGGCGTTGACGCTGCCGCCCACGGCCGTCAGCTGCAGGTCCTTGACGGTGTAGCTGAACAGCGAACCCGACAGGCGCAGCGTGCGCTTGAGCAGTTCGCTCTTGAAGCCGACTTCATAGGAGTTGACGGTTTCCGGGCTGGCCTGCGATTGGCCGGCGAAGGCCGATGCGTTCTGCATGGACGACGCGCGGAAGCCATTGGCGTAGCGGGCGTAGAGGTTGGTGTCGGCGTCGAGCTTGTAGGTGGCCGACAGGTCGCCGCTCCACTTGCCGTCGTTGGTGCTGGCGCTGGTGCCGGTGGAGGTGTTGAACAGGCCCGTGCCGGCGTGGGTGGTGGACAGGTCCTTCTTGTCCTTGGTGTAGCGCAGGCCGGCGCGCAGCTTGAGCTCGTCGCTGACGGCGTAATTGACCGAACCGAACACGGCGCCGGCCTTGTTGGTCTGGGCGCTGTAGATGTGGTCGACGTCGGCGTGCGTCGTCGTGTTGTAGGTGATGTTGTCGATCGTGTACTTCTCGTCGAAGAGGTACACGCCGGCCTGCCAGCTCAGGGGGCCAGCGATGTTGGACTCGAGGCGCACTTCCTGCGTCAGCTGGCGGTGGCCGTTCATGCCGCTGCCGGTTTCGGACTGGAAGGGGATGCCGGGTGCGCCGGGCACGCCGCCGTCGATGTCGCCGCGGGACAGCGGCTTCACATGCTCATAGCCGCTGATGGCGTAGATGTTCAGCCCGGGCACGGACCACTTCAGGCGCAGGCTGCCACCGGTCTGCTTCAAGGTCTGGTCGTTGACGCCATTGAAGGCGGCCTTCTCGGCGTCGAAACCGTCGGCCAGGTCGTTCGTGCCGCGCTTGATGGCGTTGGCACGGAACAGGCGCGGGCTGCCGTCCAGGTCGCGCACGTGCACGTTGAGCAGGGCGCTGAACTGCTTGTGCGGCTCGTACAGCACCTGGGCGCGCACGGCGCTGTCGCGGTAGCCCTCGGTCTTGGGCGTGACGGCGCCGGGGGCGGTGTTCTCGGCCCAGTCGCCGCGACGCTGGCTCTGCGCGGAGATGCGGGCAGCCCAGTCGCCGCTCAGGGGCAGGTTGGCCGCGCCTTCGAGGTTCAGCGTGCCGTAGTTGCCCACCGTGACGCTGGCGTAGCCGTCCTGCTTGTGGCTGGGCTTGACGGAGTCGAACTTGACGACGCCGGCCGGCGTGTTGCGGCCGAACAGCGTGCCTTGCGGGCCGGCGACGACTTCCACCGCGGCGGTGTCGAAGATGGGGAAGCCCTTCAGGATGGGGTTCTCCTGGATCACGTCGTCGACGATGACGCTGACCGGCTGCGAGGCGTTGAGGCGGAAGTCGGTGTTGCCGTAGCCGCGCAGGTAAAAGCGCGGGAAGGCGCGGCCGAAGCTGGACTCGATGTTCAGGCTGGGCACGCGGCCCGACAGGAAGCGCAGGTCCTGGCCGCCCGAGGCCAGCACGTCGAGCTTGTCGCCGCTGATCTTGGAGACGGCGTTGGGCACGTCCTTGATGTTTTCGGCACGCCGCTCGGCCGTGATGACGACGGTTTCGAGCTGGCTGCGGTCTTTGGCCGGGGCTTCTTGAGCCAGGGCGGGAATGGCGGTGCTCAAGGCGAGGGCCAGGAGGCTCATGCGCGGTGCGTTCATCAAACAACGACTCCAAAAAAGGAAGCGGCCCCAACTGCAGGGCCGGCGGCGATTGTGCGGACCGCCGCAGGGGCTGGCGGCCGTCATGACTGCGTTGTTGCGCAAGTCTGACGGAGTAGTCAGTTTGCGGACGGGCCGTGCAGGTGCCCCCCGCACCGGGGCCGTGCGGGGGCGCACGAGAATGCGGCGCATGAAACGTCGTCCCCTCCTTGCTGGCCTGGCTCTGGCGCCTGTAGCCACCCGCAGCCTTGCCACCAATGCCGCTGACTTCGCCGCGCTGGAACGCCGCGTGCAGGGCCGAATCGGCTTCTTCGCCATCGACACCGGCAGCGGCCGCGTGATGGCCCACCGCGCTGACGAGCGATTCGCTACGGCGTCGACCTTCAAGATCCTGCTTGCCGCGCGCGTGGCCCAGGGCGTGGAGGCCAGGCGCTGGGGCTGGAACGACGCCGTGCCGCTGCGTGAGAGCGAGCGGGTGCCGCATTCGCCGGCCTTCGACCGGCTGCTGCCGCGTGGCCAAGCGACGCTGGCCGAGCTGGTGCAGGGCATCGTCGTCGAGAGCGACAACCCCTGCGCCAATGTGCTGCTGCGCCATTGCTGTGATTCGCCAGCCGGCCTGACGGCCTGGCTGCGCCAGCAGGGCGACGCGGTCACGCGCCTGGACCGTTTCGAGACCGAACTCAACGAGAACGCCCCGGGCGACCCGCGCGACACCAGCACGCCGCGCGCCTTCGCGAAGACGCTACAGCACCTGCTGCTCGGGCCGGGCCTGAAGCGGGCCAACCAGGCGCGGCTGTGGGCCGACCTGCAGGCCTCGCGCACCGGCCTGAAGCGGTTGCGGGCCGGCGTGCCGGATGCGAACTGGCGCGTCATCGACAAGACCGGCAGCGGCGGCCGTGGCGCGGTCAACGACGTGGCTCTGGTGTTCCCGCCGGGCAGCCGTTCGCCCTGGGTCGTTGTTGCCTTTCAGTCGGATTCCAAGGCCGCGGCCGACGAGCTCAACGCGGTGCATGCGGACGCGATGCGCGGGCTGGTGAGGGCCTGGGCTTGAACAACGCGAGTCGGCGCCAGTACGAGGCCCGCATGCACCGCGTGCAGGCCCACATCGACCGGCATCTGGACGCGCCGCTGGACCTGGAGGCGCTGGCCGCCGTCGCTCACTTCTCGCCCTATCACTTCCACCGCCTCTTCCTGGCCTGGACGGGCCAGACCCTGGGCGACTACCTGGCGCGCCGTCGCCTGGAGAAGGCCGCTCAGCGGCTGCGCGGCCAGCCGGATTCGACCGTGCTGAGCATCGCGCTCAGCGTGGGCTATGGCTCGGCCGAGGCCTTCTCGCGGGCCTTCAAGCAGCGCTTCGGCCTGCCACCGGCGCAATGGCGCAATCTCGATCAGGCCGATAGCAATCTGGATCAAGCCGGCGCCGGGCTGGACGACGAGCATGGCTTCTCCCGCAACCGTGACGAAGGAGATCCCGTGAACGTCCGCCTCATCGACCGCCCGCCTGTGCGCATGGGCTATCTGCGCTACCAGGGCGCCTATGGCCCTGCCCTTGGCCGCTTCTGGGCCGAGACCTTCAACCCCTGGCTGGCCACGCAGAACCTCGGTGCCGTGTCGCGCTTCGGCATCAGCCACGACGACCCCAGCCTCGTGCCGCCCGAGCAATGCCGCTACGACGCCGGCGTGGCCGTGCCGGATGACTGGGCGCCCAACGGCGGCGCCATCGTCACCGAGTTGCCCGGTGGCCGCTATGCGGCGCTGGACTTCGAAGGCACGGCCGCCGAGATCGGCGCCGCCTGGGCGGCCATGATGGGCCGGTGGCTGCCGAGCAGCGGCCTGCAGCTGGATGCGCGGCCCTGCTTCGAGCACTACGGGCCGCAGTCGAAATTCGACTTCAAGACCGGTGTGTTCGACTGCGAGCTGTGCATCCCTGTCGCGCCGCTATGACCCGCTCTTGTCGGACGCTCTTGCGGGCCGAGCGCCGGGCCGCTCCCTAGCCGGCCCGCCTAGGGCGATGTGCTTGCGGCTTGATGCCGCAAGCATCGCCGTCCCCGCGGGGGACCGACCAGGCACGCCGGCGTTCAGCGCGGCGAGACTGGGCGAGGGGTTTCATAGTTGTGCGAACTCGCTGACCGTGCGGGCGCGCCCGGTCTGCTTGGCCTGGTAGAGGGCGCGATCGGCGCGGTCGATGGCCAGGTGCAGGTCCTCGCCGGGCGCGCATTCCGCCACGCCGGCGGAGAAGGTGACGTGCAGGCCCGGCACGATGCTGTCAAAGGAGGCCGCTTCCAGCGCGTCGCGCAGGCGCTCGACCAGGGCTGCGGCCGTGTCGGCGCTGGCCTGCGGCGTGACGACGAGGAACTCCTCGCCACCCCAGCGCCCGGCGAAATCGCTGGTGCGCAGCGTCGCGTGCAGGGTGGCCGCGAAATGACGCAGCACCGCATCGCCCACGCCGTGGCCGTGGCGGTCGTTGACGGTCTTGAAGTGGTCGATGTCGATCAGCACCAGGCTCATCACATGGCCATGCTGGCGCTGGTTCAGCTGCTCGGCGGCGAGGCGCTCGCTCAAATGGCGGCGGTTGCTGATCTGGGTCAGCTCGTCGTGGTGGGCCAGGTACTGGATGCGCCCCAGCGCAGCGCGCAGTTCGGCGGTGCGCGCGCTGAGCTTGGCGCGCAGCCGCGCCATGTTGACCGACAGCACCGACACCGCCGTCATCAGGATGGCCGCGAAGCTGAAGTGCAGGGACTCGACTGCCGCGGGAAAGTTGGCCGGGTCCGTCGTGGCGCCATAGCCCATCGCGACGGCCAGCGACGCCAGCCCGAACAGATAGAGCCCGAAGGCCTGGCGCTGCGACAGCACGAACATGCCCCAAACGAGGTTGAGCAGCATGATGGCGATGATGGCGCCGCGCAGCGGTGGGTCGATGGCATAGCCCCAGGCCGTGATCAGCGCGCCGAAGACCGATTGCGGCAGCGTCAGCGACCGGTCGCGTGCCAGATGACGGCTCAGGCCCGTGCGAACCAGCACGTAAAAGCCCGCGATGCCGGCGAGGCCGACGCCGCTGATCCAGGCACCGGCGCCGGCCTCCATCAGACCGAGGTTGACCTGCACGGCCACGTTCAGCGCGAACAGGCCGTAGACCGTCAGCGCCAGCAGTGTCAGCTTCACCGCGCCGCGGCCCTGGCCTTTCGGGCCCAGCAGCCAATCCGCCCAGCTCGCGGGAGCAGGTGCAGGATGGGGCGCGAGTTTGGGCACGGTGGATGGCGGGTTGAGATGCCGGGCGAGGATAGCGGCCGCCGCGCTGGCGCGGCGGCGGGACACAGTTCGTTGCACGGCGAAGCGTCGCGGGGATGAAGCCGCCCACACTGCCTTCATCCCTTCAACTCTCCGTGAGCACACACCATGCCCGTCACCTGCTTCATCCGCTACGAGCTCGACCCCTTCCAGCGCGAGGCCTTCCGCGAGTACGCGCAGGCCTGGGGCCGCATCATTCCGCGCCTGGGCGGCCGGCTGCTGGGCTACTGGCTGCCGCACGAGGGCACGAACTACGAGGCCTGGGGCCTGGTCGGTTTCGACTCGCTGGCCGACTACGAGGCCTACCGCGTCCGCCTCAAGGCCGACCCCGAGGCGCGGGCCAATTTCGAGTTCGCGCAGAAGCAGCGCTTCATCCTGCGCGAGGAGCGCACTTTCTGTGAGGATGTGCAGCCATGATCGCCGTCATCTTTGAAGTCCAGCCCACCGACGAGGGCCGCCAGGCCTACCTCGACCATGCCGCCGCGCTGAAGCCACTGCTGGAGCGCATGGACGGCTTCATCTCGGTGGAGCGCTTCCAGAGCCTGACGCAACCGGACAAGCTCTTGTCTCTGTCCTTCTGGCGCGACGAGGAGGCGGTGCGCGGCTGGCGTGAGGTGGAGCGGCATCGCGAGGCCCAGGCGGCCGGGCGCGGCGGGCTGTTCAAGGACTACCGGCTGCGGGTGGCGCATGTGGTGCGCGATTACGGCCTGAACGAGCGCGAACAGGTCCCTCGATGAACGCCGAACCCCGCCTTGCGCGCATTGCCGCGGCCATCGCCGACCCGACGCGAGCACGGACGTTGGCCCGCCTGCTCGATGGCCGCCTGCACACGGCCGGCGAGCTGGCCACGCATGCCGGCGTGGGCGCGGCGACGATGTCGGCCCACCTGAAGCTGCTCGTCGACGAGGGCCTGGCCCGCGTGCGGCCGCAGGGGCGACATCGCTATTTCGGCCTGGCCGATGGCGACGTGGCGCATGCACTGGAGGCGCTGCTGCGCTTGGCGGATCGCCGCGATGGCATCGACGAGCCGGCGGCCGACTTGAAGCGCTGGCAGCGGCCGGAGATGCGCGGCCTGCGGCATGCGCGCAGTTGCTATGGCCACCTGGCCGGCGAGCTGGGCGTGCGGCTGCATGACGTCCTTTGCTCGCGCGGCTGGGTGGAGCGGGCGGGCAGTGCAGAACGGTTGACGGACACGGCGCGCGCGGCGCTGCAGGCGCAAGGACTGGAATTGGCGACCGTGGCTGCGGGCCGGGCGCTCTATCCGTGCGTGGACTGGTCCGAGCGACGCGAGCATTTCGCGGGCGCCGAGGCCGTGGCTTTGCTGGAGGCGTTGCTGGCGCGCGGCTGGCTGCGCCGCCGCGACACGTCGCGCGAACTGGTCTTGACGCCCACCGGCCAACGCGAATTCGTCGACGGGCTGTTGGCCGGTTGAGCCACGTGGCCGGCGCCGCGGGCGCGTTGGCGTAGAGCTTGCTATTCATGCGGCGCTACCACCCGCCGCATCCCTATGCCCATTCATCCTTGCTTTCCCGCCGCGCGGTTCACCCCCTGGGGCCGATCGGCCGCGTCACTGACGGGCTTGCTTGCGATGCCCGCACTGGCCGCCGAGCAGGTGCCGGCCGCCCAGATCAACGCCGGCGACACCGCCTGGCTGCTCAGCGCCACCGCATTGGTCCTGCTGATGACGCTGCCCGGCCTGGCGCTGTTCTATGCCGGCATGGTGCGCAAGAAGAACATCCTGGCCGTCATGGCCCAGACGCTGGCCTGCGCCGCGCTGGTGACGCTGCTGTGGTTCGTCTGTGGCTACAGCCTGGCGTTCGAGCCGGGGCCGGCCGGGCTGGAGCGCTGGATCGGCGGCCTGGGTGGCGCCGGGCTGGGCAATGTGCTGCATGACAAGGCGACCGGCCTGGTCAGCGTGCATCCGCTGATGCCCAGCGTGCCGGCGGCGGTGTTCGCGCTGTTCCAGCTCAGCTTCGCCGTCATCACGCCCTGCCTGGTCATCGGCGCGGTAGCCGAGCGCATGCGCTTCGCCAGCCTGCTGGCCTTTCTCGGGTTGTGGTCGCTGTTCGTCTACGTGCCGGTGGCGCACTGGGTTTGGGCGCCGCAGGGTTGGCTGGCCCAGTTGGGTGCGCTGGACTTTGCCGGCGGCACGGTGGTGCACATCAACGCCGGGGTCGCGGGTCTGGTGGCCGCGTGGATGCTCGGCCCGCGCGTGGGCTTCGGCCGTGCTGCACTCACGCCGGCCAACCTGGCCTACACGATGACCGGCGCCGGCCTGCTGTGGGTGGGCTGGATGGGCTTCAACGGCGGCTCGGCCGGCGCGGCGGATGGACGGGCCGGCATCGCAATGCTCAACACGCAGCTCGGTGCCGCGGCGGCTGCGCTGTCGTGGATGGCGGCTGAATGGGTGACGCGGCGCACGCCGACGCTGCTGGGCCTGTGTAGCGGCGCCGTGGCGGGGCTGGTGGCCATCACGCCGGCCTGCGGCTTCGTGACGCCGGCTTCGGCCGTGCTCATCGGCCTGACGGCCGGCGCGGCCTGCTACTGGGGTGCCACCGGGCTCAAGCGCTGGCTGCGCGCCGACGACTCGCTGGACGTGTTCGGCGTGCACGGCGTGGGCGGCATCGTCGGCGCGCTGCTGACCGGTCTGTTGGCCGATCCGCGGGTGGGTGGCGTGACCGGGTCGCTGGGCACGCAGGCCGTGGCGGTCCTGGCCACGGTGGCTTTCAGCGCGGTCATGACGGCGGGCATCCTGCTGCTGGTCTATCTGCTGCTGGGCGGGCTGCGCGTGGATGCGGCGCGCGAGCAGCAGGGGCTGGATCTCAGCCAGCACGGCGAGCAGGTGGCGTGATGGCCAGCGACAGCGAGAAGCTGGCCGTGGCCGCCCACCTGCATGTGCTGATGCGCCGCAAGATGGGTCGCGTGACGGACGTCGAATGGCTGGTGCGCAACGCCGACTACGCGCGGGAGATCATCCGCCTGGCCTGCCAGCAGGCCGAGCATCCAGAGGTGGCGGATTGGGGCGCGCGGCTGCAAGCCATGCTCTTCCCGAAACCGCCGCCGGCGGCACCAACGCCTGTAAGTGCGCGTGCAGTGGCGGCGGCCCGCTACATCGGTGGCCTGCGCTGACGCGTCTTCTCCGCGTGGCCCGGCATGGCGTTGTACAACGCATGCCATGCACATCACCCGCATCGCGCCGCTCGTCGCGGCCTACTTCGCAGCCAGCCTCGCCCACTTCAGTCACAACGCTCAGTACATCGCCTTCTATCCTGGCATGCCGGCATGGCTGACCCCGGGGACGGTCTGGTTGTGCTGGTTTGCGGTTTGCGCCGTTGGCCTGTTGGCATGGGTGCTGACGCGCCTGGGTCTGCCCACGCTTGGCCTGCTGGCCCTTGGCGTTTATGGCGCCCTGGGCCTGGATGGCCTGCTGCACTATCGTCTGGGGCTGTGCTCGCAGCACACGCTGATGGCCAATCTGACGATCTGGGCCGAGGCGACGACGGGGCTGATGCTGTTGCTGGTGTCGGCCGTGCTGTTCGCGAGACGGCTGTCGTTGGTGAACACTCAAACACGTCAGGGCTGAAATGATCGAACTCCCTACCCTGCTGGCCTTCACGCTGCTCAACATGAGCTTTGCCCTCATTCCAGGGCCGGATGTCATCTGCATCCTCTCCAACGCGGTCTCGCGCGGCACGGCCGCAGGAGCCAAGGTGTGCCTGGGCATTGCCTGCGCTGCGTTGGTTCACGTCGCGGCCGCCACCCTGGGACTCACCGCCTTCCTGGCCGCCGTTCCCACGGCATTTCTGGTGGTCAAGGCGGTCGGCGCGGCCTACCTGGTGTGGCTGGGCTGGCAGATGCTGCGCCACCCCACCGAGGTGGCTGCCGGCCCCGTGAACAGCCGTTGGTCTTCGCCGTTTGCCCAGGGCGCTTTGTCCAACCTGTTCAATCCCAAAGTGGCCATCTTCTTCCTGGCCATCCTGCCGCAGTTCATCGACCCCGCCCTGGGCCATCCCGGCTGGCAGGCGGCCCTGCTGGGCATGGTGTCCATCGTCTCGGGCACGGCGGTCAACCTGTGCACCGCCGCGCTGGGCGGCAGGGCCAGGCATTGGCTGCTCGCCAAGCCGCGCATCTTCCAGCGCTTCCAGCAGCTCGCGGGCGCTGCGCTGGTGGGGCTGGGCATCAAGGTCGCCCTGGAGCGCGCTCGCTGATACGGGGAGACCGCATGCCCACGCTCGACCACCTGATCCTCAAGGTCAACGACCTGGACGCCAGCGTGCGCTTCTACGTCGACGTGATGGGCTTCACCGATGCCGGCCGCGACGGTCCCTTCACTGTCATCAAGGCTGGGCCGGACTGTCAGCTGCAGCTCGCCCCCTGGGGCACGCCGGGCTTCGAGCACTACGCCTTTGCAGTGACCCGCGCCGAGTTCGAGACCATCTTCGAGCGCATCAAGGCGGCGGGCCTGGGCTATGGGCCGACCTTTGATTCCGTGGGTACGAACACGGGGCCGGGCAGCGAGGTGGGTGCGCGTGGGCCGGGGCCGACGCTCTATTTCAACGATCCCAACAAGCACCTGATCGAGATCAGGACCTACGAAGGTTAGCGCTTGCTTTTCGGCGGCACGAGGGGCGCGCCGCGCTGGCCGGTGGTGAGATCCCACTGGTAGACCTCGCGCGTGGCCCTGTCGACGGCGTAATGGCCCAGCAGATGGCTGGCGTCCTTGGGCTCCTTGGGGCCGTCGAAGCGCAGCGTGAAGACGAAGTCGGCGTCGGTGGGGTGGCGCTTGCAGCGGTAGTCGCCGCGCTTGTTGGGGCCAGCCAGGTGCAGGGCACGGGCGGTGCCGATCAGCTTCAGGCAGGCCTGGCGCTCGGTCAGTCCGGCGGCATGGGCGGGCCAGGCCGCGGTGGCGACAAGGGCAGCAGACAGGAGCAGCCGGAACATGCCGGCGAGTATCAGCCCTCAGCCCTCAGCCCACCTGAGCCGGCACGCTCCAGCGCTTGGTCACGTCGCCGCGCGTGTTGACGCTTTCCAGCTGCACGCCAAAGCCCCAGAGGCGGCCGACATGCTTGAGCACTTCCTGGGCGCTGTCGTGCAGCGGGCGGTTCAGGTGCTGCACGTGGCGCAGCGTCAGCGAGCGGTCGCCGCGCAGGTTGACGTTCCAGACCTGGATGTTGGGCTCGCGGGTGGACAGGTCGTACTGGCGCGCCAGCGCCTGGCGCACGTGGCGGTAGCCGCCTTCGTCGTGGATGGCGGAGATCTCGTACTCGCTCTTGGCCTCGTCGTCGATGATGGAGAAGAGGCGGAAGTCGCGCATGATCTTCGGGCTCAGGTACTGGCCGATGAAGCTCTCGTCCTTGAAGTTGCGCATCGCGTGGTCGAGCGTGGGCAGCCAGTCACTGCCGGCGATGTCGGGGAACCAGTCGCGGTCTTCATCCGTCGGGTTCTCGCAGATGCGCTTGATGTCGGTGTACATCGCGAAGCCCAACGCATACGGGTTGAGGTTGGCGTTGGGATGCTGGTAGACGACGTTGGTGTGGGACTTGAGCCACTCGATCATCATGCCGTCGCTCAAGTAGCCGTCGTCGTACATCTGGTTGAGCAGGCGGTGGTGCCAGAAGGTGGCCCAGCCTTCGTTCATCACCTGCGTCTGGCGCTGCGGGTAGAAGTACTGCGCGATCTTGCGCACGATGCGCACGACCTCGCGCTGCCAGGGGTCCAGCAGCGGCGCGTTCTTCTCGATGAAGTACAGCAGGTTCTCCTGCGGCTCGTCGGGGAAGCGGCGGCTCTCGGCGGCTTCGTCGGGGCGGTCGGCCTTCTTGGGCAGGGTGCGCCACAGGTCGTTGATCTGCGACTGCGCGTGCTGCTCGCGGTCCTTCAGCCGCGCGCGCTCTTCGGCCAGCGACAGCTTGGCCGGGCGGCGGTAGCGGTCCACGCCGTGGTTCATCAGCGCGTGGCAGGAGTCGAGCAGGGTTTCGACGGCATCGACGCCGTAGCGCTCCTCGCAGTCGGCGACGTAGTTCTTGGCGTAGACGAGGTAGTCGATGATGGACGAGGCGTCCGTCCACATGCGGAACAGGTAGTTCCCCTTGAAGAAGCTGTTGTGGCCGTAGCAGGCGTGGGCGATGACCAGGGCCTGCATGGCCAGCGTGTTCTCCTCCATCAGGTAGGCGATGCAGGGGTCGGAGTTGATGACGATCTCGTAGGCCAGGCCCATCTGGCCGCGCTTGTAGTTGCGCTCGGTGCTGATGAACTCCTTGCCGTAGCTCCAGTGCCGGTAGTTGACCGGCATGCCGACGGAGGCATAGGCGTCCATCATCTGCTCGGCGGTGATGACCTCGAGCTGGTTGGCATAGGTGTCCAGGCCGAAGCGCTCGGCGGTGTTCTTGATGACGGTGTGGTACTCGTCGATGAGATCGAAGCTCCAGTCATTGGGCGAGGGCAGGGGCTGGCTGGGTCTGCGCAACAGCGGCTTCATGCGCCGCAGCGGCAGGTGCTGGCGGCGGTCGGGCATGCCGGCCGGCGGGTTGGCCGGGCGCTCGTGGTGACGGCGGTCCTCTTTACTGCTCATGTCAGCCCCTCGTCCAACGAGTACGTCGGCCGGCCTTGCAGGCCGCGCCGCAGCTTGCGCTGCGGTTCTTCGGTAGGCACGGCGAGTCCACAGGACTCACCGAGTCCGGCCTCAGCCCCCGAGGGGATGTGGCCCGGCTTGGGAGCGGCCCGGCGCTCGGTCCTCATGTGGAGGCCCCTTCCTTCTTGAACAGCTCACGGAAGACGGGGTAGATCTGCGAGGCCTCGACGGCCTTGCGCATGGCGAAGTGGCGGGCGTCCTCGCTGAGCTTCTGGTATTCCTCCCACAGGTTCTGTTCGGGTTCGGCTACCTGCACATAGGCGAAGTAGCGGCACAGCGGCAGGATCTTGTCGGCCAGCAGCTCGCGGCAGCGGCCGCTGTCGTGGTGCCAGTTGTCGCCGTCGCTGGCCTGGGCGCCGTAGATATTCCACTCGGTCGGCGAGTAGCGCTCCTTGATGATCTGCTCCATCAGCACCAGGGCGCTGGAGACCACGGTGCCGCCGGTCTCTGTCGCATGAAAGAAGTTCTGCTCGTCGACCTCCTGCGCCTGCGTGTGGTGGCGGATGAAGACGACGTCGATCTTCTCGTAGTGCCGCGTCAGAAAGAGATAGAGCAGGATGAAGAAGCGCTTGGCCAGGTCCTTGCGGCCTTCGTCCATGGAGCCGGACACGTCCATCAGGCAGAACATGACGGCGCGCGTCGTCGGCACCGGGATGCGCACGCGGGCACGGAAGCGCAGGTCGATGGGGTCGAGGAAGGGGATGGCCTTGAGGCGCTCGCGCAGATGCTGGATGCGCTCACGGGTTTCGAGCAGCAGTCGCGGCGTTTCGGGGCGGTCTTCCTTCAGCAGCTCCTGCTCGCGGGCCTCGAGTTCGTGCAGCTCGCGGCGCTTGTCCATGCCCAGCGCGATGCGCCGGCCCAGGGCGCCGCGCATCGAGCGTACGACGTGCAGATTGGTGGGCGTGCCGTCGGAGACGAAGCCGGCGCGCTGGCTGCGCCACTCGGGCGTGTCGGCCAGCGTCGTGCGGGCAAGATTGGGCAGGGCCAGGTCCTCGAAGAAGACCTGCATGAACTCTTCCTTGCTGAGGTGGAAGACGAAGTCGTCCTCACCCTCGCCAGTGTCGCTGGCCTCGCCGCCTCCGCCGCCACCGCCCTGCCCACCCTTGGGCTTGGCAATGCGGTCGCCCTTCACATACTCCTGGTTGCCTGGCCGCACAACCTCGCGCACGCCGCCGTCGCCATGGCCGAAGACGGGCTCGCTCAGGTCCTTCTTGGGGATGTGCACATCCTCGCCGCGCTCCATGTCGCGGATGCCACGGCCATCGACCGCGCGTTTCACCGCCTCGCGGATCTGCTCCTTATGGCGACGCAAGAAGCGCTCGCGGTTGCCGATCGACTTGTTCTTGCCGGAGAGGCGCCGGTCGATGATCTGTTGAAGCGACATCAGCAGTGGCCGGTTGCGTTCAGGAACTCTTGCGCACCCTCAAGTACCACTCGCACAACAGCCGCACCTGCTTGGCCGTGTAGCCCTTGTCCACCATGCGCTGCACGAAGTTCTCGTGCTTCTTGGCGTCCTCGGCGCTGGCCTTGGCGTTGAAGCTGATGACAGGCAGCAACTCCTCGGTGTTGGAGAACATCTTCTTCTCGATGACGGTGCGCAGCTTCTCGTAGCTCGTCCACAGCGGGTTCTTGCCCGCGTTGTTGGCGCGCGCACGCAGCACGAAGTTGACGATCTCGTTGCGGAAGTCCTTGGGGTTGGAGATGCCGGCCGGCTTCTCGATCTTCTCGAGCTCGGCGTTCAGCGACGCGCGGTCGAAGACCTCGCCGGTGTCGGTGTCGCGGTACTCCTGGTCCTGGATCCAGTAGTCGGCATAGGTCACGTAGCGGTCGAAGATGTTCTGGCCGTACTCGCTGTAGCTCTCCAGATAGGCGGTCTGGATTTCCTTGCCGATGAACTCGGCATAGCGCGGCGACAGCTGTTCCTTGATGTAGCTGACGTATTTCTCTTCCAGCTCCTTGGGGAACTGCTCGCGCTCGATCTGCTGCTCCAGCACATACATCAGGTGCACCGGGTTGGCCGCCACCTCGGCCGAGTCGAAGTTGAAGACCTTGGACAGGATCTTGTAGGCGAAGCGCGTGCTGATGCCGCTCATGCCTTCGTCAACGCCGGCGTAATCGCGGTACTCCTGGTAGCTCTTGGCGCGCGGGTCGGTGTCCTTGAGGTTCTCGCCGTCGTAGATCTGCATCTTGGAATACAGCGACGAGTTCTCCGGCTCCTTCAGGCGCGTGAGCACGGCGAACTGGCTCATCATCTTCAGCGTGCCCGGTGCGCACTTGGCCTCGGACAGCGACGAGCCGCGGATCAGCTTCTCGTAGATCTTGACCTCCTCGCTGACGCGCAGGCAGTAGGGCACCTTGACGATGTAGACGCGGTCGAGGAAGGCCTCGTTGTTCTTGTTGTTGCGGAAGGTCTTCCACTCGCTCTCGTTGCTGTGCGCCAGCACGATGCCGTCGAAGGGGATGGCGCCGAAGCCCTCGGTGCCCTTGTAGTTGCTTTCCTGCGTGGCGGTCAGCAGCGGGTGCAGCACCTTGATGGGCGCCTTGAACATTTCGACGAACTCCAGCAGGCCCTGGTTGGCCAGGCACAGGCCGCCGCTGTAGCTGTAGGCGTCGGGGTCATCCTGGGCATAGGTTTCGAGCTTGCGGATGTCGACCTTGCCGACCAGCGAGCTGATGTCCTGGTTGTTCTCGTCGCCCGGCTCTGTCTTGGCCACGCCGAGCTGCTTGAGCACGCTGGGGAAGCGCTTGACGACCTTGAACTTGCGGATGTCGCCGCCGAACTCGTCCAGGCGCTTGACGGCCCAGGGGCTGAGGACACGGTTCAGGTAGCGGCGCGGGATGCCGTAGTCGCGCTCCAGCAGCGGGCCGTCCTCGATGAGGTCGAAGAGGCCGAGGGGCGACTCATTCACCGGCGAGCCGGCCAGCGCGTAGAAGGGCACATGCTCCATCAACTGCTTGAGCCGCTCGGCGATGGAACTCTTGCCGCCGCCGACGGGCCCGAGCAGGTAGAGGATCTGCTTCTTCTCTTCCAGCCCTTGCGCGGCATGGCGGAAATAGGAGACGACCTGCTCGATGGCCTCTTCCAGGCCATAGAACTCGGCGAAGGCCGGGTAGATCTTGATGGTCTTGTTGGCGAACAGGCGCGACAGCCGCTGGTCGTTGCGCGTGTCGAGCATCTGCGGCTCGCCGATGGCCTGCAGCATGCGCTCGGCAGCCGTGGCGTAGGCCAGTGGGTTTTTCTTGCACTCTGCGAGGTAGTCCTCCAGCGAGAGCTCCTCGACCTTGCTGCGCTCGAAGCGCGCTGCGAAATGGCTGATGACGTCCATGCCGACCTCCTGCGGTTTGAACTCCACAGGGCCGCAGGCACGATCCGTGCCCGAGGGACTGGGGGGTTCTGATCGCGCCTCAACTGCAAGGCGTCATCAGAACTCTCCACTCGCTTGATCAGCAGCTTGGCGCCGCCGACCGCTCGTCAATCTCAAGAATAAGCCGCTATCTGCCCATCAACACGACCACCAACAAACCAACGCAGTTTTCCGTTGACAGGGTGCCGGGCCAGCATACGCCCGCAGTTTGGGCAAGACCTGGCACTTTTCGGGCAAACCACACGAACCCGGGGGGCTTGTGGCGGGCCGCAGACAAAGCTGTCGGTGAAGAACTGTAGCGAGAGTGGCGCGCGTCACGGATGCATCACCATCCTTGTTGGACCACGCGGGCATCGTTACTGCGCACCTAGTGTTGAGCGCCTGCCGGCAGCGTCTTGTCAGACGCCGCCGCATTGCATCGCAGCCTGCGTTGCTCAGGCGCCGCGCAGCTTGTCGAGGATGCCGGACAGGGCGTCGAGCGAGTCGAAATGGATGGCCAGTTCGCCGCTCTGAGCACCACGCTTCGTTGCCTTCTTCACGCGCACCTCGACGGTCGCGCCCAAAGCGTCGGCCAGCTCTTCTTCCAGCCGCAGCACGTCGCGGCTCTTGTCGCTCTTCACGCGCAGCAGCGGCGCCTGGCGGCCGGCGCCCTGGTGCCTGGCGACCAGCTTTTCGGCCTCACGCACACTGAGCTTCTTGGCCGCGATCTCGCTGGCCGTGGTGATCTGCGTGGCGCCATCCAGCGGCAGCAGCGCGCGGGCGTGGCCCATGTCGAGGTCGCCCGCCATCAGCATGTTCTGCACCGGCGCGCTAAGGTTCAACAGACGCAGCAGATTGCTGGCCGCGCTCCGCGAACGACCGACCGCCTGGGCCGCCTGCTCATGTGTCAGGCCGAACTCGTCGGTGAGTCGTTTCAGGCCCTGCGCTTCCTCGAGCGGGTTGAGGTCTTCGCGCTGGATGTTCTCGATCAGCGCCATCGCGGCGGCCGATTCGTCGGGCACCGCCTTGACGAGCACCGGCACCTCGCGCAGGCCGGCAAGTTTTGCCGCACGGAAGCGCCGCTCGCCGGCAATGATCTCGTAGGTCGCGCTCCCGTTCGGTGAGATCGGGCGCACGAGGATCGGTTGCATGATCCCTTGCGCCTTGATCGATTCGGCCAGCTCGTACAGCGAGCCCTCGTCCATGCGCGTGCGCGGCTGGTATTTGCCGGCCTGCAGCTGTTCGAGCTTCAGCGTGGAGGGCAAGTCGGTGGCGGGCGCTTCGCTGACCTTGGGGCCGAGCAGGGCCTCCAGGCCGAGGCCGAGGCCTTTGGGTTTCTTCGTGACCATGGGGGCGGATTGTCGATGAATGGGCGCCCCCAAACCTGCCGCTTTGCGTCAGGCCCCCCGAGGGGGTGCGGAGCGGCTCGGGAGCGGCCCGTCGCCGCTCCAGCGCTTGCCGAGGCTTTCCAGCAGCTCGCGACCCTCGGGCCAGTCGCCCAGGCCCGATTCGGCGTTCAGATGACCCCGCGGCCCGGCGATGACGACACTGCTGCCCCAGTCGGCCGCCATCTGCGTGCTGCGCTCGGCGGCGCCAAAGGGGTCGTCGCTGCTGATGACGGTGATGCTGGGGAAGGGCAGGCGCGGGCGGCGGATGGGTCGCCAGTTGTGCAGCTGGGGCGGCATGTCCGCGCGCTCGGTGTCCGGCGGGGCGACGAGCAGGGCGCCTTTCACGCGGCCGACGTGCTGGGAATGCTCGGCCCAGGCGGTGACGAGCTGGCAGCCCAGGGAATGGGCGACCAGCAGGGCCGGCGCGTCGTCCTGCAGCAGCACCTCGTCCAGCCGCGCCATCCAGTCGCCGCGGCGGGGCCAGTCCCAGTCGTGCTGCTCGACGCGCTCGTCGCCATGCAGCCGCTCCCAGCGGCTTTGCCAGTGGTCCGGGCCCGAGTTTTGCCAGCCCGGGAGAAGCAGTACACGCTCAGATTTCATGGTTTGCCCTTATCCTGCACAGTTCGATTTTCAGCGGTTGGAGCAGCGGCGATGACGTTCAAGGTGTTTGTGGATGGCCAGGAAGGCACCACGGGTTTGCGGATTCACGAGTACCTCGCGGCCCGCAGCGACATCGAGGTGCTGAAGATAGCCGCCGACAAGCGCAAGGACCCGGCCGAGCGTTCGCGTTTGCTGAACGCCGCCGATGTGGCCTTCCTGTGCCTGCCCGACGCAGCCTCGCGCGAGGCCGCCTTCATGGTCAACAACGACCGTACCTGCCTCATCGACGCCAGCACGGCCCACCGCACGGCGCCCGGCTGGGCCTTCGGCCTGCCGGAGCTGGCCAGGGGCCAGCGTGGCGCCATCCAGGCCAGCAAGCGCATCTCCAACCCGGGCTGCCATTCCAGCGCCTTCATCCTGTTGGTGCGCCCGCTGGTGGATGCCGGCCTGTTGTCCAAGGACGCCGCCATCAGCGCCACGTCCATCACCGGCTACTCGGGCGGCGGCAAGAGCATGATTGCCGAGTACGAGCAGCAGCCCTTGCCGGCCCACCTGCAGGCGCCGCGGCCCTATGGCCTGGGTCTCAAGCACAAGCATCTGCCGGAGATGGCTGCCCACACGGGGCTGGCGACGCCGCCGGTCTTCCAGCCCATCGTCAGCAGCTTCTACAAGGGCCTGGCCGTCAGTGTGCCGCTGCACCTGAGCCAGCTCAAGGCCGGCACGACGCCTGAGCAGGTCCATGCCGCGCTGGCCGCCCACTTCCAGGGCGAGCGTTTCATCAACGTGAAGCCGCTGCGCGACGCGGCCGCGCTGGATGCCGGCTTCTTCGACGTGCAGGCCTGCAACGACACCAATCGCGTCGACCTCTTCGTATTCGCCTCCGACACCCAGGTGCTGCTGATGAGCCGCCTGGACAACCTCGGCAAGGGCGCCAGCGGCGCGGCCGTGCAGAGCATGAACGTCCACCTGGGTCTGGAAGAGAGCCTCGGGCTGGTCTGAACCAGAAATCAGGGCGCTGAGGCGCAGCCCGGCGACATAGGATGACGCCTCTCTCAAGCAAACGACGGGCCGCTCCCGAGTTTGCTTGACCCCCTTGGGGGGCCTGTCGCGTAGTGACAGGTCTGGGGGCTCTATGTTGGGAGGCGTGATGTCGAAGACTGCAGGCACTGATCCTGTTCTGGCCCGGATCTCTTTGGTCATTCCGGGCCGCACGATCGCCTTGGGCGGCCAGCCCGAGGAGGGCGTGCCCGTGTGCCGGCTCGACACCGAAGCCATGCGCTGGACCTATGTGCTGCGGGCACGCGAACGCTGGCTCAGTTCGAGTGACGCCAGCAACAGCCGTGAGGAGCAGGCCAACCGCACGCTGAAGGGCTTTGGCCTGAAGGACGCCGACCTGGAGGCGCTTGCCCGCGCGCCGCGCGTCGTCGTGCGCATGCCTTACGCGTCGGAACGCGAGGGCTGGCAGGGCCGCATCTTTCCCTGGGAATATCTGCTGGCCAAGGCCACGCGGCGTTATCGCAATGTGGACAACCACCGCGTCACCGTGATGCGTGAAGTGGTGCCCAAGGCCCCGGCCCGGTGGAAAAAGCCCGGGCAGCGCAGCCTGCTCTATGTGCAGAGCGCACCTGGCGGCTTGCGGCAGACCTGGGATTTCAGCGCGGAAACCAAGCGGCTCAAACGCGCGCTGGGCGACATCCAGCTGATGGAGTTGAAAGACCCGAGCTGGCAACAACTGCACGACGTCGTGAAGGCGCACCAGCCCGACCTCATCCATCTGAGTGGCTTTGACAATCTGGCCGGCCTGAAGGCCTTGCGCGACCTGGTGCCGAACGGCGAAGTTGTGGAGGCCGAATTCGGCCCGATGCAGCTGGACGACGTGCTGGCCAAGGAGGCCAGCGTGCCCGACGGCATGCTGCTGGCCGGCGAGAGCGGCGGCGCGGCCGTCGTCGGTGCGCAGCGGCTGGCCGAGGCGCTGGGGGCGGGGGGCGAGCACTGCGCCTATTTCGTCTCCCTCAGCCTCGAAAACTCGGCCGCGCGCACGGCGGCCCTCATCGTGGCCGAGCGCGCGGCCCTGTCGGCCGTGGGCTTCCAGGACGCGGTCGAGGACCAGCTGGCGGACTTCTTCTTCGAGCTGGTCTACGGCCAGCTCGACCAGGCCGTGTGGAACCTGCCGCTGGCCTTCGAGAGCGCCTGGTTGCGCGCGCGCAAGGAGCCCAGAGCCACGCGCGCCACCGGCGTCACGCTGTGGATGGGCGCGCCGCTGAACGAGGCTGCATTCACGCTGGGCGAACCCGCCGCGGCTGAACTGCGCGATGCCGACACGCCGCCGCGCCTGCTGGCCAAGCCCGAGAAGGAGCTCAACTACGCGGTACTGCACAACAACGGGCGCCTGTTCAGCGAGATCGTCGTGGAGCGCGGCAACGCCAGTCCCGAGGATGGCTTGAGCGTCGACGTGGAGCTGCAGCTCGGGCCCGAACAGGCGCGCTGGCGCAAGCGCTTCGTGGCCGGCGAGACGCGCTTCGACCTGAGCAACGAGGTGCACGTGCCGCTGACGGCTGCGCTGATGCGTTCGCTGCAGGAAGCGGTCAACAGCACCTTGATGGTCCAGCTCAGCCACAACGACAAGGTGCTGACGCGCGACAGCCATCGCCTGCGCCTGCTGCCGGTGGACCAGTGGCGCGACAACGACAAGGACGGCCAGTGGCTGCCCTCCTTCGTGCTGCCGCGCGATCCGGCCGTCGTCAGCGCGGTGGAACTGGCACAGCGCTATGTGCGCATCCTGCGCGACAACCCCAGCGCCGGTTTCGAGGGCTATCAGGCCGCGCCGAGCACCGACGAAGAGCAGCTGCGCGAGGTCGATCTGCAGGTGCAGGCGATCTGGGCCGCCCTGCTGCATGAGTGGCGGCTCGGCTATATCAACCCGCCGCCGTCGTACAGCAGCAAACTCGATTCGCAGCGCCTGCGCACGCCCAGCACCATCCTCGGTGCGCGGGCCGGCACCTGCATCGACCTGGCCCTGCTGTTTGCCGCCTGCCTGGAGCTGATCGACGTCTACCCGGTCATCTTCCTGCTCAACGGCCATGCGCTGCCGGGCTATTGGCGGCACAACAGCTTCCAGGCCGACTATCTGGCGGTCAGCGGCGATGGCGCGCATGGCGCCATGGCCGGCGCCGCGGATCGCAACTCCTCCGCCAGCCTGCAGCGCTATGCCTGGCAGGCGATCGGCAATGCCCCCTACCGCGAGGTCAGGCAGCTGATCCGCGCGCGGCGCCTGGTGCCCATCGAGACGGTGCGGCTGACCGAGCACTGCGGTTTCGTGGAGGCGGTGGAGGCGGGCATCGATGCGCTGTCCGAAGCGGAGGACTTCCATTCGGTGCTGGACGTCGTGACGGCGCGCATGAGCGGCATCACGCCCCTGCCCATCGTGGAGGAGAGGCCATGAGCGGTAACCAACTTTGGGCCGACGTGAGCGCCCGTCTGGTGCTCGAAGAGGAGCCGACCGAGGTCAGCACCCTGCCCATCGGCCAGCGCCGCCGGCGCGCCGCGGCGCGCGACGCCGATGGCCGCGCCAAGGTCGAGCTGGTGCGCGACGAGGACGGCCTGCTGCGCTGGGTCTATTCGCCGCCGACCACGCCCGGCGGCACGGGGCGGCGCTCCTACCGGTCGATTCGCGTGGCGCCGGACGATGTGGTGCAGAGCTTTCGCTTCAACGACTTCGGGGCCAATGCGGTCACCGACAAGCTGATCGCGGCCGATGACTGGTTGACGCCCGACAAGGGCATGCAGCGCTGGCAGGACGGCCGCCTGGTGAACGACGCCCAGCCCAGGATAGACAAGGGCCGCGTGCTGCTGCTGGTGCATGGCACCTTCAGCAAGTCGCAGATGTGGTTCGACGAGCTGCAGGCCACCGACGCCGGCAAGAAACTGCTCGCCGGCTGGCAGCAGAAGTACAGCGCCATCCTGGCCTTTGGCCACGCCACGCTGTCCGTGGCGGCCTGGTCCAACGCCCTGGATCTGCACAGTGCCCTGCAGGACGTCAGCGCGCCCATCGACGTGGTCTGCCACAGCCGGGGCGGCCTGGTCGTGGGCTGGCTGATGCGGCTGCGCGCCGTGCCGGTGGAGCGGGTGATCTTCGTGGCGTCGCCGCTGGTGGGCACCAGCCTGGCCGCGCCGGACAAGCTTCGTGCAGCCCTCGACATGATCGCCAGCTATGCCGATGCCGTGTCGACGCTCAGCAAGCATGCGACGGGCATCGTGCCCTTTGCCGAGGGCGTTTCGCTGCTGGCCAAGATCTTCGGCAAGGTGCTGCATCTGGGCAGCACCACGCCCATCGTCGACGCGGCGGTGGGCCTGGTGCCGGGCCTCGCGACGCAGCAGCTGGTCAAGAACAACAACGATGTGCGGCAATTGTTTGCCGCGCCCTGGCTCAGCAGCCCCCAGATGTCCGGCATCGGCGCGTCTTTCCAGCCCGACGAGAGCGCCCAGCCGATCTGGAAGTTCTGGCGGCGCTTCAGCCACATCGGCGACCAGGTCAAGTACGGTGCGGCCGACATGGTGTTCCCCGGCCCCAACGACCTGGTGGTGGACGTGGACTCGATGTTTCGCCTCGGCGAGGGCGGCAACATCACTTTCGAAGCCCTCGGCGTGGGCCCGACCACACATCACACCAACTACTTCCGCGATGAGCGAGTGATCGGTTATCTGGGCGATCAGTTGTCGATTCAGAACTGAGGGGTTTCGCGGTCCGCCTTCCAACGCGAAGAGTGCGCTCGTCGTCGCGATGAGGGTGACGCACGCCGATGGGTGCCTGATTGCGGCGCCGACCTGATCTTCGACCAGCCCAACGATCTCGTCGTCGACAGCGCGACGACGCATCACTGCAGCTACTTCCAGGACTTGCGCGTGCTCAGCTGGCTGGATGCTCGCTTGCGCTGAGCGGCCTTGCCAGGCGCGTCTCTACACAGTGCGCAGGCTCTCAAGTTGCGCCATGGATGCCTGCAGCAGGTCTTCAACCATGCCGAGCACCCGATCCCGCTCAAGCGCGAGCGCAGCGCGCTCTGCATCGGCGCTGTCGATACCTGACCGGTCGACGCTCAGCAGCAGGTGAAACGGCAGCACCAGCGGCAAACCCTCCATCAAGCCGCGGTCGCCGTCTGCCAACCCGCCCTGGGGCGTGAATGGGCGTTCGGTCAGGTCAATCATGGTCCCGACCATGCGCACCGCCCGGCCCTCGGCGTTGCGCTCGATGACCCGGCCGCGCGAATGGACGACGCGATACCCCGAGCCATTGCTGCGCAGGCGGAATCTGGCCTCGTAGCTGGGCTGGCTGCCCCGGGCGTGCGCGCTCATGGCTGCAAGCATGCCTTCAAGGTCGGCAGGATGGACCCTGCAGCGCCAGAAGTGGGTGCTATCGGCGCTGTACGGTTCGGGATAACCGAGCTGCTGTTTCCACTGGGGTGAATGGTGAACGGTCTCAAGGTCAAGGCGGAGGTCCCACACGCCAAGCTCACCTGCCTCAATGGCCTGTCGCCAATGAATTTCAGCCGGTGGTCGCTGCATGTCCATGGACGGGATTGTCATGTCGCGATTCGGCGCAATCCGGCTTCGAGCCCGGTCGGAAAGGGCG
The DNA here is from genome assembly GCF_056401875.1 of Roseateles sp. P4_D2. Classification (NCBI taxonomy): domain Bacteria; kingdom Pseudomonadati; phylum Pseudomonadota; class Betaproteobacteria; order Burkholderiales; family Sphaerotilaceae; genus Roseateles; species Roseateles sp. P4_D2. The sequence continues at coordinate 172,912 of NZ_JBFUIM010000002.1, read as the reverse complement.
AATGCAGTGAATCCCAACGCTAACAGCAACTTGCGAGGCTGTTGCTCCCTACCGGCTGTTCCAAAGCGCCAGTCCACCTGCCGCAAGCGCATGGTCTTCCCACCCGTCGAGGCCCGAAACGATCAAGGTCCCCACTCGGCCCTTGCCGTGCACCGCCAGGGGCAAGGCGCCGCCTTCGGCCTGGAAGAGGGTGGGGTCGAGGCCGGTTTCCGCATGGAAATTGGCCTGGCGTTCGAGGAACTCCAGCCGAACCCGCCATGAACTGTGGCCAAACCGGCGAACGACGTTCTTCTTCTTGGTGATCCAGTCCGCGTTGCCTGCGCCCGTGCCATCCATGAAATAGACGAACAGAGGATGGTCGTCGGTCTCCAGGTGAATGGCCACGGGCCGGGCCGCAAACCGTTCCAGCGCCAGCGCGAGGATGAGTTGCCCGATCGCCATGGCGTCAGCCGCCGTCAGGCGGTCGAGCACGAGTGCGGCTTCCTGGGCTGCACACTGGGCGGCGGTCTCCGGAGCTTGCAAGCGGGCGTCCATGGGCTATCGCGCCTGGTGACGAAGCTGCGCCGACGTGAACCTGCGGCCCGCCAGCACCAGCTGGGCGGTGGCACGGATGTCGTCCGAGCCCGCGCCGAGCTGCACTTCATAGGTTCCGGGGGCGATCACCCAGTTGCCGGTCGACTCGTCAAAGGTGGCCAGCAGCCGCGGGTCGACCGTGACCGCGCTCGTGCCGGTCTGACCCGGCTTCAGCGCCAGCTTGTCGAAGCCGACGAGGCGGCGGGGCGCTTCCCATTGGGCGCTCTGCGGCGCACGGACGTAGACCTGGCCGACCGAGGCACCGTCGCGCTTGCCGGCGTTCTTGATGGTGAACTTGACGGTCACCTGCCCGCCGGCCTTCTGGGCTTGTTCTGCCTTGAGGCCGCCCAGCTCGAAGCTCGTGTAAGACAGGCCATGGCCGAAGGCGTACAGCGGCTTGTGGCCGTGCAGGTCAAACCACTTGTAGCCCACGGCGGCGCCCTCGGTGTAGCGGACCGTGAACAGCGGGCCGTCCGACTTGCCGCCGATCTGCCGGCGCACCAGCTGATCCGTGCTCGCAGGGAAGGTGATGGGCAGGCGGCCGGAGGGGTTCACCTCGCCGGTGAGGATGCGGGCGATGGCCTCGCCGCCGGCCGCGCCCGGGTAGAAGGCCGCGAGGATGCCCTTCACGTCCTTCTCCCAGGGCATCAGGATGGCGCCGCCGCTCTCGACGACGACCACGGTGTTCGGGTTCGCCTTGGCGACCGCGCTGACGATGGCGTCCTGGTTGCCTTCCAGCGTCAGCGACGCGTCCAGCGACTCGGCGGTCCATTGGTGGACGAAGACGATGGCCATGTCCGCCGCGGCTGCGGCCTTGCCGGCGGACTCGACGTTGGTGCCCGCGTCGAAGGTGAATGCCGTCTGCGGCCGCAGACGCTGCAGCGCCTTCATCGGCGATGAGGGCTGCCACACCTGGGTCAGCCAGCCGCCCGGGCCGAGGCCGGTGACGGCGGTGCCGCCGATGGGCGTGACGGACGCCGAGCCACCACCGGCGAGCACCGCCTTGTCGGCGTACGAGCCGATGAGGGCCACGCGCTTGGGCGCCCCCAGCGGCAGCAGGCCGGCCTCGTTCTTCAGCAGCACCAGCGACTGCTCCGCAGCGGCCTGCGAGACCTGCGCGTGGGCGGCAAAGTCGATGGGGCCTGGCTTGAGCGGGTGGTCCATCACGCCCTTGTCGAACATCGCCCAGAGGATGCGCCGGGCCATGTCGTCGATGCGCGACCGCGGCACCGAGCCGTCCTCGACGGCCTCCTTCAGCGGCTTGGCAAAGTAAGGCGCCTTGTCGAAGGGGAAGCCGGACTGCTGGTCAAGCCCGGCGGTCGCAGCGAGCACGGTCGAATGCACGGCACCCCAGTCCGACATCACGTAGCCCGGGTAGCCCCAGTCGCCCTTGAGCACCTTGTTCTGCCAGAAGGCGTTCTGGCAGGCGTAGACATCGTTGATGCGGTTGTAGGAGCACATCACGGAGCCGGGGCTGGACTTCTCGATGGCGAGCTCGAAGGCCAGCGCGTCGCTCATGCGCAGCGCGGACTCGCCAATCTGCGCGCTGACGATGTTGCGGCCGGTCTCCTGCGCGTTGATCAGGTAATGCTTGATCGTCGAAATGATGTGGTTGGCCTGCACGCCGCGGATCAGCCCGGCGGCCATGTCGGCGGCGAGCAGCGGGTCCTCGCCGGTGTACTCGAAGTTGCGGCCGTTCTGCGGTTCTCGCGCGAGGTTGACGCCGCCCGCCAGCATGACGTTGAAGCCCGACAGCCGGGCCTCCCGCCCGATCATCTTGCCGCCGGCCTCGGCCACACGCGGGTCCCAGCTGGCGGCCGTGGCCAGCGACGAGGGCAGTGAGGTGCGCTCCAGGTTGGGATTGCGCACGCCGATGGACGCGTCGGCCTGGTGCTGGGCCGGTAGCCCCAAGTGCTCGATGCCGGGGATGTAGCCGGCCGAGCCGGGGATCACCGTGGCGATGACCTCCTTGGTGTTGACGCCGGGGATCACGCTGCTGTCCACCTGCGCCAGCTGATCGCCCGAGGCGTAGCCGAACACCAGCAGCAGCTTCTCATCCAGCGTCATCGCCTTGAGCAGCAACTCGGTGCGCTGCGCGGCGCTCTTGGCCTTGTCCGTCCAGGGCTGGGCATCGGCGGCGAGCAGGGGCCGCGCGGCGGCGCAGAGGGCCAGCGCTACGGCCGTGGCCACGAGGGAGGCATGCATTGATTTCATGGCGAAAGGCGCATTGCGGCCGGGGTGGAATCGGTTCCAGCATCGCAGCGGTGGGGCGGACTCTACCTGGATAGCCCGGTAGGTTTGGGTGAACGCAGTGAACCCCCAACGCATGCCAGCAGCACGCCGTGGCGCATCGGTAGGGCCCCCACAATTGCCGCCAATAACTAACCATAGGGAGACACGGCATGCCTCACGCCCCGGCAGCACTGCCTTTTTCCGCACGGATGCTCGCCGCCTGCGTGCTGGCCATGACCCCGCTGCTCGCCAGCGCGGCGGAGCCCGCCGCGCGGGTGCTCGCCTTCAGCCCGCAGGGGCAGGTACCGGGTGCGGAGCAGGTCAGGGCCACCTTCAGCGAGCCGATGGTGCCCATGGGCAAGGTGGCCGCGCCGGGGCCGTTCGAGGTGGACTGCGGGCTGGCCGGCGATGCGCACTGGGTGGATGACCGCACTTGGGTGATGGATCTGAAGGACCAGGCGCGCGACGGCCGGGCCTGCGAGTTCCGTGTCAAGCCCGCGCTGAAGTCCCTGGCCGGGCATGCCGTGGGCGAGCCGCTGGCGTTCCGCTTCCAGCTGCCGGCGTTGACCGATGAGATGAAGCGCTACGTCGCGAACGTTGTTCCCCACCACGGCGCGGCCTGGGTCGCGGAGGACCAGGTCTTTCTGCTGCGCTACACCCATCCCCTGGGCAGCACCCCGACCGACGTTCGCTGCGAGGCGCCGGGCCAGCCCGAGGCGCCGGCCCTCCACCTGCCGACCGAGGTTCGCGACGGGCTGAAGAAGCAGGCCAGCTGGATGTGGGAGGAGCCCGACCGCCTGGAGGCGGTGCGCTGCCCCTTTGCGCTGGCGCCCGGGAGGCCCGTCACGCTGCGGCTGGTGCGCCCGACCTTGAAGCCCCATGAGCTGACATTCACAGCTCGCGCGCTGCCGGCCGTGACCGTGGCGTGCAGCCGCCTGCAGCCCGACGGCGACTGTGCCGCCAACTTCCCCATCGCCCTGGAGTTCAACGCGGCGATGCCTGAAGCCCTGCTTCGCGAGATCAAGCTGGACGTGGGGCAGGGCTTGCGCCCCGGCACGGTGACGGTCCAGCCAGCCACGCTGACTTCCGGCGCCAGCAGCACGGTCACTTTCGAAGGCGGTTTCCAGCCCCGGGCCGAGTACCGGATCCGCTGGCCGGCGCAGGACTTCGTGGACGACGCGGGCCGCAAGCTGGCGCGTGACCGCCGGCCCGCCAGCATCAAGACGCTGCTCGCGCTGGGGCTGGCGTACCTTCCGGTGCCGACGGTGTCGATCCGGCCGCTTCAGGCCGACAACATGGTGCCGGTCTTCCTCCAGGGGGCGGCCACGCAGCCGGTCATCCGCGAAAAACTCATCGGGGCCGGCGACGGCGACGAGGCGGCAGACCAGCTCATCCTGCGGTGGATGGGGCTGCTCGGCGCCGGTGAGGGCCCGCACCACTACTTCTCGATGCCCGACGCCTGGCGCCCGCGCTGGGAGGTCGCTCCGCCCCTGTTGGGCGACGCTGCCGCCATCCCGCTGCAGGCCGTGGAGGCTGCGGCCGCTCCCGAGGCCCGCCGTGGGCGGGTGGCGCTCAGGGGCGCGGGCCTGCACCTGCTTGAACTGCAGGCGTTCGCTGTGCAGGGCGGGGCCAACCCCGTGTACGAAAGTGTGGCTGTGTTGCTGACGCGGCTGGCCGTGCACTTGAAGGTTGCCGAGACCAACAGCGCCGTGTGGGTGACGCAGCTGGACGGCGGCGCCCCGGTCGCTGCGGTGGACCTCAGGGCCTATGACTGCCGCGGCAAGCTCGTGTGGCAGGGCCGCAGCGATGCGGACGGCCTGGCGTCCATCGACCGCAGCGCGCTCGCCCGTTGCAACGACCTCCTCGGTGCCGGCGTGACGGTCATCGCCCGGCACACCTGGCCCGACGGCGAGCGGGATGTCTCGGTCGCCAGCAGCCGCTGGACGAGCCTGCTCGACGCCGCCAGCTACGGCGTCCACCGAACCTGGGACAGCTCGTTCATCCGGGCGCATACCGTGCTGGACCGCAGCCTGTTCAAGCCGGGCGAGACGGTGTCGATGCGGCACGTGGTGCGTCGGGAGACCGAGGCCGGGCTGGCCGCAGGCGAGCTTCCCCGCAGCGCGACGATTGTTCATGTCGGTTCGCGCAAGACATGGACCGTCCCGCTGCAGGAGAGCGCGCGCGGCGAAGGCCTCTCCCGCTTAGAGCTGCCCAGTGACGCGCCCTTGGGTAGCTACGGGGTGGTTCTGAAGCTCGGCGAGGGTTCGTCGTCGAACGTTACCGACCACGACACGGCGCAATTCGCCGTCGAAGCCTTTCGCCTGCCCGGCATGCTGGGCGCGATCCAAGCGCCACGGCTGACCTTCGGCGCGGCACCGACGCTGCAGCTGGGCCTGCATCACGCCGACGGCGGCGCGGCGCAGCACTGGCCCGTCACGCTGAGGGTCTATGTCCAGGCGCGGGAATACGGCAGGCCCGATCTGCTCGATGGCTACACGGACATGCCGGCCTTCCTCGACGAACCGGCCGCAGCGGAGCCTGAGCCGGCCCAGCTGCTGCTGGACACGCAGTCGTTGCAGCTCGATGCCCAGGGCCATGCGCAGGCCACGCTGCCCGCGCTGCCCCGGCGCGCACGGCCGTATGTGCTGCGTGCCGAACTGAGCTACCAGGACCCCAACGGCGAGGCCCAGACCGTGTCTCAAGGCTTTGACGTGCTGCCCAGCCTGCTGACGGTCGGCGTCCGCACGAGAGGCTCGGTCGCGGTCCTGCGGCCGCTGGAAGTGCAAAGCCTGGTGCTCGACGAGAACGGCGCGCGGCGCAGCCGGCAGCCCGTCAGCGTGAGCGCCAGGCGCAGGGACGCATACGTCTCCGGCCCCGTCGAGGACCTGGGCGAGGTCTGCAAGGGCCTGACCGATGACAAGGGCGAGCTGGTGTGCGGCTTCGTGCCCCGCAAGGCTGGCGTGTACCAGTTCGAGGCGACCTCAGCGGACGCGGACGGCAGGGTGGCCGCCGCCTACAGCGTGCCCAGCTATACGAATGCGCAGCGCTTGCCGGCCGGCCCGCTGTTTGTGAACGCCGACAAGGCGCTGTACCGCGAGGGTGAGATGGCCAGCATCGTGGTCTCCAGCCCCTTCAAACGGTCGCGCGTGTGGCTGACGATGGAGCGCCGGGGCGTCCTGGAGTCCCGCGTGCTCACGCTGGACGCGGCGCAGGCCAACATCCCGCTGCCCATTCGCCGCGAGTGGGCGGGCAATGTGTCGGTCTCGCTGCTGGCGCTGGATGCCGAGGCGGGGGCGCTGCCGGCGGCCGTGGCCACGGGCATCACCGAGCTGATGGTGTCCACCGAGGCCCATGCGCTGCGGGTCAGCCTCACGCCCGACCGCGCGCGCTACCAGCCCGGCGATGCTGCCCGGGTCCGCATTCACGTTGCGACGGCGGACGGCAAACGGCTGCCCGTAGCGCGCAAGCTCAGCTTTGTGGCGGTGGACGAAGCGTTGCTGAGCCTGAAGGGCAACCCGAGCTGGCAGCTGCTGGCCCGGATGCAGGCCCCCCGCCTGCACAACGTGTACACGACCAGTGGCCTGGTCATGAACCCCGCAGTGGACGAGCGGGCCATGCTGCGCTCCGCGGAGGTCATGCTCATGGACATCCTTCAGCTCTCGGCTGACAAGGCCGCCGGGATTGTGGCTGTCACGGGGCGGCGGAGTGCGTTGCAGAGTGCCCAGAAGATCAAGCAGAACGACGGCGTGTATCCCGAGGTATTGCAGCGTGTGGTCGGGGCAGCGGGGGTCACCGTCTCGCGCCGCGCCGGCAGTGACGCGGCGGCGCCGCCGGCCCGCACCCTGCTCGATTCCCTGCTGTACTGGCAGGCCGACGTGCCCGTCGACGACAACGGCGACGCCGTCGTGAGCTTTCCCATCAAGGACGGGCTGAGCCGCTTCCGGCTGGTGGCGGTGGCCAGCGCCGGCAGCGAGGACTTCGGCACCGGCGCGGCCCACCTGGACGTGATGAAGGACCTGCAGCTGACCGCCGGCCTGCCGCCGCGCGTGCGCGATGGCGACCGGTTTGCGGCGCTGGTGACGGTGCGCAACACGTCCGCCGGCCCCATCACGCTGGACGCCAGCGCCGGCCTCGCCGGCCAGGCCGCGCTGCCGGCCCAGGCCCTTCGCCTGGCCGCGGGCGAGACGCGCCAGATCAGCTGGCAGGTGCGCGTGCCGCAGGGTGCCCAGGCCCTGAACTGGCGCTTCGCCGCGAAGGAACGCGGCCGTACCGGCCGGCAGGACGTGCTGGAGGCCACGCAGCAGGTCCAACCCGCCGTGCCCGTCACTGTCCAGGCCGCCACACTGGCCCAGGTCAACGGCAGCTTTGACGTGCCGGCGTTTGGTTTCGACGGCGCCGGGGCCGTAGCCGGTACCGCTCGCGTGGCCGTGCAGTTGCTGCCCTCGCTGACTGGCCAACTGGGCGGCGTGCAGGCTTGGCTCGCCAGCTACCCCTACCGCTGCCTGGAGCAGAGCGTGTCGCGCGCCGTCGGCATGCACGACCGCAAGGCCTGGGATGCGGCCATGGCGGAGCTGCCGCGCTACCTGGACGAAGACGGCCTGGCCCACTACTTCCCGCCCGAGTCCACCTCCGCGCGGCTGGGCAGCGACACGCTGACCAGCCATCTGCTGGACCTGGCCGACGCGTCGGGCTGGCCCATTCCCGAGGCCGAGCGCAAGCGCATGTTGGCCGGGCTGGAAGGTTTTGCGACGGGCCGCATCCAGCGCGCGTTCTGGGCGCCCGGCGAGGACGGCCTGGCGCGCAGGATCGGCGTGCTGGCGACGCTCGCCCGCCACCAACGGCTTGCGCCCGGGCAGCTCGACGCCATCCGCGTCGACCCCGACGAGTGGACCACCCGCATGCTGATCGACTGGCTGACGGTGCTGAGAAAAACCGATGCACAGCCCGCCCTGCAGACTGTGGCCGGGAACGCGCTGCGTGCGCGACTCAGCTACCAGGGGCGCCGCATGGTCTTCTCCACCGAGGCCCGCGACTACTGGTGGTGGCTGATGAGCCACGGCGACGTGGACGCCGCGCGCCTGCTGCTTGCCGTGGCCGACCTGCCCGATTGGAAAGCCGACCTGCCACGCCTGCTGACGGGGCTGCTGAGCCGCCAGCAAACGAACGGCGCCTGGGCCACCACCAACGCCAACGCCTGGGGCACGCTGGCCGTCGATGCCTTCGCGCGCCTGCTGGAGCCGGTGCCCGTGGCCGGCGAGACGCGCATCGCGCTCGGCCAGCAACGCAAGACCCTGAGCTGGAAAGAGCCGGGCAGCAAGTCCTTCGACGCTCCCCTGGGCAAGGCCACCGACGCGCTGCACATCCAGCACGATGGCGCCGGCGCGCCCTGGGCTTCGGTGGAGGTGCGCGCCGCCGTGCCGCTGACGGCGCCGCGCTCAGCCGGTTACAGCCTGAGCCGCAGCATCACCGCCGTGCAGCAGAAGGTGCCGGGCCAATGGCATGTGGGCGACATCGCGCGCGTGCGCCTGAGCATCCATGCCCAGGCCGACATGAGCTGGGTCGTGGTGGATGACCCGGTGCCGGCCGGCGCCAGCATCCTGGGCAACGGCCTGGGCCGTGATTCCGCCGCCGCCCAGGCCGGCGAGCAACGCACGGGCAACGCCTGGCCGCTGTACCAGGCCCGCGACTTCACGTCGTTCAAGTCCTTCTACCGCCACGTGCCGCGCGGCGACTTCAGCCTTGAATACACGATCCGCCTCAACAACCCCGGCCAGTTCACTTTGTCTCCCACCCGCGTGGAGGCCATGTACGCGCCGGAGGTGTTTGGCGAGGCGCCGAACGCGGTGTTCGGCATCGAGCCGTGAGGCAGGGCCTGGCGCCGCCGGGCTATTGCGCCACCAGCTCCACGCGCCGGTTGCGCGCCCGCCCTGTGTCGTCGCCATTGCCCGCCACCGGTGCCAGGCTGGCCAGGCCCTTGGCGCTCAGGCGCTTGGTGTCGACCTTGTACGGCGCCGCGGTCAGGGCCAGCACGACGGCGCGGGCGCGCTCCATGCTCAGCGCCTGGTTGGCCTCGAAGGTGCCGACGTTGTCGGTGTGGCCGACGATGTACGCCTTCAGCGTGGGCTGGTTCTTCAGCAGCTCGGCCATCGCGTCGAGCTGGGCCTTGGACTCGGGCTTGAGCTCGGTCTTGCCGGTGTCGAAGAACAGGCCGGTCAGCGTCACGCGACCCTCGGCGGCGAGGCCGGCCTGCAGCGCGGCGGGGTCCACCGTGACCTGGCCGGTCTCCATGGCCTTGGGCTCGACGATCTGCAGATAGGTGGCCACCATGCCGGTGGTGGCGTTCGCGGCCAGCGAGTTGTAGAGCAGCACGGTGGCTTCCTGGCCGGGCTTGCCCAGCGTGCCGACGAGCATGCGGCCCTCGTCGCCGGACAGGGCCGAGGTCAGGCTGTAGCGGCCGCTGCTGGGGGTGTCGACCGTGCCCTTGGCCCAGTTGAAGCCCTTGGTCGGATCGCTCTGCTTGAGCCAGGCGAAGTAGAGGTCGAAGCAGTCGCGCTCGCACGAGAAGCGCTTCTTGAAGCCGGCGGCATTCAACGCCTGCTCGTAGTTGCGCCACACCTCCAGCGCCGACTTGCCGCGCGGCGCGATGTAGACCGTCTGCGTGACCTTGCCCTCGAGGTTGAGCATCGGGTCCTTGAACTGCCGCTTGTCGGCCTTGGACAGCTCGACGCTGGCGGGCAGCACGGCGGCGTCCCAGTTGGAGACATGCTGGCCGGCCAGCCAGGAGCCGGCGAAGCGCCTGACGAGGGGGTGGTCGGCGGCGCCGGGCACGTCGGCGTAGGGTGCGTCGGCGGCTGGCGCGCTGAGATGGACGGCGGCGGCCAGCAGGGCGGCGGTGAAGCGGAGGGTGATGTTCATGGCGTCGTTGCGGGCGTTATTGCAGGACCATCTCGACGCGGCGGTTCTTGGCGCGGCCGTCATCGCTGGTGTTGGGCGCCACGGGCGCGAAGTTGGCGATGCCCCGCGCCTGCAGCCGGGTGGCCGCAATGCCGCGTTGGGTCAGCGCCGCGACGACCGCCTTGGCGCGGCCTTCGCTGAGCGCGAGATTGGCGTCGATGGCGCCGACGTTGTCGGTATGGCCGACGATGAGCACCTTCAGCGCCGGCTGGGCCTTCAGCACGGCGGCCATCTGGTCGAGCTGCGCGTTGCTCTCGGGCTTGATGTCGGTCTTGCCGGTGTCGAATACCAGGCCGTACAGCGCGATGCGCCCTTCAGCCTGCAGGCCCTGCCCGATGGCCTTGGCGTCGACGGTGACCTGGCCGGTGGGCATGGCCTTGGGCTCGACGATTTCGATGTAGGTGGCGGCGCGGTTGGTGTACTCGTTCTCGGCCATGGACGTGAACAGCAGCAGGTTCAGCGAGCGGCCGCCGCTGGCCAGCGTGCCCACCAGCATGCGGCCTTGGTCATAGGTGATGGCCGCGGCCAGGGGCCAGGCGGCGCCCCGGTGGTCGCCGTCCATGGCGGGCAGGTCGCCCTCAGCCCAGTGCATGCCCTTCATGCGCTCGTACTTGTCCAGTGCGAAGTGGGCCTTGGTGCAGCCCTGCGCCTCGCTCTCGCATTGCCAGGTGGTCTTGAAGCCGGCAGCGATCAGCGCCTGCTGGTAGTTGCGGTAGACCTCCAGCGGGCTCTTGCCCAGCGGAGCCAGGTAGAAGAGGCGGGTCACCTTGCCTTCGAGGCTGACCGGGCGATTGAACTTGTCGTTCTCGGTCTTGGACACGCCGCTGGCGTCGGGAAAGCTGCGCTGCTCCCAGTCCTGCTGCGCATAGCCCACCAGCACGCTGCCGGCAAAGCGCTTGAGGATGGGGTGGTCGGCGCTCTTGGCGACGTCGGCCTTGGGGGCGTCGGCCTGCGCAGTGGCGAGGGTCAGGGCGGCAAGAAGGGCGAGGGCAGCGCGGAGTGGCGTCATGAGTGGCGGCGGGTTGGAGGCGCGATGTTGACGCAGCCAACGCGCGAGACCCTCGCCACAGCGACCTGCAAACGTGGGAGCCGAAAGAAGTGACTCGCCGTCAGACGAGTTGCTTCTCCGGGCTGCGGTAGTGGTAGCGGTAGGCGAAGACGAAGCCCATGCGCGCATACAGGCGTTGGGCGGCGGCGTTGTCGCTGCCTACCTGCAGATAGGCCTGGCGAGCGCCCTGCGCGTGGGCGAGGGCCAGCAAGGCCTGGCACAGGCGCTCGCCATGGCCCTGGCGCGGCACGGCGGAGAAGATGTCGTAGAGGCCGACGATGTCGCCATCGACGACCATTTGCCCGCAGGCCAGCAGGGCGCCCGAGGCGTCGTTCAGTGCGAAGCCCTGGTAGGTGACCGGGGCGTTAGCAATGCGCTCGGCGTGGGCGGCGATGGCCGTCACGGAAGAGCCGCGCAGCGCGCCGACGGCGGCGGCATAGGCGTTGGCATCGAGGGCCTGGAGGGCGGGTGGAGCCGGCTCGGGAGCGAGGACGCCCAGCACCATCACGTCGGCCGCATCGAACACCCCCCAGCCCTTGGCAGCGAGCAAGGCGTCGAGGTCGGCCGGCTGGCTCCAGGGCGTCACGCGCACGGCCAGCGGCAAGCCGGCGGCGTCGTAGGCGCGTTGGCAACGGGCCAGCAGCTCATCCAGCGGCAGGGTGCCCTGGCGCAGCGCATTGATGCAGCGCGAGCGCTTGGCCTTGCCGGGCGACAGCCGGATCAGCCAGCCGTCGATGTCGGCCTGCTGGGGCGGGGCGCTGGCATCGAGGCCAGCGTGTTCGGCGCGCAGGGCGAGGGCGTCAATCATGGAAGCAGCACGGCAGGGTCTCGCCAAATGCAGCGCCATTCGGGCAGGCAGGCGCCACCAAAGGGCGGGGTCGTGCCGGGATCGATGAACTCGGCGCCCATGCGGGCGTAGAAGCGCTTGGCGGGTTCGTTCTGGTCCAGTACCCACAGGTGCAGGGGCTGGCTGTGCGCCGCCCCCAGCTCGCGGACGATGGCTTGCAGCAGCAGGCGGCCGATGCCGCCGCCCTTCAGCTCGGGGTGGACATGCAGGTTGTCGACCAGCGTGCCGCAGACTGGGTCATGGCCCGGCAGCACATAGGCGAAGCCGATCATCTGGCCGGCGGCGTCTTCCGCGACGATGCCGAAGGCGGACGCAGCCGGCGACGTCTGCAGGCGCTCACGCCAGACGGCCTGGCGCTCGGCGAACACGTCGTGGTCGAGAAAGCTGTCGGGCACGATGCCGCGGTAGGCGCTGCGCCAGCTGGTGGCGTGCAGGGCGGCGACGGCGTCCGCGTCGGCCGGCGTCATGGGGCGCAGGACAGCCAAGCTCATGGCTTTGCGCCATCGGGGGCGTTGAGATAGGTCCGGTAGGTCATGTCGACACCGTCGCTGCGGGCCGCGGATCGGATCGGGCGTGAGCCGGCAGGGTAAGCGATGTCCAGATGATCATCGGCCAACCAATGGAGATCGACGAGGCCGTCTCGCATGGACAGATGGTCGTCGACGGCCGAGCCCAGCGAGATGGCAAAGAAGCCGCGAGGTAGGGCTTGGGGATCAATGCGCCGCTCGGTCGTGGGGACGATGACCACCTGGCGCGAGAAACCGGTGGTCGCGCCGCAGTCGATTTCATAGACGATGGCCGTGAGTTTGCCGCTGGGCGATCGCACCTTGGTGAAGACCTCGGTTGCGCACAGATCGGCGGGGAACAGCTGATTCAGCAGCACCGAGCAGCCGCCGATCAGTGCGGCGATGGCCAGCGCCACCCAGGACAGTGCGCGCCTCCAGCGCATCAGCGGGTTCTCACCGCATCGTCTCGATCCGCCTCACCATCTCCTTGGCGAACTCGACAAAGGCCTGGGCCCCCTTGGAGCTGGGGTCGAACACCACGCCCGGCAGGCCGTAGCTTGGCGCCTCGGCCAGCCGCACATTGCGCGGGATGACGGTGTCGAAGACCTTGTTGCCGAAGTGAGCCTTGAGCTGGTCGCTGACCTGCTGCTGCAGTGTGATGCGCGGGTCGAACATGACGCGCAGCAGGCCGATGATCTGCAGGTCGGGGTTCAGGTTGGCGTGGATCTGCTTGATGGTGTTGACCAGGTCGGTCAGGCCTTCGAGTGCGAAGTACTCGCACTGCATGGGCACGATGACACCGTGGGCGCTGCACAGGCCGTTCAAAGTCAGCATGGACAGAGACGGCGGGCAGTCGATCAGGATGAAGTCGTAGTCCTTGCCGGCGTCGCTCAGCGCGGCCTTCAACCGGGCCTCACGGCGTTCCAGCGCCACCAGATCCACCTCCGCGCCGGCCAGTTCGCGGTTGGCGCCGAGAACGTCGTAGCCGGCCTTCTCGGCACGGGTCTTGGCCTCGGCCAGGGAGGCGGACTCCAGCAGCACGTCGTAGACCGTCAGCTCCAGCTTGCGCTTGTCGATGCCGGAACCCATGGTGGCGTTGCCCTGCGGGTCCAGGTCGACGACCAGCACACGCTGGCCGATCTGGGCCAGGCCGGCGGCGAGGTTGACGGTGGTGGTGGTCTTGCCGACGCCGCCCTTCTGGTTGGCGATGCAGAAAATCTTGGCCATCTGTTGGTTTGTCGGGGCGTCGGGTTCGAGGCGCGAGGATAAAGGCGAACACAGCCACAGAGGCACAGAGACACAGAGGAGAGAAGCTGAATTTCTCCGTGCCTCTGTGTCTCTGTGGCTTTGTTTCTACTTAGGCCGCATCCAGATGATGCAGCGCTGGGCGTCCAGGCCCGGAACGACCAGTTGTTCCACGTGAAACACATCCACGTCGGCGGGCAAGGCAGCGATCTCGTCGGCCGGGTGCTGGCCCTTCATGGCCATCCAGACCGCACCTTCGGCCAAGTGCTGGCGGGTCAGGCTGGTGAAGTCGACCAGGGACGCAAAGGCGCGGGAGGTGATGACACCAAAGGGTTCGGTCTTCAGCTGTTCGACGCGGCTGTGTATGCCATGCAGATTGGGCAACTTCAGCTCGGCCGCGACCTGCTGGATGAACGTCGCCTTCTTGGCGACAGCATCCACGCAGCTGACGTCGGTGCCTGAGCAGCAGATGGCGATGACGACACCCGGCAGGCCGCCGCCAGCGCCTACGTCCATCAGCCGGGCCGGCGCGCCATGGCGCTTCAGCGGCGCGATGACGGACAGGCTGTCCACCAAGTGGTGGCTCAGCATCTGCGCCGGGTCACGCACGGCGGTCAGGTTGTAGACCTTGTTCCACTTCTGCAGCAGGGCCAGATAGGCCAGAAGCTGATCAAGTTGGATGTCGCTGAGGTCCAGGCCGAGTTCGCATGCCGCCGCTTGGAGCGTGTCCTTCATGCCGCCTCGACCTCGGCGGTGAAGCCCTTGAACTTGCCCTTCTTCAGATGCACCAGCAGCAGCGAGATGGCGGCCGGGGTGATGCCGGAGATGCGCGAGGCCTGGCCCAGCGTCTCGGGCTTGTGCTTGTTGAGCTTCTGGCGCGCCTCGAAAGAGAGGGCGTGGACGAGGCCGTAGTCCAGCTCGTCGGGCAGCTTCAGATGCTCGAAATGGGCGGCGCGGGCGACGTCGTCGACCTGCTTGTTGATATAGCCGGCGTACTTGGTGCTGATCTCGATCTGTTCGGTGACGAGGTCGGCAAGCTCCTGGCCCAGCTCAGCGGTCAGTGTTTCACGTGAAACACCGGCTTCGGGCCGCGCAATGGCGGCCACCTCGGCGACTGTGTCAAAGCCGACGCCGGGCCGCCGCAGCAGTTCGACCAGTGTGTATTCACGCTCCAGTGCCTTGCCGACCAGGCGTTCCGCATCCGCCACCGGCAGGATGCCGGGATGCACCCAGGTGCTCTTCAGCTTCTCTGTTTCACGTGAAACAGCGTCTCGCTTGCGGTTGAAGGCGGCCCAGCGCTCGTCGTCCACGAGGCCGAGCTGGCGGCCGGTCTCGGTCAGGCGGGCATCGGCGTTGTCCTCGCGCAGTTGCAGCCGGAACTCGGCGCGGCTGGTGAACATGCGGTAGGGCTCGGTCACGCCCTTGGTGATGAGGTCGTCCACCAGCACGCCCAGGTAGGCCTGGTCGCGCGCGGGAGTCCATGCGGCGTCACCCCGAACCTGCAGTGCGGCGTTCAGGCCGGCGAACAAGCCTTGGGCCGCGGCCTCCTCGTAGCCGGTCGTGCCGTTGATCTGGCCGGCAAAGAACAGACCCTGGATGACTTTGGTCTCGAACGAGGCCTTCAGGCCGCGCGGGTCGAAGTAGTCGTACTCGATGGCGTAGCCGGGGCGCAGGATGTCGGCGTTCTCCAGGCCCGGGATGCTTCGCACGGCGGCGAGCTGGATGTCGAAGGGCAGGGAGGTGGAGATGCCGTTCGGGTAGAACTCATGCGTCGTCAGGCCCTCGGGCTCCAGGAAGATCTGGTGCGAGTCCTTGTCGGCGAAGCGATTCACCTTGTCTTCGATGCTCGGGCAGTAGCGCGGGCCCACCCCCTCGATGACGCCGGTGAACATGGGGCTGCGGTCGAAGCCGCTGCGGATGATCTCGTGCGTGCGCAGGTTGGTGTGGGTGATCCAGCAGGGCACCTGCTGCGGGTGCATGGCGGCCTTGCCCATGAAGCTGAACACCGGCACGGGATCGAGGTCACCCGGCTGTGCCTCGCACTTGCTGAAGTCGATGGTGCGGCCGTCGATGCGCGGCGGCGTGCCGGTCTTGAGCCGACCCTGCGGCAGCTTCAGCTCCTTCAGGCGCGCGGACAGCGACACGGCCGGCGGGTCGCCTGCGCGGCCGGCGGCGTAGTTCTCCAGGCCGACGTGGATGCGGCCGTCCAGGAAGGTGCCGGCCGTCAGCACGACGGCGCGGGCGCGAAAACGAATGCCGGCTTGGGTGACGGCGCCGACGACGCGGTCGCCTTCCACCATCAGGTCGTCCACCGCCTGCTGGAACAGCTGCAGATTGGGCTGGTTCTCCAGCATGCGGCGGATGGCGGCCTTGTAGAGGATGCGGTCCGCCTGGGCGCGGGTGGCGCGCACGGCCGGGCCCTTGGAGCCATTGAGGATGCGGAACTGGATGCCGCCTTCGTCGGTGGCCAGCGCCATCGCGCCGCCCAGCGCGTCGACCTCTTTCACCAGATGGCCCTTGCCGATGCCACCGATGCTGGGGTTGCAGCTCATCTGGCCCAGGGTCTCGATGTTGTGGGTCAGCAGCAGCGTCTGCGCGCCCATGCGGGCGGCGGCGAGCGCGGCCTCGGTGCCGGCATGGCCGCCGCCGACGACGATGACATCGAATTCCTTGGGGTAAAGCATCTGGATCCTGGAAAGAGCAATCGCCGGGCAAGGCGCCTAGGCGAACCGCGAATTTTACGAAGCGGCTGTGGATAAGTCACCCCGTTCAGGCTCATGCGGCAGGGACAATTCCGCCGTTATGGAATGCCGCCCGCATTGCGCCGCCTGCTGCATCGCCCCGTCGATCAGCTCGCCCATCCCCGGCCACCCGAATGGCAAGCCGGCGGGTGTGCGCTGCCTGCAGCTGGACGACGAACTCCGCTGCCGCATTTTTGGGCAGCCTGAGCGCCCCGCCGTCTGCGGCTCGCTGCCGCCGCATGAGGAGATGTGTGGCGAGAACCGCGAGCAGGCCATGCGCTGGCTGGGGTGGATGGAGAAGGAAACGGCGCCCGGCTAGAGTCGGGCCACGCCCGCTCTTTGTCACGCCGCCATGACCGATCTGCAACGCCGCCTGCTACTGTTATCCTCCGCCGGTCTGGCCCTGCCGAGTTGGGCCGAGACCCCCTGGCCCAGCCGCACCATTCGCCTCGTCGTGCCCTTTGCGCCGGGCGGCAGCAGCGAGATCGTCGCGCGCACTGTCGCCGCCGAGCTGACCAAGTCGCTGGGCCAGACCATGTATGTCGAGAACAAGCCGGGCGGCGCCGGCAATGTCGCCATGGCCGAGGTCGCCCGCGCGGACGACCAGCACACTCTGGTGCTCGGCCACATCGGCACGCTGGCCGTGAACCCCTTCATTTTCGACAAGCTGCCCTATGACCCGGTCAAGGACTTCCGGCCCGTCACGCTGCTGGCCAAGGTGCCCAGTCTCTACGTCGTCCATCCCGACGTGCCCGCCAAGACGCTGCAGGAGTTCGTCGCCTACGCGCGCAAGCGCCCGGGCCAGCTGAACTACGGCTCGGCGGGCAATGGCAGCGCCGGTCACCTGGCGATGGAATACCTGAAGATGGCCGCCAACCTCTTCATGCTGCACGTGCCCTACCGCGGCACCGGCCCGCAGTTGACCGATCTGCTGGGCGCGCGCCTGGAGGCCGCAGCCGTCGGCGCGCCGGCCGTGCTGCAGTTCATCAAGGCTGGCAAGCTGCGCTGCCTGGCCACCGGCTCGCGCGAGCGCCTGCCCCAGCTGCCCGACGTACCGACCGTGGCCGAGCAGGGCTTCCCCGGCTTCGAGATGACGCAGTGGTACGGGCTGCTGGCACCGTCCAGCATGGCGCCGGCCTCGGTCGACAAGCTGGCTGTCGAGGCGGCCAAGGCCATCCGCTCGGTGGGCTCCAAGGAGCGCCTGGGTGCCGACTCTGCTGAGGCTGTCGGCAACACGCCGGCCCAGTTCGCCGCCTTCATCGCCCAGGAGCAGCAGCGCTGGAAGCCCGTCATCCTGCGGGCCAAGGTCAGGCCGGATTGAATCCCGAATGACGACCGTCTCCGACACTCCCATGGAGCGGGAGATGGCACCGACAGCCCCCTAGCAAACAGGTCGTAACCAGTTCATCGGGCTGACCGTTCTCCGTCCCTCCTAGACTGCCGCCGCCGCGCCCGGCGTGGTTGGAAGTTCAGGGAGAAACATGAGATTCGAACGACATCACCGCGGCGCGGTGAAGGCTTGGCATCGTCAACTGCTGGGTGCCGCGGCCCTGCTGGCGTGCATCGCCAGTGCGCAGGCCGCCGTGGCCGAGCTGCGGCCCTATCCGCGGGCCCAGCAGACGGGCCGCTACGACAACCCGCTGGAGGCCGGCGCGCTGCCGATCAGCCCGCCCGAGCGTGCCCAGGGCGGCAACCGCACGAGCCGCTGGCGCCTGCCTTACGAGGGCAGCGTGGCCATGACGCAGTACAAGCATGAGGCCGACGACAGCCCCCTGCTCGTGGCCCGCCACTACGCCGGCCAGCTGCGCGAGCAGGGTTTCGAGCTGATCACCGTCTGCGACTTCCCGTGCAAGGCGGCCGACGGTGCCGAGGATGCCGCGGTCTACTGGTTCCATGAACTCGACTTGGCCAAGAAGCTGACCTGGCAGGCCTTTGGCGACCGCGGCATGTACCTCATCGCCCATCGCGCCGACGCCGTCGTGGCCATTCGGGTGGGCACGGTGTACGGGGGCTATGCGTCCACCGTCAAGGCGATCAGCGCGCCCAATCTGGATCGCGGGCCGCTGCTCGCTTATGTCGAACGTCAGCGTGCCCCCGTGGCTGATGCACCGCTGCCGTCACCGCCGGGCCGCACGGCAACCAACCCGCCGGCGCCGGCATCAGCGGCCGCAGCCGCGACCAGCCCCTTCGTCAAGGAGGTCGCGCCCGCCGAGCTGAGCGCCTGGCTGCGCAAGACCAAGGGCTGGGTGGTGCTGCAGCTGAGCTCCTACGACCCTGGCTGCATCTACTGCATCCGCGCGAACCCCTCGTTCGATGCGCTGGCCCAGAACCAGCAGGCCAAGGGCATCAGCTTCGTGCGGGTGGCCTTCCAGCCCTGGACATCGGTGAGCCGCAATGACTTCGTCGCCCAGTACGCCGTGCCCGGTCTGCCGATCTACTTCACCTTCCAGGACGGGCAGCTCATGCGTCGCCATCAAGGCAATGCCGACGAGGCGACACTGCGCCAGGCCCTGTTGGACGGTTTGCATTGATCGGCGGTTAGGCTTGGCGGCATGACGCCCACAGAAACCGCGCTGCCACCCGCCAGCCTGCTCGCCCGCCTGGCCAAGGAGCACGGTGCCTTTGCCGATGCCTACACGCTGAAGGTCCCGCGCGCGGTGACTCTCGCCGAGTTTGTCGAGGCGTTCTACACGACGCGTCTCTTCAAGGTCGAGCGAGCGCTGATTGCGCTGTTCGGCCGCCCGTCCAGTGACGCGATGGCGCGCGCCGTCGCCCGCGGTGAGGGCGCGCGCCTGGCCGTCTGGACGGTCGAGGCCCGCGAGCGCGACGAGCTGCTGATGCACGAGGACAGCGGCGCCACGCGCTCCTGGTTCAAGGCCGAGGCGGGTGCGACGGGTACCACGCTGTGGTTCGGTTCGGCCGTCGTGCCGCGCCGCCGCGAGGCTGGCGGCGAGCCGCGCTTCGGCCGGGTCTTCCACGCGCTGCTGGGCTTTCACCGCTGGTATTCGCGGGCCCTGCTCAAGGCGGCCGCTCGACGGCTTGGTTAGCGTTCGGTGCCCGGGCCGGTGAGCTTCTCGGTGACGACCTGCCCGGTCGCCATCTCCTCGATCCAGACTTCGCAGCGGTCGGTGGCAATGCGGCCGGCAACGGTGTAGCGCTTGCCGTCCTGCGGCGTGAAGTTCACGTCACCCACGGTGCGGCAGCTCGGGTTCGACATCGCGACCAGCGGTGAGGCGTACTGGGTCGCAGCCTGCAGCCGCACGCGGGACGCTTGCAACGGCAACTCGTTGGTGAGTGACACGGGCGTGACGGTCATGCCGCTGCCCTGACCCGCTCGCGTGCTGGCCATGCTGCTGCTGGACAGACGCCGGTCGTCGACCTGCGTCATCTCGAAGACGTGCAACTGCTGGGGGCTGATGGCCACGACCTTGTCGGCGACATTGGCCGTGGCGCCGCCGTAGTCCGGCGGCGTGGCGGCTTCGAAGGCAGTGAAGCTCTTGAAGCTGGTGCAGCCGGACAGCAACAGCGCCGTGGCCGCCATGGAGACGATGCTTTTCATGCGGTGGGCAGCTTACCGTGCCACCGCCGCCCGCATCGAGCGGGCCACGTAAAGCAGGGCCGCCACCGTCAGCACGATGCCGACGAGCACGCCCGGCATCACCTGGCCCCAGCGCAGCGCCTCGCCCTTGAGCACGGCCATCATCAGCGTGTTCTGCGCAAGACCTGGCACCCAGTAGTACCAGGCCGCCTCGCCGCCCGGGTTGAGCAGGCTGACCATGGGCATCAGGGTGACGGCGGTGATGACCAGCGTGCTGCCCGCCTGGGCCTCCTTGAAGGTCTTGGAGCGGATGGCCAGCGCCATCAGCAGGGCGGACAGGCCCGCCGCAAGCGGGATCTGGATCAGCCAGAAGGCCAGCACCTCGGGCCCGCCAAAGCTGAACTGGGCCTGCAGCACGTCGCTCTTGAGCAGCCACTGCGCCGGCACGAAGCTCAAGGAGGACAGCAGCGCGACGGCCATGCCCAGCAGCGCGACGGCGCCCCACTTGCCGGCCACGATGGCGCCGTGCGGAGCCGGGTTCATCAGCAGCGGTTCCAGCGAGCCGCGCTCGCGCTCACCTGCCGTGCTGTCCAGTGCTGCGGTCAACGCGCCGTAGAGCACGGCCATCAGGATGAACATCGGGATGATGCCGGTCAGCCGCGCCGCGCGGGCCTGGGCGCTGGCGAGGTCACGCTCCTGCACGTCCGTGGCTTCGAGCAGTTCGGTGGACACGCCGCGCATCGCCAGGTTGAGCATGGCACGCTCGCGGTTGAAGCCCCAGAGCAGGCTTTTGATGGCGCCTACGCCCGCCTCGGCCCGCTGGTTGGCGCTGTCGCTGACGACCTCCACCGTCGGCGCCTCGCCGGCCAGCAGCTTGGCCTCGAAGTCCTTGGGCACGACGAGCACCGGCTCCAGCAGCGTCGTGGCGCGCAGCCGCGCCTCGTAGTCCTCGGGCGCGGCCTTGAGCGTGTAGGTCTGGCGCTCGATGAAGTTCTTCAGCGTCGGCGCGGTGTCGATGCCGACGGCCAGCACCTCGCGCTTCTCGGCACGCTCCTCCAGCGAGGCGATCAGGCCCGACAGCGCCATCAGCAGCAGCGGCCCCATCAGCACCGCGGGGACAGCCAGGCGCAGCAGCGTGCGTCGGTCGCGCAGCGCGTCGCTGAGCTCCTTGATGAAAACGATCAGGGCTTGAGTCATGCCAGCCCCTCGTCCGCTGAGTACATCGGCCGATCCCCCGAGGGGATGCGGGCCGGCTCGGGAGCGGCCCAGCGCTCGGCCCGCGTGCGGCCAGTCAGTGTTTTTTTCATTGAGCAACCTCTTCAGGAAATGCGAGCTTGACGAAGGCGTCTTCGAAACGCGATTCGCCGGCCAGTTCCAGCAGCTCCGGCACGCTGCCGCGGGCGACGCTGCGGCCCTTGGACACGACGACGACCTCGTCGCAGAGGTGTTCCACCTCCTGCATGATGTGGGTCGAGAAGACGATGCACTTGGCGCCGCCTTCGGGGCTGCGCAGCCAGCGCAGGGCCTCGCGCAAGGCGCGCGTGGCCAGCACGTCCAGGCCGTTGGTGGGCTCGTCGAGCACGATGTTGGCGGGGTCGTGCACCAGCGCGCGGGCCAGCGCTGTCTTCATGCGCTCGCCCTGGCTAAAAGCCTCGGCGCGGCGGTCCAGGATGTCGCCCATGTCGAGCAGCTTGGCGAGGTCCTCGGCACGCGCGTTCGCGGCATCGGGGCTCATGCCCTGCAGCCGGCCGAAATAGACGATGTTCTCGCGCGCCGACAGGCGGGGGTAGAGGCCGTGCGCATCGCCGAGGATGCCCATGCGCGACAACGCCTTCAGCGGCGCGTCCTTCACGGCGATGCCGTCGACGCTGATGGCGCCCGCATCTGGCGGGAACAAGCCGGCCAGCATGCGCAGCGTCGTTGTCTTGCCCGCGCCATTGGCGCCCAGCAGGCCGGTGATGCGGCCGTTGGCGGCCTTGACGCTGACGCCCTGCACCGCATGCACGACGCGTTTGCCGTCCTTGGAGTTTCGGCGCTTGAAGAGCCTGCCACCGCTCTGGGCGATGAACTGCTTGTGAACGTCCTGGATGTCGATCATTGGGCCGCCCCTCCGTGGACGGGCGGAGCGGGCTGAACGGGCTGGAAGGCGACAGGGCGTGGGATGCGGGTGGCGCAGGCGGCGTCCTGGGGCAGGGCGGCCGCGTCCTGCTTGGCGTCGATGAAGCGGAACATCAGGTCACGCATGCAGCCCACGGCCATGACGCCGTGGCCCGCCTCGGCGACCACAACGTGCTGCACGCGCTCCGGATGGCCAGCTCCCAGGGCCTTGGCGACATGCTCGCCGTGGCGTGGCGGCGTGGCCGGGTCGGCGCCGCCGCTCAGCACGAGGACCGGGCTCGGCGCCGGCGGCACCTTGTAGAAATCCGCCGCCACGTCGCCGCGCGGCCAGGTCCTGCAGATGCGGGCATACATCTCGGCGTCGACGGTGCGGAAGTCCGCGCCCGGCGCGTCCTTGGCCTCGGCGATGCGGGGCGCGTCCTCCGCACACATGACCGAGAAGTGCATGCCCATGGCCAGGCGCATCGAGGGGCTGGAGCCGAAGGCCGTCGTCAGGCCGAAGAGGGAGGCGAAGTTGCCGTCGCTGGCCGCTGTGTGGATGGCGGCGGGCAAGGCGGCCGCCAGGGCGGGCTGGTAGAGCGGTCCGCGCACGGAACGCATCACCAGGTCGCGGTCCACGGTGAAGCGCTCGGGCACGCCGGTCAGCGGTTGCTGCACATTGACCTGGCGCGGCAGCGAGGCCAGCAGCTTCTGCCAGTCGGCGCGCAGCTCGGGGTGGGTCTTGGCGTGGGCCTCGAAGAGCTTGTCCAGCGCCGCCTGGCCATCGGTCGAGAAACTGGCCGGCAGGATCATGTCCGGCGGCGCGACGCCGTCGATGACGGTGCGGCGGACCTTGGCGGGGAACAGGCGCAGGTACTCCACCGCGGCGCGCGTGCCGTAGCTGGCGCCGACGAGGTTCCACTGCGGCACCCCCAGCTGCTCGCGCACGGCGTCCATGTCCTGCATGGCGATGGTCGTCGTGAAGAAGCGCAGGCCGCCGTTTTGGCCATAGGGCAGCTTCTCCAGCCCGGCGCGGCATTCGTCGATGCGGCGCATCTGGGCGCTGGGCTCGAGCTGCTCGGCGACGGAGAGCTTGCTGTCGTCGGGGCAGTCCAGCGGCGCCGATTGGCCGGTGCCGCGCTGGTCGATGAAGACCAGGTCGCGGCGGTTGTTCAGCCTGGACAGGCGCGGCAGCACGCGCGCGGCCACCTTGATCGCGCTCTGGCCAGGCCCGCCGGCCAGCAGCAACACCGCGTCGGGCTGCTTGTTGCGCGCCAGCGCCGGAACCACGAGGTAGTGGATGTCCACCTTCACGCCGTCCGGCCGGGCTGGGTCCAGCGGGCGCTGCAGGCTGCCGCATTGCAGCTCGTTGGGGATGCCGTCGATGCGGCAGGGCTTGAGCGGCCCCGCGGCCGCCACCGTGCACAGGCCGGCCATCGTCAGCAGGGCCAGCAGGCGTCCTCGCCAATCACGCATGCCAATCTCTTCTTGTCGTTGCAGTGGCAAGCAGTATCCGGCCCGGGCGGCGGCGTGGGGCAATGGGCCGGGATGAGTGGCGGTAGCGGCCGCGCGAGCGGCGGGAAAGCGCGCGTGGGTGGCTTCAGCCCCGGCCCACGCTGGCGACAACAAGGCGCGCCAGGGCCGCCGTCGCATCGACGACCGGCAGGCCGCAGGCTGCGGCGCCCAGCACGATGGGGATCTCCGTGCAGGCCAGCACGAGGACGGCCGCGCCGCGCTGGCGCAATGCGCGAGCCGCGTCGGCCAGCAGGGCCTGGCCGTCCTGCAGCCGGCCGGCCTTGACGGCCTCGATGCCGGGCATGACGCGCTCCAGCATTTCGGCGGCGGTCGGCAGCAGCCACCGCATCGGCGGCGCGTCGGCCAGGCGGCGGTTGATATACAGGCCCGAGGCGGTGGTCGCGTCGGTGGCCAGCAGGCCGATGCGGGCCTCGGGCCCCGCCAGGTCCAGCGCCTCGCGCAGCGCCGCGTCGACGAGGTGGAGCATGGGCCGCTGCAGCTGGGCCTGGACCTCGTCGAACCACAGATGGGCGGTGTTGCAGGGCATGACGATGAGGTCGGCGCCGGCCGACGTCAGCCGCCGGCCGCTGGCGACGATGGCCTCCAGCGGCGAGTCGCCCGCGCCCCGAAAGGCGGCGGTGCGGTCCGGAATCTGCGGCAGGCAGCTGACGATCATCGGCACGTGGTCCTGATCGCGCGCGGCCGATGTGGCGTCAAGCACCTTGCGCATGAAGTCGACCGTGGCCAGCGGGCCCATGCCGCCCAGCACGCCGATGACGTTCATGTCAGTTGTCCATTCCGCGGTCGTGGCACCCGCGACGCATGAAGGATTCTTCGGGCCGAGCGCCGGGCCGCCCCAAGCCGGCCCGGTGGGCGATGTGCTTGCGGCTCGACGCCGCAAGCATCGCCGTCCCCCTGGGGGACCGACTGGGCTTGCCCGCGTTCAGCGCGGCAAGACTGGGCGAGGGGCGTACTTTCACTTCAGACGGCCGGCTTGTCGGACAGCTGCTTGAGGTTGTCGCGCAGCTCCGGGCTCATCGGCGCATTCAGGTTGATGCCGCGCGGCGCGATGGGCGACTGGAACCACTTCTTGTACAGCGCCTCGAACTCGCCGCTCTTCATCAGCCCGGCCACGGTGTCGTCGACGAGCTTCTTGAAGGCCGGGTCGTCCTTGCGCAGCATGATGGCGTAGGGTTCGACCTGCAGCGCCTCGCCGACGATGGCCAGCGAGGCCGGGTCCTGGGCGCTGGCGCGCAGGCCGAACAGCAGGATGTCGTCCATGCCGAAGGCGTCCGCGCGGCCTTGCTGCACGAGCAGGGCCGATTCGGCATGGTCCTTGGCTCCCAGCAGCTCAAAGCCCAGGTCGCGCTCGACGTTGAACCGGCGCAGCACCTGGACGTTGGTGGTGCCCGAGGTCGAGACGACCTTGCGTCCCTTCAGGTCGGCGAACCCCTGCACCGGTGAGCCAGCCTTCACGAGCAGCCGCGTGCCGGTGTAGAAGTAGTTGATCGAGAACTCGACCTGCTTGTTGCGCGCGCTGTTGTTGGTCGTCGAGCCACACTCGATGTCGATGGTGCCGTTGGTCAGCAGCGGGATGCGGTTCTGCGAGGTCACGGCCTGCGCGGCCACCTTCAGGTCGGCGCGGCCGGTGGCCTTCTTCACCTGCTCGACGACCTTGGCGCAGATCTCCCAGCCAAAGCCCGTGGGCCTGGCGTCTTCGCCGAGGTAGGAGAAGGGAATGGACGACTCGCGGTAGGCGAGCGTGATCGTGCCCGAGGCCTTCACCTTGTTGAGCGTGCCGGGTTCGGCGTGGGCGCACAGGCATGTCAGGGCGGCGAGGGTGAGGGCGGCGGCGGAATGCTTCATGAAGTCCTCCATGGCGGGGCGTTGATCGATGGGCTGGATGCTAGGAAAACCGGCCCCAGCCGTGCATCGCGTTTGACCGCCATCTCATCAGCTGACCTAATGAAGCCCGCCATGAGGATCAAGCACGTCGAAGTTTTCCACGCCGTCATGCTGACCGGCAGCGTCGGCGCCGCCGCCAAGCTGCTGCACGTGACCCAGCCCGCCGTCACGCAGACGCTGCAGCACGCAGAGCTGCAGCTTGGCTACGCGCTGTTCACGCGCCAGAAGCGCCGCCTGGTGCCCACGCGTGAAGCCCAGGCCCTCTACCCCGAGGTGCAGGCGCTGATGCTGCAGCTGGAGTCGCTGCGCCGCATGGCCTCGGCGCTGCGGCAGGACCAGGACCACCCCTTGCGCATCCTCATCGTGCCGTCGCTCGCGGTGCGTGCGCTGCCAGACGCGCTGCACATCTTCCGCAAGTCGCATGCGGGCATGCCGGTGTCGGTGCGCACGCTGCACTCCAACGACATCGCCCGCGCGATGGCGCTGCAGGAGGGCGATGTCGGCATCGTCTACGGCAAGCTGCCGCATCCTGCGCTGCAGGACGAATTCGTCGCGGCGGGGCGGCTGGTCTGCGTGTCCGCGCGCAAGACGCCGGCCGACAAGCGCACGACGGTGACGATGCAGGAGGTGCTGCGCGAGCCCTTCATCCGCATCGACGAGCGCGACCCGCTGGGCGCCGTGCTGGCCGATCACTGGTCACGCCTGGGCCTGGTCGCCAAGGCCGGCATGACGGTGCAGACGCACCATATCGCCATGGTCATGGCCGAGCAGGGCTTCGGCCCCGCCATCATCGACTCCTTCACTGCCCAGGCCGCCACGGGCGAGGGCCTGCACGTGCGCACCCTGCTGCCCGAAGTGCCGGTGGAGGTGCACGCCGTGCAGCCACAGGGCGTGCGCTCGCCGCGCGCCGTGGCGGACTTCATCGCCGCCTTTCGCACGGTCATCACGGCCTGACGCGGCCGTGGCGGCGTATGCTGGGCCGCAATCCCTCAGCCCGCCGGAACGCCAGCCATGACCCTCTGCCCGATCGCTGCCGTAGTCGGCTGCGCCAAGTGCCCGGCCTTCCGGGTCTGCCCACTCAAGACGGTCATCGGCGATGTGGCCAAGACGCCGCCCCCGCCGGCCAAGGCGCGCAAAAAATGATGCCTGAAGTCGCGGGCATGGCTTAGATTCCCATCCCACGACGGCGACCGTGCCGCAACGAAAGGCTGAGCGTGCAGACACTCGACGAGATGCGTGACCGTTGCCTGCTGACTGCCGAGCAGCATGCGGAGATCGGTGCCTGGGTCAGCCAGGCGCGCACCCCCGAGGCCATCCTGGCCATGCCCGAAGGGCTGTGGCGCACGCTGGAACTGGCCAGCGTGCTGATGGACGTGGACGCCGACCTGCGGCGCGACCCGCTGCTGTCCGATTCCTAGCGGTCAGGCCTTGCTGGTTGGCTTCATCAGCCCCTGGCAGGCCGACCTGGCCTTGGCATCGGCGGCATCCAGCTTGCCGCAGACGCCGTCGAGCTGGGCCTTGAGCCGGCCCACGGCGGCGGCTTGCGCCGGGCTCTGATTCCACGCGCCCAGCAGGGTCGCCACCTTTTTCAATGAACGCTCGCTGCGTTCGTAGAAGGCGCCGGGGTCCTTGTCTGCCTCGCTGAAGAGCTGGGCCGCCGCCTTCTCGATGCGCGGCGTGTCCTCGGGCGACAGCTCGACCAGCGCGCCGAGGTAGGTCGTGCCCCATTGCAGGCGCGTGGCCGGGCCCTCGCTCTTGTTGAAGGCTTCCTCGTACCAACGCAGCGCGTCGGCTTTGCGGCCCTGTTTCTTCGCGTTGCCGCCGAGCTGGCTCATCAGGTAGTAGGGCGAGTGGCTGCGCGCCAGGGCTGACTTCAGCAGTTCGTCACTCTCCTTCCACAGGCCGGCGCGGCCGAGCAGGTGGGCGGCCTCGGTGACGACGGCCTGGCGCTCGTAGCCATCGGTGATCTCGCGATTGGCTCGGCTGGCCTGTTCGCGCGCCTCGGCCAGCAGCGCGGCGGGGATGTTCTTCGGGTTCGGGTCGTCCTTGGGCGAGTCCAGGCGGGCCAGGTCGATGCGGCCCTGCAGCGCGTTCAGGCGGTCGGCGCGGGACAGCGTGGCGTCTTCGTTGAGGCGTTTCAGCGCCGCGTCGAACTCGGCGACGAGGGCGTTGCGCGCCTCGCCGGGTTGCGGGGCGAGCGCCTTGACCAGGTCGGGCGCCTCGTTGGTCAGCACGTCCATGTGGGCACGGGATTGGGCCGCGTCCGCCAGCACGGCGCGCAGGCGTGGCAGCTGTGTGGGGTCGGCCGGCTTGCCCTCGGCCATCGCGCCGATGGACTTCAGCCACAGCCGCGTCGTCGTCTCGGCATCGGCGCCTTCGCTGGCCCTGGCCAGTTGGGACAGCGTCGCCGGGCGCTGCGCCACCGGCAGCAGCTGTTGCTCGTCGGTCTCCCAGCCATAGAAGCCCAGCAGCCGCCATTCATTGGCCGACAGCTTCTTGCCCGTGGATTTTGAATTGAGGGCATCGACCAGCACCGCCTTGACCGGGCGGCCGCTGGACAGGCCCAGCTGCAGCACCTTCATGACCTGGGCCGCGTCGGCCTCGCCCGGCAGGCGGGTGATCTCGCTGCCGGCCGGGTTGAACAGGATCAGCGTCGGGTAGCCGCGCACCTTGAAGCGCGTGCCGAGCTTTTGCGCACCGGGCGCATCGCCGTCGATGCCCACGGCGACGAAAGCCTTGCTCTGCTCGATGAAGTCGGCGCGGTTGAACAGCGTCGCCTTGAGCTGGTTGCACGGCGGGCACCACTTGGCGCCCCAGTACAGCAGCACCGGCTTCTTCTCGGCCTTGGCCTGGACGAAGTAGCGGTCGATGTCGGCATCGGCCGCGGCGGCTTGCCAGGACACGCCCGGGCCGGTGGCGGCGTGGGCAGGGGCGCAGCTCAGGGTCAGGGCCAGCGCAAGCGTCGAGAAGAGGGGTAGCAGCTTCATGGCAGGCGACGAGAAAGGGGTGGCGCAATTGTCCTAGGCTTTGCGACAGGCCATGCGCGTTCGCCGAATGGGCTTATGAGCTGGCCGCATCAGTCATGGCCAGCGCCGCTCAGGGCGACCCGAGCACGCGGCAGGCGAGGTCGGTGTCCATGTACTCGGTCACCTCCTTGAGCCGGCCGGCCTGCAGGCGGAACACCATGCAATAGTGGTTGTTGTAGGCCTCGCCCGCGTGGGTCTGCACCTCGCCCTGGCATTGCACGACGACATGGTCGCCATCGGCGATGAAGCGCTGGGCGCGGCTGCGGTAGCGCGTCGCAAAGCGCTGGAACAGTGGCTGCAACAGCTGCCCGCGCACCACGTCGCGGCCGGCCCAGCGGCGCGACCAGGGAGAGACGCCGGCGATGGTCCAGCTGAAGTCCTCGTCCATGGCGGCAACGAAGGGGGCGCCGTCGCCATCGGCCAGGGCGGCGTAGATGGATTGCAGCAGGGCCTTGTTGGCGGTGGGCGTGTCGATGTCGGTCATGGCTTGATTCCGGGGTTGAGGGGCTTGAGGGGATCACGCGCCGGGCGTTGGCCGGTGGCGATCCAGTCGTCGTAGAAATCCAGCTTCTGGTCCAGCGCGGTCAGGGCCTCCTGCCAGCGCGAGATCGTCGCCAGCACGTCGGCGCGGTGGGCGGCGAGCATGTCGCGGCGCGCCGCCAGGCTCTTGCGGCCCTGGGTGACCAACTCGGTGTAGCGGCGCATCTCGGCGATGGACATGCCGGTGGTGCGCAGCCTCTCCATCAATTCGAGCCAGGCGACGTGCTGCTCGCGGTAGCGCCGCCAGCCGCCTGCGTCCCGCGCCACGCCGGGCACCAGGCCCTGGGCCTCGTACCAGCGGATCGCGTGGACAGATTTGCCGCAGCGCGCCGCCAGGGCGCCAATCAGCAGCAGGGGAGGGTCGGCCAGGGCTGTCATGTGGCCATTGGACGACCTAGAGTGCGCTCTAAGTCAAGCGCCATCGTCATGAGCACACCGCCACTCGACCTCGCCCTCCAACGCCTGCGTTCCGCGGCCCGCCCGGATCAGCTCGAAGGCATGGCGCGCTTCGGCCTGACCGGCGAGGGGCGCCTGGGCCTGGCCGTGCCGACGCTGCGCGCGCTGGCCCGCGAGTTCAAGCGCGACCACGGGCTGGCCCTGGCGTTGTGGGACACCGGCATCCCCGATGCCCAGATCCTGGCCGGCATGGTGGCCGAGCCGGCGAAGTTCACTCTGAAGCAGATGGACCATTGGGTCGCCGACATGCGCGCCTGGGATGTCTGCGACCAGGCCTGCACCAATGCCTTCGTCAAGAGTCCGCTGGCCTGGGATGCGATCCCGCGCTGGGCGGCGCGCGAGCCCGAGTTCGAGAAACGCGCCGGCTTCACGCTGCTGGCGGTGGCCGCGGTGCATCAGAAGCAGCGGCCGGATGCCGACTTCATCGCCCGTTTGCCGCTCATCGAAGCCGCGGCTGATGACGAACGCAACTTCGTCAAGAAGGCCGTCAACTGGGCGCTGCGGCAGATCGGAAAACGCAGCAAGGCGCTACGTGAGCCTGCGCTCACTGTGGCGGAGCGGCTGTGCCAGCGTGACGAGAAATCGGCGCGCTGGATAGGCACCGACGCACGCCGCGAGCTCAGCCGGGGCGCTGGCTAGCTGCCCAGCTGCTCCTCGATGGAGCGCGTCTTCTCGTTCGGCGAGTCGCCGCTGTGCAGCGTCGTCTTGCGCTCCACCAGCATCAACAAACACTCCTCCTCGGCGACGGGACAGTGCTCCACGCCGCGCGGCACGACGAACATCTGCCCGGCTTCCAGCGTAACGGCACCATCGCGCAGCTCGATGCGCAGCCGGCCGCGCAGGATGTGGAAGAGCTCGTCCTCGTCGGGGTGGCGGTGCCAGCCGAAAGTCCCCTGCACCTTGGCGACCTTGACGTAGTTGTCATCGAAGGCGCCGACGACGCGTGGCGACCAGAACTCGGTCAGGCTGGCGGCGACGTCGACAGGGCTGACAGCGGCGTGAGCGGAGGCGGGGGCGTTGGACATGGCGCGGGCATCGGCGAAGAGAGGGGGGCGCCAGCGTAGCCCGACGGCGCTGGCCGTGACCGTGAGGGGACAACGACTGGGTCATAAATCGACTCTGACCCCAGTTTTGCTCCCTCTTTGGTGGGAGAGCCGGGGGATGTGCCGGGGTGGTCTCCCCCCTCGCTCCACCCTCCGGGTGATGTCCGCAAAAGGGCTGGGCGCCGATGCTGACGGCATGGCGTTGAACACCACGCCGAGCCTTCAGATCACGGAGCCCTCACCATGCAATTCTTCAGCTCGTCGCAGTCGCCCTGGTCCAACTCCAAGCTGCCCGTGGCCATGCCCGCCCGGTCACGCACCGGGGTGGCAGGCGGCAAGCCGGAAATCTGCGGCTGGTATGACTCCAGCTTCGACCTGGCCACCGGCCTGGAAGTCTGCGAGCAGGACAACGACACGCTGTACCAGCTCTGGCAACTCTCCCAGAACTAAAGCGTGCAGGCCAGCTGGGTGCCCTGCAGGATGGCCCGTTTGGCGTCCAGCTCGCCCGCCTCCAGCGCGCCGCCGATCAGGTGGACGTTGACGCCAGCGGCCTTCAAGGGCGCCTCGAGTTCGCGCAGCGGCTCCTGGCCGGCGCACAGCACGATGGTGTCCGCCTCGATCAGCTGGGCATCAGCCCGCTTCTCGCCATAGCTGACCCACAGGCCCTCGGGCGTGATCTGCTCGTAGTTGACGCTGGCCAGCATGTCGACGTTCTTCATCTTCAGCGCCGCGCGGTGGATCCAGCCGGTCGTCTTGCCCAGGCCCGCGCCGGGCTTGCCGGCCTTGCGCTGCAGCAGCGTGATCTGGCGGGTGGGCGCCTCGGGAGCCGGCCGCAGCAGACCGGCACGCACCTGTTCCGGATCGCCCACGCCCCAGTGGCGGCGCCAGGCCGCCGGGTCCAGCGTCAGCGAATGGCCGGCTTCCAGCAGGTATTCGGCCACGTCGAAGCCGATGCCGCCCGCGCCAACGATGGCCACGCGCCCGCCCACCGGCTTGCCGTGCCTCAGCACATCGATATAGCTCAGCACCTGGCCGCGCGCCTGGCCTTCGTCCTGGCCCTTGATGCGCGGGTTGCGCGCGCTCACGCCGGTGGCCAGCAGCACCTCTTCAAAGCCCTTCAGGTCTTCGGCCGAGGCCCGACAGTTCAGCTTCAGTTCGACGCCGGTGATCTCGATGCGGCGGCGGAAATAGCGCAGCGTCTCGCTGAACTCCTCCTTGCCCGGAATGCGCTTGGCCATGTTGAACTGGCCACCGATCTCTGCCGCCGCGTCGAACAGCGTCACCGCATGGCCGCGCTCGGCCAACGTCGTCGCCGCGGCCAGGCCTGCGGGGCCGGCGCCGACGACAGCAATGCGCTTCTTCGCGCCATTCACCGGCTTGATCACGATCTCCTGCTCGTAGGCCGCCCGTGGGTTGACGAGGCAGGTCGAGATCTTCTGCGCGAAGGTGTGGTCCAGGCAGGCCTGGTTGCAGGCAATGCAGGTGTTGATCTCGTCCGCCCTGCCCTGGCGCGCCTTCTTGACGAACTCGGCATCGGCCAGGAAGGGCCGGGCCATCGACACCATGTCGGCGCTGCCATCGGCCAGCACGCCTTCGGCCACCTCGGGCGTGTTGATGCGGTTGCTGGTGATCAGCGGCGTCGCGATGCCTTCCTCGCGCAGCTTGGCGCGAAGCTTTGCCGTCACCCAGGCAAAGCCCGCGCGCGGCACGCTGGTGGCGATGGTCGGGATGCGCGCCTCGTGCCAGCCGATGCCGGTGTTGATGAGAGTGGCGCCGCCCTTGGCGACGCGCCGACCCAACTCCACCACCTCCTCCCAGCTGCTGCCGCCCGGCACCAGGTCCAGCATGGACAGGCGGTAGATGATGATGAAGTCCGGCCCGACGGCCTCGCGCATGCGCGCCAGGATCTCCAGCGGCAGCCGCATGCGGTTCTCGTAGCTGCCGCCCCAGTCGTCGGTGCGCTGGTTGGTGTGTTCCACCAGGAACTGGTTGATGAAGTAACCCTCGGAGCCCATCACCTCCACGCCGTCGTAGCCGGCCTCGCGGGCCAGCTTCGCGCAGCGGATGAAGGCACGGATCTGGCGCTCGATGCCACGCGAGCTGAGCTCACGTGGCGTGAACGGGCTGATCGGGCTCTGGATACGCGACGGCGCCACGCACAGCGGCGAATAACCATAGCGGCCGGTGTGCAGGATCTGCAGCGCGATCTTGCCGCCCTCGGCATGCACGGCGTCGGTGATGATCTTGTGGCGCCGCGCCGCGCCCGAGGTGGCCAGCGTGCCCGCGAAGGGCTTGGCCCAGCCTTCGATATTGGGCGCGAAGCCGCCGGTGACGATCAGGCCCACCTCGCCACGGGCCCGTTCGGCGAAGAACACCGCCATGCGCTCGAAATGCTTGCGCCCATCCTCCAGCCCGGTGTGCATGCTGCCCATCAGCACGCGGTTCTTCAGCGTCGTGAAGCCGAGGTCCAGGGGCGCGAGGAGATGGGGATAGTTCATGGCGGCGGATGCTAACCAGCGACACCCCCCAAGAATTGGAGTGCTCTCCTCACCTCAGCATTGGGGCAGACCCTCCCCTCAGCAACAGTTCTTCACCCACCGCTAGATGGTGGAAATCGTGACATCCTCGGCTTGAGTTCTAATCGCGATCCGCGTTCTTGGCCGCACTCTTGTCGATGAGTGCCCGGCGGTTTGGTTTTTTCGGAGAGTTCTCGATGCGATTCACCCCCTGGGCCACCCGGCTGGTCCTGACGCTGAGCCTGTCGGCCACTGCTTTCCTGACCGCCTGCGGCGGCGGTGGCGGCGGCAGCAGCGATACGCAGGTCCGCCTGCTCAACGCCACGCGTTCCTACAGCGCACTGTCGTTGTCGGTCAACGATGTCAAGATCAATACCGGTGTGGCTTATGCGAGCGTGGGCGAGTACGCCAAGGTCGACACCGCCAACACCGCGACCAAGGTGCTGGCCGACCCCGTGGGTACCAGTGTGTCGGCCCTGACGCCCACGCTGACTTCGGGCACCAACTACACCTTCATCACCTACGGCTTCGCCGGCGCCATCCGCACGACGCTGCTGCAAGAGGCTGAGACGGCGCCCGCCGCCAGCAGCGCCAAGCTGCTGGTGCTGAACCTGGCCCCCGATGCCGGCGCGATGGACGTCTACGTGACGACTGCCACCGACGACATCAACTCCGCCACCGCGCTGACGACCAACCTGCAGGGCGGCGCCGGCAGCGGTTACATCACGCTCAACTCGGGCACCTTCCGCGTGCGCGTGACCGGCTACAACAAGCGCACCGACCTGCGCCTGGACATCCCGGCCGTCACGCTCGACTCGGCCAGCGTCAACACGCTGATCCTGACGGCCTCCGATGGCGGCGTGCTCGTCAATGGCATCACGGTGGTCCAGAAGGGCGCCGTCAAGAACTTCGCCAACACCCAGAGCCGCGTGCGCACTGTCGCCGCCCTCACCGCGGGTGGCACGGTGGGCTCGTCCCTCAACGGCCAGCAGATGTTCAGCAGCGCCATCAGCCCGCTGATCAGCGACTACGTGACGACCGCCTCGGGCGCCAGCACGCTGTCCACCCAGGTCAACGGCGCCCCGGTCAGCTTCACCGCCCCGACCCTGGCCGCCGGCAAGGACTACACCTTGCTGGTCTGGGGTGACGCCGCCGCGCCCAAGATGTCGGTGCTGGACGACGACAACCGCCTGCCCACCGTCAACGGCAACGTGAAGATCCGCTTGGTCAACGCCCTCGCCGCCCAGACCTCGGGCGTGTCGGTGAACGTCGACTTCAGCGCCATCGCGTCCAACGTGCTGCCCGGCACGGCCTCGGTGCCCAACAGCATCTCGTCGACGACGGCTTCGCAGGTGGACGTGACGGTGCCGACGACGTCCTCGTCGATCTACACCAACGCTGCGCTGGCCTTCCCCGCCAACAGCGTGTGGACCTTCTTCGCGGTGCCCACCACGACGACGCCCGGCACGGCGACCTCGCCGGTGCCCTTCATGAGCGCCCTGCCCAAGCGCGAGCGCCCGTAAGCTCTCCCCGTGCATAAAGCCCCCGCGGCCACCGGCCCCGGGGGCTTTTTACTTTTTGGCGCTTTCCGGCCCGCGCGAAGATGGCGCCATGTCCGCGCCGACCCGCCTTCACCTGCAGCGCCTGCGCCTGCTCTGGCGCAGCGCGGGCTGGCCCAGCCAGGACCTCGTCGAAGTCGAGCTGCTGGCCGCGGGCTGGGTCGAGCGCCTGCAGGAGCCAGGCGGCCGCGAGCGCCTGCGTGTGACCGACACAGGCGTCGCGCTGATCGCCGATTCACTGACCCGAAACCGCACCGCCCGCGACGCCCACGAGACCCTGGTCGAGCGCGTTGCCCTCGAGATGCAGCGTGCCGGCCGCATCGCCTGGCGCGGCCTCACGCTGCGCGCCGGGCTGCCCGGCGAAGAGGGCAAGACGCTCTGGGTCAACGCCATGCCCGACGTCTATTCCATCCGCCACAGCACGGTGGAGGACTACCTGGAACCCGCCATCCACGAGATCAAGGTCAGCCGCGCCGACCTGCTCGGCGAGCTGCGCCGCCCGGCCAAGTCCGCGGCCTACCGGGCCCTGT
Organism: Roseateles sp. P4_D2; assembly: GCF_056401875.1. Classification (NCBI taxonomy): domain Bacteria; kingdom Pseudomonadati; phylum Pseudomonadota; class Betaproteobacteria; order Burkholderiales; family Sphaerotilaceae; genus Roseateles; species Roseateles sp. P4_D2. The sequence goes on along the minus strand of NZ_JBFUIM010000002.1, from coordinate 138,041 downwards.
GCGGCCAGTGCTGGTTCGTCATCAAGGCGGGCATCGCGGTGCCCGAGGAGATCCCGCCCGACTACGGCGTGCTGATCGGCCATGGCAGCCACCTCGAGCTCGCGCGGCCGGCGCCCAAGCGCGCTTGCAAGCCCGACTTCGCGACCTGGATGGCGCTGGCGCGCGCGACGCCGCTGGCGCCACCGGAAGACCCCCAGTCCCACCTGGCCTGAGGCCTGCCCATCATCCCGCCAAGGGAGGGAGGCGCCCATGATGCGCGGATTGACGGAGGGGCTGGCCGTCCTGCGGGATGGCCGGTTGGGCGCTCGCCAGGAAAGCCCGCCCGGCGCGGCCCTCTACGGCTCACAATCCGCTTCATCCCCAACGGCCAGATGACCCGATGGCGACTGCCAAGAACACCGTCCCGACCGACGACAGCAGCGAGGCCCGCTTTGCAGCGCGGCCCGAGGTGCACATGGCCGATTGCGGGGCGCTCGCCGCGCGGATGGCGCTCAAGGAATGGTGTTCATGAGCGGCACCCTGCTCGACACGAACTGCCCGCGCTGCGGCGGCGGCTTCGAGTGCGGCGCGGCATCGGGCCCGGCCGGCCACTGCGCCTGCTTCGGCATCCGGCTGACCGAGAGATTGCGCACCCAGCTCATTGAGCAATACAGCGGCTGCCTGTGCCTGACCTGCCTGCGCGAGCTGATCGAGGCCGACGGGCGCCGTCACCCCGTGATCGGCTCGGCCAAGGCCTCGGGCTGACCGGCAGCGGCCACCTCGGCCAGATAGCCCGCCAGCCGGGCCGTGTCGCAATGCACCGTCAACGCGCTGACGCGCCCCCAGCGCAGCTCGAATTCATGCATGCCGCGGTTGCGGCCCTCGCGGCCGCCGGGCAGCTGGAAACGGTCGCGCCAGGCCACGACGGCCCGCGTGCGCCAGGGCCAGCCGCTGACCCAGACGCCGTCCACCTCGAAGCGCAAACCCGGCAGCAGGCGCTGCAGGCGTGAATACCAGCGCGTCGTCGCGGCCAGGTCACGGCGCTCGCCACCCAGCGCGTGGTTGCCAACCATGCTGTGGCAATGCTGCGCCGCGAACTGGCCCGGAATGCCCTCATAGCGCCCCGCGTTCAGCGCCGCAAAGGCCGCCAGCAGCTTGCGTTTGACGATGGCGTGGTACATGGCCGCTCTCCTTCTTGAGCCGTCAAGCTGCGCGCACATCGCATGATCTTGACGGTGTAAAGATTAAGCCAGTATCCACCTTGATCTTGCTGGTGGCAAGATGCGGTGCATGACCAAGGCTGCGCCGACCCGACCGCCCTCCGGCAAAGACGAAACCAAGCCAGTGCGTGCGCCGCGGGCCGCGAAGGTCGCGGGCCAGCTCGCCGCCGACCGCCCGCCGCGCCCGCGTGCGAAAGCGGCTGGTGCCTATCACCACGGTGAGCTGCGCGAGGCGCTGCTGGACGCGGCTGAGGCCCTGCTGGCCCAGCGCGGCGCAGCGGCGCTGAGCCTGCGCGACGTGGCCCGTGGCGCCGGCGTCTCGCATGCGGCGCCCTATCACCACTTTGCCGGCCTGCCCGAGCTGCTGGCCACACTGGCGGCGCGCAGCTTCGAGCAGCTGGGTGCGGCCATGCAGGCGGGCGTCGACGCCCACCCGGCCGACGCGCGCGAGCAGCTTTTGGCCATCGCCACCGCCTATGTCGACTTCGCCCGGCGCCGGCCGGCGCGCTTTCGCCTCATGTTCGGCCCCGTGCTCGCGTCGCGCCAGCAGCACCCGGGCCTGGATCGCGCGGCGGAGGCGTCGTTCCGCGTGCTGCTGGACGCAGCCACCCGCTTCGACGCGTCGGCTGGCCCGCTGATCGCGCTGACGGGATGGAGCCTGGCCCATGGCCTGTCACATCTGAGCCTGGACGGGGCCTTCGCAGGCTTGCCTTTGCCCGGCCCGCTCCCGGAGCCGGTGGAACTGGTGAGACTGATGTGTGCAATGGTGTTAGCCCCTCGACCAGCCTCGCTGCGCTGAACGCGCGCGACCTGGTCGGTCCCCCGCGGGGACGGTGATGCTCGCGGCATTGAGCCGCGAGCACATCACCAAGCGGGCCGGCTCGGGAGCGGCCCAGCGCTCGGCCCGAACACGCCGTCGTTCGATGAGCGAGGCATGATCGGTCTCCCATGACCGCCCTCGACCGCCTCGCCCCACCCCTCTTCATCTTCATCTGGGCCACCGGCTACATCGTCGCCAAGCTGGCGGCGCCGTATGCCGACCCGCTGACCTTCCTGAGCTGGCGCTATGCCGGCGTGGTCGCGCTGATGCTGGGCCTGGCTTTTGCCGCGCGGGCGCCGTGGCCGTCGCGCCGCGACATGGCCCACCTGGCCATAGCCGGCCTGGGCATCCAGGCGCTTTACCTCGGCGGCGTCTGGGTCTCCATCCGCCAGGGCCTGCCGGCTGGCACGGCAGCGCTGATCGTCAACCTGCAGCCGGTGCTGGTGGCGGCGGCTGCGCCGCTGATCGGCGAGCGTGTGGCACCGCGGCAATGGGCGGGCGTGGCCCTGGGGCTGGCGGGCGTCGTCCTCGTCATCTGGCACAAGCTCAACCTGGGCACGAGCTACGGCCCGCCGCTGCTGCTGTGCCTGATGGCCCTGCTCGCCATCACCGGCGGCACGCTGTACCAAAAGCGCTTCGTGCCGCAGTTCGACCTGCGCACCGGCCAGGTCGTGCAGTTCGTGGCGGCCCTGGCCGTCACCTGGCCCCTGGCCTGGTGGCTGGAGCCGATGCGCATTGAATGGAACGCCCAGGTACTGGTCGCCATGGCCTGGAGCATCCTCGTGTTGACGGCCGGCGGCATCAGCCTGATGTTCTACATGCTGCGCCATGGCCGCGTGACGGCGGTGTCAAGCACCATGTATCTGGTGCCCTCTGTCACCTCGGTGATGGCGTGGTTGCTGTTCGGCGAGACACTCGGCGCACAAGCCATCGCCGGCATGGGTGTGACGCTGCTCGGCGTCTATCTCGTCGTCGCGCAGAGGAAAACGGAGACGCCCGCATGACCCCCCGAGCACATCACAAGTTCTGGCCCGTCCGCGTGGCGCATGCCATCGAGCCGCCGGCCACGGCCCTGCCCGACAACCTGGCGGTCAGTGCGCGCCGCTTCCCGCATCGGCCGGCGCTGGTCTTCCTGGGCCAGACGACCACCTACGCCGAACTGGCCGCGCAGGTGGCGCGCCTGGCCGCCTGGCTGGCCGAGCGGGGCGTGAAGAAGGGCGACCGCGTGCTGGTGGGCCTGCAGAACTGCCCGCAGCTCGTCATCGCGCACTACGCCGTGCTGAGCGCGAACGCCGTCGTCGTGCCCGTCAACCCGATGAACAAGGCGGCGGAGATCAAGCATCTGATCGAGGACAGCGGCGCCGTGCTCGCCATCACCAGCGCCGACCTGAGCGCCGAGTGGCTGTCGGCCGGCATGCCGGCCCAGGATCTGCTCGTCACTCGACTGGCGGAGGTGCTGCCTGGCGGGCATTCCGATGGCGCTGGCCTGCCCACGGGTTGGGCCGACTGGCTCAACACCGACATCGCCCTGCCCGCCGGCACCACCGCCTGGGCCGACGCGCTGGCCTGCACGGCCGCGCCGCCGGCCCTGGAGGTGGGCGCCGACGACCTCGCCCTGCTGCCCTACACCAGCGGCACGACGGGCCATCCCAAGGGCTGCATGCACAAGCACCGCAGCCTGCAGCACAACATCTTTGCCGGCGGCCTGTGGGCCAATGTCAGCCACGAGGACGTGGTGCTCGGTGTCGTGCCCATGTTTCACATCACCGGCATGGTCGTCATCATGCACGGCACGCTGGCGGCCGGCGCCTGTCTGGTGCTGATGCCGCGCTGGCAGCGCGAGTACGCCGCCCGTCTCATCAAGGAGCACCACGTCACGCGCTGGACCAACATCCCCACCATGGTCATCGACCTGCTGGCCAGCCCGCAGGTGGACAGCTTCGACCTGAGCAGCATGGTCACCATCGGCGGCGGCGGCGCTTCCATGCCGCAGGCCATTGCCGAGCGGCTGTGGCAGCGCTGGGGCCTGCGCTACATGGAAGGCTATGGCCTGACCGAGACGGCCGCGCCCAGCCACACCAACCCCTACGACTCACCCAAGCAGCAATGCCTGGGCGTGCCCTACATCAGCTGCGACGCGCGCGTCGTCGACCCCGACACGCTCAAGGAGCTGCCGCCCGGTGAGGCCGGCGAAATCATCGTCCACGGCCCCATGGTCTTCGACGGCTACTGGCGCCGCCCCGACGCGACCGCGGCTGCCTTCATCGAGTTCGAGGGCAAGCGCTTCTTTCGCACTGGCGACATCGGCTATGCCGACGTCGATGGCTATTTCTTCATGACCGACCGCCTCAAGCGCATGATCAATGCGAGCGGCTTCAAGGTCTGGCCGAGCGAGGTCGAGAACCTGATGCATGCCCACCCGGGCATTGCCGAGGCCTGCATCATCTCGGCGCCCGACGCCTATCGCGGCGAGACCGTCAAGGCGGTGGTCGTCAAGCGCGCCGGCCATGAGTCACTGACAGCCGACGAGCTGCGCGACTGGTGCCGCGCCAACATGGCCGCCTACAAGGTGCCGGCCCTGATCGAGTTCATGGACAGCCTGCCCAAGAGCGGCGCCGGCAAGGTCATGTGGCGGGCGTTGCAGGAGCGCGAGAAGACGCGTGGGGGCTGATCGGCTTGCGCGTCAGCCCTGTGCCGGGCTTTTACCTAGCCTGCGCGGCAGCGGCGCCTAGGCATTTCGCCCCATGAGCGTTGGCATGCCTTAGACCCAGACTGGAGGGCATCGATCACCGCAAGAGGAAGCGATGCCCAAGCCGACCGCCAACGCCATGGCAAACACGCGGCGTACCGTGCAGTCCTACGAAGCGTATGCGCGCCAGTACGACACGCTCGTCGACGCCGAGCGCCCGCCGCACATCCAGGAGGCGCTGCAGCGTCTGGTGCACTGCCTGCCGCCCGGCGGGTCGGTGCTGGAGATCGGTTCCGGCCCGGGGCGCGACGCGGACTTCGTCGAGGCGCTCGGCGCGGTCGTCCGGCGCAGCGACGCCGCGCAAGCCTTCCTGGACCTGATGGCGGAGCGCGGCAAGGCGGCCGACCTGTTGAATGTCATCACCGACGAGCTCGGCGGGCCCTATGACGGCGTGCTCGCCATGGGGGTGCTGATCTACGTCGACCGCGAGCAGATCGATGCCGTGCTGCGCAAGATCCACGCGGCCCTGAAGCCCGGCGGGGCTTTCCTGGTCGCGATGCGCGAGGGCGAAGGCGAGACGGACGGCGATTGGCACACCGTGTGCTGGACCGGCGAGCGCTTCGCCGCGGCCGGTCTGTCGGTCGCGTGGCAGGCCCTGAGCGTCGGCGGCGACGGCAACGACTGGGTCACTTTCCTGGCCAGGAGGGCGCCATGAGCCGGCGCGGCCTCGCCCTGTTCATCATGCTCAGCGTGCTCTGGGGCATGCCCTATCTGCTGATCAAGGTGGCCGTCGCGGAGGTGCCGGTGCCCTTCATCGTCTTTGCCCGCACGGCGCTGGGGGCGGCGGTGCTGCTGCCATTTGCGCTACGCGGCTCCGGTCTGGCGGCGCTGCGGGCGCACTGGCGCCCCATCCTCGCCTTCGCGGTCGTCGAGATGATCGTTCCCCAGGGTTTGATCGTGCATGGCGAGCTGCACATCAGCAGTTCGATGGCCGGCTTGCTGGTGGCGGCCACGCCCATCATCACGGTGGCGCTGAATCGAATGCGCCGCGATCACGACCGCCTCGGTGCAGGCCGCCTCGCCGGCCTGCTGTGCGGGCTTGCGGGCGTTGCGGTGTTGGCGCTGCCGGCACTCGGCGGTGATCGGCTGTCCGTGCTCGAGGTGCTGCTCGCCGCCGCCTGCTATGCGGGCGGTTCGATGATCGCGGCGCGCTGGCTCGGCGAAGCGCCCGCGATCCCGATGACGACGGCATGCCTTGCCATCACGGCGCTGGCCTATCTGGCCCCGGCCCTGGGCAGCTGGCCCGCCGCCTGGCCCAGCACCCAGGCCACCATCGCGATCGTCGCGCTGGGCATCGCCTGCACGGCGGTTGCCTTCGCGGCCTTCTTCCTGCTGATACGCGAGATCGGCTCGGAGCGGGCTGTCGTGATCACCTACGCGTCGCCAGCCGTGGCTGTCGCCGCGGGCGTGGCACTGCTCGGCGAGCCGCTCGAGGGCCGCATCCTCATCGCCTTCGCCCTCATCCTCTGCGGCTCCTGGCTGGCCACCTCGCGCGGGCCGCGCAGCATGGCGACCGCGTCGCCCGCCAACGGCTAGGCCGCCATACCCAACGATCCATCACGCCCAGTCAACCCCGGAGACAAGTGAATGCAGAACCACGACATCTTGTTTGTGCAAGGCGCGGGCGAAGGCGCGCACGCCGAAGACCAGGCCTTGGCGAGCTATCTGAAGAACGCCATCGCGCCCGATCATGCAGTCCGCTATCCCAAGTTCTTCGGGCTGGAGAACGTGGTCTACAAGACATGGAAGGACGAGATGGCGGCCGAGCTGAAAAACTCCGGCGACCCGAGCATCGTGGTGGCGCATTCCCTGGGCGGTGCCGCGGTGCTGAAGTACCTGGCCGAGGAGCGCCGGGACCTGTCGCTGGCCGGGCTGTTCCTCATCGCCACGCCCTACAAATGCGCCGATGGCGAATGGGGTGGCGACGACTTCGCGCTGCCCGTCGATTTCGCCGCGACCGTGCCCAGCATGGGCGCGATCGTGCTGTATCACAGCGCGGACGACGAATGGGTTCCCTTCTCGCACCTGGCCCGGTGGGCCGAAAAACTCCCGGGCGCGACCTCACGTGCCTTCACCGATCGCGGCCATTCCTTCTCTGCGAAGGCATTCCCCGAACTGATCGCCGACATCAGGTCGCTGTAGCCGGCGGCCTCACACGGCGCTGACCAGGCCGAGCCGGTGCGCGGCCGCCGCAGCGGCGCCTCGCGACGGCACCTCGAGCTTGGCCAGGATGTTCGACACATGCACGCTCGCCGTCTTCACGCTGATGAACAGCGCCGCGGCGATCTCCCGGTTCGAGCGGCCCTCGACCAGCAGCGTCAACACCTCGACTTCGCGCGCCGTCAGGCCCTGGGGCGAGGCTGAGGGCGCACCGCCCTCGTCCGGCCAGAGCTCGACCCTGCCCCGGTTGGCCACGGTGGCGAGTTGCGCGATCAAGGGCTCGGCGCCCAGTTGCCGCGCGAGCTGCGCCGCGCGCCGCAGCGCTGCGGTGGCTTCGCCACGTTGGCCGGCGGCAAGCCACGCGGAACCCTGGCGCATCAGCGCATAGGCCAGCCATGGAAGGTTGCCGATCTCCTGCCAGGCCGCGACCGCGGCGCCCCAGGCGACCGCATCCGAACCGCCGCCCAGGCGGCTGCGCTCGGCCAGCGATGTCAGGGCGCAAGCCCGCTCCACCGGGCCGGGCTTGGCCAGATGCTCGGACGATTCCACGAGCAAATCGCGCAGCGCATCGGCACGGCCCGACCCGATGCAGGCGCGCCACGCATGGGCGATCAGCGGCCAGAGCAGTCGTGGCGGCAGCCAGCCCCTGAGCGCCCCGATGCCATGGCCGGCCTCGACGGCGGCGGCCGTGTCGCCTTGAAGCAGGGCGATCGCCATCGACAGCTGGCGCTGTGCGGCGGCGCGGCGAGGCGCGTCCTGCGGACTCTCTCCGGCGGCGGTCAGGGCTTTCAAGGCGCGCTCTGCCACGGCCAGATTGCCTCTGCCGGCCGCGATGAGGCCATCCACCTGCGACAACTGCAGGCTGCCCAGAGGCGAGGGATCGAGTTCGCGAGCCTCTGCAATCAGGTCGATCGCGTCGTCCCAGCGCCCGACGGCCATCAGCGCACGCGCAAGAAGCTGGGCGACGGACGCGCCCATATAGCGGGCCTGGCCGAGCTGGCGTGCCCGCTGCCAGGCCATGCCTGCCGCCTCGACCGCCGCCGCGTGCTCGCCGCGCGCATCGAGCAGGTCGACCATCGCGACGCGGGCGATCATCTCCACACGCCCTGAAGCGCCGGCCTGCGCTTCACCCAAGGCGCGTTCAAGCCGCGTCATCGCGGCCATGTCGCCGACAGGCCGGGCGAGTGCACCGGACACCAGGGCCTCGACCGTCCACTCGGCCTCGCCGAGCCGCATCGCCAACGCGTCCAACTCGTCCGCCAGCGCTTGTATCTCGTTGGCGCGACCGTGCAGGGCCAGCGCACGGCAGATCTGGCCGAGCGCCGCCGCCCGTGTGCGCGTCGGCCCCGGGGCAAGACGCAGTGCCTCGCGAAGGTCGGCCAGCTCGCCCGCATGCAGGCTCTGCTGGCGCATCATGGCGCGCTCGAGCAACAGCGCGGCGATGCGCTCGCCGTCGGTCACCGGATCGAGTTCTGCGAGGCCCGCTTCGACGATGCGCTGCCCACGCTCGGTCTCAACGGCCCAGCAGGCGGCATCGGCCGCGGCCTCCAGCAGCTGCGCCCGATCGATGCCTTGCGGGCGCTGCGTCGGCTCGACGCGGGGCCACAGGTCGAGTGCATGTTCGAGCATCGTCAACTGCTCGGCATAGGCCAGGCGGGCGGTGGCCTCGCGCGCGGCCTGCCAGGCCGCGTTGAGCGCCCGGGCCGGGTCGTCTGCCGCGCGCCAGTGCAAGGCGATGCTGGCCGCCACCCAGGCGTCGGCGCCCAGCGACGGGTCGGCCTCGAGGGCCTCGGCGTAGGCGCGATGCAGGCGCTGTCGCTCGCCGGGCAGCAGGTCGCCGCCAATCGCCTCCTGAATCAAGGCATGGCGGAAGGCGTAGCCCTCCGCGTCGGCCGCGATGACGACATGCGATGTGACTGCGGCGCGGAGCGCTGCATCCAGGCCATCGGCGCCGACGACGGCGGCCAGCAGCCGATGCCTGACGCGAAGGCCACCCACCGCCATCGCGTGCAGGACTTCGCGTGCCCGTTCCGGCAACTCGTTCACCGCGCCAAGCAGCAGATCGCGCAGCGAACCCTGCAGCTGGGTTCGCACGGCACCCTCCGGCGTGACCAGGGCTTCGGTGAACAGCGGCACGCCACCGCCGCGGGTGTGGACGGCGTTGACGACATCGGGTGCCGGCTCATGGCCCAGCATGGCGCTCAGGTGCAGCGCCACGTCGGTGCGCGACAGGCGCGGCAGGGCGAGCGGGGTCACCCCTTCAATCCGGGCCAGCTCCGCCAATCCGCCACGCAGCGGATGCGCTCCTGCCAGCGCCTCGGTCCGGTACGACGCGACCAGCAGCAGGCGGGTGCCTTGCAGGTTGCGAGCCAGATAGGCGAGGAGGTCGCGCGTCGCGCGATCGGCCCAATGCAGGTCTTCCAGCACCAGCACCACCGGGGCCTGGGCGGCCAGACTCTGGAGCAGCAGGCGCAATGACTCGAACAGCCGCGAGCGCGCCATGCCGGGGTCGCCTTCCGATGGTGCCGGCCCCAGCTCGGGCAGCAGCCGTGCCAGTTCGCGCGCGCCGGAATGCCCCACGAGCGTGACGATCTCGGCAACGCCGCGCAGCTGCACCAGGCGCCGCACGGCCGAGACGAAGGGCGCGAACGGCAGCCCCGGCTCGCTTTGCTCGACACACCAGCCGCTCAGGACCAGGGACTGGCGGCCGAGGCGCTCGGTTGCTTCCCGGATCAGCCGGCTCTTGCCGCCACCACCCTCTGCGCTGATCACGACGGTGCGCACCGTTCCCGCGCAGGCGTCGGCGAACGCGTCCGCGAGCACATCTAGCTCGCTGTCGCGACCGACCATCAGGGGACTCAAGAGACGCTTCACGCTTTGGGAGGGACGCCTGCCCAGGTCTCGGTTGTCGCGGGCGGCGCCGCGGCCATTATCCCGATGGTGTGTCCGAATACGGCGTCGAATCGTGCCGTGCTGATTCAGTGGTATTCCGAGACCAGATCGTCGTCCCGGGACTTTTGCGTCGCGGGCTGGGCCGCCGGCCAGAGGGCTCGCAACCGTGACAGGGCAGCCGCTTCGTGCAGGCCTTCGGCGAGCAGGTGAGCCACGCTGGAGATGAACTCGGCCCGGGGCACGCCGTGGGGCCGGGAGGCATGCGCCGGGCTCATGCGCTCCGCGCGTGACGGAAGGGCGACGTCGGTCACGTCGATGCAGGCGCTGGCCCAGCGCTTTCTGACCGACATGGCGCAGGCTGGCAGGCCGGTCTCGACGACCAGGCCGTCCACGCGCCTTCCTCGCCGTGCATTCGGCAGCGCCAGCATCGGTCCTGCGGCGACGTTCAAGACCGAGCTGCGCGCTCGCTTGCGAAAGTGAGGCAACAGCGCGCCGGTCAGCTGCTGGACGCCCAGCTGATGGGCTTCCAGCTTCTCGTCGCTGTCGTCAGCGTCGAGCAGCGCATGCAAGCCCGGCAGATCCCTCACCGGGAAGGCGATCGAGATGTTGACGAGCATGTTCAGGTGGGCCCAAGTCGCGGCGATCTGCTCGCAGAAGCCAGCGACGCTCCAGGGGTTGGTCAGATCCAGGTCGATGGCCCGCATGCGGGGGTTGGCGCGCGCGACGGCCTGAGCGGCGCCAGGCTCGCCGCCGAAGATGATGACCTCGTTGCCCAGCCGGCACAGCAGTTCGGCCAGGCCGCGGCCGATGCCACGGGTGCCGCCGGCGACGAGAATGGTGTTGCCTTGCATCGTCATGTGGACCTCCTTGCGCGAAGGCCCGCATTGAATCGGCCGGCGCCCATTTTGAGCAGTCGATTCCGGTCATGTGATTGCACGATTCGCCCATCGTGCGGCCCGCTCGAACCGAGCCGGGCGGCCGCCCCAGGATCGATAGCCCAAAACCGCCAAGCTCTTGCACGATCCAGTCATTCCTGAGCGGTTCGTTCGCGCGCCTCTTGAGCCGCACGGGCGCAGCGGGTACGGTTGCGCCATGGGCTCACTCGAAGAATTGCAAAGGCTGATCAAGCGCCACGCCACCTCAAAGGGTGATCGCAATGCAGGCGACGTGTTCGCGGTGGCGGCCGAGGCGCCGACCGAGCTCCAGCACGTGGTGCTGGAGCCGACCTTCGTGGTCGTGGCGCAGGGCGCCAAGCGCGCCATGCTGGGCGACGAGATGTTCGAGTACCGCGAGGGCCAGTTTCTCGTGGTGAGCGTGGACCTGCCCATCGCCGGCTGCGTGATCCAAGCCAGCCCCGAACTTCCCTACCTGGCCGCGGGCTTGACGCTGCAGCTGGCAACCATCTCCTCCCTGCTGCTGGAGATGGACCCCGCGGAAGTGGCCGCGAGCGAACCCGCCGGCTTTGCGGTCAGCGACGCGCCCGAGGACCTGCTGGACACCGTGGTGCGCCTGCTGCGGCTGAAGGACTCGCCGCGCGACGCCGCCGTGCTGGGCCCGCTGGTGGAGCGCGAGCTGGTGTGGCGGCTGCTGCACGGCGCGCAGGGCGCCATGGTGCGGCAGATCGGCCTGGCCGACAGCCGGCTGTCGCAGATCGGGCGGGCCATCCGCTTCATTCGCAGCCATCACGCCGAAGCCATTTCCATCCCGATGCTGGCCGACATGGTGGCCATGAGCGAGTCGTCCTTTCACCGCCACTTCCGCGGCGCGACGACCATGAGCCCGTTGCAGTACCAGAAGCTGATCCGGCTGCAAGAGGCGCGGGCACGCATCCTGGCGGACGCCGGCGACGTCGCGGCCATCGGCTACAGCGTCGGCTACGACAGCCCCTCGCAGTTCAGCCGCGAGTACAGCCGCTTGTTCGGCGCGCCGCCCGGGCGGGACAAGCTGCGGCTGGGGCTGCGGGCGATGGGCGCGGGTGCGGGATCGCTGCCCGCCTGAAGCGGCCGTCCTGCCCGACACATCCAAGGATTGCAGCCTATCCGTTCGGAGGGCTGGCAACGCGCGCGCCGCTGGGCATGATGCGGGGCATGCTGCCCCATCCCCTGGACGAACGTACGCGCCGCGCGATGCTGCTGTTGTTCTACGCCCAGAGCGGCGTGAGCCTGGTGGCGGCGGCGCTGCTGGTGCTGTTGCATGTGGGCACGCAGATCGACCGGGTGGCGCTGCCGGCGCTGCTGGCCTGGGGCGCGGCATTTACAGCGCTGATCGTGTTGCGCGTGCTGTGGAAGCTACAGGTGGCGCAGCTGCCGCAAGCCGCTGACCCCGCACCGTGGGAGCGCCGCGCCGAGCTGGGTGCGCTGCTCACCGGTGCACTCTGGGCGCTGGCGCTGGTGATGGCTTTCGACGCGCGGCAGGCTGCCACCCAGATGTACGCCGCCATGCTGGCCTGCATCACCTGCGTGGCCAGCATCAACGTGATGGCGCCGCAACCGCGCGCCTTCGTGATGCTGATCGCTCCCGTCGCCGTGGCACTGATCACGCTCTTCCTGTCGCTCGGCAGTTGGAGCGGCGCCTACAACGCCTTGCTGGTGCTGTCGGCCGTGGCCCTGGCGATGGCGCTGACTTTGCGCCACACCCGACTGCTGCGCGAGAGCCACGCGCTGCGCTTCGAGCGCGAGGCCTTGCTGGCCCAGGCCCAGGCTGCGCGCGAAGCGCAGACGCGCTTCCTGGCCGCCGCCAGCCATGACCTGCGTCAACCCGTGCATGCGCTGGGCTTGCTGGCCGCACAGGCCGCGCACGAGCTGCAGGGCCGGCGTGCGGCGCAGACGGCGGAGCAGTTGCAGGCCATGGCGCAGGCGCTGGACGGGCTGGTGGAAAACCTGCTCGACGTGTCGCGCTTGGACAGCGGCGCCTTGCAGCCGCAGTGCCGCTCGCTGCCGCTGCAACCCTTGTTCGAGCGCCTCTCCACCGAATACGCGGTGCTGGCCGAAGCCAAGGGCTTGCAGTGGCGGCTGCGCCCGACGGCGCTGTGGGTGCGCAGCGACGCACAGCAGCTCGAACGCCTGTTGCGCAACCTGCTGTCCAACGCGCTCACGCACACCGTGCACGGCGGCGTGCTGCTGGCGGCGCGGCAGCGTGCGGGCCGTGTGCAGGTCGCCGTCTGGGACACCGGCCCGGGCATCGCGCCCGAGCACCACGAGCGCATCTTCCAGGAGTTCGTGCAGCTCGCCAACCCGGGGCGCGACCGGCGCCGCGGCCACGGCCTGGGCCTGGCCATCGTCGCGCGGCTGGCCCGGCTGCTGGACCATCCGGTGGACCTGCGCAGCCGCCTGGGTCACGGCAGCTGCTTCGCCGTGAGCCTGCCCGAGGACGAGCCCCGCCTGCTGACCGAGCCTCGCACCGTGCCGCAGGGGCAGCCGCTGCAGGGCCGCTGTGTGGCGCTGGTGGAGGACGACGAAGCGGTGCGCGAGGCCACCGTGACCCTGCTGCGCACCTGGGGCTGCGAGGTCTGGGCCGAAGCCGCGGTGGCGCCGCTGCTGGCGCGCCTGCGCGCGGCCGGTGCCCGGCCGCAGCGCCTCATCAGCGATTGGCGGCTCGCGCAAGGCGATGGGCTGAGCGCCATCGAGGCCTTGCGCGAGGCGTTCGGCGACAGGCTGCCGGCCCTGCTGATCAGCGGCGAGACCCTGCCGATGAGCGCGAAGGCCTTGCGTGCGCTGCGCGTGCAGCCGGCGCGCAAGCCACTGCCGGCGGCGGCGCTGCGCGCCTGGCTCAGCGCGCCCTCAGAACCGAATGCCGAACCGCCCTCAGAACCGCATTGAGGCCAGCCGCGCCTGCCCGGCCAGCGCGGCCTCGGCGCGGTTGCGCACGCGCAGGATGCGAAAGATCGTCACCAGATGACCCTTGACCGTCGGCTCACCCATGCCCAGCTCGCGCGCGATCTCCTTGTTGCTGCGGCCCTTCACCAGCTCGGCCAGCACCTCGGCCTGGCGCTGCGTGAGCGCTTCGTCGGGCAGGTCGGTGCTGCGCTGCAGCAGGAAGGGTGGCAGGTAGCAGCCGCCGGCCAGCACCAGCTCCAGTGCGCCGAAAAGCACACCCACGTCGGCGCTCTTGGGTAGCCAGCCGGCGGCGCCACCGTCGAGGGCGCGCATGGCCAGCAGCGGGTCGCTGTCGGCCGACATCAGCAGCACCGGCAGCAGCGGCCACTCGGCGCGCAGCTGCTGGAGGGCCTGCAACGGCGCGAGTCCAGGCAGGTGCACGTCGAGCACGACGAGGGCCACGTCGGGCCGGCGTGCCAGCAGTGCCTGCGCGGCGGGCAGGCTGTCGGCTTCGCTCACCTCGCAGCCCTCGCGCTGCGTGCGCAGCAGCTGCGCCATGCCGACCCGAACGACAGGGTGGTCGTCGACGATAAGGAGGTGCAATGGCGCGGTCATGCCGCGCCATCATGCCGTCAAACGCGGCGTTCGGGTCAGGTTCGGGCTGGATTCGGCAACGTGTGCCGCCCTCGCCGCCGAGCGCCCGCCGTGAGGGCGGCCAGCCCGATGCCGAACAGGGCGACGGACGCCGGCTCCGGCACGCTGGCAACGCTGATGGCGCCACCCATGTGCGTCGTGGCGAGCTCCATCAGCGCCGAATCGAGCAGCACGACGTTCCCGAACGACAGGCTACTTTGTCCCACGGCTAGCGCGTGGAACGACAGGTGCACGACGAGGCCGTCGCCGCTGACGCCCGGCCCGGGCCCGGCCAGGGTGTTGGCCGTGAATGACACCGTGCCGGCGCTGTTGTCGATGGTGCCGGGCAGGAAGAACGTCGTCCGGCCGCCGGCGGACAGGAAGTCGCCTTCCAGCACCGTGTTGGCCTGCACGATCGCCGGGTCGAAGGCGATGTCGAACTGGAAGGCGTACAGGTCCGGTGCGTCCGCAACGAGCACGTCCAGCGTGAAGGTGTCGCCCACCTGCACGGCTGGCGCGGGGGCAGCGAAGGACAGGGTCGTCGCCGACGCGGGCGCAGCCAGCAGCGCCAGCACCATCCCCCACAGGCAAGTCAGTTTCGTCATCTCTCTCTCCTTGGATCGAATGCAGTTCGTTGACGGCCGCTCAGGGGCAGGTCGTGCCCGCGGCAAGCTTTTGCGCGATGAACGCCAGGTCCCGGATGTCGACCACGCCGTCGCCGTTCACGTCCGCTCTCGCGTCGAATCCGGGCATGCCGGCGCGCTTGCCGAACGAGGCCTTGACGACGGCCTGGTCGCGGCAGTCGATGGCGCCGTCGAAGTTCACATCGCCCGGCAACGCCACGACGGTGAAGGTGGCCGCACCCATGCCCGTGTTGCCGGCGACGTCGGCGGCGATGGCGCTGTAGCGGTGGCTGCCCGGGCCGAAAGAAGACGCCAGGCCGCGAATATCGGCACAGTTGGTCGACGCCACGCCGGACTCCTTGTCCATGGCCTCGCACGTGATATCGACGCTCTGCCCCGGCGCGTACGAGCCCAGGTTGCCGCGGTAGACGACGGCGGGGGGTGTCTTGTCGATCTTGACCGTGACGATGTTGCTGCTGTCGCTCTTGTTGCCCGCGACATCGACGGCGTACTTCGAGCCGGAGGACACGGTGCCCTGCTTGCTCAGGACCAGGTCGTCGGGGCAGACCGCGACGCCCGAGCCGCCCGTGTCGGCGCAAGTGAAGCGCACGACCACGTCGCCGGTGTACCAGCCCGCTGCGCCCGGTTGCGTCGTCGCGGCTGCCTTGATGGTCGGCGGCTTCAGGTCGACCCTGACGGGGCTGGTCGTGAAGCTGACGCTGTAGCCACCGCCCGTCAGGGTGTAGCTGAAGCCGTTGGGCGTGTCCTCCGACACGACCGCTCGATTGCCGATGCAGACGACGTCGCACTGGGGCGTGATGACGACCTGCCGGTTGGTCCAGGTACCGGGGGTGTAGGGCCGGCTGTCCGAGGTCACCAGGGTGTAGCCGAAGGTCGGGCGGTTGAAGGTGACGCCTGCGTTCACGCTGGCTACCGCCGTGATGAAGCGCGACCCTGGGAAGTCCGCGCGGATGATGCCGATGCGGCTGCCGGGGAGGTGGAACTGCGGACGCATCACATAGTCCGCGATCAGCGTGTTCATGCCCTCGTAGGAAATGGTGCACAGGCCGAGGGCGCAGGCGGTGCGCGGGAAGTCGGGAAAGGTGAATGCGTCGGCGGTGGCGCCGTCCACCAGCCCGGTCGACAGGCGCGGGGCACCCGTCTCGGCGCTGGAATGGCCGCTGGCGAAGAAATAGGGAAACCCGCCGTCAGAGCCACCACTGCCAACGTAGTAGAGCTGGCTGGTGCCGGTGATATTGGCTGCGTCTGCCAGATGGCTTTTGACGGGCAGCCAGAGCCGGTGATAGAGGTCCAGATTGCTGCGGAGTTTGTCGAACAGCACGGCCGTGTATCCCATCGAAATGATGGGCCGGTAGTAGTGGCGGGTGGACAGCGGACCCATGTATTGGTGGGTCAGCAGGACCTTGCCGCGTGCGTCACACGAGTTCGGATCGGGTTTCGAATTGAGCGGGGGCACCGGGCCCAAGGTCAATGTGGCCGGACCCGGGCAAGTGGCGGGCAGCAGATAGTCCGCATACTTTTGACCTGTGGCCACGCCATCGATGACGGCGGGTTGCTCCAGCAATGCGTCGAGCGCAGGCGCTGGGTCGCATTTGCAGTCGGCCGTCTCCATGACGACGCTCATGATGACCAGTTCCGACGGGTTGCTTTTCAGGAAGGCGACGGTCGGCTGCAGTACGCCGCTCTCGAAAGGCAGGAACATGTCGACACCGCCGTGAAACACCAGCAGCGCGCAGTTCGACGATTGGTAATACTGGTTGCAGTCTTGAAGCGCAAGGAGGTCGTAGTACTTGAGCCGGATGTCCAGATAACGGATGCCCGAATCCAGCTGCTCCCGGATGGTCATGGTCTGCGTCTGCGCGATGGGGCCGCCTACACCGTGGAAGGTTCCGCTGTCATGCGTACCCGGCAGGGACAGCTCGGTGAGCTTCTTCGTGGCGCCGAGGGTCAGCATCCACTGGGGGTTGTGCGCCGCGGGCCCGGAGTCGTGCCAGTAGGCGCCGTCGTTGTGGGCCAGCGCGGGGGCGGGGCAGCACAGTGCGGCCCCGGCCAGCGCCAGCAGCGCGGCAAGGCGTCGACCGCTACGCGCAATCGAGGAAGTCAGCATGGAAATCTCCCTGTCAACTGGATCGGGCTGGCCGCCCATCCGCCGCGTCACCGGCTTTGGCCCGCTCGCAATCCACTCGTTGCAGGGCAGTCTAGGAAGCACCACCCGGGTTGCACAGCCGACAGACGGATGGGATGGGGGCATCCGTTTGGATGAGCAGTGCTCCGACAATCCGCGCATGTCTCATGCCGTATCCCTTCTGCGCGCCGCGCGCCTGGCGAGTGCCACCAAGCCGTTCTCGGCTCGCGGCGGCTTCAAGCGCGAGCGCTGCGAAGGCTGCCGGCTGGTCTCCACGCACTGCATGTGCGCCTTGCGCCCGTCGGTGAACACGCGCGCCGCGGTGTGCCTGCTGATGGCCGACATCGAGCCGCTGAAGCCCACCAACACCGGTTGGCTGATCGCGGATACCGTCGCAGACACCTTCGCCTTCGGCTGGTCGCGAACCGAGCCCGACCCCGCGCTCCTGGCCCTGTTGAGCGAGCCGGCCTGGGATCCCTACGTCGTCTTCCCGGGCCAGTACGCCGCGCCGGAGCGTGTGGTGCATGCCGTTCGGCCGCACGTCGCGGGCCAGGACGGAGCAGCCAAGCGCCCGCTGTTCATCCTGCTGGACGGCACCTGGTCCGAGGCGCGCAAGATGTTCAGCCGAAGCCCCTACCTGAACTCCATGCCGGTGCTCAGCCTGGCGCCCGCCGAGGCCTCGCAATACAGGCTGCGCCGGTCACGTTGCAGCGACCATTTCTGCACCAGCGAGGTGGCCGCGCAGTGCCTGAACCTGGCGGGTGACGAGGCCGCCGGCAAGACGCTTGACGCGTACCTGGGCGTCTTCACGCATCACTACCTCCAGGCCAAGAACCAGCTGCCCATCGCCTGGGAAGGCGCGGCGCATCAGCGTTTGGAAGAGGTGAGGGCTCAGCAGCCAGTGCGCGCCGCCTGACAGCATGTGCGCCATGGCGAAGTGGCGCTGGTGCCGCCATGGGTCCAGCGCCTGCGAGCAGCCCCGTCACGCGCTGGCCGCCATGGGTGCTGCGTCGGGCGCCTGCGCGGGGCTGTCGCGCCGGACGCGGAACCAGGCGGCGTACAGCGCCGGCACGAAGACGAGGGTCAGCGCCGTGGCCACGACAAGGCCGCCCATGATCGAGATCGCCATCGGCCCCCAGAACACGCTGTGGGTCAGCGGGATCATGGCCAGCACCGCGGCGGCGGCCGTCAGCACGACGGGGCGCGAGCGCCGCACCGTGGCATCGACGATCGCGGCCCACGGCGCAACGCCGCGCGCGATGTCCTGATCGATCTGGTCGACGAGGATGATGGAGTTGCGCATGATCATCCCGCCCAGCGCAATCACGCCCAGCAGCGCGACGAAGCCGAACGGCGCATTGAAGAGCAGCAGTGCCGGCACCACGCCGATCAGCGCCAGCGGTGCCGTCATGAACACCATGAACAGCCGCGAGAAGCTTTGCAGCTGGATCATCAGCAGCGTCAGCATCACCGCGAACATCGCCGGGAACACCGCGAACAGCGCCTTGTTGGCCTTGTCGCTCTCCTCGATCGCGCCGCCTTCCTCGATGCGGTAACCCGCAGGCAGGCTGTCGATGATGGGCTGCAGCGACGGCCGGATCTGCGCCGTGGCGTAGGGGCCTTGCACGCCGTCGACCACGTCGCTGCGCACGGTCAGCGCCATGTCGCGGTTGCGCCGCCACAGCACCGGTTCCTCGAAACCCGGCTCCACTCGCGCCACCTGGGACAGCGGCACGTTGACGCCGCTGCGGGTGAACAGTTGCAGGTCACCGAGCTGGCCAATGTTCTTGCGCTCCTCGGGCGTCGCCCGCACGACCACGTCGACGAGTTCCTCGCCGCGGCGGATCTGCGTCACCGGCGCGCCGTCCAGCGTGGTCTGCACCAGGCCCTGGATGTCGGCGCTGGACAGGCCCAGCAGCCGTGCCTTGTCCTGATCGACGTGCACCTGCACCGAGCGGACCTGCTCGTTCCAGTCCAGTTGCGTGTCGCGCACCAGCGGGTTTTGGCGCACCGCGTCGCGCACCCGGTAGGCGATCTCGCGCACCTGCGCCTTGTCCGGGCCGATCACGCGGAACTGCACCGGAAAGCCCACCGGCGGCCCGAACTCCAGACGCGTCACGCGGGCGTTGACGTCGGGCAGGACTTCATCCTTGGCGAACAGCTCCATGAGACGGGCGCGCACCCGTTCGCGCTGTTCGGTACCCGCCGTCTTGACGACGATCTGCGCAAACCCCGGGTTCGGCAGCTCCGGCTGAATGGACAGATAGAAGCGCGGCGTGCCGGCGCCGGTGTAGGCGGTGAAGAACTCGATGTCCGGGTCCTTCGCCAGGCGCGCCTCAAGCAGCTTCACTTGGGCGGAGGTGGCAGCGAACGACGCGCCTTCGCGCAGCCGCAGTTCCACCAGCAGCTCGGGCCGCGACGCGGTCGGGAAGAACTGTTGCTGCACCGTCAGCATGCCGGCGCCGGCGATGGCGAACACCAACGCCGTGATGCCCAGCACCCAGGCCCGGCGCCGCACGGCCCAGTCGACGATGCCGCGCAGCCAGCGGTAGACGGGTCGGTCGTAGGGGTCGTGGTGCGTACCTGCAGCCGCCAGGTTCTTCGGCAGCAGCAGCACGCCGAGGTAGGGCGTGAACACCACGGCGACCACCCACGACAGGATCAGCGCCGCGCCGACGACCCAGAAGATGCCGCCCGCGTACTGGCCGGCGATCGACTTCGCGAAGCCCACCGGCATGAAGCCGGCGGCCGTGACCAGCGTGCCGGTCAACATCGGAAACGCGGTGGACGTGTAGGCGTAGGTGGCGGCGCGCATGCGGTCCCAGCCTTCTTCCAGCTTCACCACCATCATTTCCACCGCGATGATGGCGTCGTCCACCAGCAGGCCCAGCGCGATGATCAGCGCACCAAGCGAGATGCGGTCCAGCGCCCAGCCGGCGGCGTACATGACGGCCGCCACCAGCCCGAGCACCAGCGGTACCGACGCGGCCACCACGATGCCGGTGCGCCAGCCCAGGAACAGGAAGGACACGGCCAGCACGATGGCCAGCGCCTCCAGGAACGAGCGCTCAAACTCCCAGACGGACTCCGCCACCACACGCGGCTGATCCGCGTACTGCTGGATCTGCACGCCCGCCGGCAGCTCCTGCCGCACCTGCGCCAGCCGCTCGTCGAGCGCGCGCCCAAAGTCGAGCACGTTGCCGTTGGCCTGCATGGTCACGCCGATGGCCAGTACCGGCACGCCGTTGTGGCGGATGGTCATGCTCGGCGGATCTTCGTAGCCGGTGCGCACGGTGGCGATGTCGGCCAGCCGCAGCAGTTGGCCGCCCACCTCCAGCGTCACGTTGGCGACGTCCGCCGCGCTGCGCAGGCCGCCGTCCACCCGCACCTGCACACGATCGTGGGTGGTATCGGCCGAGCCCGCCGGGGCCACCAGGTTCTGCCGCGCCAGCGCGTCGAACACGGCGGTCGGGGCGATACCCATCGCCGCCAGCCGCCGCGTTGAGACTTCAACGAACACGCGCTCGGCCTGCTTGCCCAGCACGTCGATCTTGCCGGCGCCGGCCACACTCTGGATGCGCCGCTTCACGTCTTCGGTGACCGTCAGCAGCTCGGCCATCGACAGCTCGGGCGCACTCACCGCGTAGAGCACGCTGTAGCGGTCGTTGTACTCGTCGTTGAAGAACGGCCCGCGCACGCCTTCGGGGAACTCCTGGCGCACGTCGCCGATCTTCTTGCGCACCTGGTACCAGGCGTTCTCCAGCTCCGCCTTGCTGCTGCCGCCCTTCATCCACAGCGTGATGCCGCCATAGCCCTGGCGCGCGAAGCTGCGCACGTAGTCGAAATGGTCCAGCTCCTGCAGCCGACGCTCGATGCGGTTGAGCACCTCGTCCTGCACCTCCTGCGCGGTGGCGCCGGGCCATACGACGATGGCCGTCATCGTCGGCACGTCGAAGCTGGGGTCCTCCAGGCGGCCCAGGCGGCTGAAGGAGAAGCCGCCGATGATGAGCGTCGCGATGATCAGGAACAGCACCATCGCCCGGTGCGTGACGGCCCATTCGGACGGGTTGAAGCGCTTCACGAGCCGCTCCTGGCGACCGCAGCCGTGCCGGCTTCGGCTGTGCGCTCGACCGCGCGCACGGTGATGCCGGCATCAAGCTTCTGCGCGCCGACGCTGACCACCCGGCTGCCACCGGCCAGGCCGGTGACGTGCACCCGGGTGTCGTCCATGGCCACCACCTGCACGGGTGTGAACACCAGGCCGGAGCCCTTGGCGTTGAGCACCCAGACCCCAGCGGACGCGCTGGCCTTCACCAGCGCGGTGACCGGCACGGCGGTGGTCGCCGGCCCGGTCGCTTGCCCGGACAGGTTCAGCTGCATGGTGCTGCCCAGTGGCAGCGCGCCGACCTGCGCGCGCGATTCCGCGGCGGCCGCGTAGCGCACGCGGAAGGTCCGGCCCTGCGCACTGGCCAGCGGCGAGAGCTCGCGCAGCACCAGCCTCAGGGGTGACTTGGCGTCCTGCCAGGGCGTGGCCGTGGCGGTGAGCGTGCGCACCCGGCCGACCCACTCCTCGGGCAGTTCGGCAACGATCTCGCGTTCGCCTTCGCGGGCCAGCGACAGCACCGGCTGGCCCTCGGCCACCACCTGGCCGCGCTCGAAGCGCAGCGCGGTGACCACGCCGGCATAGGGCGCCACCAGCGTCGCGTAGCCCTCGCGATTGCGTGCCAGGTCGAGCTGGCGGCGCGCCTGCTCAAGCCGGGCGTCGGCTGCGTCGGCACGCGCCTTCTGACGCTCGTGGTCGGCAGCGCCCACCGAACCGTCGGCCAGCAGGCGGCGCAAGCGCGCTTCGTCGGACGCGGCCTGCTGCGCATCCACCGACGCGGCCTGGACCTGGTTGGCGGCGGCACTCACGGCCAGTTGGTAGTCGGCGGGGTCCAGTCGCGCCAGCGCCTGGCCGGCCTTCACGGTGTCGCCCACCTCGACCAGCCTGTCCACCACCTTGCCGCCGGTGCGAAAACCCAGCTCCGTCTCGACCCGGGCGCGGACCACGGCGGTGAAGCTGCGACTTTGCGACGACGCGGCGGGGCTGACGGTGGTCACGAAGACCGGCTTGGCGGCGGCGATCGGCGCGGGCGGGCCGCTGCAGGCGGCCAGGGCCAGGAGGGATACGGCGAAGAAAATTCTGTTCACTGGGATGCCCTCTCGGCAAAGGAAGTCATGGCACTGCCGGCACGGGTCGGCTCGAGACCGCCACCCAGTGCCTTGTAGAGCTGCACGTCGGCCAGCACCTGCTGCAGGCGGCTGTCCGCCAGGGTGAGCTCGCTGGACAACACCGAGCGCTGCACGTCGAGCAGCACCAGCAGGTCGATCTGCCCTTCGCGCTGCAGCGATTGCGCGCGCTGCAGCGAGCGGCGGCGATGTTCGACCGTGCTGGCCAGCGCTGCGGCGCGCTCGGCCTCCTGGGTGCGCACGAGCAGGCTGTCCTCGACCTCCTGCACGGCGACCAGCACCGCCTTCTGCCAGGCCAGCAGCGCCTCGTCGGCCCGCGCCGACTGCGCGCGGATGCCCGCATCGATGCGACCGGCGTTGAAGACCGGCATGGCAAAGGCCAGCGCGACGTTCGAGAAATGCACCGGCGCGAGATCGAGTGCATTCAGCCGCAGGTCCTCGCGACCGAACAAGGCACTCAGAAAGAGCTTGGGCCAGTACTGGGCTCGCGCCTCGGCGCCGCGCAGCGTCTCGGCCGCGACGCGCGACTCGGCAGCGATCAGGTCGGGCCGGCGCCGCAGCAATTCGCTGGGCTGGCCGGTGCCGATCTCGCGCGCAGCAGGCCAGGCAAAGCCTGCGTTCTCGTCAACAACGCGTGCCGACGGGTTGCGACCCAGCAGCACGGCCAGCCGCGTCTGCGAGGTGCCCGCCAGCGTTCGCAACGGCGGCACTTGCGCGTCGAGCGCCCCGGCTTCGGCGCGCGCGCGATCCAGGTCGAAAGCACTGGCCTCGCCTTCGCGCAGGCGGCTGGCGACGCGGGTCGCCGTTTCTCGCTGGGCCGCCGCGAGAGCCTGCACGATGCGCAGACGCTCCTCGGCGCTGCGCAGCACGAAGTACTGCCGCGCCACCTCGCTGGCCACCAGCAGCCGCGCGCCCTGGACACCCGCCGCTGCTGCGGCCGCGTCAGCCTGCGCCGCGTCGCGTGCCGCACGCACGCCGCCGGCCAGGTCGATCTCCCAGGCCACGTCGACACCGGCGCGCAACGCACGCGTGTCGGGCATGCCTTGCTTGACGGGGTCGGGCAGCCCGCTGTCGCTGCGCGAGGCCGAGGCCTGTACGCCCACCGTGGGCCACAGGCGAGAGGCCGCGGCATCTCGGCCGGCGCGAGCTTGGCCAACGCGTTGCAGCGCGACCGCCACGTCCTGGTTGGCAGACAAGGACGCTTCGATCAGCGCCGTCAGCACCGGATCGCCGTAGCCGGCCCACCAGGCGCCATCGAAGGCCTGGGAAGCGGCGGCAGCCGACCCGGCCTGCGCGAATGCTGCGGACAGCGGTACTGACGGCGAAGGCGGCTGCACGGGCGGTGCCGAACAGGCCGACAGGATCGCCAGCGCTGCGGCAGCCGACACGAGGCGGGCCGGTCGGGCGCCGGGGTGGCGATCGCGGTACGGGGCGGGCTGTGTGAAAGGCTTCATATACTGGACTCGCTAGTCCAGTAAGTTTAATGGCATATATTGGACTGTCAAGTACAGAAAGACGCCGATGCCCGAAAACGAGAAGCCAGTCGAGTCCCCACCGCGTCGCGGCCGGCCGCGCGACCCCGAGCGCTTGCGGCGCATCGTGGAAGCGGCGCACAGCCACTTCAATGCGCACGGCCTGGAGCGGGCCAGCGTCGATGCCATCGCCGCCGAAGCCGGCGTCTCGAAGATGACCATCTACAGCCACTTCGTTTCGAAGGAAGGCCTGTTCGAGGCGGTGATTCGCGATCGCACCGACCGCGTGATGGGCGGGGTCGCTGGCGTCGAAGCGCTGGACCCGACGCAGCCGCAGAAGGCGCTGCTGGCCGTCGGAGAGCAGTTCCTGACGCTGGCGCGCGAGGAGGAAGCGCTGGGCCAGTTTCGCTCGCTCTATGGCGCTGCGGGGTCACAGCCCGAGGCGTGCCGGGCCTTTTACAGGCAGGGGGCCGACCGGCTGATCGGCGACCTGGCGGCCTATCTGCGCCGCGCCGATGCGCAGGGCGCGCTGAACATCCGGCACCCGCGCCAGGCGGCGGACCTGTTCCTGTCCATGTTCCTTGGCGACGGCCACATCCGCGGGCTGCTGATGCTCGACATGCCCGACGCGCGCGAAGACAGGGCACTGCTGCGCGAGGCGGTGCGTGTGTTCATGGCGGCCTACGCGAAAGCACCTTGACGCCGCGGCCCGACCGCGGACTTCGCGACTGGAAGAGCCGGTTCACGACGGCCCCCTCAAACCGGGCGCGCTGCATCGCGAGAACCTGCCCAGCGGCTCTCTGGCGCTTTTCAAGGTGAGGCGGAGAACGGCGTGGCAACGCCGCGTCCTCGCTACGGATAGATGATGTGAATCTGAGCCAGGGCCCTGTCCACACCTTCGCGCCTGACCTTGACGTTGTACTCGTACTTCTTCTTCGTCGTTCCACCCGCACCGAGGTTGAAGTAGCACCTGGGCCCCAGCCCTTTTCTGGGAAGCTGCCCAGAAGGGCTGAGTGTGGCGAAGCGGTTGCGTAGCGCCTGCTTCAGGCGCCCCGGGTTGTACCTTTCCCTGGGATACAGCTCCTGCACGTTCAGGGACGGGCCCGCGTAGTCGAACGTGCTGCGGAACATGCTGAGCACCAGGTCCACGATGTGGTCTGCGGCTTGGCCATAGTTGGGGGTCTGGCGTGGCTTGCGGACGCGAACCGGCGCGCTGACTTCCCGCCATTGGGCCTGCCGCTCCAGGAACCACTGGATCTTTGTCTTGACGATCTTGTTGACGAACTGGAGGGCGTCGACGAAGTCGTCATTCGATCGGGCCTGGTCCACCAACGCATACATGGCCTTGCGCTCGTCGTCGTCGATGTGTTCGCCCTCCTCGTAGAACGCGATGTCGTCCAGCGCAAGGTTCAGCGCTTCCTCCAGCGCCTGCTGCGCCTTGCGCGCTTCTTCAATCCATGCGTGCACTTCTTCGAGCAGCCGCGCAGCCTGCGCCAGCGCCTCGTCGTAGTTGCGCTTGGCCGCCAGCCTGCGCAATGCGGCCAACTTTTCCTCGTGTGCCTCGCTGTACGTTCCGCTGGCCAGGTCCTCGTCTTCGATCAGCTGGGCTTGCTTCTCCAGCTTGGTCAGCGCCTCGAGGAAACCATCGCGCTGGGGATGCGTTTTGCGCAGCTGATTTTCCTCGGCATCGAGCAGTCCTTCCAAGGTGTCCAACGCACAGCCAGCGTTGACGAAGGTCGATGCGTCGATGTCCTGCGGGACGGCTTCCGAGGCCCGTGAAATCGGATCGGGGAGCGAGCTGTCCTTCTGGAGCAACAGGCACCGCGCCGCCAGTTGGGTGGCCCGGGTGCGTGCCGCCAGTATCTGGGCCTGCTGCTGCTCGGCGATTTCGTCAAAGCGCTTCTGGCTGGCTTTGATCCTCTCCTTCAGCGTGTCGTTCTCGCGCAAGGCGTCTTCGTATTCCGACTTGACGGTGGCCAATTCCGCCAGCTTCGTCTCCAGCGCGCTCTTTTCCTGTTTCGCCGTGGTGATCCGCTCCCGGGTGTCCTGTTGCGTTTTCGGGATGGTCTGAACTTGCAGGTTCTTTTCCAGCGCCTCGATCTGCTTCTTCTTCGCCGCCAAATCCTTTTCCAGGTCGAACAGCCTCACCCGCTCGGCGGCCCTGAGCTTGTCCATGCGCACCCTGTCGGCGGCGGTCGAGCTCTCCTTGAGACCGGCCAGTTCGGTTTTGGCGGCCTCCGCTTGCTTGACCGGGAACAGCTCCAGGCCGCGTCGGAACAAGGGCTCCAGCTTGGCGATCTCCAGAAGGATCAGCGCGGGCGCCTTGGACTTCTTCTTGATGAAGCCGCCCACGGCCTGGTAGTGTTTGGCGTACTCGCTCAATGCCGGCAGGAAGGACGCGTCTTCCTTGTCCTTCTGGGGGACCGGCTTCTTCAGCCGTGCATGCTCGGCGTCGAGCGCGACCTGGCAGCTTTCGTAGGTGGGTTGCGGCGCCTCGACCCGCACCACGGGCTCAACAGGCTCCCGGGGCTCGTCCGAGCCGACACTGCCCTCGCCCCTGAGAGACAGCAGGACTTCGCGCGTGCCGGACATGGACCGGGGTCGTGAAGGCGGCGAGTCTGTGTCCGGCAAGGGCTTGTCCATTGGCACTCCAGGTTCTGGCTGGGTTAGTGACCTTGACCCCAGGCCGGTTCCCTGAGCCGGCGCATCAAAGAAGGGATGGCGCGGCCGCTCATTCCCATCTCGCCTCATCCGCCCTGTGCGGGTTGCTGCCGGAGCGCGGCGCCCTGTGCCGGGGGCCGCCATGACGGGCGCCGCAAGGCCAGGCAAGGCGAAGACTCACAGCGACCCAGACCGCGTCGCGGATGCCCCTGTTCACGCCGCGCTCGGGGTCGCGCGAAGATGGCCCTGCTCACTGCGGGCCGAGCAGGGGCGGCTCGCTCACCCGGGTGAATCCGCACTGGTCCGGCGGGGGATTTGAAACTTACATTCCCCATATCGCCGCCGCCTGACGCCACCGTACGGTGGGCGGTTCAGTCCAACAGGTTTATCCGCCACCGCTATGCCAACACTTCTTCCAACCTCGCCTGGGCGGCGGATAAACGCTATTCGTTAGATCTCACCGGGAAAGCAGCGCATGAACAACGCACTTGGCCTGCATCGCGGTCACCGCAGGTTCCGCAATCCCGTTGAGGGCAGGTACTTCCTGTACTCGAGGCCGGAGCACATCGACGCCATATGCGAACGTTGCGGAGATCGCGTCTCTTTCACTGCTGTGAGTGTTCCAACGCATCTCTATGACGAGAGCAGCGGGGGTTACGCGATGGTTCAGGGCGAAATCGGAGGATCTATTGCCGGCCGCGCCGCATGCACGAAATGCGGACGAATCGTCCGCTCGATTTCCTGGCCAGACGCGGCCTTCTTCCAGGTGCGAGTCCCTGAAGGAATTGTTTGGGCCTGGAGCGCTGAATACGTTCCAACGCTGCGTGCGCGGATCAAGGGCGACAGAGTAGCGCTTCGGAATCTTGTCGATGGCAACTGGGATCTTGCGCGATTCGTTTCTCGGCTTCCACGGTTTGCCGTACTCACCAAGAACCGCCAGCGTGTATTGGCCGGGCTTGATTCGCTAAGTGAGGCGCGGTAGTCGTGAGCTCTAACAGGTTGTTCGACACGGACACGCACCGGCACTGCGCCGCAAAGCGTCTGGACGAGCCTACGCCATGCGGCGCAGTACCGGTGCGCGCCGGTCAACGCCGACGTTGAACGGCTGCTTCCGCGAGGCGCCGGCGCGCTTTGCCGAATACGAGGCGCAGATCCGCCGTGGATACGCCCATGTGCCGGCGGCCGCCTTCAATGAAAAGCGCGGTGCCATCCTGGCCGGCTTTCTGGCGCGGCCCGCGCTCTACGGCACGCCGGCCCTGCGCGAGCGTTTCGAGGCGCGGGCACGTACCAATCTGCAAGCCGCGCTCAGCGGCTTGGCACAGCCGGCCCCGCCTTGAACTCGCTGCGGCCCGAAGGCTTGAGCAGCAGATAGAGCAGCGGCCCGAAGGACCCGGCGGCCAGCGTGATCAGCGCGAACGGCCAGACCGTGCGCCCCGTCTGCCGCGCGTCGCGCCAGATGAAGCCCAGCGCGATCCACGACATGATGACCAGGTCCGCCAGCACCTGCCAGGCACCGAGGCTGCTCATGCCGGCCTGCCAGATGCCGAGGTAGCCGACCTGCCACATCACATAGGTCGAGAAGGCACCGAAGGCGGCGAGGGCGAGGATCAGAACGGTTCGCATGGCAATCTCCTTGAGGGACGGTTAACGGGTGGTGGATGGCGCCATGCTCGCCAGTCGTGCGCAGCGCCGCAATGACCTCCGAGGTCATCGCGGTGCCGCTGCGCGTGGCCTATGGTCCGGTTCCATGAAGCTGTTCGTGCCCCTCGCGCTGGCCCTCGTCGCCCTGCTGCATGCGCTGCCGCTGGCCGGCGTGCTCGGCGCCACCAAGCTGTCAGCGCTCTACGGCGTCGATGCCCGCGACCCCGCGCTGGAGCTGCTGCTGCGCCACCGCGCCGTGCTCTTTGGCCTGCTCGCGGCCCTTCTCGGCTGGGCCGCCTGGCAGCCCGCGCTGCGCGGTCTCGGGCTCATCGCGGGCCTCGTCAGCGTCGCGTCCTTCCTGCTGCTGGCCTTGCAGGCCGGTCCGCTATCGTCGGCCCTGGCCACCGTCTTCAAGCTGGACGTGCTTGCCTTGATCCTGCTGCTCGCCGCCGGCATCGTCCACCTGCTACCCATGCCATCGCCATGACCGCCACCCTCGCCACCCTGCGCAAGTCGCGCCGCGTCAGCCAGCTGGAGCTCTCGCTGCGCGCCGGCGTCTCGCAACGCCATCTCAGCTGCATCGAGACGGGCCGTGCGCGCGCCGGCCGCGAGACGCTGATCGCCCTGCTCGACTCCCTCGGCGCGACGCTGCAGGAGCGCAACCAGGCCCTGCTGGCCGCCGGCTACGCGCCCGCGCACACGGAGCGCGCGCTGGACGCACCCGAGATGGCGCCGGTGCGCGCCGCGCTGGAGCAGCTGATCCACGCCAACGGCGCGGCGCCGGCCCTGGTGCTGGACGGCGAATACAACGTCGTCATGGCCAACGAGGGCCTGGCGCGGTTGATGACACTGCTGGGCTTGCCGGGCCAGGCGATGCTCGGCCAGCCGCTGAATCTGCTGCGCGCCGTCTTTGCGCCCGGCGGCCTGCGCTCGCTGTGCGTGGACGAGGCCTGGCTGTGCGGCGAGATGTGGGCCCGCGCCTGCCGCGAGGCCGAGCACCTGCCGCGGCTGCGCGCGCTGCTGGACGAGCTGCGCCCGTCGCTGCAGCCCTGGGCCGCCGTCGAGACCGGCAACCTGCCGGTATTGGCCTTTCGCTTGCGTGCGGCGGACGGCCAGGTGCTGAGCTTCTTCTCCACCATCACCAGCTTCGGCACGCCGCTGGACATCACGCTGGCGTCGCTGAAGGTGGAGCACCTCTTTCCCAGCGATGAGGCGACGCGTTTGGCCTTGCGAGGTGGCCGTGGTGAGCAATAACGGCGAACTCGCCGCCCGGGCCTCCTGCGACTACGACCCGACAAACACGACCTTGCCGACGATGTGATCGGCCGGCAGGAAGCCCCACATCCGGCTGTCGCGGCTGTTGTCGCGGTGGTCGCCGAGGGTGAAGAAGTGACCGGGCGGCACTTCGCAGGCCATCTCGTCAACGGTGTGGGTGCATTTCTCGGCGAAGGGAAACTTCGAGTCGGGCCGCAGGAAGAAGGGCTGCTCGCCGATCAGCACGGCGTGCTCGCTGTCGGGCAGGGTCTCGACAAATTGGGGAATGGTCCGTTTGGATTCTGGATCGAAGTAATCCCCAGCGGGTCGCAACGGCACGGCCTCGCCGTTGATGAACAGCCGTTTGCCGCGGTAGGCGATGCGGTCGCCAGGCAGGCCGACCAGGCGCTTGACGAAGACGACGGATCGGTCCTCGGGAAACTCGAAGACGATCAAGTCGCCTCGGGACAGAGGCGAAGAGATGGTCGTGCGAAGGAAGGTCTTACCGAAAGTCCCGTAGTTGCCATAGCCCCATTTCTGGACGATGAGGCTGGTGCCGGCCGGGATGGTCGGCAGCATGGACGACGAAGGGGCGCGAAAGGGCTCGAAGAAGAAGGCCCTGAAGACCAGCACCGCCGTGATGACGCAAGCGACGACGCCCAGGATGCCGTACCAGCGGCTGTAGCCGGGGCGTGGCTTCGCGTCGGGGTAGTGCTTGGCGCGCCGGTACGCATGCGACGCACCCGCGATCATGAGCACCAGTGCCGCGGCATTGACTGGCAGCTTCCATGCCTGCGACAGGAAGCCGAGAACTCCCACCAGGATGCTGAGAGCGAAATAGGCCAGGGCCGCCCTGGCGTGTGCGGCATAGAGCAGGCCGACCGGCGGCGACAGGAGACCGAGAACCGCTGCAATCCACTTCTTGGGTTTGTTGTTGGGCATGGGCGTCGAGATGGGTGGCGATAGGGCCTGCATGTGCGTGGCGGCGCATGATGCCAGCGTGCTTGAGCCGGCTGGGCGCGGCACCGTCCCCGGGGGACTTTGGGCTGCGAGTTGCCCGCCAGGCGGCAATCTGCCACACGCCGTGCAACGGCGC
Source organism: Roseateles sp. P4_D2 (assembly GCF_056401875.1). Classification (NCBI taxonomy): domain Bacteria; kingdom Pseudomonadati; phylum Pseudomonadota; class Betaproteobacteria; order Burkholderiales; family Sphaerotilaceae; genus Roseateles; species Roseateles sp. P4_D2. The sequence continues at coordinate 107,651 of NZ_JBFUIM010000002.1, read as the reverse complement.
GCCCGGCGCGGACCGGTCCGGTGCCTAGGATGCACGGTTGGGTCGTCCGGGCTGCTGCCACGCAAGCCTCGCTGACCCTGCCGCGGCACGGTGCCGCGCGATGCAGACGCTTTTCTTTGATGAAACTTCCCACCGTCGTGGCGACGGACGCTGTCGTCCGGTCCATTGAACTGGCCCAGGTCCAGGCCTCCCGCAGGGTCGCCCTGGGCTCGCAGCCCCTGATCAGCCAGATGCCCCTGCAACAGGCGATTACCGTGACCAGCCTCGGGGGACAGTCCACGCGCGCCGTCTTTGGCGTCGTGGGCGTGGCCCGCTACGAGGCGGTCGGCAAGCTTTAGCGCCCGGCCCGCCCCAGGCTGTCGACAAAGGCCGCGCAGGCCCGGCTGGCATCGGGATGGCTGCGCCAGCTTTGCGCGAATGCGCGCAGGGCCGCGCGCACCTCGCGCGGCATGGTGCCGTCCAGCGGGTCGTCGGCGACGGCGCACAGGTGGCCGGCATAGAGCGAGCGCGCCTCGGCGTCGCAGTCGAGCAGTTCCATCACCGCGCTGGCCAGGGTCTGGAACTGTTCGGGCGACAACTCGGAAGTCCCTCTCGACTCGCCCGCGCGGGGCCAGGCGGCCAGGCACAGGTATTCGATGGGGCCCAGGCTGCGCCGCTGCACGCCCGCCTGATGCGCACCCCAGGCCGCACGCGAACCGCTGGGCAGGCGGCCCTGGCAGAGGGATTGCGCGAGGGTCTGGGCGACAGCGGCACGGGCGGCATATTCGCCACGCAGATTGACTTCGGCCAGCACGCGCAAAAAGGCCGGATAGAGCTGGTCGCCCAGACCGGTGCAGACGGTCTCCATCAGCGCGATAGCCCCTTCCTGGCGGGGGCCGAGGTCGAGGCAGCCACCGATGAGCGCCTGGGCGGCCTCGGCCCAGCGCGGCTGGGCCAGCAGTTCAGGCAACGAGGGCGGCGAGCACGCGCTCCGCGTGCTGCTGGACCGAAAGCCCGCGCTGGTCGACGGCCACGTCGGCACGCAGCGTGGCGGCGCCGCCGGCGCCCAGCCCGTCCAGCCAAGCCGGTTCACCGGCACGCGGCGCCGCCGCAGGGGCATTCAGCGGGCGGAGGGACGCGGTGGAAAACAGCGAGGCGGAGGAGGAAAGCGGGGCGCCGATCATGGCTGTGGCGGAGGTGGGTGGCAGTTGAGGGTCAGCTTAGCGAAGCTCATCCGCCAAGGCGACTGCGGCTGCCCCTAATTCGTGGGTCTGGGTATTTTGACGACGAGCGCTCAGCCCGGCTTGCAGGTTGAAAACACCGCCGGCGAGGTGTTGAACCACGACAGGCGCCACCCCTGGGCAGTCCAGCGCGCCTCGAAGGCGCCGGTGCTCACGCGGTTGTCGGCCACCCTGGAAAGCGGTGGCTTGTCCAGTTGCGGCGTGTCGATGGCTTTCAGCATCTTGCCGATGTCGGTGCCGGACTCCGTCGTGACGATGCCGGGGATGCAGGTCGCGGCATTGCGGATGACGGACGCGGGTGCCTTGACGGTGCCGGAGTCCGGGGAGAACTCCAGCTGGGGCAACGACAGCCGTTGCAGCAGCTCGCCGTCACGCCTGGCAATGGCCTCGCGCAGCTGGCGCCAGAACAGCACGAAGGCCGCGTCACGGTCCACGCCGGCCTTGCAGGCCTTGCCTTGGGTGGACAGCGCGATGGCCGCCGGCAGCGCGATCGTGCCGCAGCCGGCGGGCTGCAGGGCCAGCGTGTAGCCCTCGTTGCCCACGCGCTTCACGATCGCCTGGTAGCGCTTGTTGCCTTCGACCTCGTCGGTCCAGGCAAATCGCACCGATCCGTCGGGCTGCGCGACGCCGGCGCCCTGCGACTGCACGCTGCATTCATGCGTGCCGGAGGTGGCATACACGCCCGCCCCCAGCAACGCGCCGCTGGCTTCGTAGCTGATGTTGGCGGTGAGGTTGTCGCTGGGGTGGCAGACCAGCCGCGTGGGCAGCGGGTCTTTGGTGACCTGGGCCTGCGCGTTGAACACGGCAAGCAGCGAGGCGATCAAGGGCAGCAGGGAGCGGGCCATCGGTCCAATGCAAAAGGGATGGCGGGCCAGTATCCCGGCCCGCACTGCCGTGCGTGCAACCCAACCGTGGGATGGACGGCCGCGCTCAAGGCGCCCTGCGCACGCCAATGGCTTCGGACAACGAGCGTACCTTCTCGTTGACGCCGTCGGGGTTGCCGGGCCCGTTGCCCTGGTTGCCGCCGACCACCTTCACGCGGCCGTCGGCCAGCACGGCCTCGACGATGGCGACGTGACCCTGCGCCGGGTTGTTGCCGCGCGGGAAGACGATGACGTCGCCCGGCTTCACATGCGCCGCATCCTTGGGCACGGACGTGCCCCAGTTCAGCCAGCTGCGCGCGGCGGCGCTGTTGGTGCCTGGCACGCCGGCCTGCTTCATCGTCCAGTTGACGAAGGAAGAGCACCACGAGGTCTCGTCGTTCCTGGCCTTCAAGGACGTGGCCTGGTGGTACTCCAGCACGCGCGGGTTGTCGCGCCCGCCGCTGATCTCCTTGGTGCCGATCTCGCCGCGGGCAACATCCAGGATGCGCGCGGCCTTGCCGGTCCCCGAAGCTGAGGCCGGCACCGCGGCGGCCGGGGTCGGCGCGGTGCCGGTGCCGTTGAGCAAGCCCTGACGGTTCAGCGCGCTGTCGACCGCGTCGGTGCGGCGCTTCTGGTCGGCGCGGATGACGGCCTGCACCTGGGCTTCGGTCGCCGTGCCGTGCACCTGCCGGTTGGCGATGTTGACGAAGCCGCTGCCTGCCTGGCCCCCGCCGCTGAGCCGGAAGCGCTGTCCGGTGGAGGCGTCGACATAGCTGTTGACGCGCAGGTTGGTGATATGCGCCGCGTCGATGGGCTGGCCGCGCAGCGTGCCGAGCTGGTTCAGGAAGCGGCCGGCGGCGCTGGGCGACTGGTTGTACAGGTCCAGGTAGGCCGAGGCCAGGCGCGCGTTGTTCGGGTCCAGCCCGGCGCGGCGCGCGGCCGCCTCGTAGGCCGGCAGCTGGCCCTGCAGCGTCGTCAGCTGGCGGCGGTCGGCATCGGCGGGGCTGGAGGCCGCATGCTGGTAGGAGAAAGAGCCGCGGTTGTGCACCGCGTTGCCCGGGTCGGTGTGGCCGCCATAGGCCGCGGTGAAGCCGCCGTCCGGGCGGCGCGTGCCTTCGGCGTTGCCGATGACGATGGCGGCCAGCGCGTTCGAGCCCAGCGACGGGTCGGTGAAGCGCTGCAGGTTCAGCGTCGGCTCGTTGCGCGTGCCGTCGGTGCGCGCCAGCGCGGGCTCGGCGATCTGGCGTTGCGTCGCATCGCGCTTCCCGGTGGGGTCGGCGTTGAGCGCCCGGGTCATGCCCAGTTCCACGGTGGACTGTGCCGAGCCGCTGGCGATGGCGGCCTTGCCGATGTCGCTGCGGTAGCGAGGGTCCGTCATGTAGACCGGCAGCAGCGTGTCGTGCACCAGGCCGACGGAGCCGACGACAGGCAGGCCGTCCACCAGATGGCCCACCGACGGCAGGTTCAGCGTGTCGCCGACGTGGATCAGGTCGGCGTTGCGCACCTGCGGGTTCGCGCCCACCAGCGCCTGCAGCGTCAGGCCGTGGTCGGCCGCGATGTGCTGCATCGTGTCACCGCGCTGGACGGTGTAGTGCGTCGCCGGGATCGTCAGGTGGCTGCCCGGGTAGATGACGTCCGGGTTGCGCACCTGCGGGTTGGCGGCCAGCAGCGCCTGCACCGACACGCCGTTGGATTTGGCGATGCGGCTCAGGCTGTCACCGTGCTGCACCTCGTAGCTGCGGCCGGCGGGCGGCGGCGTGTCGTTCACGGCCGGGGAGGCCGACGTGGTTCGGGTAACGATGCTCATGGGGTGCCCTTGGCGTTGTCCTGATGGGGCGATGAGCGCATCGCGCATCGCGTCGGTCAGCCCATTTCAGACCAGCGCCGCGGACCGGGCAATTGCGGGCGCTGCTGTTTCAGAACGTACGGCCGGGCGCGCTCTAGGGTTGGCCGCAATCCTCAGGCGAACAGGCGCTTCAGCAGGTCCGTCACCACGCTGGGCCGGGCCAGCAGCTCCTCGTTCATCAACGCCACCAGGCTGCCCAGCTGCAGCAGCAGCACCAGGTGGCCCACCACGGCCTTGATGGACATGGACAGGCTGAACACATTGAGCTGCTGGGCATAGCGGTTGATCAGGCCCAGCACGCCGTCCACCAGGTAGAGCAGCACGAGCGACGGTGCAGCGACCATCAGGGCCAGGCGCAGCATGCGGCCGAACTCCGCCTCGAAGGCCAGCATGCCCGCTGGCAGCAGCTGCCAGGCGCCATGGACGGGCCACAGCGCGAAGCTGTCCAGCAGCAGCGCGGCGAACAGCATGAAGCCACCCGAGGCCATGAAGACCCAGCTTGCCAGGCGCGCCAGGAAGGCACCGGTCAGCGAGGTCTGATGGCCGGACAACGGGTCCAGCACCTGGGCCTGGGACGAACCCACCTTGGTGTCGATGAGCTGGCCGGCCATCTCGAAGGACCACATCAACCCGGCGAACAGGAAGCCCATCGCCGCTCCCAGCATGGCCTCGCGGCCGTAGAGCATCGCCCACTGCCAGCCGCTCAGCTGCAGCGGCTTGATCTCCTGCACCAGCAGGCCCAGCAGGCCCAGGGCGACGAAGAGCGAGTTGCGGATCAGCGCCGGGATCAGGTCCTGGGTGAACAGCGGCACCAGCAGGAAGGCCACCGCCACCCGCATGGTGGACAGGCCCAGTAGCAGGACGGCATCGGTGGGATGCCCGATCCAGAACTCCAGCATCAGCGGTTGATCTTGACCAGGCCAGGGAACTCGCTGAACACCTTGTCGCCGAGCCGGTAGAGGCTGCCGCCCAGTAGCGAGGCGGTGATGAAGATGGTGACGACGATGGCGAAGAACTTGGCCACGTACTGCACCGTCTGCTCCTGCAGCTGCGTGGCCGCCTGGATGAAGGCGATCAGCAGCCCGACGATGGCCGCCACCAGGATGGGCGGCGCCGATAGCAGCAGCACCAGCCACAGCGCCTGCTGGGTGAGTTGGATGACTTCGCTGTTCATGTCTGGTACGTCAAGACGAGGCCGTGCGTCAACTTGACCCAGCCATCGATCAGCACAAAGAGCAGCAGCTTGAAGGGCAGCGACACCGTGGTGGGCGACAGCATCTGCATGCCCATGGCCATCAGGATGTTGGAGATGACGAGGTCGATGACGAGGAAGGGCAGGAAGATCAGGAAGCCGATCTCGAAGGCCACCGTCAGCTCGCTGACCGTGAAGGCCGGCACGATGACGAGGAAGTCGCGCTCGCTCAAGGCCTGGGCCTGCTCGGGCTTGAGGCTGCGCTGCGCCGTCTTCAGGAAGAAGGCACGCTCCAGCGGCCGGCTGTGCTTGATCAGGAACTCGCGCAGCGGCTCCTTGGCAACGTCGGCCGCGGCCACCATCTGGCTGGTCGACGCCGAGCCGGCCTTGGTGGCCGGCATGGCGCTCAGGCTTTCCTGCATCTCCACGCCCACCGGGTACATGACGTAGATGCTCAGCACCAGGGCCAGGCCGTTCATGACGACATTGGGCGGCACCTGCTGCAGGCCCATGGCATTGCGCAGCAGGCTCAGCACGACGACGAGCTTGGTGAAGGACGTGATCATCACCGCCACGAAGGGCGCCAGCGCCAGCAGGATGACGGTGATGAGGGCCGAGGCCGGGGTGAAGGTGCTGAGATCCATGCTCAGAGGGAATCGATGCGCAGGGCCTGGCCGGTGCCCCAGGGGATGAGGCGGCCGCGGGCCCGCGCCACCTCGGGCCGCGAGGCGTCGATGAGCTGGCAGTGCACGGGCACCGCAGGCAGCGCATCGCTCCAGCCCATCACGACCTCCAGCGGCAGCGGCTGCTCCCAGCGCGCCACCAGCTGCCACGGTTGCTCACCCGTGGGCTCAGCCCGTGCGCGCAGCCGGTGAGAGACCGGCGCTTCCAGCAACAGCAGTCCGCCCGGCTCCAGCGCGGCCAGTTCCTCGTCGCCCAGCCGCCACTGCGCGAGCACGCATTCGGCCGCGGTTGCGTGCCATTGCAGGCCGGGCACTTCGGGTGCTTCGCCCAGCGCGCGCAACGCCGTCCAGGGCAGCGACAGCTGCGCCTGCACCTCGGCGCCCCGCCAGCTGGCCTGGGCACCGCTCACGCTGATGGCGCCCGACTGCGCCACCCATTGCCAATCCGCGGCAGACACGAGGCCCGCGGCCGCCAGGGCGTCCAGCAGTTCGCCCGCCAGATCCAGCACGACGGCGGCCTCTGCGGCGCAGGACACCAGATCGCCCGTCTCGAAATCATCGGCGCTGATGCACAGCCGCGCCTGGCCGCACAGGTAGTGCCAGCTCGACGCCTGCGTCAGTGCTTGGGGAATGAAGCTCATGCTCGGCGACTCACCATGATGCGGGTCAGCTCGGTGACCGACTTCGCCTTCATCTTGCGCATGCCGCGCGAACGGTACAGCTCCACGCTCTTCAGCGACAGCTTGATCTCGTCGGCGATGTTCTTGTTCATCAGGCCCTTGACGACGAGGGACAGCACCTGGCGCTCGCGCGGCGACAGCGTCTGAGAGCGGCGCTCGAACTCCTCGCGCGAGCCTTCCACTTCGGTGTCGATGCCGCTGTCCACATCGGTCGGCGCAAAGGCACGGTCCAGGGCCGCGCTGAGGGCGACGTCGTCCAGCGGCTTTTCCAGCAGCGAGACGGCACCGCGCTTTTGCATCGCGGCCACGGCCAGCGGCACGTCGGCATGGCCGCTCATGTAGATGACGGGCAGGTGGATGCCGCGCTCGCGCAATGCGTCGTGCAGGTCCAGCCCCGACAGCTCGGGCATGCGCACGTCCAGCATCAGGCAGGTGGACTCGGGCCAGGTCGTGCCCACGGCCACGCGGGCCAGGGACTGCAGCGCATCGCGCGGGTCGCCCCAGTCGCGCACCTGGCAGCCGAAGCCTTCGAGCCAGAAACGCAGCGAGTCGCGGAACTCGTGGTTGTCATCCACCACGTAGATTTGCCGAGGGGTCATGTCGTCCTCTCCAGAGTGGGTGGGGTCGCCGCCGCCGTCACCGGCAGAGCGAAGTGAAAGCAGCAGCCGCCGGCGTCGCGGCGCGTGAACCAGAGCCGGCCCTGGTGCATCTCGATCAGCGAGCGGCAGATGGACAGCCCCAGGCCCATGCCATTGGGCTTGGTGGAGCTGAAGGGCACGAACAGCCGGGCTTCAGTCTGCGGCGTGATGCCGGGGCCGTTGTCGGCCACGCGCAGCTCGGCGCGGGCACCGTCGACGACCAGCTCGATGTCGATCAGCGGCTCGGCTGGCCGGTCCAGGCGCAGTGCGTCCAGCGCATTGCGCAGCAGGTTGATCAGCACCTGCTGCAACATGACGGCGTCGCCTTGCACCGGCACGGGCTGCATCGGCAGGCGCAGCACCAGGCGCACGGCCTCGCGCTGCAGGTCCCAGTCGAGCAGGCCCAGGCTTTGGTGCACGAGCTCGACGAGGTCCAGCCTCTCGGTCTTGGGTTGGCGTGACTGCGTGTACTCGCGCACCCGGCCGATGATCTGGCTGGCATACGTGACCTGCTGCACGGCCTTGTCCAGCGCGGCCAGCTCGTCGGTGTCATCCGGATGGCGGCGGGCCAGGCGCAGCTTCAGGCCGCGCAACAGGTTGGCGGTGGCGCCGATGGGCTGGTTCAGCTCATGCGCCAGCACGCTGCCCATCTCGCTGACCGTCAGCGAGCGCGATGTGAACAGCAGGCCCTCGCGGTCGTCGAGCTGGCGCTGCAGGTGATGCAGGCGTTCGCGCTCGTCGTCCAGGCGCAGCAGCACATGGCGGGCATCCAGGGCCACGCGCTGGGCCACGTACTCGCCGCTGACGCCGCAGCGCGTGCGCACGCCCAGCGGCGCCACCAGCGCGCTGGCCAAGCCGTGCAGGGGCTGCGCCCAGTCCTCGGCCAGGCCGCCGACTTCGCCGGGCAGCAGGGCCTGCATAGGCGCGTTGAGCGCGACGAGGAAGTCGCCATCGAGGATGGCCAGGGCCTCGCCCAGTTCGCCCAGGGCGTGCAGCAGATCGGCGTCGACGCGGCGCACTGAGGCACCCTTCGCGCTGCGCGCGGTCCCGCCAAGCGGGAGCTGCGCGCCTTCGGACGGCCGGGCGGCGCTCATGGCGTTTCCCGAGGCCACAGGGCCTGGTTGCACAACAGCCAGGGGATCGAAGGCCGCGCGGCAAGCAGCGCTCGCAGGCTGGCGCTGGCGGGGGCCTGCACCAGCACCTCGGTCCATTGGGCGATGCCTGGCGCGACGTCGTCCAGGCGCAGCTCGCAGCTGACCTGGCCGGGCGCGGGCACCGCACCTCCGGCCAGGTCGCGCAGCGTGCGCGGGCGGCCCTGGGGGCCCAGCGCCAGGCGCACCGTCCACCAGCGCTCGATCGTGGCCGGACGGGCCGTGCGCCAACGCGCCGGCCAGCGCCGCCATTGCCAGGTGGTGGCATCGCGACTGGCTTGCAGGCTGGCCAGGCCGGCTGGGCTGGCCAGCAGCACCGGCAGGCCCAGACGCCAGGCCTGCAGGGCCGGGCGCAAAGCCGCCGCGGCGGCGGGCGCGAGGGTCGCCTCGCGCAGCCGGGCCAACAGCAGCAGCGCCCACGGCGGCATCGCCTCAGGCTCGATGGCTTCAGGCGTCGGCAGCACCGGCGGCTCCTGTTCGTCGGGCGCATCGCGACCTGCGTCCTCGAACAGCTGCCGCCAGCTGGCGGCATCCTGCGCGCGCCAGCGCAGCTCGGGGCCGTTCTGCAGCGTCAGCGGCGCCATCAGCACCGGCGCCATCGGCAGCACGGTCGCACCCGCATCGGCAAGCCGCATGGCGGCCATCGGCGTGTCGCCGAGCAACCCGGCCGATGGCGCGTGCACCTGCGATGGTGCGGCCGGCCTGTCCTGCGATGCCTGCAATGGGGGCATCACGGCCACCGTCGGCACGTCGGGAGCGGCCAGCGGCTGCGGCACTGCGGCCGCTGCAGGCTGGGGTTCGTGGGCGTGCTGGACCTGATGCGCGTGGTGCGCATGAGGGGCCTGCAGCAGCGGGCTGGCCTCGCTGGGCAGGGTCGGCGCGCTCAGGGGCTGGTGTGCCTCCGCCGCGTGGGTTTGCAGATGGGGCTGGCCGGCTTCCATCCCGCTCCCACCTTCGCCCTCAGCCAGCGCGGCCTGCATGAGGGCCTGCCACGCCTCCCAGGTCTCGGCCGGCGACAGGGCCTGGATGGCGCCGATACCGCTCATGGTTCTACCTCGTCGGCAGGCCGGCGCCGCTTGTCCGTTCGTGCGCCGTCGCGCAGGCGCGACCTCAGCACATCATGCCCGGCATCGCGCAGTCGCTTGTCCAGGTCGCTCAATTGCTGCCGGGCCTGGGCCTGGGCGACTTGCGGCACGCGCAGCTCCAAGTTCAATGGCGCCAGCGGCTGGGCTTGCTCGACGCGCAGCTGCCAGGCCGGGCCGGCCACCGCGGGCAACTCGACTTGCCAGGCACGCGCCTGCGGATTTGCCGACGGGCCGGCTTCGCCGAGTTGCCGCATCGCTTCGAGGCGTTCCGTGGTGGGCGTGGCCGACACGCTGCGGACCTCCGTCATCTCGGGTGCCTGATCGCGTGGGGTTCGCGCCATCGCCGGCGCGATGGGCAGCACGGGCTCGGGCTCGGACGGGTCCTGCTCACGCAGGCGCAGGTAGGCGTTGCGCCAGTCGGGCTCATCGCCGGCGTCGCGGTGGGCGTCCTGAGGTGGCAGGGCCTCCGGCGTCGCCATGGCGGATCGCGCGCGCAGCGGCATCGCGACCAGGGGCAGCAGGATGGGCAGCAGCTTCATGTCAATGCAGCGTCCGGCAGGCGTCTTCGGTTTCCAGCTCGGCCTGCTGCTCGCGGGCTTGGCTGGCCTGGCGGCGCTGGTCCTTCAGCGTCGCGTCTACGGCGTCCTCGCGGGCCTGGGCACGGGCGAGCTCGGCACGGCGTCGTTGCACTTCCGCCTGGGCTTGTCCCAGCGTCTCGCGCTCGTCGAGCAAGGCGTATTCATCGCGCTCCAGCCGCTCGGCCAACGCCTCGCCGTGGGCCTGCACCTGGTGCACCCAGCGCGGCATGTCGGCACTGCCGGCGCCGCCCCAGTGAAACGCCAGCTCGACGATCAGCCTGCGGCCCTGCTCGATGCGGGCCTCGCGGTCCTCGACCGCGGCGACGGCCTGGCGCTCTTCGGCCTGTGCCTGCGCCAGCGCCAGGCGTGCCCGCTGCACGCGCAGCTGGCGCAGGCGCAGCCATTGGCGTGCCTCGATGTCGGAAAGCTGGTTCACGACACGATCTCCCGCAGATGCTGCAGGCAGCCGTCCCAGTCGCTGGGTTCGTGCGTGGCCTGCTGCAGCAGGGCCTTGATCTGCGGCATGCGCTCGATGGCCTGGTCGGCCAGCGGGTCGCTGCCGGCCTGGTATTCGCCCACCCGCAGCAGGAACTCGACCTCCTTGTGCCGCGCCATCAGCGCACGCAGATGGGCGGCGTCGCGCTGCTGCTCGGGCTGGGTCACGCGGGTGAAGACGCGGCTGGCGCTGGCCAGCACGTCGATGGCCGGGTAATGCTGAGCCTGGGCCAGCGCACGCGACAGCACCAGATGGCCGTCGAGGATGGAGCGCACTTCTTCAGCGACCGGGTCGTTGCCGTCCTCGTCTTCGGCCAGCACCGTGTAGAACGCGGTGATGGTGCCGTGGGCGTCGTTGCCGGCGCGCTCGAACAGCCGCGGCAGCTCGGCAAACACCGAGGGCGGATAGCCGCGCCGCACGGCCGGCTCGTTGGCAGCCAGCCCGATCTCGCGCAGGCCGCGCGCGAAGCGGGTCACCGAGTCCATCATCAGCACGACGCGTGAGCCCTGGGCGCGAAAGCCCTCGGCAATCGCCGTGGCCGCGTAGGCGGCGCGCACCCGCTCCAGTGCCGGCCGGTCCGAGGTGGAGACGACGACGACCGAGCGGGCCAGGCCCTCGGGGCCGAGGCTGTCCTCCAGGAACTCGCGCACCTCGCGGCCGCGTTCGCCGATCATGCCGATGACGTTGACCTCAGCCCTTGTGCTGCGCGCCAGCATGCCCAGCAGCGTTGATTTGCCGCCGCCGGCCATCGCGAAGATGCCCACGCGCTGGCCTTCGCCAACCGTCAGCAGCGCATCGATGGCGCGCACGCCGCACACCAGCGGCTCATGCACCGGGCGGCGCTGCAGCGGCGAGGGCGCGTCGCGATACAGCGGCACGCGTGGCAGCAGGTCGAGCGGGGGCCCGCCGTCCAATGGCTGGCCAAAGGCGTCGATGACGCGACCCAGCATCCCCGGGCCGCTCGGCAGCTGCGCGGCTTCGTGCAGCACCTCCACGGCCGCACCCACCGGCAGCCCCTGCAGCGAGCCCAGCGGCGCGAGCACGGCCTCGTGGCCCTGGAAGCCGATGACCTCGGCCAGCAGGCCCTCGTCCTGCGGGCGCGAGGGATCGAAGACGCGGCAGCTCTGACCGACGCGCGCCTGCACGCCGGTGGCGCGCATCAGCGTGCCGCCCGCCTGCACGACACGGCCCAGCGTGGCGACGGTGCGGGTGCGCTGCAGGCTGCGGCGCAGCGTGTCGGTGCCGACCTCGACGTCCAGGCTCAGCGTCATGGCTTGAGCCCCCAGGCGCGGGCCAGCCTTCGCACTTGCGTCGCCACGCCCGCATCGGCGCTGCCGAACTCCGTGACCAGGCGGCAGTCGGTTTCGACGAGTTCGGCGTCGGCCACGATCTCGGCCTGCGCCAAGCCGGTCTTGTTCTCGGGGTCGGCAGCCTGCAGCGCGTCGTGCAGATTGGGCAGCTGGCTGGGGTGCACCTGCAGCCGCCAGGTGCGCGCCGGCAGCAGTTCGCGCGCGGCCTGTGCGGCCAGGCGGGCGAGGCGCTCTTCGGCGGGCACCTGGCCGAGCAGCTTCTGGAAGATGTCCAGCGCCAGGCCGGCCACTTCGCGCTGCAGTCGCAGGCGTTCGTCCTCGTGAGCGCAGGTGAGTCGAGCCAGCGTGTCGGCTCGGTGCGCGCGCGACTCGGCCTCGGCCTGGGCCAGGCCTTGCTTCAATCCCTCGGCGTGCGCGCACTCGCGGGCGGCGTCGATGCGCGACTGCTCCTGCTCCAGCAGCCCGCGCAAGGCATCGAGCAGCTGCTGCGCATCCTGCAAGGCCGGCACCTCGGCGGCACGCAGCACGCGCCGATCCGAGGCGATGCCCAACCTGGCCTGGGGGTCGCGATGCCAGAGCATGAAGTTGTTCATTGAATGACCCTTGCTTGCAAGGCCAGCGTTTCACGCAACACCGCCAGGGCCGTGGCCTGCGGCATCACCCAGGCCGCGACCGGCCCGAGCCGGCGGCTGGCGGCGTGGCGCAGCGAGCCATGCGGCAGGCCGGCCAGCAGCACCGCGGCGCCGGCCTCGGTGAAGCGCTGGCTCAAGGCCTCCGGCGTCGTGACGTCGGGCCAGTCGCTGAGGCTGGCCGGCAGGCCGGCGGGCAGGGCCGGCCAGTCCTGCGCACTGCGCAGGGCTCGCCACCAGGGCGCGCCCAGGGCGGTGCGCGCCAGCTCCCGCAGCGGCCCGGCGATCCACAGCCGCAGCGCGGGCGCGGCGAGCACGGAGCCGCAGCGCCGGGCCAGCGCCAGCAGCTCATCGCGCTCCAGCGCCAGCCAGGCGGGGGCTGCGTCGAGCTGGGCCCAGCTCAGCGTGCGGGCCTCCACCGGCGCGTCTTCGAGCAGGCGGCGTGCGACGTGCGCGCGCAGCTGGCGTTCAGTCATGGCCGCCTCCTTCCAGCGCGAGCTGGTTCTGAGCCCGACGGCGGCGCCAACCCAGCCAGCCCGCCGCACCCAGGCTGGCCGAGCCCAGCGTGACGGCCAGCACCAAGGGCACCGTCGCCTGGGTCTCGGGTACCGGCGGGGCGACGGGCGTGGGCTCGGCCGCGAAGGCGACGACCGAGACGCTTTCATACGGCAGGCCTTCGACGCTGTTGACCACCAGGGCGCGCACCTTGGGCAGCAGCGCCTCGACATTGAAACCGGGGCGGTGCTTGATCATCACCGAGGCCGACGAGGGCTGGACCTTGTCGGACAGCGGGTGGCGCTCGGGCACCACCAGCGTCACGCGGGCCTGCAGCACGCCGTCGATGCTGGTCAGCGTGTGCGACAGCTCCTGCGACAGTGCGTGCATCAGCCGGGCGCGCTCCTCGACCGGCGTCGACACGAAGCCCTCGCGCTTGAAGACCTTGCCCAGGCTGTCGTAGTCCTCGCGAGGCAGGCCTTGCGCCTTGAGGATCTGCACAGCGCGGGCGAAGTCGGCCTCGCCGGTGAGCACCTCGAAGCCGTCCTCGCGTGCGTTCTTCTGCGCCGGCACGCCGGCCAGTCGCAGCGCCGAGACCATGTCATTGGCCTGGCGCTCGTCGAGCTTCGCGTAGAGGGCCTGCTCGCCGCAAGCGGCGAGCAGGGCAGTCAGCGCAAGTGCGCAAAGGCTTCGAAGTGGTTTCATCACGACTGTTGCCTAAAGAGCTGTTGCAAGCCTTCGGACGTGCGATTGGCAATGTTCGAGGTCAGCTGGCAATGGAACATGAACTCCTGGCAGCGCACCGTCAGGTTGACGAGTTCGCCCGGCGTCAGTTCCTGGCCCGAAGCCGCCGCCAGGCGGGCGTCGCGCCCCAGCGACGACGCTTCGGCGTTGATGTGGTCCAGCGGCTGGACGAGACGCTGCATGGCCTGGGCGGGCGACTCGGCCGGGCCCAGGCGCTGCACCGCGCTCGCCATGGCGCGCTCGAAGCCCGCCACGTCGGCCGTCGGCGCGACCTGGCCAAGGCTGGACAGCGAAGCCCCTGCGCCGAGCTGGACGTCGGCCACCGGGGGGGCGATGGCGAGGCCGGGTGTCACTGCTTGCGCGCCATCGTTTCGAGGGCGGAACCGACCGTCGAGACGGCGGTGTGCGAGCTGCTGGCCAGGAAGCTCATCTTCAGCGACATGGCGGTCAACTCGGTCACGGCGGAGGGCGTGTCGCCACCGTTGTTCATCGCGTTGGAGGCCGTCTCGATGTCGCCGGCCTGCTTGTCCAGGGCTTTGCCCCAGGCATCGGCCATGGCTTCGAACCAGGAGCCGCCGCCGTTGGTCTTGCCACCCGTGGAACCGTTTACGGGTGCGGCGGCGAGGGTGTTGAGAAGTGCGTTGGACATGGGAGTCTCCTTGTGGGAGGGTTGGGGAAAGTGGGCGAAACAGGGGTCAGAGGGTCAGCCGCGTTTGCTGGCCATCGCGCTCGACGATGACGGCGCGCTCGGCGATCTGCACGACGCGGTGCCCGCTGGGCAGCAGGGCGCCGCTGAAGTAGCGGCTGCCGTCGGCGGTGATGAAGTAGGGGCTGTCGGCGTTGTCAACGACGGCCACGAGGCGCTTGGCCGGATCGTCGGGCGCCGGAGCGGGCGCAGCGGCCGCGGCCACCGGCGGCCGGTTGTCGATACGCAGCGCCGGCAGGTGGGCGATGTCGCGCTTGGCCGCGGCGGCGGCGGCCTGCACCCGGGTGGCGTCGCGCTCCTGCGTGCGCAGCACCAGCTCGCCTTCGGGCGACCAGGCCGCCTGCGCGGCGATGCCGTACAGGCGGAAGACCTCGACTGCACTGGCCAGCAGGTCGGGCGCAGTTGCAGCGGTGGCCGCCTGGGCAGGCGGTACGACCTTGGCCACGACCTGGCCGGCTTCGCGTAGCGTGCCGCCACGCCAGGCCAACGACGCGCCACCGATGACCATGACCAGGCCCAGCGCCGTCAGCACACCTTCGAGCACGGGGCGGGCGCGCGGCGCGGCAGTGGGTGCGCGCATGCCTTGAGCGCGCTCGCTGGCGGGCAGCTCGGGGCCGTCATGCAGCACCGGCTCGGGCCAGTAGTCCTGGTCGGCCGGGCCGTAGGCCACGATTGCATCACCCAGCTGCAGCGGCTGGCCCGGCGCCCAGGCGTGGATGGCGGTTCCCGGCATCAGGGCCCTCTCGGCCAGCACGGCATGCCCGGAGACGAGCTGCAGGCTGACGCGGCCGGCACCGGACGGGATCACGCGCAGCTGGAAGTCGATCTCGCTGGCGAGCAGGATGTCGGCGAACTGGGTGTCGGCCTGGTTGGCCGAGTTCAGGCCGCAGACGAGCAGGTCGTGCTGCGCGTCCAGCCGGGCACGCGCGCCGAGCTGGCGGCCGGCCAGCACGCGGAGTTCGAGCATCGAGGCGGGGAGATGGGACTTCATGGCATCACTCCTGCTGCGCAGCACCTTCGCTGCCGGTCGGCCCGGTGGGCGCGGCCGAGCTGGCCGGGCTGGCCGGGCTGGCCGGATTGGCGAGCGGTTGGCGGGCTCTTTCCATCACGTCGGCCGCGGCCTTGCTGCTGGCCAGGCGTGGCGTGATGAGGAACATGCGCTCGATGCGTTGGCCGCCCTTGCGCTGGGTCTTGAAGAGGTTGCCCAGCAGCGGGATGTCGCCCAGCACCGGCACCTTGTCGACGCCGGCCGTCGAGCTGTCGCGCACCATGCCGCCGATCAGCAGGCTCTCGCCTTCGGAGATCAGGGCCTGGGTGTTGATGCCCGAGCGCTCGACGATGGGCAGGTTGTCCACGCTCTGGCCGGTCAGGCCGCCGTCCTCGATCTGCACCAGCAGCTTGATGCGGGCCGGCTCGTCGCCTTCCTTGAACACATGGGGCGTGACGCGCAGCCGCGTGCCGGCGGTGACGTTGAAGAGGTCGACGTCCTCGCGGCCGGCGACGCGCACGTAATAGGTCGAGCTGTTGTCGAACACCGCCTCGACGTTGGACAGCGTGACGACCTGCGGGCTGCTGACGACCTTGGCCGCACCGTCGCTCTGCAGGGCCGTGATGCGGGCGACGAAGGGGAAGCGGTCGCCGATGACGGCGGAGATGACGCCGCCCTTGTTGGTGGGCGTCGGATCGACCTGGCCGTTGAGGCGGTTGTCGCTGGCCGTGCCGTTGCCGAACATCAGGCTGGACAGGCCGTGGTTGTAGCGCCAGTTGATGCCGAGCTCGCGCATGCGGTCGGTGTTGATGTCGATGATGGTGGCCTCGATCTCCAGCGACTGGGGCTCGACGTCCAGCGACTTGATGAGGGCGGCATAACGCTCCAGCCGCTCGGGCAGGTCGCGCACGATGACGGCGTTCAGGCGCGGGTCGGCCTCGATGCGCGGCGCGAAGTCGGGCGGCGCCGCCGGCTCGGCGGTGTCCTGACCGGGCTGGCCGTAGCCGACCTGGGTGAGGGCGGCGACGAGGGTGTCGGTGCCGCGCATGCCGGGCGCGGCGTCGTCGACGAGGCCGAGCGTCGTGGTGTTGCCCGCACCGCGCATCGCGCCGCCCCGCGCGCGCTGGCTGCCCTGGGCGCGGGTGGGGTCGGCGGCCGGGATGACGCGGGCCTTGCTGGGCTGGCCGACCAGCGAGCGCAGGATGCTGGCCACGCCGGGCAAGGTGGTCTGCTGGCCGCCGAAGCTCATCGGCACGTCCTGGGCCCAGGCATAGCGCAGGTAGAAGATGCGGTAGTCGGGCAGCGGTTGCTGTTGCTGCGGCGCCCAGGACTTCATGGCCACCGCCGTCGTGCCGGGGCGCACCTGGCGCACCAGCTCGTCGACCTGCTGCACAAAGCGCTTGGCGCCCACGGCGAGCAGGGCGCCGTCGTCGCTGAACTTCAGCGTGTTGCGCGTATCGGGCAGCTGCAGGGCCTGTGCGGCGCGCTGCACCTGCGAGGCGGCAGCGGGCGTGAGCAGGTAGCTGCGCGTCTGGGTGTCGCTGGCCGGTGCGATGTAGAGCACGCCGCCGTCGTAATAGCTCAGCAGGTTGTAGGCGCGGCTCAGGTCGCGCAGCAGCTTGGCCGGCGTGCCCTCGAAGCGGCCATTGACCTGGCCCTGCACACCGCTGGCGACGACGGGGATGTCGCTGCCCGAGAACAGGCCCTGCAGGAACTGCTCGATGGGTTGGTCGCGCGCCTCGAGCTTGACGGCGCGCAGCCCTTCGGGCAGCGGCGCCGCTGATAGCGGCAGGGCTTGGGCCAGCAGCAGCGTGGTGGCTGCGGCGATCTTGAGGTTTGAGGTCATGCGGCGAGCAGTGCTGCCTGTGGGGAAGGCGCCTGAATTGAAGCGTTGGGACTGGACCCCGGCGGGGGCAGGTGGTGCAGCGGCGTGAGCCGCAGCGTCGGCAGCAGTTCGTGGAAGGACAGCACGGGGGTGTCGAAGCACTCGGTCTCGATGAGCTTGCGCAGGTGCCAGCGCAGGTCGACGGCGCAGACCAGGGCCTGCGGTCGCAGCGCCTCGACCTGGGCCTGCACATCGGCGGCGAGCTGGCGCGCCACGTCGGGTGAGATGGCGAGCTGGGCAGCGCCGCCGCTGACATGCAGGTTCTGGCGCAGCAGCGCCTCCAGCTCGGGCGACAGCATCAGCGCCTGCAACTCGCCGCTGGGGCAGACGCGGTGGTGGGTCTGGCGGCGCAGCGCGATGCGCGTCATCTCCGTCAGGGCCTGCACATCCTTCTCGCGCTGGCTGGCAT
Organism: Roseateles sp. P4_D2; assembly: GCF_056401875.1. Lineage (NCBI taxonomy): Bacteria > Pseudomonadati > Pseudomonadota > Betaproteobacteria > Burkholderiales > Sphaerotilaceae > Roseateles > Roseateles sp. P4_D2. The sequence continues at coordinate 90,053 of NZ_JBFUIM010000002.1, read as the reverse complement.
CGGCCAGCGCTTCGAGGATGTCGCGCAGGTTGCGGATTGAGACTTCCTCTGACACGAGGCGGCGCAGCACCTCGGTGACCTTCTGCACCGGCAGCGCGCGCAGCACTTCCTTGACCACATCGGCGAGTTCGGCCTGGGCGCGGGTCAGCAGCTCGCTGGTTTCCTGGATGCCGATGAACAGCGAGGCGTTGCGGCGCAGGGCCTGGCGCACCTGCTCGGCCAGGGCCGCGGCGTCACCGGCCTGGCCGCCTTCGGACAGTGGCACCTCATGCGCGAGCAGGCGCCAGCCCTCGCGGCCGAGGCGGCCGTGCAGGGCCACGCGCGGCAGCGGCAGGCCCTGGTCGAGCTGCAGCTCGTCCAGCATCGCCTCGATGGCGCGCGTCACCGCCAGGCCACCGTCACCGAGCATGGATTGCGGCAGTTCCAGCAGCAGCGGCACGGAGGGTCGCACGCGAAGCTGCGCCGTCTTGAAAGCGCCGGCCTCGGGCTTGCCGCGCCGCGGGCTGAGCTGGGGCATGCGCCGGGTCAGCCAGTCGCGGCCCTTGGGCATCAGCAGCATGCCAGCCGCGCCGAACACGACGGCCAGCAGGCCGAACACCAGCGGCGGAAAGCCCGGCACGGTGGCCAGCAGCAGGCAGATGCCGGCGGCCATCAGGTGCACGCGTGGCTTGGCACCGAGCTGCTTGCGGATGGCGTCGCCGAGGTGGCGGTCGTTCTCGTCGTCGTTGGTGCGCGTCACCAGCAGGCCCGCGGCCATCGCACCGAGCAGGGCCGGGATCTGCGCCACCATGCCCTCGCCGATGGACAGGATGGAGTAGCGGTGCACCGCGTCCCCCATGCTGAGGTCCTGCTGCAGCACGCCGATGGCCAGGCCGCCGAGCAGGTTGATGAGGATGATGATGATGCCGGCGATGGCGTCGCCCTTGACGAACTTCATCGCGCCGTCGAGGCTGCCGTGCAGCTTGCTTTCCAGCTCCAGCGTGCGGCGGCGGCGCTTGGCTTCGTCCTTGTCGATGAGGCCGGAGCGCAGGTCGGAATCGATGGACAGCTGCTTGCCCGGCATGGCATCCAGCGAGAAGCGCGCCGCCACTTCGGCCACGCGCTCGGCGCCCTTGGCGATGACGATGAACTGCACCACCGTGATGATGAGGAAGACCACCAGGCCCACCACCAGGTTGCCGCCCGCCACCAGCTTGCCGAAGGTGGCGATGATGTGGCCGCCGTCGGCATGCAGCAGGATCAGCCGCGTGGTGGCGATGGACAGGGCCAGCCGGAACAGCGTCGTCATCAACAGCACGCTGGGGAAGACCGAGAACTCCAGCGGACCGGCCACGTAGACGGCGATCAGGATCAGCACCAGCCCCGAGGCTATGTTGACGGCCACCAGCAGGTCGATCAGCCACAGTGGCAGTGGCAGCACCATCAGGGCGACGATGGCGACGATGCCGGCAACCAGGAAGAGGTCGCTGAAGCGGGCGATCAGCCCTTCGCGCGGCTGGTCGGCCGCGGCGAAGTAGCCCGAGAGGCCGTCGGGCCGCTTCACGGCACTCATGCCTGAACTCCGAAGCGACGGCGCAACTCGGTGTAGACGGCCATCACATTGCGCACATAGGCCTGGGTCTCGGCAAAGGGCGGCACGCGCCGGCCGTGGCGCTCGACGGCACCCTCGCCGGCGTTGTAGGCGGCCAGCACCAGGCGCAGGTCGTTGCCGAAGCGGGCCTGCAGCTGCTTCAGGTACTTGGCCGAGGCTTCGAGGTTGGTCTCGGGACTCAGCAGCGCGCGCTCCGCCTCGGCCACACCCAGGCCACGGCCGGTGGCGGGCATGACCTGCATCAACCCACGCGCGCCGGCCGCCGAGATGGCCTGGCTCTGGTGGCGCGACTCGATGTGGGCCAGGGCGTGCAGCAGCAGGGGGTCGATGTCATGGCGCTGGGCCACTTCGGCCATCAGCGGCGCCAGGGCGCGGATGCGTGCCTGCGCGGCGGCGTCACGGACCGGTGCGGGGCGGATCGCGGCCGGAGCCGGCGGCATCGCCACGGGAGCAAGGGGCGGCACCTCGGCAGCCGGCACCTCGGGCTCGGGCACTTCGACCGGCGCCGAGCGGCTCCTGACGAGGGTGGCCAGGCACAGCCTTTCGGTCAGCACGAAGCCGCTGGCGCCTGCGGCCGGTGCGGCATCCAGCAACGCCTCGGCGGAAGGAGAGGGGCAGTTCGGCGCGGCGGCGAATGCCCCCATCAGCGGGGCCGCACCTAACGCACCGGTCGCCATGACCTGGCAGATCCGTTGGAGTCCGAACACTTGTCTTCCCTGCTTTTTGGACCGGGCGGACTATGGGGGCAAGCCTTGCCGGCTTGTTGACCATTGCAAGCAGAAGTAACTGACTGACCCGTAGACATTGCTCCTTTGTATGCAAGAGGCTGCCCCCCACGTTTACGCGTGGAAACAACTGCTGCACCGTCGCAATCTGAGACCGGGCATCGTTCGGTCGCGCCGTGCCAACCACCCTGTGTCCAGCGAGGTGAAAGGCCCCCTAGAAGTAGGTCTGGTCACGGTGCTGAAAACAAGTTTTCACAAACCCTGTTTGCACCCCCTAGAAATAGGTGTTAGGGACTCATGGCCGACGACAGCGGCGACAAGACTGAACAGCCCACAGCGAAGCGCCTGCTGGACGCCCGCAAGAAGGGCGATATCGCCAAGGGCAAGGAGCTGACGAGCACGGCGACGCTGCTCGTCTGGCTGGTGATGGGCGCGTTATGCATGCGCATGGCCTGCGAGCGGATTGCAGCCCTGTGCGAGGCCTTGTTCGCGCGCGTGTCGGCCGGCTGGCGCGAGGAAGGCTTCGGCCATGTCGCCGCCCTGCTGGGCTGGCAGAGCGTCGAACTGTCGCTGTTGCTGGTGGCCCTGCTCGTCATCCCCGTGGCGGTCCTGGGCACGCTGATCGAGTTCCTGCAGGCCGGGCCGGTGCTGGCCTTCGAGAAGGTGGCGCCCAAGCTCGAACACCTGAACCCGGCCGAAGGGTTGAAGCGCATGTTCTCGATGGACAACCTGGTCGAGCTGATCAAGGGCATCCTGAAGACGGCGCTGCTGCTGGGCATAGGCTGGGCGGTGGCGCGGCTGCTGCTGCCCGACGCGATGCGGCTGGCCTCGGGCACCGACAGGCCACCCCAGCATCTCGGCGGCCTGGTCTGGGAGGGCACGGTCAAGACCCTGGCCTGGACGGTGGGCGTGTTTGCCGGCGTGGCCTTCCTCGACACGATGTGGACCCGGCATCGCTTCACCAAGAAGCTGCGCATGAGCATGCGCGACATCAAGCAGGAGATGAAGGAGAGCGAAGGCGACCCGCATCTCAAGCAGCAGCGCAAGCAGGCCCATGCCGAGTGGAGCCAGCGCAACCAGCAGGCGGCGGCGCGCGGCGCCAACGCCCTGGTCGTCAACCCGACGCATGTGGCCATCGCCATCGACTTCGAGCCCGGCCGCTGCCCCGTGCCCACCGTCAGCGCCAAGGGCGAGGACCACGTCGCCCGCGCCATGCGCGAGGCTGCCGAGGACGCCGGCGTGCCCATCGTGCGCAACGTGCCGCTGGCGCGCGAGCTGCTGGCGCGTTGCGAGGAGGGCGAGGTCATCCCGCCCGACCTGTTCGACGTGCTGGCCGAGGTCATCGTCTGGGCCGAGGGCGTGCGCGAGCAGCTCAAGTGGGAGGCTGCCCGCGCCGACCCACATCGGCGCGACGAGGTGCCTGCCGAGCCGCCGCGCGCGCGACCCGCGCCCGGCGAAGACCTGACGCGCCACCCCGACGTGGACCCGCGCGTCGTTTCCGCCCAAGACGACTGATGCCATGCAGAACCTGATGCTCAACCTCGCCAGCACCGTGGCCGCCCTGGCCTTCGTGCTGCTGCTGGCCTGGTTGCTGATCCGCGGCTGGCGGCGCCTGCAGGGCCTGGGTGGGCGCAACCCGGCGGAGGACGGCGAGGCGCTGCGCTTCGTGCGCGCCCTGCCCGTTGGTGCGCGTGAGCGTGTGGTGCTGCTCGACCATGCCGGCGAGCGCTGGATGCTGGGCGTCACGGCGGGCGGCATCAATCTGCTGGCGCGCTGGCCGCAAGCCGACGCCAAGCCGGATCGCGAAGCATGACGGCCTTCTCCCATCGCTGCGACAAGCTGTTGCTGCGCGAGTTCGTCGCGAGCGATGCGGCCGACATCCAGGGCCTGCATGCCGACGCGCGGGTGCGCGAGCTGCTGCCCGATGAACAGCCCCTGCACGAGGCACGTTGGGCCGCGGAATTCGCGGCCTGCCTGGCAGGCTTCTATCGCCGCCATCCTGGCCTGGGCATCTGGCGTTGCGCCGTGCCGCTGAGCGCTGCCGAGGAACAGTTCGCCGGCTGGTTCAGCCTCATGCCCCTGCAGGCAAGCCCTGACACCGTGCAGCTGGGTATCCGGCCTGGCGACGCTGAACTCGGCAGCCGCCTCAGGCCCGAACACTGGGGCAGCGGCCTGAGCCTCAGCGGCGGCGAAGTGCTGCTGCGCCATGCCTTCGAGACGCTGGCACTGCACACGGTCTGGGGCATCTGCCACCCTGAAAACCGCGGTGCCCGCGTCTGCCTGGAGGCATTGGGCTTCACGCCTCGCAGCCGCGCGCTCTACGAAGGCCAGCCTTCCGATTACCACGCCCTGGACGCAACGACCTGGTCGGCCGTCCAGACCCTCAGCCGCCGCGAACGCCTGCGTCAGACCCGGCGCGCCCTTGCGCGTTCCCACCGGCCTACTGCCCTCGCACTGCCATGACCACTTCCGCTTCACCCAACCCCTGGCAATCCGCCCTCGGCCATCGTCTGGCCCAGGCCCTGGAGCAGTCCCGGTTTGCGCACGCGCCGCAGGCCGATGCGGCCTCCGAGCTCGGCGCCACGCGCTGGCGCCTGCCCTCCCGCGTCGCCGAGCCCACGGGCGCAGCTGCGGCGCTCAGCGAAATGCTCGGCACCGGTGCCCAGGCCGGCCTGGTGACGCACTGCCTGCAGCACTACCGCAACCAGCTCGCACCGGGCCGCGCGGAGGACGACCTGGGCGTGGCCCTGGCCGCCTATCTGGGCGCATGCCGACAGGCCTTCGATCACGAGGCACTGAGCCCGCAGCGCTGGCAAGCCATCACCCAATGGGTCAAGGCCTGGGTCATCGATGAATTGCCGTGGGACGACGCACCGCTGCTGCAGCGGCAGGACGCCTTCGAGCGTCTGGCCGTGCTGACCGTGGCGTTAGGCGAATGGACGGTACAGGCCAGCCGCCAGGGCAGCGCTCATCAGGCGTCGGCCACCTGGATGGCCCGCAACAGCTTGGCGCGACAGCTCGGCCTGGATCTGCCCGCGCTGTGCGCCGTGCTGCGCAACCTGGACGGTGGGCCTGCCAACACGGCGGCGCGACCCGCTGCCGCCGTGTTGGCAGGCCCGGACTGCGGCCAACCCTAGCGCGGTTGGCGCAGAAATAGGAGCAGCCGCATATAGGCAGCAGGGGCCCGACCCCGTTTAATGAAACCCGTCAACGCCGCAGAGTTTGATCAGAAAACCTTGCCGACAAGACACGCAGCGAGTCCGGTGTTTTCTCAGTCGCCACCGAATTCAGATGCCTCGAATGTCAATCAATCACTGCGGCAGCTTCTGCCGCGAAACCTAAATCTTTTTTGGAGATCAACATGGGATCAGCAGTTAGCAGCATCTTCGGCGGCGGTGGCTCGGGTGGCATCCTGGGCGCCGTGGGCGGCATCGTCGGCGGCATCTTCGGCGGCCCCATCGGCGCCATGATCGGCCAGGCCATCGGCGGCATGCTGCAGCAAGCCATCGGCAGCGGCGCCAACAGTGCCGTCGACACCCTGGTCAAGGAACACGGCATGCCCAAGTTCCTGGGCGAAGAAGTCAAGTCGACCATCGGCCAGGTCATCAACCAACTGACCTCGCAAAGCCAGCAAGGCGTTTCGCACGAAGCGCAAGGTGCGGCCCAGCAAAACTTCGGCGGCGCCGTCAAGCAGTGGGAGTCCGACTTCTCCAACCAGATCGTGCAAGGCGTGCTCGACCAGCTGCGCTCGCAAGGCACCGGCAGCTCCAAGGGCAGCAAGCCCAGCGGTGGCGGCTGGCTGCAGGCCATCGCCTCCGTCATGGGCTCGGCCCTGGGCGCCAAGGCCAAGGAGATGGTCAATCTGTCGCAACAGATCAACGACGCCTCTGCCGCCAAGTCCGCCGCCAAGTCCGGCTCCGAAGAGCAGAGCAAGCAGGCCGACGAGTTCAACAAGCTGATGACCCAGTTCCAGGCCACCAGCCAGGAATACAACTACCTGAACAGCGTCTTCACGACGGCGCTGAAGGGTCTGGGCGAAGCGCTGGGCACGATGGCTCGCAAGCAATAAGCCGCAACCTGAGAAAACAAGAGGAGGGGCATCGCCCCTCCCTTTTGCATTTCAACTTTCAGTTCCTGCCCAAGATGAAAAACTTCAGTCGCCTTGCTTTGACGGTTCTGGCGTGCCTCGGTGCGGTCAGTGGATGTGGCGGCGGCGGCGGTGGCGGGGACGAAGCCACGCCGACGACCCCGCCTGTCGTTCCCACGCCCGATCCGCCGACCACGCTGACGGGCAATATCTGGCATTCCTTCAGCGACCTCGGCAATCCGGCGGGAACTTTCGTCATGAATCCCAACACCGGGGTCTCGACAGCCGTCCAATCCGAGAAGTGGGGCGTGCCTTCGCCCGATGGCAGTCGCTTCATCAGCAACGACTACACCTCACAGGGCTCCAGCGGCGAGACCCGCCTCACGGTGCGCAAGACCGACGACAAGAGCCTGGTCGTGGACCAGGTCGTTGACGGCTACATCGCCCGCCTTGCGCCGTCGCCGCTGGCCACCAACCAGGTCCTGGCCTACTGGGGCGAGACAACCGCCGCGCCCAGGGCCGCCGTGGTCTGGGACTTCAGCGCGCAGAAGGTGCTTTTCGCCACGCCGCTGAGCAAGACGCCGGACGCCGTCGCCTGGATGCCTGACGGCACCCTGCTGCGCGTGCAGCCCTCGGGCGGCGTCAGCAAGGTCACGCCGGGTGGCAGCGAGCAGCAGGTCGCCACCGTCAGCTGGCCAGAATCGCGGCTGCCGCAGGCGGTCTATGTCAGCCCCGACGGCAGCAAGGCCCTGGTGCAGCTCGCGGCGCTGCGCAGCACCGGCACGGTCAGCGGCGTGGACCTGTGGATGATGGATGCCAACGGCGCCAACCTGAAGCGCTTCACGAACAACGGCTTGATCGCCGAGGCCTACTGGTCGCCCGACAGCAAGTTCGTGGCCTTCACCAAGGACACCGGCGTGACCTGCACCGACGCCACCTGCCAGGGCAGCTGCACGGTCTGGTATGCCCCCGCCTCGGCGACGGACGTGGTGGCCGTGGATGCATCCGGCGATGCCAAGAAATTCCCGGCGAAGCGGCCCGACGGGTCGATGACCGATCTGCGCTGCCCGGTCATGGCCTGGACGCGTTAGGGATTTGTGGCTGGTGCGCGGCGAGCTCCAATGCCATTGCACCCGTAACGACAGGCGATTCTTGGAGTCGCCTGTTCCATTTGGAGCCCTCGCCCCCGATGCCTGAGAACCGTCGTCGTTTCGCCGCCGCGCTGGCCTGCCTGGGCGCCGTCATGGCCGCGCAGGCTGCCGCTGCACTGCCAGGCACGGTCTGGCATTCATTCAGCGACCTCAGCAACCCGCAGGGCACGTTCGCGCTGAATCCCAACTCCGGCGCTGCCACCATGGTGGACAACGCGAAGTGGCGCTCGCCCTGGCCTGACGGCAGCCGCTTCATCCAGCGGGACCACAGCTCGCAGGGCGCCGGCGGCGACGAAACCCACCTGACGGTGCGCAGGACCAGCGACCGCAGTGTGCTGATGGACCAGGTCGTCGACGGCTATGTAGCGGACGGCGTTCGCCCCTCGCCGCTGGGCAGCAACCAGATCCTGGCGTCGTGGGGCAAGACGGTCTTTGCACCGCGTGCTGCCATCGTCTACGACCTCGACTCGCGCCGGCTGCTGTACGCCACGCAACCGAGCAAGACACCCGACGCGCTGTCGTGGATGCCCGATGGCTCGCTGCTGCGCGTGCAGCCCTCGGGCGACATCAGCCGGGTCTTGCCGGGCCGCGGCGAGCAACGTGTCGCCACCGTGCGCTGGCCCGAGGCGCGCGTGCCCGAGGCGGTGTATGTCAGCCCCGATGGCAGCAAGGCTCTCGTGCAGCTGGCGGCGATGCGCGACACGGGTTCGATCGCCGGCGTCGATCTGTGGATGATGAACGTCGACGGCTCCAACCTGCGCCGATTCACCAGGAACGACCTGATCGCCGGCGCGGTCTGGTCGCCGGACAGCCGCTATGTGGCGTTTGCCAAGGACACCGGCGTGTCCTGCACCGCCGCCACCTGCCGCGGCAGCTGCACGGTCTGGTACGCCGAGGCTACTGCGTCCAACGTGGTGGCCGTGCCGCCCTCGGGCGACGCCCGGCAGTTCCCGTTGAAACGGCCCGATGGCTCGACAACGACCGTCGGCTGCCCGCTCGCGGCCTGGACGCGCTGAAGGCATGCCCTTGATCGCTGCTCGGCCGGCGCTGGCCGCCGCCGCCGTGTTGCTGATGGCCGGCACCGCGCAGTCGGCGCCCGACGAACGCTCGCTGGCCAGCGATCCCGCGGCGGTGCAGCAACTCGTCGAAGCCGTCAGCCTGGACGTGATGTCCGAAGCCACGCTGGGCGCCTGTGAGGACATGGGCGTGGCGTCGGCTGCGCCGATGCGCGACGCCTGGGTGGCCTGGCGCGAGCGGCACCAGCTGGCCCCGCTGCGCATGGTCGTGGCCCGCATGCAGCAGCGCAGCAGCAGCATCCCGTCGTTCACGCGCCTGACCGAGCCCATGCGCGAGCGGGTGCTGAACGACCCCTCTCCCGAGCAGGCCTGCGCGGCGTTGGCGCGCGACTGGCAATCGCCGGCCATGGATGTGGGCACGCTGTATCCGCAGGCCCGTGCCGTGGCACTGGCGCTGGTGAAAGCCAACCTGGTGGCTCCCCCCGGCCCGCTGGCGATCGCGCCCGAGGCGGCCCGGGGCCAGTTCCTGCTGCCCAGCCAGATCCCCGCGCTCACGGTGCAGCGAGGCCACTGGCTGGTGATCTCCGAGGAGGAGGCGCAACGCAAGCTCGGCGTTGTCTATGTCAAGGGCCGCGTGGCGCGCGAGATCGACCGCCCGACGCATTTCTTCCTGGTGCAGCAGCAGGGCGACCGGCATGTGGAGCAGCGCATCCACCTGAAGTTCGACGCCGAGCCCTGGGTGGGCCGCGAGGTGGTGCTGCGCGGTGTCGTCACGTCGCTGAACGACAACTCCCTGGACCTGGCCGACGCGGCCCTGGTCGCCAACCCGGCGGGGCTGACGCCGTCGCCGCTGCCGCAGGCGCCGATGCTGCGCAGACGGGCGGTGCTGCAGCGCGTGACGACGCTGCCGGGCCGCGGCCTGGCGGAGAAGGACCTGGCGGCCGTGGTCATCCACGGCGAGAGCAACTTCAATGGCGGCACGCGCTGGGAAGAGGATGTGCGCTTCCTGCTGCGTGACGGCACGGTCTACCACCGCACCGAGATGCCGCCCGACCAGCTCAACGTTGTCGCGTCGCGCCAGCTGGAGCCGCAGCGCTGGGGCCGCTGGCGCGCCAGCGGCAAGGTTGATGTCAGCCCCCAGGGCCGAGCCGTGCCCGGCCCTACGTGCCCTTGCGAAATGCAGCCGCAGGACGATGACGGCCGCCCCGCGGGCGCCTGGCAGGCCGAGAAGCATCACGCCGTGCGGCCCTGGCCCAAGGACACGCGGCTGGAGGGATCCTTCACCCGCGGCACGTTCACCGGCAGCCTGGTCCTTGGCGGCAGGTCGTCCAGCACCACGTTGCGCTTCATGCGCGACGGCCGCTTCGAGCGCAGCTACAGCGCGCTGTCCAGCACCGGCACGCTGGCCGCGACGCTCAACAACACGGTCATTGCCGGCTCGGCCCATGGCGATGGCAAGGGCAGCAGCAGCACCGGCGGCGGCACGGTGGGCACGCCCTTTGGCACGGCGGGCGCGGTGAGCTCGCGCAAGCAGGACGACGGCGCCGGCCGCCGCGGCCGCTACCAGCTCAGCGGCTTCGTCCTCACCCTCGACTACGACGACGGCCACCAGCAGCGCCTGCTCAGCTTTCCCGTGCACGACGACAACAAGACCGTCTACGTGGGCAGCGGCAGCCTCGTCCTCGACAAATGACCCCGACCTTTCCACTGGAGTTTCAAATGCCCCGACTGCGATCCCTTGTTCTTCGTCTGGCCTTGGCGGCCCTGGTCGGCGCTGCCGGCGCGGCCACCGCTCAGGTCGCCCCCTCGATCAGCCTGGCTGAGCAGATGCGCACCATGCTCGCCAAGCCCGGTGCGGGTGGCGGCGCGGCACCCGCCGCTCCGGTGTTCAGCGCGGCGCCCGCAGTCACCTCGGCCAGTGCGCTGGCCGCCCTCAACGCGCCCCTCGTCACCAACGGGCCGGCGCAGGTGCGCCAGTCGGCCACCGAGCTGGCGCAGCGCTTCCCCGCGGCGCATCGCGGCGCCATGACCAAGGCGTATGAGGAGTCCTTCGTCTTCTGGCAGAAGCTCGAGACCCAGCTCGGCCTGACGCCCAATGACGCCGCGGCCGGCGTGGCGGCCTTCATCGCCGGCAACTACACCGCCTTCATGCAGCAGCCCGTGCCCGACGAGCACTTCAAGTCCCTGGTGCTGCAGATGCAACGCATGCTGGGCCAGAACGCCGCCTTCACCCAGAGCAGCCCGGCCGCCAAGCGCGCGATGTTCGAGCAGCTGGCCATGGTGGGCACCTTCATGGTGGTCTACCGCGAGCACCTCAACAGCAAGCCCAACCCCAACGAGGAGGTCAATTTCCGCAATGCGGCCAAGGCCAACCTCGAGGCGGCGTTGGGGCTCGGGGTGGAGCGCATCCAGATCGGGCCGCAAGGGCTGGTGGCGCGCTGAGGAAGGGCGGCTCAGCAGGCATGCCGCCACGGCGGCCGGCCTCAGGTGTCGTGATAGCCGCCGGCGATCGCGTCGGCCACGGTCCGGGTCCAGGAGTCCAGGTAGACGAAATCCGGCGAGTCGGGGAAACGGTGGGCCGCGAAGAGCAGGGCCTCCAGGTCCAGCACGGCCTCACGGGCCTGCGGCGTCGGGTGCTTCAGATCGGCCAGCAGCACGATGCGGCGCGCCGTGGCCATGTTGTCGGCCAGGTCGATGGCGTCCATGTTCAGGCCCCAGTGCCAGTCGCCATTGGCGTGGCGGATCGCCTCGCCCAGGCTCACGCCCAGGTCGCCCAGCAGGCTGTTGACGATGAAGGGGCCGCTGCGCTGGCAGTCCGGCCAGGGCTTGTGCTGAGGCAGGCTGGCGAAGGCGGGCAGCTGCGGCCAATGCGCCTTGGCCCAGGCGTTCAAGGCCTTGGCATAGACCACGCCTTGCAGTGCCTGCGGATCGGGCCCTTCATGCGCCAGCAGCCAGTCGCGCAGCAGGCGTTGGCGCTCGTTCAGCGTGGCCTGGAAGTAGGCCCAGTTGGCCTGGGCCTGGCTCTCGTTCAGCGCACGGCCGGAGCCGGGGTGAGGCAGCTCATAGGCGGGGTAGTCGCTCAGGTCCCAGGTGGACGCTTTAGTGCCGGCAAGCCAGCGCTGGATCAGATTCGGCATGGTCAGCAAGCGCGAAATAAAAATGGACGGCCTCGAGAGGCCGTCCATTCGGAACAAGCCCGGTTCAGAACCAGCCTTTTACCGTATCGAAGATGCCACGGCCGCCAGCATCGCCAGCGATGGCGCCGCCAATGCCGCCGATGATGCCGCCAACCACCGTGCCCACGCCGGGGAAGATGGCCGTGCCGATGGTCGCGCCCAGGGCCGCACCACCCCAGCCACCCAGGGCGCCGCCGGCCACGCCGGAGGCGGTGCGCCCGGTGTTCTCGCCGATGCGGTTGCCGTCGGCCTGGTAGGCCTGGCCGAGCGAAATGGCATCCAGCACGACGCCGACGGGCCGGGCGACCTTGCCCACGCCTTCCAGCAGCTGGCCGGCGCCGCGCAGGCCACGGTTGACCTTCAGGGCCTCGACATCGCGCGCCACCTGGCCACGGATGTCGCTGTCCAGCGCCGTGCGGCCCACCTTGGACTCGACGTCGATGCGCTGGCGCATGCGCGGGTCCGTCGCCGGGGGCTCGGCCACCACGTCCACCACGCGCGCGCCGTTCTGCACCGGCACCTCGGTGCGCACCTGGGCGCCCGCGGCGCGCCAGCGGTCGGCAATCGCGTCGCGAGCCAGCGCGCCGTTGGTGTTGTTGGCCACCGGCGAAGCGATGCCCGAGGTGCGGCCCAGCGAACCGGGCGGCGGTGCATGCACGGTCTGGCCGACCTGGATGCCGTTGCTGGTCAGCAGCTCGGTCAGGCCGCGCGTGAAACCGCCCTTGCCCGTCCAGGCGCTGGTCGTCGCTTCCCATCGCTTGATCAGGATGGGGTTGTCGATCAGCAGCTTGCTGCCTTGCTGCAGCATGCCCTGGCCGGCCGCCCAGAGGCCGCCGGGTGCATGGTCGGGCAGCAGGCTCTGGCGCGCGGCCTGCAACACATCCTGGTTGTAGTGAGCCACGTCACCGGGGTGCCCCGAGGCCAGCAGGTGCTGCTCGATGGCGGCATGCGCCGACTCGGCGGCCTGCGGGTCGCTCTTGCGCGCGTCGACCACCCAGGTCGCCAGGCGCTGGGTGTCGACGACGCCGGTACGTGGGTCGGTCGCCCGGCTGACGACCTCCGCTGCGGGATCGCGGGCGACCGGCGTCTGCCGGCCGCTCGAAACTGCATCAACTGCAAGCATGGCGGCCTCCGCTCAGAAGTCCAGGCGCATCACGGTCAGCGAGAACCGGTGGGCGTCGCGCGTCGAGTGCGAACGGCTTTCGCCGGCATCCGACAGCGAGCCCAGGAAGGCGCCACTCAGCGACGCCGACAGCAGGCCACTGAACAGGCTGAGGGCGTTGCGCAGGAAATCGCTGCCGCGCTGTTGCGTGGCTGGGTCCAGGCCCGGGTTCAGCTGCAGGTCGGTCTTGTTCATGTAGGCCTGGTCGACCTTGTGGATGTCACCGTTGGCGTCCACGCCCAGGAAGCCGGCGCCGGCCGGGTTTTCCTGAAGCACATTGCCGTCCTTGTGCGTCCAGTCAAGCACGGCGCCCCAGCCGGCGGCCTCGTCGATCTTGAGGTCGCCGACCTTGTTGGTGTCCACGCCGCTGATCTCGACGCCGTAGTCGCCGTTCGTGATGGCGACCTTGCTCGCGAGGGTCATGCCGTTGCCGGCATTCCAGGGCGTGGTCTCGATGGTGACCTTGGTGCCATCCTCGAGCTTGAAGGTCGTGGTGCCGTAGAAGTCGAAGGCATGCTTGCCGTCGATGTTGACGTGCGGGTCGCCCCAGATGTTGTAGGTCTCGCCGGTCTTCTTGTTGAAGATGTTGACGGTATTGTTGTCACCGGCGGTGATGCGGTAGTTGTCGTTCTCGAACACGGCCTGGCCACCCTTCATCTGGGTACTGGCGTGGGTCGGGTTGGTGTTCGGGACGGAGGATGTGGCGGTCAGCGAGATGCTGCTGGCCGTCTGGATGGTGGTCATGGCGCGTTCTCCTCAGGGGTGTGTCTCAGTCGCGTTGCCATTGCATTCGGACTCGGCCAGGCCCGCTAGCTGCGGCCGCCCGCAATTCGGGGCAGCCGCAGCTAGGGTTGGCCGCAAGCGCGGGGTCATACTTCGCACCCATGCCTCGTTATGTCGCCTTGCTTCGTGGCGTCAGCCCGATGAACGCCAAGATGCCCGACCTCAAGCGCTGCTTCGAGGAGGCGGGTTTCACCGACGTGAAGACGCTGCTGAGCAGCGGCAACGTCGTGTTCTCAACGCCCCGCTCGGCCGCTAACGCGACGCTGCAGAAACGCGCCGAGAAGGCCATGCTGGATGGCCAGGGCTACAGCTTCGCCACCACCGTGCGGTCGACGGCCCATCTGCAGCAGCTGATCAAGGCCGATCCCTTCGCCGCCTTCAAGCTCAAGCCCGGGTCCAAGCGCGTCGTCACCTTCCTGCGCGAGCCGCTTGCCGAGAGCCCCGTCGAGCTGCCGGTGACGCACGGCGAAGCCTGCATCCTGGGCCTGGACGGCGGCGAGGTGTTCTGCAGCTATGTGCCCGAGGCCAAGGGGCCGGTCTTCATGCACCTGCTGGAGAAGACCTTCGGCAAGACCATCACGACGCGCACCTGGGACACCGTGGCCAAGTGCGCCGCGGCCTGAGTCAGTCCTCGCCCGACTCCGGCAGGTGAATCAGGCCGGTGTGGAAGTCGTACTCGAAGACCTCGCCATAGCGCGCCCACTCGATGGCCACGCGCAGCACGCGCTCGGCCTCGGCGGCGTCCATGCTGTCCATCAGCAGCTTCAGGAAGGGCTCCTCCTTCAGCTCACCGTGGGCTTCCTGCTCCAGGCTGGCGCGGATGAAGGTGGCCAGTGGCACATGCGCGAGCAGCTGCTGGCCGAAGATCTCGCGGCGGAACTCGTGGCCGCCTTCGACATAGCGCTGGCCCAGCGGCGTGACGAGGAGGTCGCCGCCGCTGAGCTGGGCCAGGCCCAGGCGGTGCAGCGCGTCGGCCAGCGGCAGCATGGCCTCGTCGGTGAGCTCGCTCTCCTCGGCCAGCTGGGGCAGGTCGGCGCGGCCATTGAAGCGCTCGTCGGCCAGCAGCTCCAGCAGGCTCTCCATGCGGCCGACGTCGGCTTCGGGCAGGCGGTCGCTGAGATGCGGCTTGGGCGCCTCCTCGACGGTGCCGGCCACGTGAGTGGCGCTCGTCATCAGCCGGTAGACCTCGTCGATGAGCAGGCGCACCTCCGGGCTGTCGGCGCTGCGCGGGCGTGGCAACGTGATGGGCAGCTCGGCGCGCACGCGGCCCGGGTTGCTGGCGAAGATCAGCACGCGGTCGGCCATCATGACGGCCTCCTCGATGTTGTGCGACACGACCAGCATGGCCTGGGTCGGCATCTGGCCGCCGTCCCAGAGGACGAGGATCTCGTTGCGCAGGCGCTCGCCTGTCAGCACGTCCAGGGCCGAGAAGGCCTCGTCCATCAGCAGCACGGCCGGCTGCATGACCAGGGCCCGCGCCATGCCCACGCGCTGGCGCATGCCGCCTGACAGCTCGCGCGGCAGGGCGCCCTCAAAGCCGGCCAGGCCGATCAGCTCGATGGCTTCGTTCGCGCGGCGCTCACGTTCCGCCGCCGGCACGCCGGCCGCCTCCAGCCCGAGCTCGACGTTCTGCCGAACGGTGAGCCAAGGGAACAGCGCAAAGCTCTGGAACACCATCGCGATGCCGGCCGCCGGCCCGAACAGCGGCTGGCCGCCGTAGCGCACGTCGCCAGCGTCCGCGGGGATCAGCCCGGCCATGATGCGCAGCAGCGTGCTCTTGCCCGAGCCGCTCTGGCCCAGTAGCGCGACGATCTCGCCCTTGTCGAGGCGAAAGTCCACGCCCTCCAGCACCGAGCGCAGGCTGCCGTCGTTGGACTTGAAGCCCTTGGCGACGCCCGTCAGTTCGATCAACGTCGTCATCAGAAATGCATCCTTTCCTCGGCGATACGGTAGAGACGACGCCAGACCCAGTGGTTCATCGCCATGACGAAGACGCACATGACGCCGATGCCTAAAGCGATGCGCGGGAAGTCGCCCGCCGTCGTCATCTGCTGGATGTAGCTACCCAGGCCCTGGGCCTGCAGGTGGGTGTCGCCCCAGCTCACGTACTCGGCCACGATGCTGGCGTTCCAGGAGCCGCCGCTGGCCGTGATGGCGCCGGTGACGAAGCTCGGGAAGATGGCCGGCAGCAGATAGCGCCGCCAGGCCAGCCAGCCCTTGAGCCCCAGGTTCTTGGCCGCCAGCCGCAACTCGGTCGGGATGGTCGACGCGCCGGCCACGACGTTGAACAGCAGATACCACTGCGTGCCCAGGATGATGAGGGGCGACAGCCAGAGGTCGGGGTCGAGCCTGTACTTGACGATGACGAGGACGGCGACCGGGAAGACCAGATTGGACGGGAAGGCCGCGAGGAACTGCGCCACCGCCTGAACGCGGCCGGCGATGCGCGGGTTCAGGCCTATCCACACGCCGATGGGCACCCAGATCAGCGACGCCACGGCGATCAGCGCGAGCACGCGCGCCAGCGTGAACAGGCCCAGCTTGAACACATGCGCCGCCTCGCCCCAGCCCACCTCGGTGTGGATGAAGCTGACCAGACGCCAGACGGCGAACAGCACCAGGGCGGCCAGCAGCGCGTCCCAGGCGCGGGCCCACAGCGGGTTCGGATCTTCAGGCCGCGCGCGGATGGAGCGGCCGTCGTAGCTCTTCTTCAGCGGCGCGAAGCTGGCCGTGATCCAGCGCCCCGGCCATTGCCCCAGGCGCTGCAGCAGCTGGGTGCGGCGCAGCCAGGTCAGCAGCCAGGACTGCGGCGCCTGCTCGCTGCTGCCCTCCTCGAAGCGGAAGCGGTCGGCCCAGGCCAGCAGCGGCCGGAAGAACAGCTGGTCGTACAGCAGGATGCCGACCAGCATGCCCAGGATGGCCCAGCCGATGGCGCCCAGGTCGCGCGCTTCGATGGCCACGGCGATGTAGGAGCCCACGCCGGGCAGCTTGATGTCCTGGCCGGCCACCGAGATGGCTTCCGACGCGACGACGAAGAACCAGCCGCCGCTCATGCTCATCATCATGTTCCACAGCAGGTTGGGCATGGCAAAGGGCAGCTCCAGCCGCCAGAAGCGCTGCCAGCCCGACAGCTGGAAGATGCGCGCCGCCTCCTGCAGTTCGCCCGGCACGGTGCGCAGCGACTGGTAGAGGCTGAAGGCCATGTTCCAGGCCTGGGAGGTGAAGATGGCGAACAGCGCGGCCAGTTCCACGCCCAGCAGGTTGCCCGGGAACAGCGCGATGAAGGGCGCGACCGCAATCGCCTGGAAACCGAGGATGGGGATGGACTGCAGGATGTCCAGCAGCGGCACCAGCACCTTCTCTGCCGCACGCACCTTGGCCGCCAGCACCGCGAACACGCAGGCGAACACCACCGAGGCGGCGAGCGCCAGGAACATGCGCAGCGTGGTGCGCAGCAGGTAATAAGGCAGATAGGCGACGTCCAGGCTCAGCGGCAGGGGCACGCCAAGGTGGAAGGGTCGGGCCATCGCCGCCGCGGCCATCGCGAGCAGCACCAGCACCGCCAGGACGAGGGGCAGCAGCGCCCAATCCCAGCGATTGAACGCGGCCTCGACGGCGGGGCGGGGGAAGAAGCGACGGTCGGACATGGTGGCGGGCGAACAGGACCGCGCAGCCTAGTCCGGGCACGTAAGGCGGGTGTGAAGCGCGCCGCCCCGGAGCTTGCGCCCAGCTTGCAGCGCTGCGCCGAAGAACTACGACTGGTTGCAGCTCTGGCGGCTTGAATCTGCCTTGTCGCCTAACGGCACAACTCGTCTCCCCGGCTTGCGACTTGACGATGTATCCGGCGCCTTCTCCTACAGGGATCTTTTGCCTGCGGCCTAAGGTTGTTGACGCGGCGGCGCAATGGGGTGCCGCCCAGGCTCACAGTGAAGGAACAGCCATGTCCAACCAGCAACGCCAATCCGGCAAGCAGCAGCCCGAAAGCGGTCAGAACATCCAGCAGGGTGGTCAGAGCCGTGACCAGAGCCCTGGCCAGCAAAGCCAGGCCGGTGGCGGCAGTCAGACGCCCCAGCAAGGGGGTGGTTCTGCCGGTCGCGACCAGCAAAGCAAGCCCAGCAACCAGCAGGGTTCCAAGAACCGCTGACTGCGCAAGGGGCTGAGGGCGCGGCGCCGTGAGGTGCCACCGGCGCCTTAGCCCATCGACCGACCAGGCCCTCTGCCGCGCAGGGGGCCTGCCTTATTCGAAGAGGTGGCCGAGGTCATGGTGACCCATGGATTCGGCCTTGGTGCGCAGGTATTTCTCGTTGTCGGGGCCCGGCTCCGTCAACGAGGCTTCGCGTTCGACGACGTCGATGCCGAACTCGGCCAGGGCGGCCATCTTCAGCGGGTTGTTGGTCAGCAGCCGGATGCGCTGCACGCCCAGGGACCGCAGCATGCAGGCGGCGGCGTCGTAGCGGCGCGAGTCGATGGGCAGGCCCAGCTGGGCATTGGCCTGGATGGTGTCGGCGCCGGCATCCTGCTCGGCGTAGGCGCGCAGCTTCTGCACCAGGCCGATGCCGCGCCCCTCGTGGCCGCGCATGTAGACGATGGCGCCGCGGCCCAGGTCGGCGATGCGCTTCATCGCGCTTTGCAGTTGCGGCCGGCAGTCGCAGCGCAGCGAGCCGAACACCTCGCCCGTCATGCATTCGGAGTGCACGCGCACCAGCGGCGGCTCGTCACCGGTCAGCTCACCCAGGCTCAGCACGACATGCTCCTGCCCGCTGTCGTCCTCACGGAAGCCGTGAATGACGAACTCGCCATAGGGCGTTGGCAGGCGGGTAGAGACGATGCGTTCGATCTTCATGGTGTGGGGCTTCAAGGGGGCATTCTCGCCGCCCCGGGGAAAACCCCGTGTCGCGCAGGTTAGGCTGCCGCTTTTCAGGAGACACGCATGGCCCAGACCGTTCAGTTCAAGCGCCCCGATGGCGCCCCTGTGTCCGGCTATCTCGCCGAGGCCGCCCAGCCCTTGGGCGCCGTGGTGGTCATCCAGGAATGGTGGGGCCTGAACGACCAGATCCGTGGCGTGGCTGATCGCTTTGCGCTGGCCGGCTTCACGGCGCTGGTGCCTGACCTCTACCGCGGCAAGAGCACCGTCGAGGCCGAGGAAGCCGGCCATCTGATGACGGACCTGAACTTTGGCGACGCCGCCTCGCAGGACGTGCGCGGCGCGGTGCACTACCTCAAAGACCTGAAGCTGGGCAGCGGCAAGGTCGGCGTGACCGGCTATTGCATGGGCGGCGCGCTGACCGTGCTGGCCGCGACGATGGTGCCCGAGGCCGACGCCGCCGTGATCTGGTACGGCATGCCGCCGCTGGAATATGTAGACGCCAGCAAGATCAAGATGCCGCTGCAGGCCCATTGGGCCACGCAGGATGAGTCCTTCCCGATTGCCGGCGTGGACGGCCTGGAAGCGAAGTTCGCCGAGGTCGGTGCGCGCTACGAAGGCCACCGCTATCTGGCCCACCATGCCTTTGCCAACGAGACGGCACAGGGGCCGGGGCGCATTGCCAAGACGCAGTACGACGCGGTGTGGGCGCAGCAGGCGTGGGACCGGGCGATGCGGTTCTTTGGCAAGCACCTGGGCTGAGCGTCGCGCGCCCAGCTCGCGAGACCCACGTCAGTCCGCGCGATCGGGCTTGACGGCCTGGCAGCGCGTGACCAGCTCCCGGGCGCGGCCGTCATAGGCCTCGCGGGCCGCCGGGGATTGCAGGACCTGGCGGGTGAGCAGGGCTTGTCCGGCCGGCGAGGCGGCAAAGGCTTCGATGGCCTTGACTTCGGCTGCCGAAATGGCGGGCAGCGGCTCGGGGGCCTTTTCGCCCAGGGCGGTGTAGATGCCCAGCAAGCCGTGCCTGGCGTATTTGTGTCCCGGGACCGAACTGAAAAACCGGTCGGCCGCCGCCACTTCGCTGGCACTCAGCGACATCGTGACCACCCGTTCGGTCGTCTCGTAGAACTCGCTGGGCTGCAGGGCCTGGATGCAGGCGTTCTGCGCGGCGGGCAGGCCGCCCTTGGCCTCACGCTGCTTGGCGGCCAGTTGCACGCCCAGCAGCGCCGACTGGGCGGTGATCTGCGCGGTCGTTGACACGGCCTCGGCGGCGAAGCTGGCCAGCAGGCAGGCCGTCAGCGTGAGGGTGCGATGCATCATGGGATGGGTCGTCTTGAAAACGCGCATTTTGCGGCGCTGGCCACGCTCGCCGCCCGCCTTGGCGCTCAGTCGCTGCGCCGCACCTGCAGCCGCGGCTCGTCCGGCCAGGTGTCTGCGTCCAGGGCCAGTTCATCGGGCCGCAGGCCATCGGCGCGCAGCACGCCCAGGTAGCCGTCGCGGCCTTGCGCCTTGGCGGCATAGAGGGCGGCATCGGCCAGGCTCAGCGTGGCGTCCCAATCCCAGGCCCGAGGCGCTTCGGGGTCAAGAGGGAAGACAGCGAAGCCGATGGACACGGTGACCGGCAGCGTGCGGCCGTCGGCCAGCATGAAGGCCTGCTCGCGCACGACGGCGTTGAAGCGTGCCGCCAGCTCGGTGGCGCCGCTGCGTGCGCCGCCGCGGGCCAGGGCCAGGAATTCCTCGCCGCCCCAACGCACCAGCACGTCGCTCTCGCGGAAGACCATGCGCAGCCGGCGGGCGAACTCAACCAGCACCTGGTCGCCCGCGGTGTGGCCGTGGCGGTCGTTGATGCGCTTGAAGTGATCGAGGTCCATCAGCATGACGAGCAGGTCGGCCTCGTCGTCGCGGTGGCGGTCGGGGTTGCTGTGGCGCGGCTCGGTGTAGTGGCGCAGGCAGAGCTGCAGGTCCGAGGTGACCCGCGAGTCCAGGTAGCGGCGGTTGCGCAGGCCGGTCAGCGGGTCGGTGGTGCTGGCCTCGCGCAGCTCCGTGGTGCGCTGCTCCACCAGGGCTTGCAGCGCCGTTTCGCGTCGGCGCAGCTGTGCGGTGCGCCGCGCCACCCCCCAGCGCAACAGCAGCCAGGCCAAGCCCAGTAAAGAAAGCGCGGCGGCCGCCTGGGCCCAGCGCGTCTGCCACCAGGCCGGCAGCAGCTCGATGTCGAGCAGCAGCGGGCGGTCGCCCCACACGCCGTGATGGTTGGTGGCGTACACCTCCAGCCGGTAGCGGCCCGGCGGCAGGCCGCCATAGCTCGCGAAGCGGGCGCTGGCGTCGGTGAACGTCCATTCGGCGTCCCAGCCCGCCAGGCGCATCATGTAGCGCAGCTTGGCCGGGTCGATGTAGTCCAGTGCGGCGAACTCGACGGCCACACTGCGGGTACCGGCCGGCAGCTTCAAGCCTTGCTTCAGGTCCTGGTCCGGCTGGAAGAGCTGGCCATCGCGGCGCAGGCTGCTGACGACCACCGGCGGCGCATAGCGCGAAGGCATGAAGGCCAGCGGCTCGATGACGAGCAGGCCGCGGCTGCCGCAGAAGAGCAGGCGGCCGTCGGGCAGGGCGGCGTCGGCGAAGAAGCGCGGCGTGCCCATTGGCGGGCCCTCGGCGCCGGAGAGCTCGTCCAGGCGGTTGGCGGTCGGGTCGTAGACGGATTGCTGGCTCCACACCCGGCCCTTGGCGTCCTCGTGCAGGTTGACGCCGAAGGGCCGGCCCGGCGCCCCCATGCGCTCGCTGATGCGTTCGAAGCGCGCGCGGCCCTGTTCGTCGTAGCCCTTGAGCCGGTGCAGGCCGCTGACGGCGGTGTCCACGTAGAGGCTGCCGTCGCGGGTGTGCAGCAGACCGAGCACGGCAGGAAAGCCCAGCGCCTCGCCGGGCGCGCCCTGCACCTCGGCCAGGCGCTGGCCGTCCCAACGGAACAGGCCAGCCAGCGCGCCGACCCAGAGCTGGCCGTTGCGGGCCTCCACGCGCAGCGCATGCACGCCGCCGCGCAGCGGCTCGCCATCTGCGCGGCGCACGCGCTCGATGCGGGCCTGGGGCGAAGGCAGGCGGTAGAGCCCGTCCTGCATGCCCACCCAGACTTCACCACTCGGTAATACCAGCACGCGATGCGCGCGGCCGCCCTCCAGCGCCCAGCTGGCGAGCAGTCGGGCGCTGCGCGGTTCGCGGCGCTCCAGGCGGCCGTTGGCCACCAGCCAGACGCTGCCATCCGGCCCCTCGGCGAGGTTGTCCACCGGCGTGTCGGCCTCACGCGGCCAGCCGCCGACGGTGCGCAGCTGCGCGTCCAGCAGGGCCACCGGGCCGCTGTGCGTGGCCACCATCAGCAGGCCGTCACGGCGGGGCAGCAGGCCGCGCAGGTCGCTGCTGGCCAGGGGGCTGCGGGGGTCGGCGTCGGGGCCGCGCACGGCCAGTGCCGGGTGCTGCTGGTGGCGCTGCAGGCCCACGCCGTAGCCGCCCACCCACATGGTGCCGGTCTGGTCGCGCAGCAGCACGTTGACGTCGTTGCCGGCCAGGCCGCCGGGCAGGTGGGGGTTGTGGCGCAACTGGCGCAGCAGCGCGCCGCTGTCGCCGTCCAGCCAGGCGATGCCGTCGTTCAGGCCGGCCCAGACCGTGCCGTCGGCGCTTTGCGCCAGTGCCTGCACGCCCCCCTTGAAGCGCGCCGCCAGCCAGCGCGGCTGGCCGTTCGCCTCGATGCGGCCGACGCGGCCGTCCACGCTGCCGAACCAGAGCCGGCCCGCGCGGTCTTCCAGCAAGGTGCTGATGCCGACGATGGCGTTGTCGGGCAAGGCCAGCGCCGCCCAGCCGCCCTGCACGTCGCGCCGGGCGAGGCCGCGCCAGTGGCCGGCCCACAGCGCGCCGTCGCGGCCCACGGCCAGCGCCAGCACGCGGCGCTCGGTTTCGCCGTCGACGCGCAGCGGCTCGGTCTCGAAGCGCGCGGTTTTCGGCTCAAAGCGCAGCAGGCCCTGACCCAGTGTGCCGACCCAGACCCGGCCGGCGTCGTCCTCCGCCAGCGCGCGGATGGGCGTGGCGCGCTCGCTGCCGCTGCCCAGCATGCGCACGCGGTCGAACGCAGGTTCGTAGCGCGCCAGGCCGTTGACCTCGGTGCCTATCCACATGCCGCCGTCGGCGGCCGGTGCGAGCGAGCGCACCCAGCCGAGGTTGCGCTGCACGGCCGTGGCGCCCTCGCGCTCGATGGCGCGCAGCCGGTAGCCGTCAAAGCGCGCCAGGCCGTCGCTGGTGCCGATCCAGATCAGGCCTTGTTTGTCCTGGGCCAGGCTGCCCACCACGTCGCGTGGCACCGGTACGGTGGCGAACTGGGGCTCCAGCGCGCCCGCATCGGCCCGGGCCGCAGGCGCCCAGGCCAGCACGCTGAGCAGGCAGAGGGCCAGCGTCAGGACGCGGCAGATCATGGAGGGCGTGTTGAGCAAACCCGCATTGTCCAAGGCGAGCCGGGGTGGCGCGCGCCCGGTTTACCCGGGCTCGCGTCGCGCGCACAGATGGGCGGCGGTTAAAAATGCAAGTCCGGATCGGGCTGATTAGCTTCGCAGTGTGGCTCCGCCCGAAACAGGGCCGCAGAAGTTCGTTCCGTCAGCGGCTGACTGCGCAATTCAGACGGCGGATGAAAAGATGAAGGCGGTTGCAGCCATCGTCAGATTGCGCCCGGCTGCATTTGGCAGCCGGCGACCACCAACGCCAAGGAGTGCCCTGCAGTGGACTATCGAATCTGGTTCCCTCTCATTGGCCTCGCTGTGCTCATGGTTCTCGCGGGGTTACATCGTGCAGGCAGGGCTGCAGCCAACAAACGAATTCTTGAGACGGGCCTAAACGTAGAGGGGCAAATATTGGAGAACCGTCGGGATGGGCGAGTGACCACCGTCGTGTATCGCTATTGGCCTGATGGTGCTTCACAGCCCATTAGCGTGGAACGCCGAATGAGCGGAATGGTGAACTTGGTCTCGGGCCAGTCCGTACGCGTGTGCTACTTGCCTTCACACCCGCACGTTTCCATCCTGGTCGATTTCGCGCACCTTCATGACGCTTCTTGACGCCTCGATGGTCCGGTCGGCCCGCTGCTAGAACGCCAGCGCATTCGTCGCCTTCACCTCCTCCATCACCGCATACGTCCGCGTTTCCCGCACGCCTGGCAAGGTCCAGATCACGCTGCCGATGAACTCCCGGTAGGCGCCCATGTCGCGCACCCGGGTCTTGAGCAGGTAGTCGAAGCCGCCGGCCACCAGATGGCACTCCAGGATCTCGGCGCGGGCCTGGACGGCGGCCTTGAAGTTGTCCATCACGTCCATCACCGTGCGGTCCAGGTGCACCTCGATGAAGACCAGCATGGCCGCGCCCAGCTTGGCCGGGTTCAGCCGCGCCTCATAGCCGAGGATGAAGCCGTCGCGCGTCAGGCGCTTGACGCGCTCCAGCACGGCGGTGGGCGACAGGTGCACGGCTTCGGCCAGCTTGAGATTGGAAATACGCCCATCGGCCTGCAGCACGCGCAAGATGCGGGCGTCGATCTTGTCGAGTTTGGTTTCGTCGTCCATCGGGATTTTTGTCGGCCGTTCCTGTAATCCTTGGAATTTAATCCAAGCGAAGCGTCGATAGAGTGCGAAACCTCACCAGGAGCTCCGCCATGCCCACGCCCTTCGTCGCCCCGACCGAACAGCCCCGTCTGCCCGATCCCTACCGGGCCGAGCATGGGGTCGTGCAGGCCCTGGCCGAGCGCGTCGGCGGCGCGCTGGACTGGCCTGGCGTCATCGCCATGGCCGCGCCCTGGGTGGAGCAGGTGCGCAAGAACCCGGCGCCTTTCTGGGCCATGGAATCGCTGCTGCGCGAATACCCCATCACCAGCGCCGAAGGCCTGGCCCTGATGCGCCTGGCCGAGGCGCTGCTGCGGGTGCCCGACGCGCCCACGGCCATTGCGCTGACGGCCGACCAGCTCGGCCGCGCCGACTTCGACGGCGCCAGTGAAGGCAGCCCGCACAAGATGCTGGCCGCGCTGTCGGCCTCGGCCATCTCGATGTCCAAGCGCTTCCTGCCGGGCGCGGATGACGACGGCGGCCTGTTCAAGCGCCTGGGTGCGCAGACGGTGGTGGCCGCCACCGTGCGCGCCATCCAGCTGCTGGGCCGGCAGTTCGTGCTCGGCCGCAACATCAATGAGGCGATGAGCGAGGCGGATTCGGCGCGCAAGCAGCAAAAGCAGCTGCGCTTCAGCTACGACATGCTCGGCGAAGGCGCCCGCACGGAGGCCGATGCGCTGCGCTATCACGCGGCCTATGTCGGCGCCATCAAGGCCATCGCAGCGGGCCAGCGCGCCGCATCGCCCGAGGCTTCCGACGGCATCTCCATCAAGCTCAGCGCGCTGTTCAGCCGCTACGAGGTGCTGCAGCGCGAGCGCGTCTTCGCCGAGCTGCTGCCGCGCGTGTGGGCGCTGATCGAGCTGGCTGCCGAGGCCAACATCAACCTGACCATCGATGCCGAGGAGGTCGACCGCCTGGAGCTGTCGCTGGACGTGCTGGACACGCTGGCCGCGCGCATCGCCACCCACTACCCGCATTGGCGCGGCTTCGGCCTGGCGGTGCAGGCCTACCAGTCGCGCGCCCTGGCCGTCGTCGACGAAGTTGCGGCCATCGCGCGCAAGCACGGCCTGCGCTTCATGGTGCGCCTGGTCAAGGGTGCCTACTGGGATGGCGAGATCAAGAGAGCCCAGGAGCTGGGCCTGACCCACTACCCGGTGTTCACGCACAAGCAGCACACCGACGTCTCGTATCTCGCCTGCGCCCGCGCGCTGATCCAGCATGCCGACGTCATCTATCCGCAGTTCGCCAGCCACAACGCCGGCACCATCGCGGCCATCGTGCAGATGGCCCGCGCCACCGGCGCGCCGTTCGAGATGCAGCGCCTGCACGGCATGGGCGAAGGTGTCTACCGCGAGGTGCTGAAGGACGGCAGCATCCCCTGCCGCGTTTACGCGCCGGTGGGCGAGCACCGCGACCTGCTGGCCTATCTCGTGCGCCGCCTGCTGGAAAACGGCGCCAACTCGTCCTTCGTGCACCAGTTGGCCGACCCCAGCGTGCAGGTGCCCGAGCTGCTCGGCTCGCCGCTGGCCGAGGTGCGTGCGACGAGCGCGCTGCCGTTGCCGCCGGCCCTCTACCTGGACAGCGAAGGCCGCGGCCGCGCCAACTCCACCGGCGCCGACCTGACCGCGCCGGCCCAGCGCGTGGCCCTGCAGGTCGCGCTGGAGACGACGCCTGTGCGTGCCGTCCCCGAGGCCTCGGCAGCTGAAGTCGACGCTGCGATGCAACGCCTGCACGCCGGCTTCCCCGCCTGGAACGGCACGCCCGTTGCCCAGCGCGCCGCCATCCTGCGCCGCGCCGCCGACGACCTCGATGCCCGCCTGGCCGAGTTCTGCGCCCTGCTCGTCAAGGAAGCCTTCAAGACGCAAGCCGATTGCGTCGCCGAGGTGCGCGAGGCCGTGGACTTCCTGCGCTACTACGCCGACCAGGCGGAAAGCGATGCGAGCCTGATGCAAGGCCGCGGCGTCTTCGTCTGCATCAGCCCGTGGAACTTCCCGTTGGCGATCTTTGCCGGCCAGGTCGTCGCCGCACTGGTGGCCGGCAATGCCGTCGCCGCCAAGCCCGCCGAGCAGACGCCTTATGTCGCGCTGAAGATGGTTGAGTTGCTGCACGCCGCCGGCGTGCCGGCCGATGCGCTGGCGCTGTTGCATGGCCCCGGCGAGACCGTCGGCGCCGGCCTGGTCGCCCATGCGCACACGGCCGGCGTCTGCTTCACCGGCTCCACGGCCGTGGCCCAGATCATCAACAAGGCGCTCGCCGCCAAGCCCAACTCGCCGATCCCGCTGATCGCCGAGACCGGCGGTCTCAATGCCATGGTCGTCGACTCGACGGCCTTGCCCGAACAGGTCATCGACGCCGTCGTGCAATCGGCCTTCCGCTCCGCCGGCCAGCGCTGCTCGGCACTGCGCCTGCTGTGCGTGCAGTCCAGCATTGCCGAGGGGGTCATCGAGATGCTCAAGGGTGCGTTGTCGCAGCTGCATGTCGGCCAGCCCGCGCAACTTGCCACCGACGTCGGTCCCGTCATCGACGACGAGGCCCATGCCAACATCAGCAAGCATGTCGAGCGCCTCAAGCGCGACGCCAAGCTGCTGGCCGAGGCGCCGGTGGCCGAGGCCATGCCGCGCCAGATCCGCCCCGTCGCCTTCGAGCTGCCGCGCGTGTCGCACCTCGGCGAAGAGATCTTCGGCCCGGTGCTGCACGTGGTGCGCTTCGAGGACTCGGTCGACGACGTCATCAAGGAGATCAACGCGCTGGGCTATGGCCTGACGCTGGGCATCCAGACGCGCATCGACAGCCGCGCCCAGCGCCTGGCCGACGAGGCGCGCATCGGCAACGTCTACGTCAACCGCAACATCATCGGCGCGGTGGTGGGCGTGCAGCCCTTTGGCGGTGAAGGCCTGTCCGGCACCGGCCCCAAGGCCGGCGGCCCCGACTACCTGCGCCGCTTCTGCGCCGAGCCCCAGCTCGACGCGCCCTTGCCGACCCTCGCGATGGACGGCCGCAGCGAGGCCTTGGCCGTGGCTGCCGACGCCGGTTGGCGCGACACACCGCTGCTTGAGCGCATCGCCACGCTGCGTCGCGCTGCCGACACGTTGGACGCGCCGACCGCTCTCGCCTTGCGCGGCCTGTTCGTCGCGGCGCAGGCGCAGTTCGCTGACATCGTGCTGCCCGGCCCCACCGGCGAGAGCAACACGCTGCGCCACCACGCGCGCGGTGTCTTCGCCGTGCTCGGCCGTGACGAAGCGGGCCTGGCCGCGGTCGTCAGCGCCCTGCTGGCCGGCAACAGCGCCATCTGGCTGGGCGGCGACGAACGCGCCCGCCAGGCCCTGCTGCGCGCCGGCCTGCCGGTCAACGCGCTGACGCTGCTGCCCGACGCGACGCTGCCGGGGCTGCTCGCCGCGCCGCAGCTCGCTGGCGTCGCGCTGGCATCGTCCGACTCCGCGGCCGCCCATGTGCTCGCGCAAGCCCTGGCCACGCGGGCTGGGGCCATCTTGCCGCTGGTCACTGGCGCCGGCCATGTGCGCCAGCTCTACCGCTTCGCGGCCGAGCAGACGCTGACGGTCAACACGGCGGCAGCTGGGGGCAATGCGGCCCTGCTGGCAGGGGTGCGCTGAGGGCGCTTGACGCAGCGGCCTGCGGCATCAATGCGGCGTCATTGTGGGATTGGGGCTCGCAGGCAGGTCGCCGGCGCGGTGGGGTGGTCCAGCTCGAAGACCAGGCGCTTGTCGAGCTTTGCGGCCTGCACCGCCTTGCCGAAGAACTGCTGGAAGAGCTGCTCGAACGACCCGTCCTTCTGCGCGCGCCGCAGGCCCTGCTCGATGTGCTCGGCCAGCTCGGTGTTCTGCCGGGCGACAAAGAAATAGCTGCACATCGGGTAGTGCAGCGCCAGGTGCGATTCAACGGCCAGGCCCAGGTGGCCGTAGTTGCTCAACTCGCCGTAGATCTCGCCGACGCCGCGCGGCAGGTAGCGAAAGCGCTGCGCCGCCAGCATCGTGAACAGGTTCTCGTAGCGCGCGGCGGCGACGACGGGCAGGCCGTTGCTCTGCAGGACGCCCGTGTCGACCCATTCCCTGACCAGCCCGGCTGGCAGCGCCTTGAGCTGCTCCAGCGAACGGATGCTCTCGAACTGGCCTCGGTCGTCCTCGCCGATCAGGAAGATGCGCCAGCCGAGGATGCCCTTGTCGACCGGGATCCGCACGGGCAGATAGTCGCGCTCGAGCTGGACCGTGGTCGGTGCCCAGACGACGTCGATATCCTGCCCGGCGGCCATGCTCACGAAGGCTCGCACGGCCACGCTCGGTTTCGCGGAAGGTTGCACGGCGAAGTGGCCGTCAGCCTTGCCCAAGGCCAGCTTGAGCAGGCTGGCGTAGTAGTCGCCGCGCTTGTCGCCGGCGGCGCCGGACGAGGGGTAGGTCACGACCTGCGGTGCGCCAGGCGAAGGTTCGGCCGACGCGCCGAACCCGCCAAACCCTAGCAGTGCCACGCTGGCCAGGGCTAACGCCCGGCTTGCGATGTGGATCACCGACTGCCTGCAATCACGCATTTTTCAGAGAGCCAATTAGGAATCGCGGTGAGCAGCATGGTGGCCGGCGGGCCATGACGGGAGGCGAGCTTGCCATGCGCGCGACCGTACGCCACCATCTCCCCACACGCCAGCCGTTCGGCGTGCAAGGGAGAAAAAGAATGTTCCCATGGTTTTGGCTCTGGGCGCCGCAGTTGCGCCTGCCCTTCAGCGGCGACGTGGCGCAGGACATCGAGCCGCGCCTGGACTGGTTCTTTGCCGGCATCAAACCCCAGGCGGGCAACGCGCGCATCGAGGCGCGGGCCTTCGACGTGGCGAGCTACGGCGACCAACTGGGCGTGATCACCCAGCTGTTGATCGAGATGGCCGAGCGGCAGCCGGCCGAGGCCCAGGCCGCGTCCGCGCCACTGCAGGAGCTGCGCCGCATCCACGGCGAGATCGAGGCGATCAAGGCGCAGGAGTGTGATCGCGAGCTGGCCGAGCTGCAGGCGCGCATCCGCCTCCTCGAGAGCCGCCGCCGGCCTGCGAGCTGAGCCCGCGCGCCCAGGCCAGGCCTGAGCGCGCGGCGCGATGAACCTTTTTGTGGATCCTCCGACTACAGGTTGCAACGAGGAGGATTCATGAAGGAACTCAATGCCGGTATTTCCATGGCCCGTCTGGCGCCCCGCTTCGCCGTGTTCGCGCTATGGCTGCCGCTGGTGGGCGCAGCCGCGCCAACTACGCTCATCGATCCCCAGGATGCACCACTGATCGCCACGGATGGCACCGCGTTCGTGGTTACTCGCGGGCGCGTGCGGGTTCCGGAGTTGCGTTCAGAGCCGGAAGGTCCTGCCATTGAATTGGCGGTGGTGCGTGTACGGCGTGCCGGTGCCGACGCCGAGAAGGCCCATGTGATCCTGGCGGGCGGCCCCGGCGATTCCGGCGTCAGGCAGGTGATCGATCTGGCCAGGCATGGTGGCGCGGCGCTGGCGGAGTTCATCGATGGCGACCTGGTTGGCATCGACCAGCGTGGCGTGGGCGCCTCCACCCCGAATCTGCGCGCCACGATGCGCTATGGCTTGCCACTCGACAGGCCGGCCTCGGTCGCCGCCTGGCTGCCCTTGATGGAGCAAGCAGCGCGTGCCGTCGCCGCAGAGATGCGTGGGCGCGGCATCCGCCTGGAGGCCTACAACACCGAGGAAAGCGCCGACGACGTCGATGCGGTGCGCCAGTCCTTCGGCTATGGCAAGGTGACCTTGTGGGGCCGCAGCTATGGCACCCACCTGGCGCTGGCCACTGCGCGGCGCCACCCGGGCGCGGTCGAGCGCATGGTTTTGATCAGCCCGGAAGGGCCGGATCACACATGGAAGCTGCCGTCGCAGGTGGATCGGGTGCTGCTGCGCATCGGCGAACGTGCGGGCGCGCCTGGGATGACCGGGCAACTGCACGCCGTCATCGCCGGGCTGGCGCAGTCGCCGGTGGAGGTGGCTGTGACTGATCCGGCCACCGGGCAGGAAGCCAAGGTGGTGATCGGGGCGATGGACGTGCAGTGGGCGATCGCGCAAACCCTCGGCGATCCGCGCGCGGTCGCGACACTCCCCGCCACCGTGCAGGAGATGAGTGCCGGCAACTTCCGGCGCGTGGCGCAGCTGACCCTCTTGCTGCGGCGCCAATTCGGCATCGATTCAGCCATGAAGCACATGACGGACCTGAGCTCCGGAGCGAGTGCGGCGCGCAGCGC
This sequence comes from Roseateles sp. P4_D2, assembly GCF_056401875.1. Taxonomy (NCBI): domain Bacteria; kingdom Pseudomonadati; phylum Pseudomonadota; class Betaproteobacteria; order Burkholderiales; family Sphaerotilaceae; genus Roseateles; species Roseateles sp. P4_D2. Next base: position 59,638 of record NZ_JBFUIM010000002.1, on the reverse strand, counting down.
ACGGATCGAGGGCGAGGCCGGCAACGCCCTGCTCGGCGACACGATGAATTTCCCGGGGCGCTATCTGTACGCTGCATGGAACGCGCGGCAGATCGGGGACGCGTTCCGTGAGCCGGTCGCGGTTCCGGTCCCCACGCTGATGCTGGTGGGCGACCTGGATGCACGCACGCCGGTGGAAAACGCACAGGAAATCGCTGCCACGCTGCCGCAGGCGCATTTGGTCGTCGTGGAAAACGCGGCGCACCAGTTCGACGTGTTCGGGAACGCAGCCATGAGAGCGCTGTTGGGCCGCTTTGTCCGCGGCGAAACCGGCCTGGACCTGCGCATCGCCTTGCCCCTGCCACGCTTCGAAAAGGTCGGCTCGATCCGCACTGAAAGATGACAAGCCCACACCGTGAGTCATCCATGCACAACCCGCTCGCTGACGAATTGCTGGTGATCCGCTGTCAGCTCGGCGAACGGCCGGCCTTTGATGAACTGATCGCGCGTTGGCATCAGCCGTTGTGGCGTTATGCACGTCAGCTTTCAGGCAATGACGCCGCCGCCGATGACGCTGCGCAGGAAGTCTGGCTGCGCGTGTTGCGCGGGATCTCCCGTCTGCGCGAAGGCGCCAAGCTGCGGTCCTGGCTGTTCGGCATTGCACACCGGGTGCTGATGGACCGGCTGCGTGAACAATACAAACAGCCGATTTGTGTCGACACCGATATCGAGCTCGAAGAGCAGCCCGGCGACGACGGCGCGCTCGCCCTCGAATTCGAACTGGCCGCCATGCTGGAGGCGCTGGCGCGCCTGCCGCCGGTTGAGAAGGAGGTGCTGACGTTGTTCTATTTGCAGGAGCTGTCGCTCGACGAGGTTGCGCAGGTGCTGGACATCCCCATCGGCACCATCAAATCCCGGTTGCATCGGGCCCGAAAAATACTCCGGCATCAGCTTGGCATCCAAGGAGTGCAGTCGTGAATCCCGTTTCCATCTCCGCCTTGGCCAACCGCGAGCTGTCAGCCAAGGCGCGCTTCGGCCATGTTGCGCTGTTGCTGGCTGCATTGGCGATGTCGGTCGTCGTCGGCTCGCTGTGGCTGACCGAACCCGCATTGCCGCCACGGACCGTGATCGCCTTCGCCGCCATGACCGGCATCGGCCTGTGCTGGGTTGTCTATGCCGTGTGGGTGCTGGCGTCGCGCCGTGTGCTGCTGGCGTTTCAGCAAGTCGTTGCGGCTCGCATGGCAGTCGGGTTCAGCGCGGTAGCGCTGGCTGGCGCCTTGGCCCTGGGAATGGGCGAAGGCATCGCGGCGGCATGGCCAGCGGCGGCCGTGTTCGCCGTGATGCTGGTGATTGCTGTCATCACGCTGGTGCGCGCGCGCGGCAAGCACAGGCAGCTGACGCAGCGGCGCGCCGAGCTTGAACGCCAGCTTGACTCTTGAAGGAGTGCTTTCGGCTGGCCGCGCCAAAGGCAGCCGGACAAGAAAAGGCCCTCTGCGGGTGGCGAGCCACCGAGAGGGCCAAATCCACCCAGGGGCGGTGGAGGAGACAAGCGGTATTGCGACGTTGCAATGTTGCGGCGCAGCATAACCGAATCCGGGCTGGATTTGTGTAACGGCGCTGCTCACCAAACGTGAGACGCGCGGGCGTCAGAAGAAGGCATCGAGAAAGCTGGCGGCCCGGTCGCCGAGCGCGACGATCTTGTTCGTCGCCTGGCGGTAGAACTTGAAGTTCAGCTCGGTTTCGGGCCGGCCGTCGCCCCAGTCGGCAAAGGGCTTGAGTTCGGCCCGGCCGAGGCGGCGTTTCACAAGTGCAGCCCGCTTGACAGTGATGCTGACGCGCGGCGTCTGCCGCTCGATGCCCGGCTTTCTAGGCATGGCCTCGGCGGACGTGACCACGCCGCGTGCAACCAACCCCACGCCGCCCTCGTTCTCGCTGGCGAAGAGGTAGATCACATCGCCGGTGGCGATGCGCTTGCCGCCGTACATCGTCTTGTGCGCCGCAAAGGTCCAGGTGCCGGCCTGCGTGTCGGCGATCTCGGCCTTGATGGCGTAGCTCAAACGCTCAGGCACGCGAATCTTGTTCGTAACGGCGCTCGCCGGTTTGTGGGTTGTAGAACACCAGCATGGTCTGCCCGGATTCCGGATCGACGAAGCGCTCCTCGGTCCTCTGCCAGTCGCCACCCGGCGTCGCGTCGCGGGACCGGTAGCGCCAACGCTCCACCAGCACGGCGGCGGCAATGATGCAGCCCCAGATCGCGAAGGGCGCCGCGTCGCGATGGCCGGCCAGGCTTGCGCCCAAGCCGATCATGCCGGCCGCCAGTGCCACGATGAGCAACAGGTTGCGCAGCATGGCGTCAGGCCGGCAGCCGCTCGACCACCACGGCCGTGCCGTAGGCGACGATCTCGCTCATGGTCTGGCCCATCTCCGACGAATCGAAGCGCATCATGACCACGGCATTGCCGCCCATCAGCTGGGCGTTCTTGACCATGCGGTCGATGGCGTGGCGTCGCGCCTCCTCCAGCAACTGCGTGTACTCGGTGATCTCACCGCCGACGAGGGAGCGCAGCCCCGCCATGATGTTGCCGGCCAGCCCGCGGCTGCGCACGACGACGCCAAAAACCTGGCCCTTGACCTCGACGACGCGGTGGCCGGCGAGGTTCTCGGTGGTGACGATGATCACGCGACTCTCCTTGTGATGTTGGGGTGGTGTGATCCTGAGCGCATGGGCGTTAGCAAGGCATAAGTGAAGCCGGGCATCGGTCCGCGGCATAGCCATCTCGCAGTGGAATGGGCGGATTTTCGCCACGCCGGACAATCGAGCGCGATGACGACGACGCCGCCACCCGACCCCGATCCGATGCCCCTGCCGCCGCCAGAGCCTGACCTGGACGCCTGCTGCGGCAATGGCTGCGACCCCTGCATCTTCGATCTCTACGACCTGGCCAAGGACGAGTACCGCCAAGCCCTGAGGGCCTGGCGCGAGCGCCATCCGCAGGCCAGTTGAATCAAGGACAGCCCCATGTGCCGCAACATCCGCACCCTGTTCAATTTCGAGCCACCGGCCACCGAACTCGAGATCCGCGACGCTGCGCTGCAGTTCGTGCGCAAGCTCAGCGGCTTCAACGTGCCGTCCCAGGCCAATGCGGCGGCCTTCGACCATGCAGTGGCGGCGATTGCCGACGAGGCGCGTGCGCTGATCGCTTCGCTCGTGACGACCGCCGAGCCCAAGAACCGCGAGATCGAGGCCGAAAAGGCGCGGGTTCGTTCTCAGGCCCGCTTCGGCGGCCCGGGGGGATGATCCGCGCGCGTCGGTCCGGCGCAGCAACTCTCCGAGGAACTCCATGCCCAAGCTGATGTCGCTCGTCGTCTGCATGACCGTGCTCACCTGGCTCAGCGCCCTCATGGCCAGTCTCATCCGGGCGCGGGCCTGGACGCCCAAGGGCCTGATGCTGGCCATGGGCAACCGCGACCACATGCCCGAGGCCACGCCGCTGGCCGGCCGTGCCCAGCGCGCAGCGGCCAACACGCTGGAGAACCTGCTGTTCTTCGCAGCGTTGGCCCTGGCTGCGCAGGCGTCCGGCGCGACGGGCGAACGCGTGCTGCTCGGTGCCCAGGTGTTCCTGTGGGCCCGTGTAGCCTTTCTGGCCGTGTACCTGGCCGGCATTCCCTACCTGCGCACGGCGGTATGGACGGTCAGCATCGTGGGGCTGGGCATGATGTTGAGCGGCATGGTCTAAGGGAGCGCCGAACAAGCCCTCGCGCGCAGCGCATCCCCGCTTTGGGCGGCTTGCGGCGTTGCAAATGCTCGCCATAGCCTGAGCTATGACTGTGCTTTGCGCCTGGCAATCCATCCCAAACCAGGGCGCGCTGCATCGCACGGGCTTATCCGGCGCTCCCTGACGCACAATCGCCGCGCCCCGGCTCCCCAGACATCGCCATGCGCCTGAAGATCGCCCTGTCCTTCGTCGCCCTGCTGCTGCTCGTTGCGGCCTGGTTCGCCTTCGCCTGGCGCTGGAGCTATTCGGACGGCGAGCGTGCCGGTTGGGTGCAGAAGCTCTCACGCAAGGGCTGGGTCTGCAAGACCTGGGAGGGCGAGCAGGCGCTGGTGTCGCTGCCGGGCACGGCCAGCGTCGAGAAGTTCTACTTCACGGTGCACGATGAGGCCGCAGCCCAGGCCATCAACAAGCTCATGGGCCGGCGCGTCAACCTGCACTACGAGGAGAAGGTCGGCCTGCCGGGCTCCTGCTTCGGCGAGACGCGCTACTTCGTCACCGGCGTGACGCTGGTTGATGAAATCTCTCTGTCGCCGGGCGTTGTCGTGCCAGTCGCCCCGAACGCACCCGCATCGGCGGCCAGCCAGTAAGCGCCTCTCGACGAGCGCGTCGGCTATGTCGCCGCCGCTGACGCCAAGCCCCGTGGCCGGCACTGATGACATGACTGGACAGCGTTGTCCGGCGAAACTAGCGGGATGTCCTCGCTGTTCCAACCGCTTCTTCAATCGGTGACATCGCGCTTCGAGCGCCTCGTCGACCCCTATCCGGAAACCAGCGGCGCGGCGCCGCCGGCGCGCTTCTTCGCCTTCCTGTGGCGCTGCGCGGACGGCGTGCGGCGGCATCTGCTCGCGGTCACGCTGTTCACGGCCGGCATCGCGGCGGCCGAGGCGCTGCTGTTCAGCCTGATGGCCTCGCTGGTGGACTGGCTGGCCACCGTCAAGCCCGCCGAGCTGTGGAGCAAACCCCAGCCCGTCATCGCGATGCTGCTGGCCGTGCTCGGCGTCAGCATCGTGCTGGCCAGCGTGCAGGCGCTGCTGAAGTACCAGGGCGTGTTCGGCAACTTCCCGATGCGGCTGCGCTGGATCTTCCATCGCCGCATGCTGGCCCAGAGCCTGGCCTTCTTCGGCGACGAGTTCGCCGGCCGCATCGCCACCAAGGTCATGCAGACGGCCCTGGCCGTGCGCGACACCTGGCTCATCGTCGTCGACATCCTCGTCTACGTGGCCGTCTACTTCGGCACGCTGGTGGGCATCGTCGCCAGCTTCGACGCGCGTCTGATGGCGCCCTTCGGCGTCTGGCTGGCGCTCTACATCGTCGCGCTGCGCTACTTCGTGCCGCGCCTGGGCAAGATCGCCCAGGCCCAGGCCGACGCGCGCAGCCTGATGACCGGCCGCATCACCGACGCCTACACCAACATCGCCACCGTCAAGCTGTTTGCGCACGGCCGGCGCGAGGCCAGCTATGCCAAGTCGGCCATGCAGGACTTCATGACCACGGCCTACGGCCAGATGCGCCTGGTGACCGGCTTCGAGATCGTCAACACGCTGCTGTCGGCCCTGCTGGTTGGCAGCACGGCGCTGCTGGCGTTGTGGCTGTGGGGCGTGTCGGCCATCGGCGTCGGCGCGGTTGCCGCGGCCACGGCGATGGGCATGCGACTGAACGGTATCTCGCACTGGGTCATGTGGGAGATGGCCTCGCTGTTCGAGCACATCGGCACCGTGCAGGACGGGCTGGCCACGCTGTCCAAGCCGCAGTTGATCGCCGATGCGAGCGGCGCGGTCGCGCTGACCGTGCCGCGCGGGGAGGTGCACTTCGAGAACCTGCGCTTCGCCTACCCGAACGGCAAGGTCGTCGTCGATGGCCTTGACCTGCGCATCAAGCCGGGCGAGAAGATCGGCCTGGTCGGCCGCAGCGGCGCGGGCAAGAGCACGCTGGTGAACCTGCTGCTGCGCCTGTACGACATCCCGGAAGGCGGCGGCCGCATCCTGATCGACGGCCAGGACATCCGCCACGTCACCCAGGACTCGCTGCGCCAGCACATCGGCATGGTCACGCAGGACACCTCGCTGCTGCACCGCTCGGTGGCCGACAACATCCTCTACGGGCGCCCGAGCGCGACACAGCCCGAGCTGGAGCGCGCGGCCGAGCGTGCGCATGCCGACGAGTTCATCGCCACGCTGTCTGACCCCAAGGGCCGCACCGGCTTCGAGGCCCATGTCGGCGAGCGCGGCGTCAAGCTCAGCGGCGGCCAGCGCCAGCGCATCGCCATTGCCCGCGTCATGCTGAAGGACGCACCCATCCTGCTGCTGGACGAAGCCACCAGCGCCCTCGACAGCGAGGTCGAAGCCGCCATCCAGCAAAGCCTCTACACGCTGATGGAAGGCAAGACGGTCGTCGCCATCGCCCACCGGCTGTCGACCATCGCCGCGCTGGACCGGCTGGTGGTGATGGATGCCGGCCGCATCGTCGAGCAGGGCAGCCACTCCGAGCTGCTGGCGCAGGGCGGCATCTACGCGCGGCTCTGGACGCACCAGAGCGGCGGGTTCCTAGGGCTCGAAGATTGACCAGCGCCCGTCACGCCGGCGCAGCAACTGCTGGGTGATGGCCCCCTTGGCATCCGGCCCGATGCGCCGGCTGGCTTCGCGAATGGCGGCAATGCTCTCGGCCGAGTTCGCGTCGCAGAAAGCCAGCACATCGCGCGACGGGATGGCAACGACGGCGCCGTTGGGTGTCTTGTCGGCGAACAGGTGATCCCACAGGCCGTCCAGCAGCACCAGGCAGGCCTCGTGGTCGCCGTCCAGCAGCAAGCCGTAATAGGGCGGATGGTCGACCAGCCGCAGGCCAGGCTGGCCTTTCACGAGCTTCATCAGGTTGGACAGGGCCTGGCGGTGCAGCACGTTCAGGTTCATGCCGGCCGCGCGCATCTCGTCGCGGCCCACCGACACCCAATGCGAGCCGGCGTCGACGTGATAACCCACAGCGAAGACGCCGGCGCAAGCCCGCGTCGGCGGCATCATGCCGGGCTCGTTGGGGATGTCGGGCGGCAGCTGGCCAGGGGCCACCCGCATCTCCAGCTCTTGCCCATCGGGCCCGACACCGTCGGCCACGCCGCGCAGCACCGGCAGGGCCTGCTGGACGGGCGCGCGCTGGGCCGCCGGCGCGGCCGGGGTGGCCGCCGCCTCAGGGCCACGCCGGCGCTCGCGCAATTCGGCCTGGCGGATGGCGGTGGCCAGCTCGGCCCGCCGCGTCTTGGAGGCCTGCCACACATACAGCGGCGCCAGCAGGCTCAGGAAGGGCATGGCGCAACTCAGGAACAGCGGGTATTTGACGAGCGGCGAGGTGCCCAGCACTGGCGCCGCGCGGCTGATGATCCAGGGGCCGAGGAGCCAGGTTCCCATCCAGCCGACCACGGCCAGGGCCGTCGTCTGTCCGAGCAGGCCGATGACGGCCGCCAGGGTCAGGCCGAACAGCCCCCAGACCGGTCGCTCCAGCGAGCGCAGCAGTTCATCCTGCAGCAGCAGCCCATCCAGTTCGTCGCTCGCGCCCATGCCCCCTCCGTCGGTGGCCGCGGAGTTTAATGAGCTCAGCGCGACGTCAGCGGCCCACTGGCCGACAGCGGTGCACCGCCGCGCAACTGCGCATCCAGGAAGGCGTGGCTGAGCCGGAAGCCGTCGCCGATGTCCGACTGGGCCGCCTCGGTCGCGCTGCCGCTGCGTGGGCCGCGCGAGCCACCGCCCTGGGGCCCGTGCATGCCGCCGCCCTCGCCGCCAGCACCGCCGCGCCCGCGGCCCCCCCCCATGCCGCCGCCGAGCGGAGCCTGGCCATGGCGCTGGTCCTGCACATGAAATCCTTCGGGCGCCATCGTGCCGGCCAGGGCGGCATGCGAGACGGCGCCGAGGTTCAGCAACCAGCCGCTGCCCGGCGCAAAGCTGTCGAAGGCCTGCCTGCGCTCGGCGGGGCGGCGCAGCAGGCCGAGCGGGTCCTGGTCGATCTCGCTGGTGATCAGCAAGGTGGCCACGCCGCCGGCCGGGGCCTGCATGGCCGGCGGGCTGATCGCAATGACGGCCTGCCAGCCGGCGTCGCCGCGTGCGTCGAGCGCGGTCTGCGCGCCGGTCTCGTAACCGGCAAGGCTGGCATGGCCCCAGTCCAGTGCCGGCTGGGCCACGCGAAGGGCCGGCAGCAGGCGGCGCAGCGCGTCGAGCCGGTCGGCGCGCAGGGCCTCGCCATAGTGCAGCAGGCCGAGTTCGCGGAACTCGCCGGTGCGGGCCAGCTCGGAACGCCATGCGGCTGCATCGGCCTCCAGCGGCTGCACGCCCAGCACCGTGTAGCCGGCCTGGGCCCAGGCCGCAGCCCAGCGCTGGCCGGCGTCGCTGCCCTGCCCCAGGCCGGGCAGATAGACGATGACGGGCTGGACCGCCGCAGCGCTTGCGCTGCGCGTGATGTGCACGCGCCGGCCCTGCAGTTCGAAGCTGCCCAGCGACAAATTCAATTCGCGCGTCGCCGTCTCGGCCCAGGGCTTGGGCGGCGGTGGCCCGCCGGCGCAGCCGGCGAGACCGGCGAATGCGAGGGCGCACAGGAGCAGCAAGCGGCGGGCGGGGCGTGGGAGGCTCATGAGCCGCAACGATAGCCTTGTCACGTCGCTGCTTTGTTTCCCGTCGGCGCTGGTCCCCTAGACTTCCGCCCATGAGAGCAGAAAAGATCGCCTTCATCGGTGGCGGCAACATGGCCAGCGCCATCATCGGCGGCCTGCTGCGCGCCGGCATGAGCCCCGCCCAGTTCATCATCGTCGAGCCCTATGCGCCGCAGCGCGAGAAGCTCGTCGGCGAGTTCGGCGTCGCGGCGCTGGCCGCGGGCGATGCTGGCCTGGCTGACGCGCAGACCATCGTCTGGGCCGTCAAACCCCAGCTCTTCGGTGCCGCCGCCGAGCCGGTCAAGGACTGGCTCGGCGGGGCCCTGCACCTGTCGGTCATGGCCGGCATCCGCTCGGAGTCCATCGTCACGGCCACCGGCAGCGAGCGCGTCGTGCGTTCCATGCCCAACACGCCGGCGCTGATCGGCCAGGGCATCGCCGGCCTGTATGCGCGGCCGGCCGTGTCCGCCGACGAGCGCGCCACCGTCGAGCGCCTGCTCAAACCGACCGGCCAGACGCTGTGGGTCGAACGCGAGGACGATCTCGACGCCGTGACGGCCCTGTCGGGCTCGGGCCCGGCCTATTTCTTCTTCTTCGTCGAGGCCATGATGGCCGCGGCCGTCGACATGGGTCTCACCGCAGAGCAGGGCCGCCGCCTGGCGCTGGCCACCTGCGCGGGCGCGGCCGGCCTGGGCCTGGCGTCCGACGAGTCCCCGACGACGCTGCGGGAGCGTGTGACGAGCAAGGGCGGTACGACGCATGCGGCCATCACGTCGATGCAGGCGGATGCCGTTGACGCGGCCATCCGGCGTGCCGTGCTTGCCGCACAAAAGCGTGCCGCCGAACTCGGCAAAGAGTTCGGCGTCTGAGTGGGTATTGCGACCAGAGACAGCCTGCGCGACTGGCTGCGGGCGCCAGGCTCGTTGAGCCGCCGCCTGGCCCGCCTGGGCGAGCGCTTCGAGGTGCAGGTGCTGCGCCAGGGCGTGGCGCCGTTCCGGGCGCTGGAGCGCGCGGCCCTGGGCCTGCCGCCGCGTGGCCTGACCGTCGTGCGCGAGGTCATCCTGCGCGTCGATGGCCAGCCCCTGGTGTGGGCGCGCTCTGCCGTGCACCAGCGCGCCACCACGGGCCCCTGGCGGGCGCTCAAGGGTCTGGGCGCCAAGCCACTGGCGCATTTGCTCTACGACGACTACCGCATCCACCGCAGCGAGCTGCAACCGCGCCGCCTCTCCCGCCACGGCCACACGCGCCGCCATGCCGAGCGGCAATGGCTGACGGCCACCGGCCAGCCGCCGTCGGCGCAGATGTTGTGGTCACGCAATTCGGTGTTCAGCCGCAGCGGCGCCCAATTGCGGGTGATGGAGCTGTTCGACCCGGGTTTGGCTGGCCAACGGCCCGGGCAGCGCGGCCGCTGACGTCCCCCGGAACAGCAAGCAGGCCAGCTTGCCACCTGCCCTCGGCGCCGACACCAGCCGCCGGACTGCGCGCTTAGCTGTCGCTGAGCTGACGGGATTGCAATGAAACTGTTTTCATGAAGTCATAAATTCGCACCGAGCCCATAAACCCCCATAAACTCAGTCCGTATCAGAGGGGCGTTAGTAGACCCGCCGCGCAATGACGCACAGGTGGGCTGAAAGACCGGGGGCAGTGATGAACACGCGTGACGTAGTGATCTTCAGCGGCGAGCATTTTGTCGTGCCGCAATGCATTCAAAGAATCGACCATTTGTCGACCCATGGCTGGCAGCTGCGTTATGGCGGCACCAAGCTGTTCTCCGACCACAGCCAGGACGGCAGCGGCGCGCGCCGTGCGTTGGCCATGGCCACCAAGGAGCTGCTCAAACGCATCGCGACGCTGCCAGCGCCATCGCGCCTGCGCCGCACGCCCAGCCGCAAGAAGCAGAGCGATCTGCCTTCGGGCATCTCCGGCCCGATCGTGCGCCAGCGCGCCGGCAGCCGTGTCCGTGATTGCAGCTTCGCGGTAACCCTGCCTCGCTTCGGCGAGACGCCGCTGGCGCGCAGCGTCTACATCGGCACCGAGAACACCTACACCATCGAGCGCTACCAGGAAGCCCTGGAGCGCGCCGTGGCCCTGCGCGAGAAGGCCGAGACCGCCTACCAGCGGGCCGCGACCAAGGAGCGCCGCGCCCAGGCCCTGACGCTGAAGGCGCAGATGAGCGGCCTGCTCAGCAAAGCCTGACGCGAGTCATGTCGGCCCCCCTGGCGGGCCGAGCGCCGGGCCGCCCCTAGCCGGCCCGCGTTGGCGATGTGCTTGCGGCTCGATGCCGCAAGCATCGCCGTCCCCCCGGGGGCTGAGGCCGGACACATCACGCCCAGTGGGCGTGATGCGCCTGCCGAAGGGCCGCGGCACTGCCGCGGCGCGGTCTGCAAGACCGGTCGGGCGCGCCCGCGTGCAGCGAGGCGAGACCGGGCGAGGGGCTCCATGAAACCTGTTTGAACCGGCGCGGGCGCCGGCGGCGGACACAATCGGCGGCGCAGCTACTCAGCCCTGCCGCCGCCGATGTCCACCGCCGTCTCCCTGTCCGACCGTGTCCTCGCTTTGTTGAATGCGCTGCGGCCTGCGCCGCAGGCCGTCAACGCGCGAGAGCGCCTGCGCGTCGTGCTCGGCGCCGGCCTCGGCCTGTTGCTGGCTGGCCTGCTGAGCCGCGCCGCGATGGGCTCTGGCCTGCCCTGGCTGGTCGCGCCGCTGGGCGCCAGCGCCGTGCTCGTCTTCGGGGTACCGGCCAGCCCGCTGGCCCAGCCCTGGGCCGTCGTCGGCGGCAACACGGTGTCGGCCCTGGTCGGCATTGCCTGCATGGCGTGGCTGCCGCTGCCGGCGGCGGGCATCGCCGCGGTTGCGGTGGCCCTGGCCATCGGCTCGATGTTCCTGCTGCGCTGCCTGCATCCGCCCGGCGGCGCGGCCAGCCTGTTGATGGTGCTGACCGCCACGCACGACTGGCATTTCGCCTTCGTGCCGGTAGCACTGAACTCCCTGCTGCTGGTGCTGGCCGGCATGGCCTACAACAGTCTCACCGGCCGCCGCTATCCCCATGCCCAGCATGTGCAGCCGGCCGCCCCGGCCCCGGCGGGCGCGAGCGTCGCACCGCCGCGCTTTGGCGACGCCGAACTCAATGCCGTGCTGGCCCGCTACAACCAGGTGCTGGACGTGCCGCGCGACGACCTCGCCAACCTGCTGCACGAGGCCGAGCTGCTGAGCTATCGCAACCGCCTGGGTGGCCTGCGCTGCGCCGACATCATGTCCACGCCCGTCTTCACGGTCGAGTTCGGCACGCCGCTGGCCGAGGCCTGGGCGCTGCTGCAGCAGCACAGCATCAAGGCGCTGCCGGTCGTCGACCGGGTGCAGCGTATCGTCGGCATCGTCACGCGCGCCGACTTCATGCGTGCGGCTGAAGGCCAGCAGCGCGAGGGCCTGGCCGGCCGGTTGCAGACGCTGCTGAAGCCGTCACCGGCGACGCATTCGGCCAAGCCCGAGGTCGTCGGCCAGATCATGAGCCGCCAGGTTCGCGTGGCCAGCGCCGAGCGGCCCATTGCTGAGCTGGTGCCGCTGTTCTCGGCCACTGGCCACCACCATATTCCCATCGTCGGCGAGCAAGCCAGGCTCGTCGGCATCCTCACGCAATCCGACCTCGTGAAAGCGCTCAGCCATGGCCCATGACAACGACATCTTCCGCTGGGGCGTCATCGGCCCCGGCGGCATTGCCAACCGCTTTGCCGGCGCCTTGGCCGCAGTGCCCGGTGCCCGCCTTGCCACCGTGTTCGCGCGCGACGCCGTCAAGGGCGAAGCCTATGCCCGGCAATGGCAACGCGAAGGCGAAGCGCCGGCGCATGTGACGACAGCGCTGCCAGACCTGCTATCAGACGCCGCCATCGACGCCGTCTACATCGCCACGCCTCACTCCAACCACGGCGAATACGTCCGCGCTGCGCTGGAGGCCGGCAAGGCCGTGCTGTGCGAGAAGCCGCTGGTGACGACGCGCGCCGAAGGCCAGACCCTCATCGACCTGGCGCGCGCCAAGGGCGTCTTCCTGATGGAGGCGCTGTGGACCCGCTTCCTGCCCGCCTACGACCTCGCCGGCCGCATGCTGCGCGACGGTGCCATTGGCGAGCTTCGCGCGATGCAGTCGAGCTTTTGCTTCGCCTCCGTCTACGACCCGCTGCACCGCCAGTGGAACCCGGCCCTGGCCGGCGGCTCGCTGTGGGACATCGGCATCTACAACCTGGCCGTGACGCGCTGGGTGCTGCAGCAGATGAACGGCGGCATCTGCCCCGAGCCCGAGTCCATCGACGTGCAGGCCAAGATCGCGCCGACCGGGGTGGACGCGGCCGTCAACGTGACGCTGCACTTTCCCGGCGGCGTCACCTCGCAGTTCCGCTGCGGCTTCGACGCCGCCTCGGTCAACGCCTTCGAGGCCCTGGGGTCGAAAGCGGGCCTGCGCTTCCCGGTCGATTTCTGGCAGGCCGAGGCGGTCGAGCTCGTCACGCGCAAGGCGCCGGCTGAGCGTGTCGCGACGCCGTTCGTCATCAACGGCTTCGAGGGCGAGATCGCCGAGGCGCAAGCCTGCATCCGTCAGGGCTTGGTAGAGAGCCCGCGCATGCCGCATGCGGAGACCCTGGGCTTGCTGGGCTGGATGGATGCCATCCGCGCCCGCTTCCCTGGCGGCGTCAACAAGGCTTGAAGCCCTCAGCGGTGGCCGGCGACAACGACATCTTCCGCTGGGCCGTGGTCGGCCCCGGCGGCATCGCCAACCACTTTGCCGCTGCCTTGGCCGCCGGACCCGGCGCTCGCCTCGCCGCCGTGTTCGCGCGCGACGCGGCCAAGGGCCAGGCCTATGCCGCGCAATGGCGGCGCGAAGGCGAGGCGCCGGCGCGCGTGACAACGGCGCTGCCCGAGCTGCTGGCCGACGCGTCCATCGACGCCGTCTACATCGCCACACCCCATTCCCACCATGGCGAATGCATCCGTGCGGCGCTGGAAGCCGGCAAGGCCGTGCTGTGCGAGAAGCCGCTGGTGACGACGCGCGCCGAGGGTCAGGCCCTGGTGGAGCTCGCGCGCAGGCAGGGCGTCTTCCTGATGGAGGCGCTGCGTACGCGTTTCCTGCCCGCCTATGACATCGCCGGCCGCTGGCTGCGCGAGGGTGCCATCGGCGAGCTGCGTGCCATGCAATCGAGCTTCTGCTTCGCGGCCGACTACGACCCCCAGCACCGGCTGTGGAACCCGGCGCTGGCCGGCGGCGCACTGTGGGACATCGGCATCTACAACCTCGCCGTGACGCGTTGGGTACTGCAGCAGATGAATGGCGGCGTCTGCCCCGAGCCGGTGGCGCTGGACGTGCAGGCCAAGCTCGCGCCCACTGGAGTCGATGCAGCCGTCCATGTGAGCTTGCACTTCCCCGACGGCGTCACATCGCAGTTTCGATGCGGCTTTGACGCCGCCTCGGCGAATGCCTTCGAGGTGCTGGGCAGCCGGGCGGCGCTGCGCTTTCCGCAAGGCTTCTCGAGTGCCGAAGTCGTCGAACTCGACGCGCACCAGTCGCCGGCCAGGCGCGTCGAAGCCCCCTTCGTGCTCAACGGCTTCGAGGGTGAGATTGCCGAGGCCCAGGCTTGCATTCGCGCCGGCCTGGGCGAGAGCTCGCGCATGCCCCACGCCGAGACGCTGGCCCTGCTGGGCTGGATGGACGCGATCCGAGCCCGCTTCCCGCAGGCGGCCTGAGGCCTCACCTCCAAAGTCAACGCAGGGCCAGGTCCACCGCAGTGCCGGCAAAGACCGCGAAGCCCAGCCAGTGGTTGGACCGGAAGGCCGTGAAGCAGCCCGCGCGGCTGCGCCGGTGGATCAGCTTGTAGTGCCACAGCGCCTGGGCTGCGGCCACTGCGATGCCGAGCAGGAACCAGCGCCCGAGGCCCAGGCGCAGGCCCAGGCCCGCCCACATGGCCAGGTAGGCGGCGTAGAAGATCATGATGCCGGGCACGTCCCAACGGCCCAGCGCGATGGCCGATGAGCGCAGGCCGATCTTCAGGTCGTCGTCGCGATCCACCATCGCGTATTCGGTGTCATAGGCTAGCACCCAGAACAGGTTGGCCACGAGCAGGGCCCAGGCCGACAGCGGCACCGCGCGCAGGTTCCACTCCATGCCGCCCAGGGCTGCGGCAAAGGCCATCGGGATGCCGAAGGAGAAGGCCACGCCCAGCACTGCCTGCGGCATGGCCAGCACACGCTTGGCGAACGGGTAGGCGATGGCCACGGCCAGGGCCGCGAAGCTCAGCAGGATCGTGGGCGGGTTGGTCGTCAGCACCAGGCCGAAGGACACCAGGGACAGCACCGCGCCGAGGATCAAGGCCTCCTTCACCGACACCGCACCCGTCGTCACCGGCCGCGCGGCGGTGCGCTGCACATGACGGTCGAAATCGCGGTCGGCCACGTCGTTGACGCAGCAGCCCGCCGAGCGCATCAACACCGTGCCGAGGGTGAAGACGGTCAGCAGATGCCAGCCCGGCCAGCCATCCGCCGCGATCCACAGCGCCGACAGCGTCGGCCACAGCAGCAGCAGCCAGCCGGCGGGGCGGTCCCAGCGGATCAGCTGCAGATAGAGCGCGAGCCGCGACGGCTGTGAGGGACCTGGGGCGGCGGGGGCGGTGGTCGACATGGGGGCATTTTCACGCCGCGCGGGGGTGCTGGTTTGCTGCATAGTCGTCGGATTGCATTGGGAGGTTTCTGCGATGAGCCTTGCCACCCGCGACCTCGTGCTGCTGCACTGGCAGCTCGCCAATGCCCAGGACTGGGCGGGCCTGGGCCGTTTGCTGCATCCCGAAATGACCTACGAGGCGCCGCAGAGCCGCGAGCGCATCCGCAGCCCGCCGGGCTATGTGGACTTCTTCGCGACCTGGCCCCAGCCCTGGCGGGTCGAGGTGCTGCGTTGCATTGCCGACCACGGCAGCGCGATGACGCAGATCAGCTTCATCAGCAGCGCGCCGCCGATGATGGGCCTGACCCTCTTCGACCTGAAGGACGGCCTCATCCTGCGCGTGACCGACTATTGGCCCGACCCCTATGAACCGGGGCCGCGGGCGTCCAAGCATGTGGAACGGTACTAGGGCACCATGCAAATCTCGGCTCGGCTCAGGAATACGACAACGTCGCATGCGGTCCAGGTGAACACGGCGGGTCAGGCCAAGTCCCTGGCCACAGAGGGTCGTGCGGGCGGTGGCTCAGCCGTCAACGGTGGTGAGTTCCTGATGCTGGCTCTCGCCAGCTGCTATTGCAACGACCTCTACCGCGAAGCCGTGCGGCTGCAGATCGAGCTGACCGAGGTGGAGGTCGAAGCGAGCGCCGAGTTCGACGGCATTGGCCTCGCCGCGCGCGACATCCAGTACCGCGCCCGCCTCGTCTCGCCGGCTTCGCCCGAGCAGATCGAGCAGCTGCTGGCCGAGACGGATGCCGTGGCCGAGGTGCACAACACGCTGCGAGCCAGTTCCATGGTCCGCCGCCTGCCCTGGCCCGACGAAACTTGAAAGCTGCACCAAGTGCGATGCCCCGTCTGACGCAGGGCCATGCCTGGCGCCTCTAAAGTCACTGCGAACTCATTTCACCACTCGCCATGACCGACCTCAGCCGCTTCCCCATCACGAAGAAATGGCCCGCCGCGCACCCCGAGCGCCTGCAGCTCTATTCGCTGCCCACGCCCAATGGCGTCAAGGTGGCCATCGCGCTGGAGGAGATCGGCCTGGCCTATGAGCCGCATCTGGTCAAGTTCGACACCAACGACCAGCTCACGCCCGAGTTCCTGTCGCTGAACCCGAACAACAAGATCCCCGCCATCATCGACCCGAACGGTCCGGGTGGCCAGCCGCTGCCGCTGTTCGAGAGCGGCGCCATCCTGATCTACCTGGCCGACAAGACCGGCCAGCTGCTGCCCAAGGATGCGGCCAAGCGCTACGAAGCCATCCAGTGGCTGATGTTCCAGATGGGTGGCATCGGACCGATGTTTGGCCAGGTCGGCTTCTTCCACAAGTTCGCCGGCAAGGACTACGAGGACAAGCGCCCGCGCGACCGCTACATCGCCGAGGCCAAGCGCCTGCTCAACGTGCTGGACGTGCACCTGAAAGGCCGCGACTGGCTGGTCGGCGACGAATACACGATCGCCGACATCGCCACCTGGCCCTGGGTGAACAACCTGGTTGGCTTCTACGGCGCTGGCGATCTGGTGGGCTTCGACGACTTCAACGAAGTCAAGCGCGTGCTCCAGGCCTTCCTGGCTCGTCCCGCAGTGCAGCGCGGCCTCAAGATCCCGGCACGGGACTGAATCGGCCCCTCGCCCAGTCTTGCCGCGCTGGACGCGGGCGAGCCTGGTCGGTCCCCCGAGGGGACGGCGATGCTTGCGGCATTGAGCCGCAAGCACATCGCCAGGGTGGGCCGGCTCGGGAGCGGCCCAGCGCTCGGCCCGAATACGAAATGCAGAGGTTCAGTTCG
Source organism: Roseateles sp. P4_D2 (assembly GCF_056401875.1). Classification (NCBI taxonomy): domain Bacteria; kingdom Pseudomonadati; phylum Pseudomonadota; class Betaproteobacteria; order Burkholderiales; family Sphaerotilaceae; genus Roseateles; species Roseateles sp. P4_D2. The sequence goes on along the minus strand of NZ_JBFUIM010000002.1, from coordinate 42,775 downwards.
CGTGGCCGGTCAGGTCGCGTGCGCGCTGCAATGAATCTGCCACGATGCGCGCCGCCGTCTGCGCCAGGGCGGGCGTGTGGTCGGCCATGACCTGCATGCGCAGCCGGGCGCTGTTCAGCGACACGGCCGGGTACTCGACAAGGTTGGCCAGCAGCCCGGCCTGGCTCATCTCGCGGCTGGCCACGCGGGCCAGCGCGTCATGCCCCAGCATGACCGGCACGATCGGCGAGGGATGGCCCAGCACGGTGATGCCCTGCTCGGTCAGCGCGCCGCGCAGGCCCAGGATGGCGCGCATCAGCCGGTCACGCCGCTCCACCCCCTCGCCGGAGCGCACGATGGCCAGGCAGGCGCGAATGATTGCCACCTGCACCGGTGACAGCGCGTTGGAGAAGGTGTTGGGTGCGGCATAGAAGCGCAGGTACTCCTTGATCGCGCGGTCATGCGTGGCCACAAAGCCGCCGTTGGATGCGAAGGTCTTGGAGAACGACCCCATCACCAGGTCCACCTGGCCCAGCACGCCCTGCAGCTCGAGCTGCCCGCCGCCGCCGGGGCCCATGCAGCCCAGGTCGTGCGCCACGTCCACCATCAGCAGTGCGCCATGCTCATGCGCCAGCGACTGCAGCCGGCGGATGTCGGGCGAGTCGGCGTCCATCGAGAAGCAGCCCTCGGTGACGACGAGGATGCCGTTGTGCGGGTCGCGCTGGCGCACACGCTTGAGCAGGCGCTCGACATGATCGACGTCCAGATGGCGGTGCAGGTGCACGTTGGGCGTCGCCGCCCGCGCGCCCTCGTGCAGGCAGTTGTGGGCGAGCTGGTCGATGATGATGTGGTCGGCCTCGCGCACCAGGCCCTTGATGGCTCCGAAGCCCGCGGCCCAGCCCGTCGGGAACAGCAGCACCTCGGGCATGCGCAGCAGCTCGCCCAGTTCCGCTTCCAGGAGGGTCGCCTCTTCGACGTTGCCGGCCAGTGCGGTGGAGCCCGCGCTGTGCACGCCATAGCGCTCCATGGCCGCCTGGGCCGCGGCGCAGATCCTGGGGTGGCGGGCCAGCGACAAATACTCCTGCGACGAGAAGTTCAGCCCCGCATGGCGCTGACCATCCAGCAGCGTCAGCTCGGCGGTGGCGCCCGGCCGGCCGCCCAGGCGCTTGGCATAGGGAAAGACGCCGTGCGCCACGCGGTTCTCAGCCCAGGCGTGGAAGGCCTGGGCCTTGGCGGCCAGGTCGGCGCCGGGTTGCGTCAGGTAGTCGAAGGAGGAGCCGCGCAGCTCGGCCCCGTCGGTGAAGTCCTCCCTCACCGTGGTCTCCACGGCCCGTTCCATCAGTTCGTCCATTGCGGCCCCCAAAAGAAACTCGTTGTTGTGGGGGCGGACTGTGCGCAGCGCGGGTGCGCTACGCATCCTCATTTTTGGTGGGTCTGGTCAGCTCCCCCCGCAAAGGGGTGTCGGTTCTGCTGGCGAATTCATTTCAAGGCCATGACGCGGTCGCCCGCCTGCGGCACACAGTCCGTCGCCAGCGCGGCGCCGCCCTCGCGTTGCACGACGCCCTGCGGCCCATGGCAGAACTCGATGCGCCGCGCCGTGGGCCAGCGCTGCAGCGCGAAGGCTTCGAGGCTGTCGGGCAGGCTGGTCTGCACGGCGCTGGCGCGCAGCTGCTCGCGGGGCTGGTCGTCGAAATGCAGCCAGGGCATGAAGTGGCCGGCCATCAGCAGCCAGCCGGAAACCCGTACCGGCTCCGGCGCATAGCCCTCGCGTTGCAGCCAGGCCTGGGCGTCCGCTCGCGCATGGGTGCCACCCACGGCGGCGGCGAGCAGCTCGGCCACCCACTGGTTGCAGTTCTGGTATTGCGTGCTGAAGGGATAGGCATTGGCGCTGTAGTTGGCGTTCAGCAGGCCCAGCGCTACGGGCTTGTCCAGTGCCGTGGCGGCCAGCGGCGCGGCGGCCTCGGCCGGCAGCAGCAGCAGGCTCACATAGCCCACGTCGGCATCGTCGCTGCCCGAGATGAAGCCGGCCAGGCCCTGGTCGAAGAGCCGGGGCGCGCCTTCGGCACAGGCGTAGTAGAGCTGTCGCACGGCCCAGGGCGTATCCAGACCGTCGGCCAGCGCGATGCCGGCATGGGAGTAGCGCAGACCGAAGCGCGACAGATCGGTGCCCGAGCGCGAAATCAGCGCGGCCGGGCTGCCCGATTCGGCCAGCGCCTGGCGGACGACGGCTGCAAAGCGCAGCAGCCTGTCCTGCTGCGCGGCCGTGATGTCGTGCTTGGAATCGCAGCCTCGGGGCGGTAGGCCAGCCTCGGCGGTGGCCGCCGTCAGCAGCAGCGCGGCCGTGACGGCGGTTCGGATCAAGGCTTGACGACGCGAGTCGCCAGCTCGCGTTGCCAGGCGTCTTCCAGCACGAGAAAGAAGGCGGTGCCGGTGTCGGCATGCGCGAAGGCGACGCCGTAGGCCTGGGGCGTGGCCTGCACCTCGTCGCCGACGTTGACGGCCCGCGCCGCCAGCGCCTGCTGGGGCAGCGTCAGCTCGACGGGCGCGGCGCCGTCGCGCTCCAGCTTCAGGCGCAGCTTGCCGGCGGTGTCCGCCCGTGCCACCTCGGTGACGCGGTAGCGGCCTTCGGCGCGGCGTTCGTCGCCGCTGCTGCTGTTGGACGATCCCTTGAAGGAGTCCGACACGCTGCCCGACGCGGACGAGCCGGCATCGGCGGCCGAAGAGGCGGTGGTGGACGAGGCGTGGGCAGCCTGTGCGGCCAGGGCCAGGGCGGCGAGAAGGATGAGGCGCATCGTGGGCTCGCGTTGGTGGAAATGGCCAACGATAGCGCGGATGCGTCAGCGCTTTGTTAACGCCTCGGAGCCGGCCTCCAGCGTGTCGAGGATGGGGCAGTCGGGCCGCTCGTCGCCGTGGCAGCTTTGCACGAGCTGCTGCAGTGTCTCCTTCACGGCCTGCAGCTCGGCAAGCTTGATGTCCACCTCGGCCAGGTGTTCCTGCGCCAGCGCGCGAACTTCACGGCTGGGCCGATCCCGGTCCTGCCAAAGGCCGAGCAGTGCGCGGATCTGCGCCAGCGAGAAGCCGAGGTCGCGCGAGTGGCGGATGAAGCGCAGCAGATGAACTTCACGCTCGCCATAGATTCGGTAACCCGACTCGCTGCGCACCGGTTGAGCGAACAAGCCGATGCTCTCGTAGTGCCGGATCATCTTGGCCGACACGCCCGAGGCCTGGGCGGCAGCACCAATGTTCATGCCGATGTTCATCGCCGCTCCTGCATGGCCGTGCCGCGCCAGCGCTTGAGCGTCAGGGCATTGGCGACGACGCTGACGCTGCTGAAGGCCATGGCCGCGCCGGCGATGACGGGGCTGAGCAACCCAAAGGCCGCGAGCGGGATGCCGACGACGTTGTAGGCAAAGGCCCAGAACAGGCCCTGGCGGATCTTGGCGTAGGTGCGGCGCGACACATCCAGTGCGTCGGCGACGAGGCGCGGGTCGCCGCGCATCAGCGTGACACCGGCCGCTTCGGTGGCCACGTCGGCGCCGCCGGCCATCGCAAAGCCGACCGACGCTGCCGCCAGCGCCGGCGCGTCGTTGATGCCGTCACCGACAAAGGCGACGACTGCGCCGCCCTCGCGCAGCTGCTGCACGACCGCAGCCTTGTCGGCGGGCAGCACTTCGGCGTGGACCTCGGTGATGCCGAGGGCCCGCGCGACACCGGCCGCCGCGCCGTGGCTGTCACCGGTCAGCATGACCGTGCGGATGCCGCGGGCCTGCAACTGGGCGACGGCCTCGGCTGCCGTGTCCTTGACGCGGTCGCCGAAGGCCAGCAGGCCGAGCAGGCGCTGCTCGGTGCCGCCTTCGACCAGCCAGGAGACTGTCTGGCCCTCGGCCTCCAGCCGCCGCGCCTCGCCGGCCAGCGCGCCGCCGTCGACACCCAGCTCCTGCGCCAGCCGCGCGCTGCCAAGGGCGAACCTGCGACCCTGTACGACGCCATCGACACCACGGCCCGGCAGCGCCTGTGCGCCTTCGACCGGCAGCGCCACCAGGCCCTGGGCCGCGGCGAGCACGGCCAGGGCCAGCGGGTGGCTGCTGGTGCGCTGCAGCGCGGCGGCGAGTTGCAGCAGCTCCTCGCGGCGTATGCCTTCGGCAGGCAGGGCGGCGGTCAGCGTCGGCTGGCCCACCGTCAGCGTGCCCGTCTTGTCGAAGGCGACGACGGTGACGGCGTGCGCCAGCTCCAGCGCTTCGGCGTCCTTGATCAGGATGCCCTGGCGCGCCGCGACGCCGGTACCGGCCATCAGCGTCGTCGGCGTGGCCAGGCCCAGCGCGCAGGGGCAGGCGATGACGAGGACCGCCACCGCGTTGACCAGGGCCTGCTCGGCGTTGCCCGAATGCATGAGCCAGCCCGCAAAGGTCAGCGCCGCGAGGGCCAGCACGACCGGCACGAAGACGGCGCTGACGCGGTCGACGACGCGCTGGATGGGCGCTTTGGCCGCCTGTGCCGACTCGACCATGCGGATGATGCGCGCCAGCGTCGTCTCGGCGCCGATGGCGGTGGTGCGCACGGTCAGCGCGCCTTCGGCATTGATGGCCCCGCCGGTCACGCGCTCGCCCGGCGACTTGGCCACCGGCAGGCTCTCGCCGGTGATCAGCGATTCGTCCACGTGGCTGTGGCCCGTGGCGATCTCGCCGTCCACCGGGATGCGGTCGCCGGGGCGCACGGCAACGAGGTCGCCGACGCGGACCTCGGCCACCGGCACCTCCGTTTCGGTATCGCCGCGCAGCACGCGCGCGGTCGCGGGCCGCAGCGCATTCAGTGCGCGGATGGCGTCCGTCGTCTGGCGCTTGGCGCGTTGCTCGAGGAACTTGCCGAGCAGCACCAGCGTGATGACTGCGGCCGAGGCTTCGAAGTAGAGATGCGCATGGCCGGGATGGCGCAGCAGCAGATAGACCGACAGGCCGTAGGCCGCCGAAGTGCCGAGGGCCACCAGCAGGTCCATATTGCCGCTGCCGGCCCGCAGCGCGCCCCAGCCCGCGCGGTAGAAGCGCGCGCCGAGCACGAACTGCACCGGCGTGGCCAGCAGCAGTTGCAGCCAGCCGGGCAGCACCACGCCCAGCAGCATGGGCAGCATCAGCGGCAGGCTCAGCAAGGCGCCCAACGCGACCGGCCACCAGGCGGGCAGGCCGCCATGGGCTTCGGGCGCGGGCGGCGCGCAGGCCTCGACGAGGGTGGCCGGGTAGCCTGCCTTGCCCAGGGCCGCCATCAGCGCGGCGACGGGCACATTGGGCAGGGCCTGGATGCTGGCCTTTTCGGTCGCCAGGTTGACGCTGGCCCGCAGCACGCCAGGCACGGCCTGCAGGGCCTTTTCGACGCGGCGCACGCAGGACGCGCAGCTCATGCCGCTGACCTGCAGCGTCACGTCGTTCAGTGCGGTGGCGGGGGCGGTGGTGCTGTTCATGCCGGTATCGTCAAGCTTCCCATCATGGCAAGGTCAAGCGCTTTCTGCTTTGACGCAGCTCAATCCAGCACCAGCGCCTCGGCCAGGTGGCTCCAGACCGTCTGCACACGCTGCAGATGGCGAGTCTCGGGGTGGGTCAGCAGCCAGAGATCGGTCTCGGCCTCGTCCAGCGGCTCGGTCAGCCGGCGCAGTTCTCGCTTCGGCTCGGCCAGGAAGAGGGGCAGCACGCCCACGCCCAGGCCCTGCGCCACCAGCTCAGCCACGCTCTGCACGCTGCCGGTGCGAAACGCCGGCTGCAGCGCCGGGAAGTGCTTCTGGCGCCAGCGCACCGAGGGGTGCTCGGGCAGGCCGTCATCGGGCGCGACCCAGGCGGCGGCGCCGGCCTCGACCTGGTCCCAGTGCCTGATGGGGCTTGAGCGTGCCGCATAGAGGGCGACGCGGATGGGGCCGATACGGCGGCCGATCAGGTGGGGCGGCGGTTTGCTGGTGGCGCGCAGTGCGATGTCGGCATCACGGCGCGTCAGGCTCGCCAGCTCGTTGCCGGTGTGCAGCTCGAACTGCAGCCGGGGCTGCGCCTGGTGCAGGGCCGCCAACGCCGGTGCGAGCAGGCCGTGCAGCAGCGTGTCGGTCGTCGTCAGGCGCACGGTACCGGCGGCCTGGCCGGGCTGGGCCTGGGCGGCGGCGCGGGCCGCTTCCAGCGCGGCTTCCACCTGCTCCGCCTGGGCGGCCAGCGTGCGTGCCAGCTCGCCGGCCTTGTAGCCGCGCCGGCCGCGCTCGAACAGCGGCTGGCCCAATCCGCGCTCCAGGCGCTGCAGCATCCGGAACACGGTCGACGCGTTGACGCCCAGCCGCTCGCCGGCCGCGGCCAGCGTGCCCGCGCGGTGCAGGGCCAGCACCAGGGCGAGGTCGGTGGGGGCGAGTTCGTATTGCATAGCTGCAATCAGAGTTGGCTTGGTTGCGTATTTTCATGCGCCAGATGCCTACCTACATTGGTTGCATCTCAACAATCCCTGGAGATCTCCATGGCACCCTCGACCTCACTCGGCCTGCTGTTGCTGCGCCTGTCCCTCGGCTTGATGTACCTCGCCCATGCGGGGCTGAAGCTATTTGTCTTCACCTTGCCGGGCACGGCGCAGTTCTTTGCCGGCCAGGGCTTGCCGGGCGCGCTGGCCTACGTGGTGTTCGCGGCGGAGGCCATCGGCGGCGCGCTGTTGCTGCTCGGCGTCTACCCGCGCCAGCTCGCGCTGACCCTCACACCCATCCTGCTGGGCGCGGCCTGGGTGCATGCGCCCAACGGCTGGGTTTTCACTGCACCGGGCGGTGGCTGGGAGTACCCGGTCTTCCTGGCCGCGATGTCTGTCGTGCTGTGGCTGGCCGGCGATGGCGCTGCCGCCCTCAAGCGTAGCCAGCGGTTCACCTGGCGTGCGGCATGACTGCGCTGACATTGATCAGCCACGCGCTTTGCCCTTATGTGCAACGCGCCGCCATCGTGCTCAAGGAGAAGAGCGTGCCCTTCGAACGCCTGGACGTGGACCTCGCCAACAAGCCGGACTGGTTCCTGCGCCTGTCGCCGCTGGGCAAAACGCCGGTGCTGTGCGTTGGCCGCGAGGCGCTTTTCGAGTCTGCCGTCATCTGCGAATACCTGGACGAGACGCGGCCGCCGCGCCTGCATCCGCAGGACCCGCTGGCGCGGGCCCGCGAGCGGGCCTGGATGGAGTTTGGCTCCGCCGTGCTGAGCGGCATCGCCGTGCTCTACAGCGCGGCGGACGATGCGTCGCTGGAACGGGCCTACGCCGCTCTGCGTCTGCGCTTCGAGCAGGTGGAGGCGGTTCTTGGCGACGGCCCCTGGTTCGCCGGCCGGCGCTTCGGCCTGGTCGACGCGGTCTTCGGCCCGGTGTTCCGCTACTTCGCGGTCATCCCGCCCGAGGGCCTGTTCGACGGCCTGCCGCGGGTGCAGGCTTGGCGCGAGGCCCTGGCAGGGCGGCCCTCGGTGCGCGAGGCCGTCGCGCCTGGCTATGCGCAAAGGTTGCGCGACTTCCTGCTCGAACGCGGCTGCGCGCTGGCACGGCGTCTATGCACGGACGCGACCAATTCAATACCAAAAGAAATAACGATTCATTCAAATATTCAAAAAAAGATATAATCCTGGGATGCCGTGGTAATGCCTTCCTGACGGCTTGTCCACGGCCACAAAAGGCCGCGGTTCGCGACCTTCGACACTTCTTGGCCGGCAACCGAGCCAAGAAGCACTCCCGTCGGGCAATTCAAGCCTGGCAACCCTGACTGAACAAGATTTCGAACAACGCCATCTCCATGGGCAAGTACGTCGTTTCGCCCGCGACACACCCGACCGACTGTGGCCGCTTTCGCGCCTCGTTCTCGGTTCACCGGGCCCAAGGCAACGACAGTTGCCGTCGTGTGTTCCGCTTCGACACGACCTTTGCCTCACGCGAAGCTGCCCGGCTGTTCGCCGTCACCCAGGGCTGGCTGCAGGCGTGCATGCCAACCCACCCCGGATGCTGACGATCTGGCTCCGCCAGTTCCCGCCGACATCCCACTCGCTGCGGACCCCCGATTCGCAGATCCGCATCCGCATCCTCGCGATGCGTCAATCCTCAGAAAGGCTCGTCCATGAGCAACAAAATTTACGTGGGTAACCTGCCCTATTCCGTGACGGATTCCAGCCTGAAAAGCAACTTTGCCGAGTTCGGCAGCGTTTCCTCGGCCAAGGTCATGATGGACCGGGAAACCGGCAGTTCCAAGGGCTTCGGGTTTGTGGAAATGGCTTCGGCCGACGTCGCCCAGGCCGCCATTGCCGCTCTGAACGGCATGTCCGTCGATGGCCGCGCCATCGTCGTGAGCCTGGCTCGCCCCCGCGAAGCGAACAAGGATTCGAGCGGTTACAGCGCAGCCGGGTACACCGCAGCCAAGCGTCCCGATGTCGGCTACGGCACGGGCGGCTTCGGCGGTGGTCGCTACTGAACCCAGCGGCGGCCTGTGAATGACCGGCTCTTCTGAGCCGGTTTTTTTTCGCCTCGCGCGAGACGACCGAACGGTGCAAGCTCTGGCCACAATGGCCTGATGAGCCGCCGCCGATTTGTCCTTCTCGCTAGCTTCGTCTGGACGTTTGCCGCCGCCGAGCCGGCCTACTTTCCGCCCCGTGGCGACTGGCAGCGCGCCGAGCCGGCCGCGATGGGCGTCGACGCCGCCAGGCTGGCCGAAGCCGTCGCCTATGCCCAAGCGCATGAGAACCCCGCGCCGCGCGACCAGGCCCTCTACCTCGCCCAGAGCTTCGGCAAGAACGAACCCTATTTCGCGGGCCAGATCGGTCCCACGCGCGAGCGCGCCGCAGCCAACGGCCTGGTCATCTACCGCGGCAAGCTGGTGGCCGAGTGGGGCGACACGCGGCGCGTTGACATGTCGCACAGCATCACCAAGACCTTTTTGTCGACGGTCGTGGGCGTGGCCTGGCAGCAGGGTTTGATCAAGAGCACCGACGAGCGCGTGGCCGACGCCATGCCGCCCGGTGTCGACCTGTTCGCCACGCCGCATAACGCACCCATCACCTGGGAGCACCTGCTGCGCCAGACCAGCGATTGGCAGGGCACGCTGTGGGGCAAGCCCGACTGGGCCGATCGCCCCGTGGGCAAGACGCCCGAGGACTGGCCGAACCGCCCGCTGTATGAGCCGGGCACGCACTACAAGTACAACGATGTGCGCGTGAACGTGCTGGCCCTGGCCGCCTTGCAGGTCTGGCGCCGGCCGCTGCCCGAGGTGCTGCGCGAGCAGGTCATGGACCCGATTGGCGCGTCCAGCCGCTGGCGCTGGCACGGCTACGAGAACAGCTGGGTGGAACTGGACGGCCAACGCATGCAGTCGGTTTCCGGCGGCGGCCACTGGGGCGGCGGCATGTTCATCGACGCCTGGGACATGGCGCGCTTCGGCTATCTCCACTTGCGCCAGGGTGAGTGGGCCGGTCGCCAGCTCATTTCGCGCGACTGGATCGCCAAGGCCCGCCAGCCCGGGCCGGACAACGCCGAGTACGGCTACTGCAACTGGTTCCTCAACACCGGCCGCAAGGCCCTGCCGGTGGCACCCGAGAGCAGCGTGACCTTCCGCGGCAATGGCCAGAACATCATCTACATCGACTGGGAGAACGACATCGTCGCCGTCGTGCGCTGGATCGACAACGGGCCGGCCCTGAACGAATTCACGGCGAAGCTGCTGGCGGCCGTGAAGCGCTGAGAAGTACTCAGATCTTCAGCTGCGCGAAAGCCGCCCGAAGCCCATCCACACCGCCCACACGCTGGTTGTTGATGAAGATCTGCGGCATCTGGCGAACGGACGGGCCGCACTTCTCGTAGAAGGCCTTGCGCTGATCTTCGTCGTCGATCTTGATCTCCTCGAAGGCGAGGCTGCGGGCCTTCAACAGGCTCTTGGCGGTATCGCATTGAGGGCAGGCGGACTTGGAATAGACGACGATGTTGAGCTGCATGCCCACAGTCTAGAGGGAGCAGCGTCGCTAGCATCGGGCCCTCGATTCCTGAAGGAGAACGTCCATGATCCTGCGTCGATCCGATGTCGTCCGTCTCGCCGCCGCCGCACTGCTGGCGCCCTGGACGCTGCGCGCTGTTGCTGCTGATGAGCCGCGCCGCAAGCCCGACCTGGGCGACGCCGCCGAAGGCACGTACGAGGGCGACGTGATCTCGGACTCCAAGGGCTCGTCCAGGAGTGGCGTGACCGTGACGGTGACGCGCATTGGCAAGAACCTCGTGCGGGTCACGTCCAGCTATCCGCGGCTGCCGGTGGTCGAGGTGTTGCTGACGCTGGCCATGGGCAAGATCCTGCAGGCGCGCGGCGATAGCGTGTTCCTGCTCGACCGCACGCAGTCACCCGCGAAGCTGGACGTCAGCTTTCTCAACGAGGTGAGCTGGTCGGGGCTGCGGCGCTGACATGAGCAGCTGCGCTCGACGGGTCCGCCAGGAGTCCTATCTCATAGCGCTCTGAGCACTGCGGATGGTTTCGTACACGCTCTTCGCATTGAGGATGAGGTCAAAACTCGGACCAAGGTTCTGTTCCGCCCCAGGCCAACCACGCATGCCGCCGAACATGGCCGCCATGGGATGCTGAGCACCAAACGTGATGGTGCCCTCGCCTGACCTGGCCTCAGACAAGGACAGATCAGTGAGCGTACGGAGGCTGAGCGATTTCACCTTCCGCGCGAACACGCCCGAGACGATGATGACCCTCTCTGAAGTAACGGCGTAGTAGGTATTTGCGCGCTGGCGCGCCTCGACAAAGAACCTGCCGACCACGAAGTACACGCCGACGAGGACGAACGGAATACCCCACAGCACAAAGAATGCTGGCGTGTTTGGCGCCCTGAGTGCAGAGGCTTCCCAGAAGACCGCGAACCCGCACCACAGCAAGCTAAAGGGGATGGTGAAGGCATCCGACCCGCGGACGACCACGCCTTGCCGGGGCTGCCCCCACCAGAGGGGCTTTTCACTGGGCGAGAGCTCCCGCTGAACTTCTTCGTTCATGGAGTCCATGGCAGGTGAGGACCGGTCAGTCATCTGTCGCCCCAACGCCAGCGTGGTGGCTCGCCTTTGAGCCAGCACACGGCGACAAGCCCCAGGCAGACCGCGACGGTATACGCGATGAATAACAGATGCCCTAGCTGCCCACGGAAGATCGCGCCCAGAGAGAGCAGCGCCGCAAAGGCGGACAAGACCACCCAGCCTTGCCAGGTGTTCGGGACACCCCAGCCCCAGCCATAGCGCTTGGCTGGGAACCAGTAGTCATCTGCTCTATTCGGCATGGTCGATGCTGGCCCACGTGCCGGTGTGCCATCTGTGACGGAGATGCCAATCTAGGGCTTCCGGCATTAGGTTCTCATAAGGGTTCGAAGCTGGGGCGACAAGAATGCGTCAAGGACGGCATTCACCTGGGCCATTCACACCCAGCACTTTCGCCAGCCTTGCGGGAAGCAGTCCCGCACCGATGCCCGGTAGTGGCCGCGAGGCGCATCAGCCATCAATCCACGAACGTCCAGCTGTCCGCCCCATCAAACCGCCGCACCTGCACGTCCTGCAGCAGCCGTGGCTCGAAGTTGTTCAGGTTCACGCCGTGCCGGGCACCGGCTTCGGCGACAAGGGGCTCCCAATGCGTCGAGCAACCGCAATGGGCGCAGCGAATATTGCGCAGCGTCTTGTCACCCCAGACGTACTCGGCCGTGTGTTCGGGATGCCCTTCGACCTTCACCGTGCCGAGCTCGTAGTAGGCCCACAGGCCGCCAAGGCGGCGGCAGATCGAGCAATTGCACTTCGTCGCCTTCTCGGGCGCAAAGGGCAAGGTAAGGCGAACGGCGCCGCAGTGGCAGGCGCCTTGGAGCAGAGGGTCAGGTGTCATAGGCTTGTCCATGGCACCTGACGATAGCTGCGTTCGGCGGCGTGGGCGAGACCCCAGCGATAGCTATCGATAGCTGTCCGGAGCCGGCCTTGCCAGGGCCGCCAGCATCGCCACGCCGGTGTAGTGGCCAACCAGCTGCGTGATCTCGATCAGCGCGGCCTCGTCGAAATGGCGGCGCAGCCTGGCCCAGGTCGCGTCGTCGACGTCCAGGTGCTGGACGAGACCATCGACCAGCTGGAACACGGCCGCCAGCTCGGGCGTCCACAGCGCTGCATCGGGCTTGGCCTCGCGTAGGTCGGCGATCTGCGCATCGCTCAGGCCCATGCGGCGCGAGATCGTCTGCTCGTGCAGGTTGAACTCGTAGTCGCAGCGTGCCGTGGCACAGGTGCGCAGGATGACGGCCTCGCGCAGCATGGGTGCCAGGCGCTTGCGGTCGGCCAGGCCGGTGGGGCCGAGGAAGCCGGTGTCCACCATCTCCTTGAACAGCTCGCCGTGGCGCGCCACGGTCAAAAAGATCTGCGGCGGCGGCATGCCAGCCGGCAGCAGGCGGTTCATGCGCTCGGCGAGATCGAGCGGCAGCGGCAGGGTTTGCGGGGCAATGCGAGGTGTGTGAGTGTTCATGCTTCGAATTTAGAAGCGTTGCGGTAGGCGAACTCTAGCCGAGCTTGCTTCTAAAATCAAAGCATGACGACAAAACGCCTCGCAAAGCTGGCCATGGCGGACACGCCCGCCTCGGGCAAGGATGCGATCAACGCCGCGCTGGAGCTCTTCCACCGCCGCTGGACGCTGCGCATCCTGTGGGAGCTGCGCGCCGAGGACGCCAGCCTGAACTTCAGAGCGCTGCAGGCCGCCTGTGGTGACTTGTCGGCCTCGGTGCTGAACCAGCGCCTGGCGGAGTTGCGCGAGGCCCTGCTCGTCGAGCATGACGCAGGCAGTGGCTATCGGTTGGCGCCCCACGGGCGCTCACTGCTGTTGGCGATCGAGCCGCTGCTGCAATGGGCGCCGCGTTGGGCGCGCGAGGTGCAGCGAAACACGACGCCGCGATGATCAGGAACGGTCGGGGCGTTCGGGCCGAGCGCTGGGCCGCTCCCGAGCCGGCCCGCGTTGGCGATGTGCTTGCGGCTGGATGCCGTAAGCATCGCCGTCCCCACGGGGGACCGATCAGGCTTGCTCGCGTTCAGCGCGCAAGACTGAGCGAGGGGCACACCATTTAGGCCGGCACCCGGACGGCGAGGCGGGCTCGCTCGATGGCGGCGATCAGCGCCTCTTCCGAATAGGGCTTGCCCAGCAGCTGGGTCACACCGGCGGCGGCGGCCTCGGCCTGCTTGTCGTCGGAGGACGTGATCATGACGACGGGCAGGTCGGCCGTCACAGCAGCTGCGCGCACCTGGCGGGTCAGCTCGAAACCGTCGATGCCGGGCATCTCGACGTCGGTGATCAAGAGGTGCGGCAGCTCGGCGGCCATCAACTCCAGCGCCTGCTCGCCGCTCTCGGCCAGCGCGACGCGATAGGTCTGGCCGGTCAGCAGGCGGCTGATCTTGACGCGCACGATCTTGGAATCGTCGGCAACGAGGACGAGGGTTTCGTCGGCCCGCAGTTCGCGGGTGGCCAGGGCCGCCGCGGCAGCAGCAGCAGCTTCAGCGGCTTCCCGCGCGGCCTGTTCCTCCGCCCGGCGCCGGGCGGCAGCCGCGCGCTCGGCCTCGGCCTGCTCGGCGGCCAGCCTGAGGGCCTCGGCTTCTCGGGCGGCGCGTTCGTCCTCCAGGCGTTGCAGCTCGGCAGCCTCGCGGGCGGCCTGTTCGCGGGCTTGGCGTTCGGCCTCGGCCTCTTGTTGGGCTTTCAGGTCGGCCAGGCGGCGTGCTTCGGCTTCGCGGGCGGCGGCTTCCTGGGCGAGGCGCTCAGCCTCGGCGCGTTCCTGCGCCAGCCGTTCGGCCTCTGCAGCTTCGGTGGCCTCGCGGGCGGCCTGCTCGTCGGCTTCGCGCCGTTGTGTCTCGGCACGTTGTTCTGCCAGGCGCCGGGCCTGGGCCTCGAAGCGGAGGGCTTCTTCGTGCTCGACGCGTGCCCGCTCGGCCTCCAGCTGTTCTTCCTCGGCACGCTGCTGGCCCAGGCGCTGGGACACGGCGGCCTCGACCTCGCGCAGGGCCTGATCGTCGGCCTGCTGGCGGGCGGATTCGGCGGGTACGCGCGGGGCGCGAGTCGCATATTCGGCCCGCGCCAGCGTGAGGCGCTCGGCTTCGCGGCGCCGGGCGTCGGCACGGGACTTTTGTTGCCGGCGTCGGCCGAGCCACAGCAGGAACAGCACGACGGCGACCGTCACGGCGGCCAGGGGCCAGGTCAACAGCTCGTTCATCTTCGGGGGACGTGCGCTACTTCAAAGTCGCACATCATCGGGCCAGTGAGTGTCCGCTTCGCGAACAGGCCTTTCGAGGAAGGCCCAGGTGGCGCCGTTTGTCACGCCTTGGCGGCTGGAATTCAGCGCTGGGGCGGCGGCAACAGGCCGGCAGTGTGGGTCGCGCTGCCGGGCGCGTCGTCCTCGCCGGGCACGAAAAGCGTCAGGACGCACGCCAGCACCGACACCACGAGCGTGGCGGTGAACTTGAAGCGGGCTGACGTGGCCATGGCCTGGATAGTGAGCCATGTCGCCGCCGGACGCTCCCCCTAACTCGCCAGTGAATGCTGACGACGTACTGGCAGCAGTCAGCGCAAGCCCATGGTGCGCCGGTACTGGCCCGGCGTAGCGCCCAGGGCGCCCTTGACGTGGCGGGTCAAATGGCTGGCGCCGGCATAGCCGCAGGTGGCGGCGACGTCGGCCAGGGGCAGGGCGGTGTCGCGCAGCAAGGTGCGGGCGCGGTCCAGGCGGCGGGCGGCGACCCAGTCGTGCACGCTGCAGCCCATGGAGACGCGGAACATGCGGGCGAAATGGAATTCGGACAGGTGGACCTGGGCGGCCAGCCGGGGCAGGCTCAACTCGGCGCTGTCGAGGTGGGCATCAACGAAGTCCAGCACCCGACGCCGCGCCGCCCCGGACAAGCCACCCGGCGAGCGTTCGGCTCGCTCACGCAGCCGCGGCCGGGCGGCCTGCAGCACGAGGTGATCCAGCGCGGCCTGGCTCAGCGCATCGATGCGCAGGCGCTCGGCGGGGTCCTGCCAGTCGTACCTGGCAACGCCCTGGGCCCAGGCGGCAAGTGTGGCGTCTTCGCCAAAGATGCGCTGCTCCAGCGTGATGGCGCGGGGCTCGGCGTCCAGCAGGCGGACGATGCGGTCGGCCCAGGCGTCGTCCGACAGGTAGAGGTGGACGAAGCGCAGCGGCCCGGCCACGTTCCAGCGCGACTCGTGCTCGGCTGGCAGGATGCAGTGGCAGCCGGGCGAGCCGGTCTCGCGGGGTGTCTCGATGAGGTGGGTGTCGTGTCCGCCCTGCAGATAGACCGACAGGGTGTGGTGGCCGGGCCGCTGGTAGTCCATGCGCCCGCCGTCGTTGCACCACTGCACCAGGCGCAGGTCGTCGGCGAGCGTCAGCTCACGTTCCCGGCGCGCGCTGGAGCGGCCCAGCACGTCGAAGACGGGCTGGTGGGCCGTGGCGCCGGCGGTCAGGTCGAGCATGCAGCGATGCTAGGTGCTAAGCCCTTCCCCATGCCGGCCTGAGGCCGACGATGCGCAGGAATATGCAATCGCACGGCCGCCCGCGGCGCCACGATGGCGGGCATGAATGCCTTCCTCTACCTGCTCGTCGTGCTGATCTGGGGTACGACCTGGATCGCCCTGAAGTGGCAACTGGGCCCCGTGCCGATTGCGCTGTCCATCGCCTACCGCTTTGGCCTCGCGGCCCTGGTGCTGTTCGCCTGGCTGGCCTGGCGGCGCCAGCTCGTCGTGCCGCGTGGGCGGGCGCTCACTTGGGTGCTCGCCCAGGGACTGTGTCTGTTCTGCCTGAACTTCGTCTGTTTCCTGAACGCCAGCCAGACGCTGGCCAGCGGCCTGGTGGCGGTCGTGTTCTCCAGCGCGGCGCTGTGGAACGCGCTGCTGGCGCGTCTTGTTCATGGCCGTGCCATCGCGCCCCAGGTCCTGGCGGGTGGCTCGCTCGGCCTGACGGGGCTGGTGCTGCTGTTCTGGCCCGAGATCCGTGGTGGCCACGCCAGCCTGGCCGGCCTGGCCTGGGCGCTGGGTGGCACGCTGTGCTTCTCGACCGGCAACCTGCTGTCGGCCGCGCTGCAGCAGCAGGGCCTGAAACCGGTGCAGACCAACGCCTGGGGCATGGCGGTGGGCACGGCGATCCTGACGGGCTATGCGCTGTTGGCCGGAGTGCCTTTCGCGTTCGACGCGAGCACCCGCTACCTCGGCGCGCTGCTGTACCTGGCTATCCCGGGTTCGGTCATCGGCTTCACGGCCTACCTGACGCTGGTGGGCCGCCTCGGTCCCGAGCGGGCCGCCTACAGCACGGTGCTGTTCCCGGTCGTCGCGCTGAACGTGTCGGCCTGGGTGGAGGGCTACGAGTGGACGGCGCCGGCGCTCGCCGGGCTGGTGCTGGTGATGGCGGGCAATGTGCTGGTGTTCAGGAAGCGGGTTGCTTCGGCTTGCGCTCCAGCAGCGCCATCGCCTCACCCACCAGCCCGCGCCTGAAGGCCAGCACGCAGACGATGAAGATCAGCCCGGTGACGAGGCTGACGGATTCGCCCAGGCTGTTGAACCAGGTCACGCCGGTCAGCTCGCCCAGCCAATTGCCGAAGTCGCCGATCTTGTTCTCCAGCGCGATGATGACCAGCGCCCCCACCATGGGGCCGACCAGCGTGCCCATGCCGCCCACCAGCGTCATCAGGATGACGAGGCCTGAGGTGGTCCAGATCGCGTCGGTCAGCGTGGCGAAGCCCAGCACCAGCGTCTTGGTGGAACCGGCGAGGCCAGCCAGCGCGGCCGACAGCACGAAGGCCAGCAGTTTGAAGTGGCCGGTGTCGTAGCCCAGCGACGTGGCGCGGGCCTCGTTCTCGCGGATGGACGTCAGCACCTGGCCGAACGGCGAGTGGACGATGCGGTAGATCAGCCAGAAGGCGGCGATGAAGATGGCCAGAACGACGTAGAACAGCACCAGGTCGTTTTCCAGGTGCAGGCCCAGGAAGCTGCCGCGCGGCACCGACTGCAGGCCGTCTTCCCCGCCGGTGAAGGGGGTCTGCAGGAAGAAGAAGTACAGCATCTGCGCCAGGGCCAGCGTGATCATCGAGAAATAGATGCCCGAGCGGCGGATGGCCAGCAGACCGAACAGCAGGCCCACACCGGCCGCGCCCGCCATGCCGACGAGGATGCCCACCGGCGTCGGCAGGCCCCAGACCTTGAGCGCATGGCCGGTCACATAGGCCGCGGTGCCCAGGAAGGCCGCATGGCCAAAGGACAGCAGGCCTGTGAAGCCCACCAGCAGGTTGAAGGCGCAGGCGAACAGCGCGTAGCAGAGCACCTTCATCACGAAGACGGGATAGACGCCGAACGCTGGCAGCAGTGCGATAGCGACGAAGAGCGCGGCGTAGCCGAGGACTTTCTTGTTCATTTTTCTTTGCCGAACAGGCCGGCCGGGCGAACGAGCAGCACGATGGCCATGACGACGAACACCACCGTGTTGGACGCCTCGGGATAGAAGACCTTGGTCAGCCCTTCAACGATGCCCAACCCAAGCCCGGTCAGGATGGAGCCAAGGATGGAGCCCATGCCGCCGATCACCACCACCGCGAACACCACGATGATGAGGTTGGTCCCCATCAGCGCCGACACCTGCAGGATGGGTGCAGCCAGCACGCCCGCGAATGCCGCGAGGGCCACGCCACCGGCATAGGTCAGCGTGACCATCAGCGGCACATTGATGCCGAATGCCTGCACGAGCTTGGGGTTCTCGGTGCCGGCGCGCAGCTTGGCGCCCAGCGACGTCTTCTCGATCAGCGCCCACACAGCGAAACACACGATGAGGGACGCGACGACGACCCAGGCACGGTAGTTGGGCAGGATCATGAAGCCGAGGTTGGTGGCACCCTGCAGCGCGTCGGGCACCTGGTAGGGCTGGCCCGACACACCGTAGACGCTGCGGAACACACCTTCGATGACGAGGGTGATGCCGAAGGTCAGCAGCAGGCCGTAGAGGTGGTCGAGCTTGTAGAGCCACTGCAGCATCGTGCGTTCAATGACGATGCCGATGAGGCCGACCGCGAGCGGCGCGAGACCGAGCATGAGCCAGTAGTTCAGCCCCAGGTATTCCAGCCCCATCCAGGCGAAGAAAGCCCCCATCATGTACAGCGCCCCGTGGGCGAAGTTGATGATGTTGAGCATGCCGAAGATGACCGCCAGGCCCAGGGACAGCATCGCGTAGAACGAGCCGTTGACCAGGCCGAGCAGCAGCTGGCCCAAGAGGGCCGGCAGCGGAATACCGAAGATTTCTGTCATGGCAATCGTGTTCAGACCCTGGACGCCCGCCGGGCCGCTCCCAAGGGCGGCCAGGGCCGATGTCGATGCCGGCTCTCGCCGGCATCGATCGGCGTCCCCTCGGGGGACCGACCAGAAACGCGCGCGTCCAGCAGCGCGGGGCTGGGCGAGGGGTTCACGTTCACTTCTTCACCAGCGGGCACTTGCTGTCCGCGAGCTTGGTGAACGCCTCGTCGCCCGGGATGCGCGTCACGACCTTGTAGTAGTCCCAGGGCTCGGTCGATTCCTTCACCGACTTGACCTGCATCAGGAACATGTCGTGGATGCCGCGGCCGTCTTCCTTGCGGATGGTGCCCTTGGTGTAGAAGTCGTTGATCGGCGTGTCCTTCATCTTGGCCATGACCTTGTCGGCGTCGTCGGTCTTGGTGGCGTCGACGGCCTTCAGGTAGTGGGTCACGGCCGAGTAGTCCGCGGCCTGCAGCGACGAGGGCATGCGCTTCATCTTGTCGAAGAAGCGGCGGCTCCAGGCGCGTGCCTCGGGGCTCTGATTCCAGTACCAGGAGTCGGTCAGGTACATGCCCTCGGTCGTCTTCAGGCCCAGCGAGTGCACGTCGTTGATGAACATCAGCAGGCCGGCGAGCTTCATACCCTTGGTGATGCCGAACTCGTTGGCGGCCTTGATCGTGTTGATGGTGTCGCCACCCGCGTTGGCCAGGCCGAGGATCTGCGCGCCGGAGCCCTGTGCCTGCAGCAGGAAGCTGGAGAAGTCGTTGGCGTTCAGCGGGTGCTTGACGCTGCCCTTGACCGTGCCGCCGCTCTTCTGTACGACGGCGGCCGTGTCGGCCTGCAGGGCCGCGCCGAAGGCGTAGTCGGCGGTCAGGAAGAACCAGGTTTTGCCGCCGGCCTTGGTCACCGCGGCGCCCGTGCCGTTGGCCAGGGCCACGGTGTCGTAGGCGTAGTGGATGGTGTAGGGCGTGCAATTGGCATTCGTCAGGGCCGAGCTGCCGGCGCCGATGGAGATGAAGGGCTTCTTCTTCTCGGCGGCTACGGTGGCAATGGCCAAGTTGACGCCCGAGTTGGTGCCGCCCACCAGCAGGTCGAGCCCTTGCGTGTCCATCCACTCGCGCGCCTTGGCGGAGGCGACGTCGGCCTTGTTCTGGTGGTCGGCAAAGATCAGCTCGACCTTCTTGCCCGCGGCCACACCCTTGAGGTCGGCGATGGCCATCTTGATCGCCTCGACACCGCCGGCACCGTCGATGTCGGCATAGACGCTGGACATGTCGGTCAGGAAACCGATCTTGATGACGTCGCCCGAGATCTGGGCCTGGGCGGCAAGGCCGCAGGTGGCGAGCGCGGCGGCAATGAGGGTCTTTTTCATGGTTGTCTCCGGTGGGTTGTTTGGATTCAAACGCTGAGCAGCTCGTCCATCTGGGCCTGGTGGGCCGGCAGGTCGGCTGCGGGGAAGGACAGCACGACTTCGCCGTGCTCGATGACTAGAAAATGGTCGGCCAGGGGCGCGGCGAAGCGGAAGTTCTGCTCCACCATGACGATGGTGAAGCCCTGGCTCTTCAGCGTGCGGATCATGCGGGCCAGGGCCTGGACGATGACGGGGGCCAGGCCTTCCGAGATCTCGTCCAACAAGAGGATGTCGGCGCCCGTGCGCAGGATGCGGGCGACGGCCAGCATCTGCTGCTCGCCGCCGGACAGGCGCGTGCCGGGGCTGTTCTTGCGCTCGGCGAGGTTGGGGAACATCGCGTAGATCTCGGTCTCGCTCATGACCTTGCCGCGCTTGGTTTTCAGCGGCGGCGGCAGGCGCAGGTTCTCTTCGGTCGACAGGCTGGCGAAGATGCCGCGCTCCTCGGGGCAGTAGCCGATGCCGAGGTTGGCGATGCGGTGCGTGGACAGGCCGATGGTCTCTTCGCCGTGGATCTTGATGGAGCCTTTTCTTGCTCCCGTCAAACCCATGATGGCCCGCAGCGTGGTGGTGCGGCCGGCGCCGTTGCGGCCGAGCAGGGTGATGACCTGGCCGGGTTGGACTGACAGGTTGATGCCGTGGAGGATGTGGCTTTCGCCGTACCAGGCGTGGAGGTTTTGGATTTCGAGTGCTGGGGTGGCCATGGCTTTGTCAGCTTGCTCGTTGCTTCGGGTTGCTTTGGCGGAGAGCGTGGTTGCTCGCTGCATTGCCGGGAGTCCCGCCCGGCAGCGGGGTAACTTTCTTCTGCGGGGCCAGAAGAAAGTCACCAAAGAAGAGGCCCTGAACCGCACACGACCGCGGCGCCGCGAATAGCGGCGCGCGAAAACGCTGACCTGCATCTCGGGAAGACGCGAACCGCTGCGCTCTCGCTGCTGTCCTTGTGAAGAGCACCATCCATTGCCCCTTCACGCCGCTTAACGTCGGCTGCACGCCGAACTCATCAGGGAATGCAGCGTCGCTCGGGCGACGCTGTATTTGATTTTCTGGTGAGCCCGGCGTGCAGCCGCGCGTTAAGCGGGCAGGTGGTGCGATGGATGGTGCGGCCGATAAGGACAGCAGCGAGAGCGCAGCGGCTCGCGTCTGCCCACTCACCGGCCGGCTGTTGCACGGCGCAGCTCGTGCATGTGGTGCTGGTGTGCGGTTCAGGGCCTCTTCTTTGGTGACTTTCTTCTGGCCCCGCAGAAGAAAGTTACCCGGCCGCCGGGACGGACTCCCGGCAATGCAACGAGCAGGCACGCTCTCCGCCAAGCAACCAACAACAGCGAGCAGCAGCACCATCAATGCGCCCCCTGCAACTCGGCAGCATCCGTACCCATATAAGCCTCCAGCACCGCCGGATGCTTCGACACCGTCGCGTAATCACCTTCGGCCAGAACAGCGCCACGAGCCAGCACCGTAATCCGGTCCGCAATGCTCGCCACCACCTTCATGTTGTGCTCCACCATCAGCACGGTCCGGCCCTCCGCCACGCGCTTGATCAACGCCGTCACACGGTCCACATCCTCGTGCCCCATGCCCTGCGTCGGTTCGTCCAGCAGCATCAGCTGCGGCTCCATCGCCATCGTCGTGGCGATCTCCAACGCACGCTTGCGGCCATAAGGCAGGTCGGCGGCCTTCACGGCGGCCATGTCGCGCAGGTCCACCAGCTCCAGCAGCGACAGCACCTTGGCGTCCAGCGTCTTCAGCCCTGTCAGCCCCTTCCAGAAATGAAAGCTCGTGCCGGTGAAGCGCTGCAAGCCGATGCGCACGTTCTCCAGCACCGTGAGATGCGGGAACACGGCGGAGATCTGGAAAGACCGGATGACACCGCGCCGCGCGATCTGCGCCGAGGTCTCGCCAGTGATGTCGGTGCCGGCGAAGACGATGCGCCCACGCGTCGGCGTCAGGAACTTGGTCAGCAAGTTGAAGCAGGTCGTCTTGCCCGCGCCGTTGGGGCCTAGCAGCGCATGAATGTGGCCACGATGCACCTGCAGGTTCACGGCGTCCACGGCCGTGAAGCCTTTGAACTCCTTGGTCAGGTCCTGGGTCTCGAGGATGTATTCGCTCATGGACTTCCGGGTTAGCTGCGCGACTCTAGGCCTTCAAGCATGACGCTGGCTTACGGGCATTCACGGGGTCTGGTCCGCGGAGAGGAAACGCTCGATCAAGCCAATCTGCTCGGGTGTGTTCAAGGCCGGTGCATGGCCGCAGCCGGGGATCAGCGCGACCGCAGCACGCGGGCCGCGCTCGCGCATGGCCTGCGCCGTTTCGGCGGTCAACAGCGTCGAGTCCTCGCCGCGCAGGCAGAGCACGGGCAGGTCGAGCTGGTCCCAGGCCGCCCACAACTCGTAGTCGTCGGGATGGTGATCGAACTGCTGCACCAGGGCCGGGTCGTAATGCGTTGTCACGCGGCCATCGGGCAGGCGGCGCAGCGAGGTTTCGGTGAGGTGGCGCCATTGCGTGTCGGACAGATCACCAAAGCTCGCGTAGATCTCTCTGAAATAGACCTCCAGCTCAGTCACCGTTGCAAAGCTGGGCGGCTGCCCGGCGTAGGCCTTGATGCGTGTCAGCGCCGAGGCTGCCAGCTCGGGGCCGTTGTCGTTCAGCACAAGGCGCTTGATGCGGCCGCGCAACTGGGTAGCTGCGCCGAGCGTGCCGATGGCGCCACCCATGGACGTGCCCACCCAATGCACCTTCTGCAAGCCCAACTGATCCAGCAGCGCTTCGGCTTGTTCGACATAGAACTCCAGGCAGTATTCGCGGGCCGGGTCGATGGCCCACTGCGACAGGCCGCGGCCCAAGGTGTCGGGGCAAACGACGTGCCAGCGGCTGCTGAGTGCGGCCGCGAAGTCGTCGAAGTCACGGCTGCTGCGCGCCAGGCCATGCCAGGCGATGACGGGTGGTGCGCCCGCGTCACCCCACTCGGTGATGTGGATCTCGCGACCCAGGCAGTTGAGGTAGCGCGATCTCATTTTTTGGCCCTCCCATGCGTCCACGCCGCCAGCCGCAGCCGCCCGACGATGCCGCCGGGGAAGTGGTAGACGGCCAGTACGAAGAGCAGGCCCAGCCACAGCAGCCAGCGGTCGGGCGAAATCAGCGTGCTCAAGACCGGCACGCCGTCGACCAGCGAGCCGGCGATCTTCAGCAGGGCCTGCAGGTAGTTCTGCGCGACGATGAAGAGCACGCTGCCAATGACGGCACCGTAGACCGTGCCCATGCCGCCGATGACGACGATGAGCAGCAGGTCCAGCATGATCTCCATGCTCATGGCGGTCTCTGGGCCTGTGTAGCGCAGCCACAGCGCCAGCAGCGCGCCACCGCAGCAGGCCAGCAGCGCCGCGATGACGTTGGCGCCGGTGCGGTAGACCACCGTGCGGTAGCCGATCGCCTCGGCCCGGAACTCGTTCTCGCGGATGGCCTGCAGCACGCGGCCGAAGGGCGAATTGACGATGCGCAGCAGCAGCGCGATCAACAGCGTCACCGCGACAAAGAGAACGTAGTAGGTCAGCAGCCGGCCGTCGAGCATGATGCCCAGCACGGGCTCTTCCATGAACTCGGTCGAGGGCCGCAGCGCTGAAGGCAGTTGGAAGTTCAGGCCGTCTTCGCCGCCGGTGAAGTCACTCAGCTGAGAGGCCAGCGTCATGAAGGCTGACGCGACGGCCAGCGTGATCATGGCGAAGAAGATGGCCTTCACGCGCAGGCTGGCCAGTCCCATCGCCAGCGCCAGCACGGCGCTCAATACGAGCGCAGCGAGGAAGCCGATGCCTAGCGACGTCCAATCCGCACCCAGCCGCGCTGATGCGATGGCGATGCCATAGGCGCCGATACCGACGAACATCGTGTGCGCGAAGCTGACGATGCCGGTATAGCCCAGCAACAGGTCGTAGCTGGCGACGAGCAGGATGAAGACGAGGATCTTGGCCGCGACGTTGAGCGCCTGCGTGCCCGGGAAGATGAAAGGCGCACCGGCCAGGCCGACGGAGCAGGCGATCAACAGCGCGCCGAGGATGCGGCTGCGCGGCAGGTCGTGTGAAAGCAGAGAACGAAAAACGGATGTCATCGGAAACCCCTCGCTTCGTTGCGCGTGATCAACGATGCGAACGCCGAATAAAAAACCAAGCGACTGCCGTGGAACTGGCTTCGCCAGGCCACTGGCAGTGCCCCCTTGAGGGGGAGCGCGAAGCGCAACGGGGGTGGGCTCATTTCGCTCCCACCGGGTAGAGGCCTTGCGGGCGCCACAGCAGGATGGCGACCATCAGCCCGATGTTGGAGAACAGCGCCGCCTTGGGCGCGATAAAGCCGGCGTAGTTGGCGACGAGGCCGACCAGCAGCGCGCCGACCAGGCAGCCGACCGTCGAGCCGAGGCCGCCAATGATGATGACGATGAAGAGCAGCAGGTTGACCTGCGCGCCGATCTGCGGCGTGACGCCCTGCTGCACCAGGCCCCACAGCACGCCGCCCAGGCCCGCGAGCGCGGAGCCGGCGACGAACACGCCGACGAAGAGGCGTTTGATGCGATAGCCCAGCGCCTCGACCATCTCGCGGTCCTGCACGCCGGCGCGGATCAGCAGGCCGATCTTGGTGCGGTTCAGCACGAGCAGCAGCGCGATGAGCACGGCGAGGCCGATGAGCATGGACAGCACGCGGAACTTCTCGACCGCCACATCACCGAACAGGAAGATGCCGCGCAGTGCGTCGGGCATGGGCAGCGGGATCAGCTGGGCGCCCCAGGTCGCCTTGATCAGCTCCTCGCCAATGATCATGCCGCCCATGGTGATGAGGATCTGCTTCAGGTGTTGGCCATAGACCGGGCGGACGAGCACGCGCTCGAAGACGACACCCACCGCTGCCGCGATGGCCATGCCGGCTGCGCATGCAGCTGCGAGGGCAGCGAGGTTGGCGAGTACGTCGGGGCTGGTGGCCCAAGGAGCCATTGCGGCGAGCACGGTGGTGGCCGTGAAGGCGCCCAGCGCGATGAAGACGCCGTGGCCGAAGTTGAGGACGTCCATCAGGCCGAAGACCAGGGTCAGGCCGGAGGCGATGACGAAGATGATGAGGCCCATGGCGATGCCGGCCAGAGTCAGGTTGAGCCAGGTGCTGGGGCTGCCGGTGAGGGGCAGGGCCAGCAGCATGATTGCTGCGAGGAGCGTGAGGGGCTTCGGGTCAAGCTTCATGCTTGTTGGTCGCTCTTGCGGAGAGCGTGTTGGCTCGGTGCATTGCCGGGAGTCCGTCCCGGCGGCCGGGTAACTTTCTTCTGCGGCGCCAGAAGAAAGTCACCAAAGAAGAGGCGCTGAACCGCACACGATCGCGACGACGCCATGAGCGGCGCGCGAAAACGCGCACTTTCATTTCGGGCAGACGCGACCCGCTGCGCTCTCGCTGCTGTCCCTGTGACGAGCACCATCCATCGCCCCTTCACGCCGGTTAACGCCGGCTGCACGCCGGGCTCATCAACAAATGCGAATGCAACGTCGCTGGGGCGACGCCGAAGCGGGTGAGTGGCGGGGCGTTGGGGTTCGCTGCGCTCACCCCAACCTACGCAAGACGACCGAGTCGTCCCGCCATCGCGTCGCCCGAGCGACGCTGTATTCGGTATTTCTGGTGAGCACGGCGTGCAGCCGCGCGTTAGGCGGCCCGTCGTGGCGATGGATGGTGCGGCCGATAAGGACAGCAGCGAGAGCGCAGCGGTTCGCGTCTTCCCACTCACCAAGCGGCTGTTGCACGGCGCAGCTCGTGCATGTGGTGCTGGTGTGCGGTTCAGGGCCTCTTCTTTGGTGACTTTCTTCTGGCCCCGCAGAAGAAAGTTACCCGGCCGCCGGGACGGACTCCCGGCAATGCAGCGAGCAGGCGCGCTCTCCGCAATAGCAACCAAAAAGGAAGCCGCACTCATTGATGCGCCCCCAACGACAACCCCAGCAACCTTTGCTGCAGCGCCGAATCCTCGATCAACTCCCGCATCAAACCGCGATGCACGATCCTTCCGTCATCCATCACCGCCACCGAATCGCCCAACTCAGCCGCCACCCGAAAGTTCTGCTCCACCAGCAACACCGTCGTCTGCGAGCTCTTCTTCAGCTCCCGCAACGCCGTGATCAGGTTCTGCACGATGGCCGGTGCCAGCCCCTTGCTGGGCTCGTCGATGACGAGCAACTCGCGCGGCTCGATCATGGCGCGGGCAATCGCCAGCATCTGCTTCTGCCCACCCGACAACTTCCCCGCCGGGTGCTGCCAGAAGGTCTTCAGCGCCGGGAACAACCCGAACAGCCACTCCAGCCGTTGCGCATCCAGATCCCCCAACCGCTTGGCCGAACGAGCCGCCAACAGCAGGTTCTCCGCCACGCTCAGCTCACCAAAGATGCCCATGGTCTCCGGCACATAGGCGATGCCGCGCGACGCAATGTCCGGCGTCGCCAGCTTGGTGATGTCCTCGCCCTTGAAGTGCACCGAGCCCGCGCTCGCCGTCCACAGCCCCATCAAGGTCCGCAGCGTGCTCGTCTTGCCGGCGCCATTGCGGCCTAACAGCATCGTGACTTGACCAGCCGGCACGGCAAGATCCACGCCATGCAGGATGTGATACGCCCCGACGTGGGTATGAACCCCGCGCAACTCCAGAAGGTTCATGCCGCCACCCCCAGATAAGCCTCTTGCACGATGGGCGAGGCAATCACCGTGGCCGGGTCACCATCGGCCACCAGCTTGCCCTGGTGCAGCACGATGATGCGGTCCGCCAGCTCGCGCACGACGTCCATCTTGTGCTCCACCAGCAGCAGCGTGTGCTTCTTCTCCGCCTTCAGTGCGCGGATCAGGTCCAGCACCACAGGCACCTCGTCCACGCTCATGCCGGCCGTCGGTTCGTCGAAGAGATAGACCTTGGGGTCGAGTGCAATCAGCATGGCCACTTCGAGCTTGCGCTGGTCGCCATGCGGCAGGCTGGCGGCGAGGTCGTCCGCACGTGAACCCAGCCGCACGCGGTCGAGAATGGCACGCGCCTCGGCTATCAGCTCCTTGTGCGACAGCCACACCGACAGCATGTGCAAGCCTTTGCCATGTCGCGCCTGCACAGCCAGGCGCACGTTCTCCAGCACGGTCAAGTGCGCGAACAGCTGTGTCAGCTGGAACGCCCGGCCCAGGCCGCGCCGCGTGCGCACCGGCGCCGGCAGCTTGGTCAGGTTCTCGCCATCCAGCCAGACCTCGCCACTGCTCGCGGGCAGCTGACCCGAGATCAGATTGAAGTAGGTCGTCTTGCCCGCACCGTTCGGTCCGACGATGGCTGTCAATGTGCCGGGCTGGAAGGCGCACGACACGCCGTCGACGGCCACGTGGCCACCGAAGCGGATCGTCAGGTTCTTGGTTTCGAGCACAGGCCGTCCGCGTTCAACGCTTGTTGCGGATGGGCACGGCCATTTCTTCGGGTTTGATTTCCCTGACCAGCTCCGGCACGCCCCACGGGAACGCCGGGTCCACCTTGATCTTGAAGTGGTACATCGACTGCATCGCCTGGTGGTCTTCGGCGCGGAAGGTCATCTTGCCCTTGGGCGTCTCGAAGCTCATGCCTTCCATCATCTTGATGAGCTTGTTGGTCGCCGTGTCGCCGCCCGTCTTCTTCAGCGCTTCCACCAGCGCAATCGCCGCGCTCATGCCGCCGGCCGTGAAGAAGTCGGGCGGGTTCTTGAACTGTTTGTAGTGGTTGGCCACCAGCCACTCGTTGACCGGGTTCTTCGGGATGCCGAAGTAGTAGTACGTCGCGCCCTCCATGCCCGGGAACTGCTTGTAGGCGGTCATGGCCGGCAGGATGTTGCCGCCCGAGCCGACGCCGATGCCGTAGCGCTTTTGCAGGTCCAGGGCCGCCAGCGCGCCGAAGGGCGGCGTGGCGCCGGCCCACACGACGGCAATGACCTTGGGGCCGGGCTTGTCCTTCAGCGCGTCCACCAGGCGCTGGATGCCGGCGGTGAAGTCGGTCGTCGCCGTGGGCAGGTATTCCTCGTGGACGATCTTGGCCTTCTTCAGCGCTTCCTTGTAGGCCTTCACCGCGTCACGGCCAAAGGCGTAGTCCTGGGCCAGGATGCCGATGTTGAGACCCTGGATGTCCGAGGCGACGGCGTTGCCGATGGCGTCCTGGCTGGAGTTGCGGCCGGTGCGGAAGATGTACTTGTTCCACTTGTCGCCGGTGATGGAGTCCGCTACCGCGGGCTCGACGAGCAGGATCTTCTTGTACTCCTCGGCCACGGGCAGCATGGCCAGGGCCACGCCGCTGGACGACGGCCCGACGGCGATGTCGGCCTTGTCGTCGCCATAGGCCGCGGCCAGCAGGCTCTTGCCGACGTCGGGCTTGCCCTGATCGTCCTTCTCGATGACGACGAGCTTCTTGCCCGCCACGGTCATGGTGCCGCCGGTGGCGTAGTCCAGGCCCATCATGAAGCCGGTCTGCGTCTGCTTGCCGTAGGCCTCCAGGGGGCCGGTCTTGCTGTAGACGTGGGCGATGCGGATTTCCTTGTCCGCAGCCAGAGCGATTCCGGGCAGGGCGACCGCCAGGGCGGCGGCGATGGCAAAGCGGCGCGTGATGGGGCGCATGAGGCTTGTCTCCTGAAGTTCGGGCCTGCTCTATCGGCAGACGGTGTCTTCCCTTTTTGCAAGGGCCGTGCCCGGCGGGGAAGGGGTCGCCGGGGCGGTTTTCTCTTCGGGTTGCTACCAGGTTTTTGGTCGAAACCGCCAAGTTGAGTGTCCAGGATTTGGACGTCGCCTGAGATTCAGACTCTCCAGATCGAGCGTCAGAGCCTGGACAGGTCCACCTCGAATCGCTGCTTGTCGCGTCGCGTGGAATTCGCTGGCAACCCAAGCACGCTGTTGGCCCAGGCAATCAGCTGCGGTATGACCGTGGCTTCGAGGCGCTCGCGGGTCTCACGCGCACGAGCCGCGGGAACGATGCCGGCCGAGATGTGGAACCGTTCGTGAGCCACATTCGGATTCGGCAGCACGAAACGTGCAATGACGAAGCTGTTGGAGCTGGTGTGCCAGAGCGAGGTTTCGGTGCGAATTCCCGCGGCTTCGAACGCGCGTTCGAGCTGGCTGGAGCGAAGCACGAAGCTGTAGCCCTTCGGAAGCGGATCCTTGTGGATGTGCATGGCCGGGTCCGCGAAGCGCCTGTGTCAGGCCTCTTTACCTTCCAGCTCCGGCCACCTCGCCAGCCTTTCGTACAGCGACGCCCGCGAGATCTGCAGCAGCCGGGCCGCCGCCATGCGGTTGCCGCCAGTGGCCTGCAGCGCGCGGGCGATGGCGTCGCGTTCCAGGGCTTCGATCAGCTCGGGCAGAGGCGCAACGGCCTGGGCCGTGGTCATGACCGGGGCGGCGGGCTGAGGTACCGGCGCGGGCGCGGAGGTCGGCAACGCCGAGCCGCCCTGGAAAGTGGCCGCCGTCAGCTGCATGTCGTCGCTCATGAGGCTGACCTGCTCCAGCGTGTTGCGCAGCTCGCGGATGTTGCCGGGCCAGGACTGCTGCATCAGCCACTCGATGGCATCGGGGCTCAGCAGCTTTTGCGGCATGCCGCTGCGGCGGGCGATGTCTTCGCCCAGGGCCTCGGCCAGCGCCTCGATGTCGTCCAGGCGCTCGCGCAGCGCCGGCACGCGAATGGGCAGCACGTTGAGGCGGTAGTACAGGTCGGCGCGGAACTGGCCGGCGGCGACCATGGCGGCGAGGTCGCGGCTGGTGGCGGCAATCACTCTCACATCGACGCGCAGCACCGTGTTGCTACCCAGAGGCTCGACCTCCTGCTCCTGCAGCACGCGCAGCAGCTTGCTCTGCAACGCCAGCGGCATGTCGCCGATCTCGTCGAGGAACAGCGTGCCGCCGTCGGCCAGCTTGAACTTGCCGTCGCGGCCCTTGCGGTCGGCGCCCGTGTAGGCACCGGGCGCGACGCCGAAGAACTCGGCCTCCAGCAGCGTCTCGGGCACGGCGGCGATGTTGACGCCCACCAGCGGCCGGTGCGCGCGGCGCGACGCCGAGTGGATGGCGTGGGCCATCAGCTCCTTGCCGGTGCCGGTCTCGCCGAGCAGCAGCACCGTCGAGTCGGTCTGCGCCACGCGGCGGGCCTGGCGCTTGACCTCCAGCGCTGCGGGGCTGGTGCCGATGAAGCTGGCAATCGTGTACTTGGGCCGGCGCTGCGCGGCGAGCTGGCGGCGCGTGTCCTCCAGTTCCTGCTGCATCCGCGCGAACTTCTGGATCAGCGGCTGCATGGTCGTCTCGGGGTGATCCAGCAGGACCAGGCCCAGCGCGCCGATGACCTCGCCGGCGTCGTTGCGCAGCGGCAGGCGGCTGACGAGGAAGGTGCCGGCCTTGTTGGTCAGCAGATCCACCAGCACCGGTTTGCCGGTCTCCAGCACCTGCAGCATCTGCGTGTTGGGGACCACGTCCTCCACGCGCTTGCCGACGAACTCATGCTCGTCGGTGAACCCCAGCGCCGGCAGGAAGCGCTTGTAGCCGTCGCTGATCCAGACGACCCGGTGGTTGCGGTCGACGACCATCATCCCTTCGGTCGACCGGGCCAGCACGTCGAACATCGACTGGGCGGCCAGGCGCAACAGCCCGTCGACGTCCTGGGGGATGTCGAGGGGAGTGGCTGAGGGTGGGCTCAACGGCATGGCGACGGGCAATGTAACGCGGCCGTCAACCGCAGGTCGCCAATGCAGCGCCCCCCGCATCCGAGGTTGTCGAACAATTTGACACACTGTGAAGATGCATACCGAAATACTCGAGCAAGTTAATGATTCTTATAGGTTTTTCTGTCTTGGCTCGATGCTTGCGAGCGAACCCATTGCCGATGTGGCTTTTCCAAATAGATGGGGTGGGGGTATGACCAAGTTCATGAAATTCGTTGCTGCAGCTTCGCTGCTGGCTTCTTCGCTGTTCGCCGCCCCTGCGGCATTCGCGGGCTGGGTGATCACGCAAGGTTGCGGAGGTTGCGGACCGACGACGACGGTCGAGTTCTTCATCGTCGGCGACACGGGTGCCGGTCCCTTCGCCGGCCCTGGCCTTTCGACTCTGCCGGCGGGCTGGGTGGCGAATCTGGTCAACCCGAACTACGTGATCGCAAGCGGCCCGTCCGTCAATTTGTCGGGCTGGACCGAAAACTACCTGGGCAATATCGCCGACTCCGTCGAGCTCGACCTGTTCTTCTGGACTGGTGCACCCCTTCAGTCGACCATCTCCTTTGCGGCCAACTACACCCGCTCTGGGAATGGTGGCTTGACCCTTCACTGCCAGAGCTTCGGCGCTGGCTGCAACACGATGGACGATCCCAGGGGCGTCAACTACAACCGCAGCGGCGTCCTGCCGGAGCCCGCAACGCTGGCGTTGGTGGGGATGAGCCTGCTGGGTCTGGCGAGTTCGCGCCGCCGTCGCGCCTGAGGAGCCGATCCCGCGCTGACGATCAACCCGCCGGGAGGCGGGTTTTTTCATGCAGGCGCCCGGTGATGCGCGGGGGCCGACAGCATCAGATGGGCCGCGGGGGCCTGGCTGAATCAGAACTTGAACGTCCCGCCAATCGTGAACGTGCGTGGCGGGCCGTAGTAGGCGTTCAGCACGCTCAGCGCGGCGATGTTGTAGCCGTCGGTCTTGTAGGCCTTGTTGGTCAGGTTGCTGCCTTGCAGGAAGAAGCTCAGCTTGGCGTCCTTCTCCCAGATCAGGCCGGCGTTGACCAGCGTGTAGGCATCCTGGGCCAGCGCTTCGGACAGGTCGGTCGTCGGGTAGACCTTGCTGCGGTGGGTGACGCCCAGCCGCGAGCGCAGCGTGCCCATGGCCAGCTTTGCGTTGTGCTCGATGTTCAGGCCCGCTTGGTATTTGGGCGTGTTGGTGAACTTCTTCTGGTCGGCCACGTTGACGCCGCGGTCGATGTATTCGTCGTACTTGGCGTCCAGCGTGGCCAGGTTGCCGCTGATGCGCCAGGCGGGGGTCGGCATCCACAGGAACTCGACCTCGGCGCCCTGCACGGTCGCCTTGCCGGCATTGGTGAAGTCGCCGAAGAAGCCGGGCTGGCCGTTGGCCTGGGTGTAGCTCGTGAACACCGAGAGCTGCACGTTCTTGTACTTGTTGTGGAACACGGCCGTGTTCAGCTCCAGGCGGCCGCCGTCCAGGATCATCTTGGCGCCCAGTTCCAGCGAGTCGAGCTTCTCGTCGGCGAAGGGCCTGCCCGAAGACGGGAACGCCACGGTGTTGGCGCGGATGTTGTAGCCGCCGCTCTTGAAGCCGCGCGAGGCTGTCGTGTAGAGCTTGATCTCCTTGCTGGCCCTGTATTCAAGGGACAGGCGCGGTGAGGTGTTGCTGACCGAGAGGCTCTTGTCGAAATTGGCCGGCACGGCGATGGGCGTGCCGCTGAACTGATCGTTGGCGAAGGCCTGGTTCAGCACGACGGCGCGCTTGTCCTCCTTGGTGTAGCGCAGTCCCGTGCTGACGCTGAAGGCCGGGCTCAGGCGCCAGCTCCAGTCGCCGAAGACGGCCTTGCCCTCGGTGTAGACCAGGCCGTTGGTCGTACCGAATGAGAGGTTGAAGAAATTGTTGCGCACCGTGCCGCCGGCGCGTCCGTCGAAGTAGTAGACACCGACAACGCCCGAGCTGTTCTGGCCTTCGTAGATGGCCTGCAGCTCATGGCTCTGCGAGCTGTCGTGGTACTCGGCGCGCACGTCAGCTGTTCTGTTGGGCAGGCCGTCGAAGTCGATGGAGGTGCTGGTGTCAGAAGCGCGATGGGCCAGGATGTATTTCAGGCTCCAGGCCTCGCTGGCGCCCCAGTTCAACGTCAGCGATTCGCCCTCGCTGCTGGTGCCGTTGGCATTGGGCATGCCTGTCGCGATGTCGTAGCGGCCCGGGGTGGGCGGTGTCTTGGCGGGGTCAAAGGCGCTGACGTTCAGGCGCTGGAAGCCGCGCATGTGCGAGTCGTCGCGTGTGCGGTCCACCGAAACCTGGGCGTTGAAGCTCGAGCCCGTCGGGAACCAACCCAGGGACACGCGGCCGCTGGTCGTGGCCTGGTCGCTGACGGGGCTGCCGTCGGTCAGGTTCTTGCCGTAGCCCTCGCGGTTCAGGCTGGCGCCGGCGACACGGAAACGGATCTGGCCGTCATTGACGGCCGTGCCCACGCCGCCCTTGGCCGTCACCTGGCCATAGCTGCCGATCGCCAGCGTCACCGAGCCCTCGGTCGTCGTGGGGAGCGGCTTGGACACGTACTTCACCGCGCCGCCAATCGTGTTCTTGCCGTACAGCGTGCCCTGCGGGCCGCGCAGCACCTCCACGCGCTGCACGTCGTACACATCCAGCAGCGCGCCCTGCGGTCGGGCGATGTAGACGTCGTCGAAATAGATGCCCACGCCGGGGTCCACACCCCACAGCGGGTCGGCCTGGCCGACGCCGCGGATGAAGGTCGTGATGGTCGTGTTGCTGCCGCGTGCGGCGTAGATGGTCAGGTTGGGCACCTGGCCCTGCAGGTCGCCGAGGTCCTTGATGGCCAGCTTGTCGAGTTGGTCGGCGGTCAGCGCCGTGACCGCCACCGGCACGTCCTGCAGCGACTCCTCCCGCTTGCGCGCCGTGACCTTGACGACCTCCAGCGTCGTCACCGCCGGCTCGACTGCGCTTTGTGCGGCTGCCGGCAGAGCGATCGTGGCGCCCAGCGTGGCGAGGATGGCGAAATGCAGCGGCGAGGGCGCCGGCAGGCGTCGGGTCATGGCTTGTCTCCTGGTTGTTGTGTTCGGAACCAGGAGAGAAAGCGCAAAAGCCATGCCCGCGCCAAGTCGGGGCGAGTTACAGGCAAACCCTTGCGAGCTAACCCGCGAATTTGCCGTCCGTGGCGCTGAGGCCGTCCGGATTCCAGTCGTTTGCCGGCGCGGACGGTGTCCAGTTTGCAGACAACGACCCTTGGGGCTGCAAGGGACGAAACCCGCAGCTATCCTGCGCCGCTTGCCCCAAATCCCTCGGAGACGACCCATGCTCAAACGCCTGCTTCCCGCCGCCATCGCCATTGGTTTCAGTGCCACCACAGCCTTCGCCGCCGGCCCGCAGCTCAAGGGCCAGGCGCCGGGCTGGTACCGCATGCAGCTTGGCGATTTCGAGGTCACGGCCCTGTCCGACGGCACGCTGGACCTGCCCGTCGACAAGCTGCTGCAGCAGCCCGTGCCCAACACGGTCAAGGCCCTGCAGCACGCCTACCTCGGCGTGCCGCTGGAGACATCCTTCAACGCCTACCTGATCAACACCGGGGCCAAGATCGTCCTCGTCGATACCGGCGCCGCTGGCCTGTACGGCCCGACGTTGGGCCGGGTATTGGCCAACCTCAAGGCTGCGGGCTATGCGCCTGAGCAGGTCGACGAAGTGGTCATCACGCATATGCACGGCGACCACATCGGCGGCACGGCTGTCGACGGCAAGGCCAACTTTCCCAACGCGACGCTGCGCGTGGACAAGCGCGACGCCGACTTCTGGCTGGCACCCGAACAGGTCGCCAAGGGCGACGGTGCCAAGGCCATCGCGGCCAACGTGAAGGCGTATGCCGACGCGGGCCGCTTCAAGCCCTTCGACGGCAGTGCCGGTGGCGTCGAGATCGTCCCCGGCGTGAAGGCCTACCCGGCCTATGGCCACACGCCCGGCCACAGCAACTACGTCGCCGAGAGCAAGGGCCAGAAGATGATGTTCTGGGGTGACCTGATGCACGTCGCCGCCGTGCAGTTCCCGGAGCCGGCCGTGACGATGAGCTTCGACTCCGACCCCAAGGCCGCCGCGCCCGCCCGCGAGAAGGCCTATGCGGCTGCGGCCAAAGACGGCTACTACGTGGCGGTCACGCACGTGTCATTCCCCGGCATCGGCAAGCTGCGCGCCGACGGCAAGGGCTATGACTGGCTGCCGGTGAACTACTCGGCAAATCGTTAGAGCCTGCACCAGCACCGGCGCGCGGGTCAGGTAGTTCTCGCGCCAGCCGGCGGCCCCTCGATCGCGAGCCAGGCCAGCCGCGCCGCATCTCTGGCGGCCAGCGGCTGCTGCAACCCGCCCAACTCCACGCGCTGCGCCGCGTCGGCCAGACGCAGCAGGACTCGATCAGGGCAGGCGCGCGACATGAGCCGCATGGTGCCCCAAATGAAACGGCTTGCGGCCTCAGCGAGGGTGGCGGCGCTTCCCAACGAAGCCCGCCAGCACCAGCAGGCCGGCCGCCATCAGCGCAGGCGACGGCAGCTCGGGCACCGGGGCCGACCAGGCGCTCAGGTAATTGAAGCCCGACGATGACATGACCTGCAGGTCGGCCAGCGCGAGCGGGTTGCCGGCGGCATCGAGGGCCCCTTGGATACCGTTCCAGGCGAAGGTGTGACTGAAGTCGGCGTAGGAGTTTCCCTCGGCATATAGCGCGGCGAAGCCACAACCGCGGCAACTCACGCCACCCTGCGCCGAGGCGCCCACCGAGGCCTCCATGGTCAGCACCGTCGGCACGCCGTTGCCGACCGTCGCCACGAAGCTCCTGAGGCCAGTAGCCACCGCGCTGCGGTCGATCAGGCCGTTGCTGTTGTATTCGCTTTCGCTGCGGCCGTCGGAGAGGTTGCCCAGCGAGACATGCCAGCGCATGTCGGTGACCGTGCCGTAGCCCGACAGGCCCTGGGCGAACTGGCCCATGCTGGAGATGCTGCCGGTGACATTGATCCCGAAGGTCAAGGTCAGCGGTGCGCCGACCGCCAGCCCGGGCACGGAGAAGGTCAGGCCGTCGCTGAAGCTGGCACCGGCGTAAGCGGTGCCGCGGCCGAGGATGCGCGCAAACCAGGCGTCGCCGGGCGACAGGAACAGCCCGTTGCCGGTGCCGGTGGCCTGCAGTTGAATGCCCCCCGCCGCCACCTGCGCCCAGCTGCTGGCGCCCCCGCCGGCATCGGCCGTACCCACCTGGGCATGTCTGCCGACGCCGACGCTGGCAGTGGCCGTTCCGCTGGCCCGCGTGTCGCGCTGCTGGTCGCTCGACCCCAACACGACCGGGGCGAGTTCGTTGACCGAGGCCTGGCCCAGCGCTTGGGCGTTGACCTCGGCGGTGGCGGTGTAGGCGGCCAGGCAGGCCGGTGCGAGTCCGATGCTCAACGTGAGCGCGGCAACCCAGGGCAGGACACGGTTCATGAGGGGCTCCAGCCAGGTGAGGAGAAAGCCAGTCTAGCCGCGGCAGCGTCAGCGGAGCGTTATGCGGCGCGGCCGGCGGCCACCCGTTCAGGTACCCAGCAGCTCGCCGATGGGCTGCAGCCCCTCCACCCGGTCGCACACCGCCTTGACGCTGGCCAGGATGGGCACGGCGAGCAGCAGGCCCCACACGCCCCACAGCCAGCCGAAGGCCAGCACGCCGATGAACACGACGACCGCGTTCATGCGGCTGCTGCGGCTGCTCAAATACGGCATCAGCAGATTGCCCGACAGCGTGTGCACGCCCAGCGCGATGCCCGACACCAGCAGCGCCATGTCCACGTTGCCGAACTGCACGAAGCTCATCAGGCCCGCGCTGGTGGTCAGCACGGCGGCGCCGAGATAGGGCACGAAGTCCAGCACGAAGGCCACCACGCCCCAGACGGCCGCGTGCTCCAGGCCCACGAGCAGGAAGGCCAGCCAGATGGTCAGGCCCACCACGGCGCTGGTAAACACCTGCACCAGCAGGTAGCGCTGGATCTGCGCACCGATCTCGTCCAGGGTCTGGACCGTCAGGCGCCGTTTGGCGAATGTCGGGCCGGCCAGGTGCACCAGCTTGCGCCGGAAGGTGTCGCCCGATGCCAGCAGGAAGAAGGCGATGAACACCACCACCATCACCGCGCCCACCGAGGCCAGCAGGCCCAGTGTGCCGGTCCAGAGATAGTCATGCAGGTTGAAACGCGGCCGCTCGACGACGACGCGTGTGATGCCGCGCGAGCTTGCTGTTGCCGGTCCCGGCGCGCCGGCCTCGGCCGCCTGCTCCAGCTGGGTGGCCGCCTTCTGCATCTGGACCAGGGCACTGCTCGATCCGGGCCGGTGGGCCGCCACGGCCGCGCGCACTTTCTCGGTGGCTGCGGGCAGTGATTCGAGCAGCTTGCCGGCGTCGTCGGAGAGCGCATAGCCCGTCCAACCAACAGCGCCCACCAGGCTCAGCAGCAGCATGGCTGCGGCCACCGCGCGCGGCAGCCGCAGCCGCTGGAGCTGTTCGACCACCGGCGCCAGTGCATAGCTCAACATCAGGCCGAGCAGCAACGGCACGAAGACCGCAGCGGCCACATGCAGGGTGAACAGCACGGCCACCAGCGCCAGCAGCGCCAGCGAGAAGCTGCGCACGTCCACCGGCATGTGCAGGCGCAACGGTTCGCTGGTGGGCGGTGCAGGGTCGGTGCTGTTGGGAAGGGCGCTCATGACGGAGCAGCGTACGCGCTGTTACACCCACCCGTGCTCGCTCTTGCACGCTTCACGGCGCCGTCCGACACGGGGGCGTTGTGGCGGCCGACAAGGCGTTGCGGTGCTGGTGGCCGACCCTGTGACATGCGCCTTTTCACCCAACAGTTTGCGCGCCAGACCGCCCGCGTGCTGCACAACCCCTGGGGCTTCGCCTGGCAGACGCTCAAATCCTTCCGCGCCAACCAGGGCCTGCTGCTGGCCGGTGCGGTGGCCTATTACGCGCTGCTGTCCATCGTGCCGCTGATGATCCTCAGCGTCATCGCGCTGTCGCACTGGGTCGACCCCGCGCGGCTGCTGCAGACGGTGGGCCGCTACCTGGAATGGCTGGTGCCGGGGCAGTCGGCCGCCGTGGTGGCCGAGCTGGCGCGCTTCCTGGCCCACCGCGAGGTGATGGGCTGGGTGCTGCTGGTCAGCATGCTGTTCTTCAGCTCGCTGGCCTTCTCCGTGCTGGAGAGCGCAATGTCGGCCATCTTTCATCACCGGCGCAAGCTCAACCAGCGGCATTTCCTGATCTCGGCGCTGATCCCCTATGTCTATATCCTCTGCCTGAGCGTGGGCCTGCTGCTGGTGACGCTGGTGGCCGGCCGCTTCCAGGCCCTGGGTCAGCGCGAGGTGGAGCTCCTGGGCTTCAGCTGGTCGCTGGACGGGGTGTCCGGCGTCATGCTTTATCTGCTGGGGTTTGCCGGCGAGGTTTTCGTGCTGGCCTCGGTCTACATGGTCATGCCGGGCGGGCGGCCGTCGCTGCCGTTGGCGCTGATCGGTGCACTGGCCGCCGCCCTGCTGTGGGAGCTGTCGCGCCATGTGCTGGTCTGGTACTTCGGCACGCTGTCGCAGATCGGCACCGTCTACGGCTCCCTGACCACGGCCATCGCCGTGCTGTTGAGCCTGGAGGTCGCGGCCACGCTGCTGCTGTATGGAGCCCAGGTCATTGCGGAGTTCGAGCGGCTGGGCGAGACCTGATCATCCTTGCGATGGTGGTCAGGTTGATGACCGCAATAACCACCTCCAGCGCCGTGCCGCCGATGGAGCCTGCGATCAGGTTGTTGGCGATCCACAGCCCGGTGCCACACAGCATCAGCAGCCGCATCGGAATGCCCTGCAGCGTGAAGAGGGCAATCGTGCCCAGGCAGGACGCCGTCAGCGGCAGCCAGTCGCTGGGCCTGTGGGCCAGGCCCAAGCCAAAACCGAGGTTGGCCGCCACGATGACGACGGCCACCCACACCGAACGCGTATGCAGCGACAACAGCGAACGCAGCATGGACAGAGATGAACTCACCACCGCCGTCGGGTTGCCCAGCAGCGCGAAGTGGGCGACATAGGCAATGCACTCGCCCGTCATGAACCACTTGAAGCGGCGGTCATCGGTCTGCAAGAAGCAGCCGACGCCGAGCACAAAGGCGACATAGCCGAAGAGTTGAGCGGGCGAGAACCAGTCGGCGATGGGCATGCGGGCGGGGACGCGGAGGTCGTCGACCCCGAGAACTAGGGAGGCGCGGCGGTGGGCCGGAGATTGTCCCGCTGACGCCAGGAAAGCCCATCTTCGTGCATGGCAGGGCGCATTCCAGGCGGTTATGCCGCCCGCTTGAATTGGCAGGGCATTGCCGGACTAACCCGCTGGTCGCTGCACAGTGGTTTTGCAGACCATGCGACCCGCCCTCAGTTCACGCGACGCCGTCGCCCCGCCCATGACCAAGAAGACGCTGCTTGCCGGCCTGGCAATAACTGGTTTGCTGATCGGTGCAACGGCCCGCGCCGAATTGCAGCCGCGTGCCAACGGCGCCATGGTCTACGACACGCAGACCAACCTGACCTGGCTGGCCGATGCCACCACCGGCGGGCTGCGCACGCAGGCCGACGCGCTGCAATGGGCGGCTTCCTTGAGCTTTGGCGGCTTCGACGACTGGCGCCTGCCGGTGGTGGCGCCGGTCAATGGCAGCGCGCTGCAGCTGGACTATTCAGAGGACGGCTCCACCGACATCGGCATCAACAACAACGGTGCAAACAGCGAGCTGGGCCACCTCTTCTACGCCAGCCTGGGCAACACGGCCGCCGGGCCCACGCAGACCGGCTCGTTCAGCGGCCTCGTCGATCCGAACAGCCCGGTCGGGCCGGTGTTCTGGACGGGCACGGCCTCCGAACCCGGCTGGGCCTTGAGCTTCTTCATGGGCATGGGTCTGCAGGACCAGCTCGCCACCGACACCCTGGCCCAGGCCTGGGCGGTGCGCGTCGGCGACGTGGCCGCGGTGCCCGAGCCCGCCAGCGTGCTGCTGATGCTCGCCGGCCTGCTGGCCATCGCGGCACGC
Organism: Roseateles sp. P4_D2; assembly: GCF_056401875.1. Classification (NCBI taxonomy): domain Bacteria; kingdom Pseudomonadati; phylum Pseudomonadota; class Betaproteobacteria; order Burkholderiales; family Sphaerotilaceae; genus Roseateles; species Roseateles sp. P4_D2. The sequence goes on along the minus strand of NZ_JBFUIM010000002.1, from coordinate 3,381 downwards.
CGCCGTCAGGGCTGAGGAGGCCGCCATGAAAGCACTTGCTCTCTTCGCCCTGTGTCTTGGCCTGGCCACCACGGCCCATGCCGGCTACACGCCCACGCCCAACGACTGGGCCTGCACCAACAAGGTCGGTGGCACCTGGACCCATGGCCGCGCCCCTTCGGGCTGCGACGCCAACGCCTTCGGTCCCGACAGCTTCGTGCGCGGCAACTACACCGGCACCATCTTCAATGACGCGTCAGCCAACCTCGTCGACGAGCGCAAGCGCTACATGCAGGCCATGTACCCGGTCATCCGCGACGCGAGCGACCGCTACCTGCGCTCGCGCAAGCCGGCAGTGTCGGCGCGCGAGCTGGAAGCCTTCCAGCGCGGCACCTACGCAACGCTGCGCCAGGAGACCTTCTGGTCGCACTACCGCGACGCGCAGACCGCCGCCGGCCAGCCCTATGCGCTGAAGATGATGCGCGGCGACAGCGGCCACGGCCACGGAATGATGCAGGTCGACGACCGCTATCACTTCGTCCAGCTCCAGGAAGGCAAGGGCTGGAACATGATGCAGAACTTCACCTACGCGATCGACATCTACTACGCGGCGTGGGAGGCCGCACCGGCTTCCTGCATGGGTGGCGTGACGACGCCGACGGGCACGACGGCACAGGTCGACGAGTACTGGCGCGGCCGCGCGCGCTCGGCCTGGTCGGCCTACAACGGCGGCCCCACCAAGGTCTGCCGCTGGCAGAACGGGTCGGATGTCAACGTGGCCAAGGACAACGGCTACCGCGACAACTACGACGCGAAGCTCTGGCTGGTCGACATCGCCGACCTCAACAAGGCCGCCGGCATCGACGTGGCCTGCCTGATGGACAACGGCCCCAGTTGCCCCGTGCCGGTGGGCGGCAACGTCGAGCCCGGCAAGCTGCTGCAGGTCGGCGCCGCCGCCTGCGTGCTGGCCGGCAACAACACGCTTGAGTGCGTGGACGACGTGCGCGACGCCGCCTGCCTGGCCGGCCGAGCCAGCTTCGACGAAGGCAGCATCACGCAGGTGTATGTCGCGCAGACGGCCAGCTACGCCCGCATCGACCACAACCGCCACCAGCTCTGCCGCGCCCAGGTGCCCGGCCTGCAGTCGCTGGCCAGCGCGATCGCCACGTTGCAGCCGCTGGACCTGCGCTCGGCGCCGGGCGGCATGGTGCTGGGCCAGGCGGCGGCGGGCACCTACCAGGTGCTGGACTTCATGGTCAGCGGCGCGCAGCAGCAGAAGCGCCTGTATCGCATCCGTGCCGACATCAATGGCGCGCTGACCGATGGCTGGGTCGACGCAGGAGATGCCGGCACGCATGCCACGCTGGCGGTAGGTGCCGCGCCAGCCGGCCCCGGCGCCATCGCTTATGCGGGCGACTGGGTCAAGGTCGTGCCCAACCTCAACATGCGCGCCACGCCGGGCGGTGCGCTGTTGATCGCCATTCCCGCCAACACCGCCGTGCAGGTCAAGGAGGTGTTCGGCACCGCGTCGGCCAACAACCTCTACTACCGCGTCGAGTACACGCACAACGACGGCGTGCTGCGCGAGGGCTGGATCTTTGCCGGCAACCTCTATCCGGCGTCTACGCTGGCCAGTTGGGCGCTGCCGACCGCTACGCCGTCGGCACAGAAGCACGCCCATTGCCCCAATGGCACGCGCTACGACAACCATCTGCGCCAGTGCATGAGCACCAGCTCCACCTACGGCCCCTTCACGGCCGCAGCGGTGCAGGCTTGTGTTGACGGTTCAGGCGGCGCGGTCTGCACGGCCAACCGTGCGACGGTCGTCGACGGCGTGGCGCTGGCGATGCCGATCTGGAGCAAGGCTCTGGCCGCCGCAGCCACCGGCAATGGCGACTGCCCGCGGGGCGCGGCGCGCTCCATGGCGCACCGCTTCCATTGCACCGAGACCGTGACCCGCAACGGCGCCACCGAGACCGACGTCTACGGCCCCTTCGGCACGGCCCTGGTCAACGCCTGCCTGGTGCGTTCCGGCAACGCCGCCTATTGCCGGACCAACCGCTGGCCGGCCGTGGCCTTCCTCGCCCTGCAGCCCTGAGCGGCGATGAAGGCAGCGCTGACGCTGGCCGCCGCCGCGGCCGTGGTGACAGGGCTGTGGTGGACGCAGCGGGGCGACGCCGTGCCCGTCGCCGCCACCGCCCGGCCCGCTTCGCCTGCGGCGCTGCCGCAAGCTCCGTCCACCAGCGCCTCGACGCCGGCCGGGCCGCTGCCGGCTGCCACAGCCGCTGTCGAGCCCGCCGCAGTCGCATCGCTCGGCAGCGCGCCGCCGGCGCAGGCCCTGCGCACGCTGGTCCGCTGCCACGCCACCGACAGCTGCCGCCTGACCCGCGGCGAAGGCCTGGACGAGCACTTCGAGGTGGTGCGCCTGCTGCTCGAGCAACTGGACCGCCTCACCGCCCATGGCAGCCCCGCCGACCAGGCCGCGTGGGCGCGCGAGCTGCTGGCCTTCCCCGACGGCCATGTGCAGGCCGCGGCCCTGGCGATGGCCGCCCGGCTGCCCCCGTCGGCCGAGACGGCGGCGGCGGCCGTCGCGGCACTGAGCCGCACCTATGACGCGGTGCTGCTTGCCAAGGCCTATCCGGTCCTGCAGCAGTGGCAGCAGCTCGGCCTGTCCAGCGGCTACGACGACATGTTCGTCGGCCTCGTCCACACCGGCGGCTGGCAGGCCGCGCAGTCGGTGGCCGAGAACGTCGGGCCCTTCCTGAACGCCGGCAACGTGGGGCGCTTCGAGCAAGTGGCCCGCCAGTTGCAGCCCGGCGCGCGCCAGCAGGCCCTGCTGCGCTCGCTGCGCGACTATCAGCTGCAGCATGCGGGTGGCTGAGCGAACCCGCCGTCGTTGACGCGCTGGCCGCTGCGCTGAGCGACACACCCGAAGTCGCCACTGCCGCCGCCCAGTCCCTCACGGAGCTGAAGGACCCGCGCTCCGGCGAACGTCTGCTAGCCCATGCCGCCTCGCCCCGCCTCCACGCTCGGCAAGCTGCGCGCCACGGCCGCCGCCACCGCGCTGCGCGCCGCCATGGACGACGACTACTGGCAGGTCCGCCTGCGCGCCGCCCGGGCGCTGGGCCGCATTGCCGACGCGCAGGCCTTGCCCGTGCTGAGCCAGGCCCTCATCCACCCCGCCGGCAACCTGCGCAAGGAGGCGGCCATCGCGCTGGGCGACATCGGCGACGGGGCGGCAGTGCCCGCCCTGCAGGCCGCCGCCGCTGACCCGGACCCCGAGGTCCGCAAGGCCGTGCGCCTGTCGCTGCAGCGCCTGGGTGCACCGGCCGGGGTGGACCGATGAGCGATCTCCCGCAAGCCGTCGAGCTGACACCCGCCGCGCTGCACCTGCGCTGGCCC